>DBGDDN010000048.1:0-70474 GCA_048343195.1 Collinsella sp.
GCGCTCGTCCGGGAGGGCGGGATGCCGTTCGAGATGAGGGTCAAGATGCCGGCGCCCGACGGGGAGACGGCGAGTTAGCCGGCAGGTCGGCATGTCAATCCTGGTCTAACAGAGCCAAAGGAAATGACCGGCGCGGCGCCCGCACAGCCCGCGCTAGCTTGCGGAGGGAACCAGGTGGGAATCCTGGGCAAGGGACATTACTGTATAGGACGCACGGGCGAACCGCCTCGCGCCCCAAGCCAGACTGCTTCGCCTTTTCCTCACGGCATCGCCGTGGCGTTAGCTCCTTGTGAACCCCGAGGGGTGCGCTTTTTCTTTCGCTTGTGCCGACAAGCAACTGTCGCCGGGGGACCGGCAAACCGAGGAAAGGAAAAACCATGTCCGACCAGATGTCACGCCGCGGCTTCATGGGCGCCGCAGCAACCGGAGCCTTCGCGCTCGCCGGAGTCGCGCTCGCGGGCTGCTCCAGCACCTCCGCGAGTTCCGAGAAATCGAGCGAAAAGGAGAAGGCCGTGAAGCCGGTCATCCTCGTCACGAGCTTCGGCACGAGCTACAACGACTCGCGCCACATCACCATCGGCGCCATCGAAGACGCTATCCGCGAGAAGTACTGGCAGGACTACGACATCCGCCGCGCCTTCACCGCGCAGATCATCATCGACAAGCTGAAGAAGCGCGACGGCATCACGATCGACAACATGACCGAGGCGCTCGACCGCTGCGTGGAAGACGGCGTGAAGGAAATCGTCGTGCAGCCGACGCATCTCATGGCTGGCCTGGAATACGCCGACGTGAAAGACGAGCTCGACAAGTACGCCGACAAGTTCGACAAGATCTCGCTCGGCGACCCGCTGCTCACCTCCGACGACGACTACAAGAAGGTGGCCGCCGCCATTAAGGAGAACATGGCGTCCTTCGACGACGGCAAGACGGCGCTGTGCCTCATGGGCCACGGCACCGAAGCCGATTCCAACGCCGACTATGCCAAGATGCAGGAAGTGTTCAAGAACGAGGGCTTGACGCAGTTCTTCGTCGGCACCGTCGAGGCTGAACCGACCTGCGAGGATGTTATCGCCGCCGCGAGCGCCGCAGGGTACAAGAAGGCCGTGCTCGCGCCGTTCATGGTGGTCGCGGGCGACCACGCGAACAACGACATGGCAGACGAGACCGACCCCGACAGCTGGGCTGCGAAGTTCGTGGCCGCCGGCTTCGAAGTGACGTGCCTGCTCCAGGGTCTGGGACAGAACGCCGCGGTCGACGACATCTACGTCTCACACGTGGACGACGCCATCGCCAAGCTGTAAACTCGCCGCGCACGGGGGCGCCAGTCGCGTCCCCGTGCAACGGGCATGCGCCTTCCCCGACCGACGGCGCATGCCCGTTGCATTCGCGTCCCGCCCGCCCACCGCACGAGCGGGCGGTCGAAGCGATTGAAAGGAACCTCCCTCCATGTTGAAGAAAACCCTCGCCTTCGCCCTGTCAGCGGCGCTTTTCGCGTTCTCGCTCGCCGGCTGCGGCGGAAATTCAATCGACAGCGCAAAGGCAAGCGATGCCGATTCCCAGGAAAAGACCGAACAGGCGGCCGATGCGCCCGAGGGCGCAAGCGCTGCCCCCATCACCGCCGACAAGGTGGCCGACGGCACCTATCCGATCACCGTAGATTCCAGCTCGAACATGTTCAGGATTGTGGACGCCCAGCTCATCGTGGAAAACGGCTCCATGCACTGCGTGATGACGCTTTCCGGCACGGGCTACGGCAAGCTCTTCATGGGCACGGGCGACGAGGCTGCCGCCGCGAGCGAGGCCGACTTCATCCCCTATGTGGAAAACGCGGAAGGCAAGTACACCTACGACGTGCCCGTTGAAGCGCTCGACGAGGACACCGCCTGCGCCGCGTGGAGTATTAGAAAAGAGCAGTGGTACGACCGCACGCTCGTGTTCGAATCCGCCGGCGTCGATCTGCGCGCCGACGCACTGAAGTAACGCCATGCGGTCGATTCTTCCCAAGGGGGAAAGCAGGAAGCGTCGCAGCATCGCGGTGCGCGCGATCGCCTGCGTTCTCGTCGCCCTGTTCGCGCTTCCCTTCGCGGGGTGCAGTGCGAGCCCGAACGCGACCGGTGGCACGGCAGGCTCTCAGGAATACACTGTGAGCGTCTCACTCTCCGGCGGGTCAGGGCGCGCAAGCATCGCCTCACCCACCACAATTGTGAAGGATGGCGACACCTACACCGCGACCATCACCTGGTCGAGTTCGAACTACGACAAAATGACCGTCAACGGCGTGGACTACGCACCCGTAAACGACGGCGGCAACTCCACGTTCGAGATACCCGTCACGCTCGACGAGGACATCGCCGTGTCGGCCGAGACCGTCGCCATGTCGACGCCGCACACCATCGACTACACGCTCCACTTCGACTCATCCACCATGAAGGAGAAATCGGGCGACGATGCAAGCGGCGGCTCCCCTGCGGGAACGGCTTCAAGCGCCGCGGCCGACTTCCACAACGCCGATTTGGGCTGCGGCTGGGAGCCGACGGGGGCGCTTCAGCTTGAATACGCCGAGCACTTCACTGTCGACGAGTACGAAGGCGGCCTGCGGCTTATCTGCATTTCGAACGGGGAGCGCTTCCTCGTGGTACCGCAAGATGCAAAGGTACCTGATGGGTTGAGCTCCGACATCGCGGTAATAAGGCGTCCCGCCAACAAGGTGTACCTCGTGTCGTCGGCGACGATGTGCCTGGTCGACGCGCTCGATGCGAACGACAACATCCTCATGTCGGGCACGAAGGCCGACGATTGCTCGGTCGCGGGCTTCAAAAGCGCACTCGAAAGTGGGGCGATCGCCTACGGCGGCAAGTACAGCGCGCCCGACTACGAGCGAATATCGGCCTCGGGCAGCACGCTCGCCATCGAGAACACCATGATCAACCACACGCCCGATGTGAAGGAAAAGCTGCAGAAGCTCGGGCTCGTCGTGCTCACCGAACAGTCGTCGAGCGAGCCCGAAGCACTCGGGCGCGTCGAGTGGATTAAGCTTTTCGGCGTCCTGTTCGACAAGGAAGACGAGGCCGCGCACCTGTTCAACGAGCAGAAGGCCCGCGTCGAGCAAACGTCGAGGCTCGCGTCGTCAGGTAAAACCGTGGCGTATTTCTACATTAACTCGAACGGGGCCGCCGTCACGCGGCGGGCGGGCGACTACGTGGCGCAGATGATCGAGCTTGCAGGCGGCAACTACGCGCTCGATGACGCGCAGACGGCGTCGACGTCAGGTTCGTCAGTAACGCTCGAAATGGAGCGCTTCTACGCGACGGCGAAGGATGCCGACATTATCGTCTACAACGGCACCATCGACGAATCGGTTGCCACCTTGAACGACTTCGTAGGCAAAAACGCGCTATTGTCGCAGTTCAAAGCCGTGAAGAACGGCAACGTCTGGGTCACAAGCGCCGACATGTACCAGCAGATGACTTCCACCGCCGACATTATCGACGAGCTGCACGGGGCGTTCACCGGCGATGACGCGAGCAACTTCCATTATCTGAGGAAGCTCGGCTAGCGCCATGAGAAGCCGGCTTTCCATGACATACGACGAATCGGGGCGCGCCGCGCGGTGTCGCGTCGTGACGGCGCTGCTCGCTGTTGCCCTCATCGTGCTCGTCGGGGCCAACCTGTGCATCGGGAGCGTGCTCGTGCCCGCAGACCACATCCCCGGCATCCTTTCGGGAGGCGCGGCCAATTCCATGGAAATCCAGATCATCTGGGAGATTCGTCTGCCGCGCGTGCTTTCAGCCGTGCTTCTCGGCGGGGCACTTTCGCTCTCCGGGTTCCTGCTGCAGACGTTTTTCAACAACCCCATCGCCGACCCGTTCATCTTGGGCGTCTCCTCGGGCGCAAAGTTCGTCGTCGCGCTTACGATGATCGTACTTCTGGGCGCGAACCAGGCCATGTCCTCGCCGGCCATGGTGGCCGCAGCGTTTCTGGGATCGCTTATCACCATCGGCTTCGTGCTCCTCATCGCACGGCGCATAAGTTCCATGGCCATGCTCATCGTGGCGGGCGTCATGGTGGGATACATCTGCTCGGCGGCGACGAACTTTCTCATCGCCTTCGCCGACGACCAGTCCATCGTGAACCTGCACAACTGGTCTTTGGGTAGCTTCTCGGGTTCGAGCTGGGACGACATCGCGGTCATCGCGGTCGTGGTGATCACCGTGAGCGCATGCGTATTCGCGATATCGAAGCCCCTTTCCGCCTTCCAGCTGGGAGAAGCCTACGCGAAAAGCGTCGGCGTGAACGTCGCACGCTTCCGCGTGGTGCTCGTCCTTCTAGCGAGCATGCTCTCCGCCTGCGTGACCGCGTTCGCTGGTCCGGTGTCGTTCGTAGGCATCGCGGTTCCGCATCTCGTTAAGTCGGCGCTGAAGTCGTCGAAGCCCATCCGCGTGATTCCTGCGTGCTTCTTGGGAGGCGCCATCTTCTGCGCGGGCTGCGATTTGATCGCGCGCACGCTGTTCTCCCCCGTCGAGCTTTCCATCAGCGCCGTCACCGCCATCTTCGGCGCGCCGGTGGTTATCGCACTCATGTTGAAGAAACGAGTGAGGTAGATGGGGGAATTCATGCCGCGGCCCAAAACGCTCAGAGGGGAGTCGAACCTCGAAACCCCGGTCGCAACGAAGGCTGACGGAGCGCCGCTTTTCCGCATAAGCGACCTGTCGGCGGGCTACGACAAGAAGGTCGTAGTCGAAGGCGTCGAGCTGGAGGTTCGCGCGGGCGACGTCGTGGCGCTCATCGGGCCGAACGGCTCGGGCAAGTCGACCATCTTGAAAACCATCACACGCCATCTGGCACCGCTTGCCGGCGCGGTCGAGCTCGACGGGCGGGAGATTTCCCGATGGAAGACGGCGGAGTTCGCAAGGAACCTTGCCGTTATGCTGAAGGATCGACCCCGGACCGAGCTCCTCACCTGCCGCGATATCATAGAGGCGGGAAGGCATCCCTACACCGGGCGAATGGGCACACTCTCGCCCGACGACCATAGTCGGGTCGACGAGGCCATGAAAACCGCACATGTGGAAGAGTTCGCCGAGCGCGACTTCATGCAGATAAGCGACGGGCAACGCCAGCGCGTCATGCTCGCACGCGCCATCGCACAGGATCCGCGTGTGCTCGTGCTCGACGAGCCCACGTCATATCTCGATATCCGCTACCAGATCGACCTGCTGCGAATACTTCGCCACCTTGCGAAATCGCGGAATGTGGCTGTCATCATGTCCATCCACGAACTCGAGCTCGCGCAGAAAAGCGCCGACAAGGTGATTTGCGTGAAGGACGGCCGGGTCTTCCGCGCCGGCGCACCCGAGGACATATTCACGCGCGAGACGATTGGCGAGCTCTACGGCCTTCAACATGGCACCTTCAACGAGCGCTTCGGCAGCGTGGAAATTGGGCGCCCACACGGCGATGCGCACACGTTCGTCATCGCCGGCGCAGGTACGGGGTCAGCTGTGTTTCGCCAGCTAATCCGGCAGGGCAAGGCGTTCTACGCGGGCGTTCTGCACGAAGGGGACATCGACTGCGAGCTTGCGCGCGACCTGGCGACGGAATGCGTGGCCGAGCGCGCCTTCGAGCCGATCGGGGATAAAACCATAACCCGCGCCAAAGAGCTCCTCGTCCACTGCGCGCGTCTTATCGTGTGCCCCGCCGCCTTCGGCACCATAAACGCCCGCAACGCAGAGCTCGTCGAGTTCGCACGCTCGCATGGTATCGAGGTCATGCGAGCGTGCGAAGGCGCATCGGAGGATTCCAAAATTGGAGTGGGAAGGATAAACTGGACTTTCTTTTAAGGATCCTCAGGCTACAGCTCCTACGCCGGCAAGGTCTCCAAGGCGCCGGAGAACCTCAGGAACAGGAATTTCCACGCCGACGAGCCCAACTAGGTCTAATCCAAGCGAGATTCCAGACTCGACAGACCATTGAGAGTCAGATCGTTGGCGACCTCAGAGACGCGCTCGATAGGAACCGAGCCGTCAGACAGCGCCCACGTGCGATAGATACCGATAATACCCGACAGCAAAAACGCCAGATAGTAGTCGAACATTTCGTCCTTGAGACCTTGGGGCAGCAGATCTCGCTCGGCAATCTCGTGCTCGAGCGGCGCACGAAGACGAGCCATGAAATCATCGAGCGGAATATTCTCGATCAGCTGACGATTGAGCACCAAGTTGTTGCACAGTGCCTCGTTAACGGTTTTAAAGAAGGTCGCCGCCGCGCTCAGGGCGCGCTCGTTGGTGTCGCCGTCCATGGAAGCAAGCGTTTTCTCGACTGAGTCGACAATCATCTCCACCACATCGACGGCAATGGCATCGAGCAGGCCGTCAACCGTACCAAAGTGAACGTAAAAGGTCTTGCGGTCGACATTGGCCTCGCGCGCGATGGCACTCACCGTAATGTCTGCCAGCGGCTTTTCCATGAGCAGGCGCTCGAAAGCCGAAAGGATGGCATTACGGCTGCGAACGATGCGACGATCAAGACGCGGTTTGCTGGTTGCCATGGGCGTGTCCCTTCGATATGCGAGCATTCATCAACAGATGAGAGATAATCTACGTAAGAGGATTATCCCCCATACAGCACAAATATGCCTCGCATCATGAAGAACGCACGACTGCCCTACTGCGACTTAGGGTGCTTCTTCTTATTGAGTGCCGACGGAGATACGCGAATACCGTCTCCTGTCTGACGCACATAGGCCTTATGAGCCGGCTTTGCGGTCCCAGAAGCCTTCTGAGCGTGCTTCTTGGGATCAACGGTAACAGCATTCGTGGGGTGCGGCTTAGTGGGCGCAGAGGGCGTCTGAGGCGTGCGGCCGAGCTTGCGCATCAAGCGATCCCAGCGCGCATGGATGCTCTCGTTGTGGGCGCTCTTAAGTCCCAGCAGGGGCGCAGCCAAAATGGTAGGCGCAATAAACGTAATGAGACGCCACAGCAGATAGCCGGCGGTCGAAGCCGAACCGAAGAAATGACCCAAGAACAATGCAAAGCCGCCCTCAGCGCCACCAGTTCCACCGGGCAAGGGAACCGCAGAGCTTAACAGCTGGACAAAGGCGCTCGCGGCCATGACCGAGAAAAAGTCGACCTCGTGGTGGCCAAAGGCAAGCATCAGGAAATACGGAACCAGATAGAAAAACGCGAGCTGCAGCATGGTGATAAACACGGTGAGCAGCATGGAAGAAAAATGTCCGGCCGAAAGCTTGAACTTCTCGGAGAAGGAGTAGATCTCGCCATCGACAAACGTGCGCCAACCCTCGATCTTAGTGGCCGAGACACCAATGCGCTCGAGCCAATTGATGATGCAATGGGCGACGCGCGTGACGGTCTTAGGCATGAGCGCGACGGCGAAGATGCCAAGCAAGATGCAGCAGTGTCCACCAAAGCTAAAGACGCACAGCAGCGTCATGTCGCCGTAGCGTTCGGCAAAAAACGGCATACGGGCGAGCAGCAGGATAGCGCCCCAGGCGACCAGGCCAAACTGGTACACGATAAAACGCGTGAATTGCGTGGCGCCGGCCTCGCCCACGTTTTGGCCCGCCTTGGTCAGGCGGTAGATCTGGGCGGGAGTCGAGCCCATCATCATGGGCGTCAGGTTGCCAAAGAAGATGCCACTCGCCTCGACCGAGATCAGGTCGCGGATGCCGACGGGCGAATTGGGATCGAGCCAGACGGCGATCGCATAGGCCACAATGCCAAAGAACAGGTACATGAACATGCAAAGACACGCGACAACGAGCCATGACGCCTGGACGCTCGACATAGCGGCCCAGAACTGCCCCATCTGCCCGGTTACCACCAGATAGACGATATAACCTACCAGCACGACGCCGATAAAGATGGCGCCGCGGCGTGCGCTCTTATTGTCATCTCCGCCCGAGGCCTCAACCTCGACCTGGGGCTTAGACGTATGCTGAGAGGACTCCGTCATGAGACTCCTTCTAACAGTCAAAATATCTTGGTTATTGTACCCGTAAGGGCCATAGGCAGAACGCAAAGCTCTGGTTCAAACGGGAATTGCAGACGGTTGTTTGAAAATAAAAAACCCGGCCTTCCATGGAAAGTCCGGGTATCAAATGCGTGGTAGCCCGTACCAGATTCGAACTGGTGATCTCCGCCTTGAGAGGGCGGCGTCCTAAACCGCTAGACGAACGGGCCACATGACATCTGCACTGCCGTGCTGCGAGGAAATATATTACGGGACAAAAAACGTCAGCGCAAGAAGAAATTCCAAATTGCCGAAAAATTGTCGGTAGGTTATGGAACACGCAGGTAAACTGGGTAGCTAATTCAAGTTGAGATGGACCAAAAGAGCTTCGCGATCGTTGGGAATGTTGTCTTCGATCACGGCGTCGAGGGCGGAGTTGAGAAGCTGACCCAGTTCCGGCCCGGGCTTGACTCCGGCACGGATCAGGTCGCCGCCGTTGATGGAGAGCATCTTGAGCGTATAGGGCTCCCCTGCCTTCAGCAGCTCGTGCGCCATCGCGCGCATCTCCTCAATCGTCTCAACGTAATAGAAGCACGACGGGGCCTTGCCGAGCGTATCAGCACGCTTAAGATCCATGAGCTCATCAATAAGGCGGGCTGTGTCGACGCCCTCACCAGAAAGCAAGCGCATCATATTGAGCAGGCAGGAGCGCTCGGGGCGCAGCGGCTTGTCATGGTATTTGATAAGCAGGCACACATCGCGCACCAGGTCGTGCGAGAGCGCCAGACGATCCATGATGACACGCGCCTTCTTGGCGCCGAGCTCGGGATGACCGTAGAAGTGTCCGCTTCCGGCATGATCGACCGTAAAGCAATCGGGCTTGGAAACATCGTGCAAAAACGCCGCCCACATAAGGCTCGACGAGGGCGCGACACCATCGCACAGCGCCAGCTCCCCTGCCACCGTCAGCACGCGGGCGATATGCTCGTAGACGTTAAACGCATGGTAGACGCTGCGCTGGTCAAACCCGCGAGCGGGCGCGAGCTCGGGCACGGCGGCGCAAACAAGCTCGGGGTAGCGAAGCATCGCGTCTCCCCCGTGGCCGGTCGAAAGAATGCCTTCGAGCTCAATGCCCACGCGCTCGCGTGCCACGGCATCGAGCAGCGGCGCGCACTCGGCAAGCGCCTGTTTGGTCTTAGGCTCGATCATAAAATCGAGACGGCAGGCAAAACGCACCGCGCGCAGCATGCGAAGCGCGTCCTCGTTAAAACGACGCTTGGGATCTCCAACGGCGCGGATGAGCTTGCGCTTCAGGTCGCCCTGGCCATCGTAGCGGTCGACAAGACCGCGCTCGGGATGCCAGGCCATAGCGTTAACGGTAAAGTCGCGGCGCGCCAGATCGTCCTCAAGCGACGCCGCACGCTCCACACTCTGGGGGTGACGGCCATCGGTGTAAAAGCCGTCCAGGCGGTAGGTGGTGACCTCAATGCGCTCGTCATCGCAAATGGCCGTGATGCCGCCAAATTTAATGCCCGACTCAACCACGGCAATATCAGCCGCCTCGAGCGCCGCCTTGGACTCCTGCCACAGGCCGCTGCAACACATGTCCACATCGTGGCTGGGGCGCCCCATCAGGGCATCACGTACCCAACCGCCTACGTACCAAGCCTCAAGACCAGCCGCCTCAAGCGCGCGTAGGACACGGATGGAGGTATCGGTCGGCTGCGTACCGTTGAGCGAAACATTGCACATGCCTATGGCCTCCTGCGACTATCAAATTGGCTATCGATTGCATCTGCAAGAAGTCTAGCAAGAAACAGCCTCTACTGCACACGCAAGTCCGATAAACAAAAACGCATCCGTCTTGGTTTAAGACGGATGCGAATTAATCGAACTATTCAGGCGAGGTGCCGAAACTAGCAGACCTGGCGAACTTCGATGTTCTTCTTGTATTCGTCCACCTTGGCAAAGTCGCCCAGACCCGGGCACTCGACCACGTTGGCGCCGGTGGCCATCGAGAGGCGCAGGGCGTCCTCAACGCGCTCGGGAGCATCGTGCCACACGGACAGGAAGGCAGCGAGCGAGGAATCGCCGGCGCAGACGGTCGACAGCAGCTTGACCTCAAAGGTGCGGTTCGCAAACCAAATGTGCTCGCCGTTAGAGAAATAGGCACCGGCGCCGCCGAGGGTCAGCAACACATTCTTGGCGCCCTTGGCATGGAGCTCGGCCATAGCGCCCTTGACGGACTCGTCGTCGCCACCGCTCACCTTGATGCCAAAGATGTCGAGTAGCTCGTCGTCGTTGGGCTTAATGAGCAAAGGCTCCATGGCAATGAGGTCGGCCAGCTGATGGCTCGAGATGTCGAGCACGAACTCGGCGCCCTTGGCCTTGACGCGGCGCAGGACCTCGGCCAGGAAACCCTCGGAGGTGTTGGGGGGCAGCGAGCCGCTGATAACCAGGCAGGTCATGTCGTCGAGTGAATCGATGAGCTCAAACATCTCCTGCTCATTGGCCTCGTTAATGGCGGCACCGGCGTTGACCATGTTGTACTCGGTGTCGGGGCCGGCATTGAGGAACACGTTGACGCGCGTGATGCCGTCGGTCCACACGGGCTTGACGGGCACGCCCAGGGCCTCGGCGCCCTTAACGATAAACTCGCCCGAGAAACCGGCGAAAAAGCCCAGGATCGTGGTGTCGACACCGAAGTGGTCAAGCGTAAACGAGACGTTGAGGCCCTTGCCGTTGGGCGTATAGACGGCGTTGCGAGTACGCGTGACGGTGTTGGCAGCAAGGCCGTCGCAGGCGATGTTGTAGTCAATGGCGGGATTTGCAGTGAGCGTGTAAATCATGAATGTTCCTTTCACGAAGCAACGTGTTAATGAAAGTATATTCCACGCATCGGTAAAAGGCTAGGACAACTCGGTGAACGGTGTGGAAGCGATGAAGTACGGCGGGACACCTCTCCCCCGTGGCGGAACAAAAAGGCGCCCCAGCCGAAACCGGGGCGCCGCATGCGCACGAATATGTCGCGTTTCGATTACTGACGATCGAGCTTGCGGACAGCAACGCGCTTGCTGTACTCGTCGACGTGACCGAAGTCACCAATGCCGACGGACTCGGCAACGTTGGCGCCGGTGGCCATAGCGAGCTTCATGGCCTCCTCGACGTTGTCGCGATCCCTGTACCACTTGTGCAGGAACGCAGCGAGGGTGCAGTCGCCGGCGCAGACGGAAGAGACCAGCTTGATGTTGAACTCACGCTTGGCGTACCAGATGTCCTCGCCGTTGGAGAAGTAAGCGTCGCCGCGGCTACCACGGGTGAGCAGCACGTTCTGAACGCCAGCGTCGTGAGCCATCTTCATGGCGACACGAACCTCGTCGTCGGTGTCGACCGGCACGCCGAAGATGGCCTTCATCTCGTGATGGTTCGGCTTGATGAGCAGCGGCTTCTTGTGAGCGAGCTCCTTGAGCTTGTCGGAGGACAGGTCCAGGACGACGTCAGCGCCACGAGCCTGAGCGTGCTCCATGACCTGAGCCAGGAAGTCGGGCGTAGCTTTGGGAGGCACGGAGCCGGAGACAATCAGGCACTCGAGATCGCCCGCGGTGTCCAGGATGTTGTAGAGCTCCTCCTGGTGCTGCGGCGTGATCGGGGCGCCGGGGTTCAGGATGCCGTACTCGTGCTGGCCATCGTTGACGTAGGTGTTAATGCGCGTGATACCGTCGGTCCAGACCGGGCGGCAGAGGCAACCCAGGTTCATGACCTCCTCGACGATGAACTTGCCCGTGAAGCCAGCGAAGAAGCCGAGCGCGACGGTGTCGACGCCCATCTTCTTAAAGGCGAAGGACACGTCGAGGCCCTTGCCGTTAGCCGTGTAGCTGGCCGAACCGGTGCGGACGTTCTCGTCGGGCTCGAGCGGAGAGCTCGAAACCGTCATGTCGACAGCCGGGTTAGCGGTTAGCGTGTAGAACATTTACAGTACCCCCTGTATATGTGAGGGCCGCGTGGCCGGCCCATTCCAACCACGCGGTTACCTCTGATACCAAATTAGCGAGCTGCGGACTCGAGCAGTGCCTTGACCTCGGCGGCGGTGTTGCAGGCGAGCGCCTTCTCGGCGAGCTCGTCGCACTCGGCCTTGGTCCACTGGCTGATGGTCTTACGGGCGCGCAGGATCGACGGAGCACTCATCGAGAACTCCTCCAGGCCCCAGCTGATCAGCAGCGGCTCGAGCAGCGGATCGGCAGCGGCCTCGCCGCACATACCGACCATGATGCCGGCCTTCACGCCGCTCTCGATGATGTTCTTGAGCGAGCGGAGCACGGCGGGATAGTAAACCTGGTACAGGTTGGAGATGGTGTCGTTGCCACGGTCGGCGCACATGGTGTAGCCGATCAGGTCGTTGGTGCCGATGGAGAAGAAGTCGGCGACCTCGGCAAGACGGTCTGCGAGCAGCGAAGCGGCAGGCGTCTCAACCATGATGCCGACCTCGATGTTCTCGTTGAACTTGCGACCCTCTTCAGTCAGCTCGGCCTTGCACTGCTCGACAAGCTCCTTGACAGCCAAGACCTCCTCGACGCAAGTGACGAGCGGGATCATGATCTTTACGTCACCGAAGGCGCTAGCGCGCAGCAGAGCGCGGAGCTGGACCTTGTACTGGTCGGGATTGGCCAGGCAGTAACGCACGGCGCGGAAGCCCATGAAGGGGTTGTCTTCCTTGACCATGTGCAGATACGGAATCTCCTTGTCGCCACCCACATCGAGCGTGCGGATGATGACCGGAGCGCCCTTGAGCGCGCTGGCGACCTTACGGTAGGCGTTGAACTGCTCCTCCTCGGAAGGAAGCTCGGCAGAGTCCATGAACAGGAACTCGGAGCGGAACAGACCGATGGCCTCGGCATCGTGATCGAGCGCGTTGGGCACGTCATCAGGGTTACCGATGTTGCAGGCGATGATCTTCTTGATGCCATCGGCAGTCACGGACGGCTTGCCACGGAAGGCCTCGAGGGCTGCCTTCTCGGCAGCGAAGGCCTCGGCCTTGGCAGTGTAGGCAGCGAGCGTCTCCTCGTCGGGATCGGCCTCAACGATACCCTTGCCACCGTCGACGACAACGGTCATACCGTTGCGCAGCGCGGTGCAGCTGTTGGAAACCGAAAGGACAGCCGGGATCTCGAGGGCACGCGCGATGATCGCGGAGTGCGACGTGCGGCCACCGGTCTCGGTGACGATACCGGCAACGTGGGCCTTATCGATCGTGGCGGTCATGGACGGCGTGAGGTCATGCACGACAACGACGGTGTTCTCGGGCAGGACGGAGAGGTCGACGACCTCCTTGCCCAGCAGCTCGGCCAGAATACCGGTGCGGATGTCGGCGATGTCGGCCGCGCGCAGACGGAACATCTCGTCGTCCATAGACAGGAACATGTTCTCGAACATGGTCGAAGTGTCCATGAGCGCCTGCTCGGCGCAGGTACCGCCGTCAATGGCGGCGTTGATGGCGTCGGTCATGCCCGGGTCCTGAGCCAGGACAATGTGTCCGCTCATGATCTCGGCCTCGGCCTCACCCACCGTCTCCTTCATGTGGTCGGCCTGAGCCTGGGTCTTCTCGCAGAAGACCGAAAGAGCGGACTGATAGCGCTCCTTCTCTGCTGCCGAATCAGCAACCTCGTGCGGCTCAAACGTCAAGTCGGGATCGACGGCGACCATGACGGTGCCGATACCGATGCCCTCGGAAGCGTTGACTCCCTGATACATTCCCATTCCTCTCTCCGTGTCATGTGATAAAGCGTTTTGCCATATCCATGACAAAAGAGCGCAGCTACCTTACAACAGGTCACTGCGCCCCCAAATATGAACTTAGTTGTTCAACATGCGACCCGTTTGAGTTCTACTCGCCAAGACCGCTCTTGATGAGCTCGATGGCAGCAGCCAGAGCCTCGGCCTCGTCAGCGCCGTCGCACTTGACCTCGACCTCGGTACCGCAGGGGATACCAGCAGCCATGAGGGCCATCGGGGACTTGCCGTTGACCTCCTTCTCGGGGGTGACGACCGTCACGTCACAGGCATACTTGCCCATGGTGGAGGCGAACAGACCAGCCGGACGCATGTGCAGACCCTGAGGATTAACGAGGGTAGCCTTCTCAGAAACCATAGTTGACTCCTTTTTGTGTTTAACCCCTGTCATGCATGTGGCAGGAGTCAGATTCACGACGTTGTTTATATTAACTCACATCAAACGGTTTTTCATTGTGTTTCACACGAATTGTTGGACAGATGTCGTATCCCTGCGCTCGCCCGCCGGGCGGGGCGGTTAAGTTTGCTGCTCTACAGTCCTGCGCAAGACGGAAAGCACATTAAGTGCTTTCCTTTGCGTGCGGAACTCGCGACAAACTTAACCGCCCCGCCCGGCGGGCGAGCTGCGGAAACTCGGTCGGTCCAGAGCAATATCGGCGGAACGGAATTCTGGCTGAGGATCTGTTCGCGACAAAGACTCAATGGGCAGTTCCCTCTATGTCCTTCTGTAAGTTGCGGTGAAATAGGGACTGATTTTGCGGTTGAAACGTTTAAACAGTCCTTATTTCACCGCAAGTTAGAAGAAGGGGCATGAAAAAGGCGGAGGCCCTGGAGAGGGTCTCCGCCTTTGTTACAGGGGGCGATGTTATTCGCGTACTGTGGGATTAGACCAGGTGGGCGTTGATCGTCTTGGCGATCTCGGCGGCGTTGGTGGAACCCTTGACGGTGGCACGGAAGTCCTCGTCCATGAGCGCCTCGGCGACCTTGGACAGAATCTTGAGATGCGTGGTGCCAGCCTGGGCACCGGGGATGAGCAGGGCGATAGCCACGTTGACGGGAGCGCCGTCCATGGTGTCCCAACCGGTGACGCCGGAGTCGTCCTTGACGACGATAACGGCGGCCTCGGTAATGGCATCGGACTTGGCATGCGGAATGGCGAAGCCCTCCATCATGCCCGTGGTACCCTCGGCCTCGCGGGCCAGGAAGGCGTTCATCACGGCATCGGCGTCGCTCGCGACACCGGCCTTGACGGCCTGGTTGGAGACAAAGCTCAGAGCCTCGTCACGAGAAGCGAAGTCCTCGGCGACAAAGACGTTCTCGACCTTCACAAAGTCGGCAGCCTCGGCCTTGGGGGCCTCGACGGCAGCGGCCTTGGGGGCCTCGACCGGCTGAGCAGCGGCGGCGGGAGCTGCCTTCTGGTTCTTCTCGAAGTCGTACTTCTTGAAGGCCACGAACAGGATGCCACCGACCACAGCGCCGATGAGGATCGCGAGGACCCAAAGCGGACCGTTCTCGACAACGGGCAGGACCAGGAAGCCACCGTGAGGCGCCGGATCGTGAACGTTGAACATAATGGTCAGGATCGAAGCGATAGAGGAACCGAGCATCATGATGGGCATGACGGGCCAGATGTTCTTGGTCATGAACGGAATGGCGCCCTCGGTGATGTGGGTGCAACCAAGGATGAGGTTGACGATACCGGCGTCATGATCCTCCTGGCTGAAGTACTTCTTGCCGACGACGACGGCGAAGGTGGTGATCAGCGGCGGAACGATGCAGGCGGCGGAGACGGCAGCCATGAAGTTGGTGCCGAAGTTGTAGGTATCGGTGCCAACACCGGCGGCCAGAGCCTCGGTGAGCATAGCGGTACCGGTGACATAAGCAGCCTTGTTGACCGGGCCGCCCATGTCAACGGCGCACATGCAGCCGATGGCAAGACCCAGGACGATGGCGCCAGAAGCGGACAGACCCTTGAGGAAGTCCATCATGGCGGTGTTGATGGCAGCCATGGGGCCGGAGATGCCGAGCATCACGAGGCCGACGATGGCAGTCGAGAACAGCGGGTACAGGAAGATGGCCTTGAGGCCGTCCAGGTTCTTGGGCAGACCGGCAAAGACCTTCTCGAGCAGCAGGATGACATAACCAGCGAGGAAGCCGCCGACGATGCCGCCCAGGAAGCCGAAGCCCACGCCAGCGCCGCCAGCGTCGATCATACCGGTCTCGGCGTTAACGGGCAGGCCCTGGATGGCGATCATACCGGCGACGAAGCCGGGGACGAGCGCTGGGCGCTTGCCGATGGACTCGGCGATGTAGGCGGAAAGCACGGGAACCATGAGGTTCATGGCAATGCCGCCGATGATCTTGAGCATAGCGGCGAAGGTATTGTAGTCAGACGCCGTCGAATCGAAGGACGTGATGCCCCACAGGAACGAAAGAGCGGTCAGAACACCACCGGCGACGACGAAGACCAGCATGTGGCTGACGCCGTTCATGAGGTGCTTGTAGATAATGTGGCCGACGGACTCCTTCTCCTCGACCTCGTCCTCGACATCGGCAGCGGCGGCAACCGAGTCGTCGCCCTTGGCGCGGAGCGCGCGGTCAATCAGCTTGCCGGCGGCCTCGACGGACAGGGCCTTGGAAACACCAACGGAAACCATGGGCTTACCGGCGAAACGCTCCGCCTGGACATCCTTATCGGCTGCGACGACGACGGCCTTGGCACCGGCGATCTCACCCTTCGTGAGCTCGTTCTCGACACCGACCTGGCCATGGGTCTCGACCTTAATGGTCAGACCGCGCTCGGCAGCTGCCTTCTCCAGCGCCTCCTTAGCCATGAAGGTGTGCGCAATGCCGGTCGGGCAACCGGTCGCGGCGATGATGTCAAACTTAGCCATGTGTCCCTCCTTCTTGAGTTCTGCGCCCGCGGGCGCTCCCCTACACGCGCCTCGTAGCGCGCTTTTCCACAACTGAAAGATACCAACCTACCGTCTGCGTGAGAAGAGACAAGGCGCAATTCTCCGGTGAAAGGTTCTTTCATAACCGTAAACGGTAGGTGAAAGTTTATCATCATTGCTTGAATCGGCAAGGTGTATCTTGTAATTGAAAATGCCCGTATACTCTGGCGTGCATACCACGTCTGTTTTTCATGCCAACCAGGAGCCATCCATGACCGATAGCAGCAAGAGCGCGCTCTCCCTCATTAGCACCCATAAGGGATACAGCGAATCCGAGCAGCGCATTGTCGACTATATTCTGGAGAACCAGTCCGAGGCTCCGCGCCTGACAGCCGCCCAGCTCTCACGAGCTGCCGCCACGTCCGAGGCGACGGTTTCGCGCTTTTGCCGCAAACTAGGCTTTGGCAGCTTCCGCAGCTTTCAGTTTTCGTTGGCGAGGGATTTGGAAAGCCAGCGCAACGAGGGCCTGACCGACGAGGTCTCGCTCGACAATATGGAGCAGAGCCTCAAGAACATCCTGGCTGCCAAGGTGAGCGAGCTTAATGCGACTATCGACGGGATCGACCACGATACGCTGGCGGCTGTTGTGCATGCCCTTAAGCATGCAGGGGTTATTGAGTTTGCAGCTGTGGGCAATACGAACGCGGTCGCGCTCGATGCGACGTTTAAGTTTTCGCAGCTGGGCCTGCGCTGCATGGCGAGCACCATTAGCGAGACATCAATCGGCTTTGCGCTCACGTTACGCCCGGGTGACGTCATCGTGCTTATCTCAAACTCCGGCAAATCGCGCCGATTGAATCGCATGGCAAAAGCGGCTCGCAACTGCGGCGCAACCGTAGTCGTCATCAGCAGTGACAGCAAATCCCCACTCGCGCGCCTGGCAGACTACACTTTTAATACCGTCAACCACGAAGCGCTGCTGACGACAGGCGACTTTGCGTTCTCCAAGATCAGTGCCACGATGATCATCGAAGTCATCTACAACTTCCTGCTGCCCGAGATTGAAGACGCGCGTGAGCATATCAGCTACTACGAGGAGCTCATCCAGCCGGATAAGGTCGTTGAGTAAAACGCGAAGTGGGACAAAAAATTCAGTCTATTTTGTCCCACCAACACCGCTGATACGGCCTAACCTCGAGCTTCTTCGAGCATCTGCTTGGCGTGCGCCAGGCTTGCCTCGGACTGATCGCCGCTCAACATGCGGGCGATCTCGGCGGTACGCGCTTCACCGGTTACCTCGTCCAAATGCGTCTGGGGAACATCGCCCGGTTCCTTGCTGACGACGTAATGCTTGTCAGCCATGACGGCGACCTGCGCCAAGTGGGTTACGACAATCACCTGATGCGTAGAGGCAAGATCGGCCAGCACACCAGCAAGAGCACGAGCCGTGGAGCCGCCGACACCGGCATCGACCTCGTCAAATACCAGTGTGTCGACGCCGTCAGCATTACCCAAGACTACCTTGCTCGCCAGCATGACGCGGCTGAGCTCGCCGCCCGAGGCAATGCGGCGCAGGGGACGTGGCGTCAAGCCGGCACCGCTGCGGTATAGCAGCTCGTAGCTCGAAGGACCAACGGGCGTCCATTCAGCACGTGGAAGATCACGTGACTCCCAGACAAGCTCGGCGCCGCCCATCTCCAGGCGAGCCATCTGACGGCAGACCTCGTGGCAGAAGCGAGGGGCCGCCGTATTACGGGCGCGCTTAAGTGCCTTGGCAGCGGCAAACAACTCGCGCTCGGCGCTCCCGAGTGCCTCACGCGCTTTTTTGATCTGTTCATCGCCATCATCGACCAGGGACAGCAGCTCTTGCGAGCGATCGCGCATGGCAAAAACATCGTCCATGGTGGGGCCCCACTGACGCAATAGACCCTTGAGGTCGGAATACCGCTCACGCATGCGAGCGAGCTCGCGCGGGTCGAAGGCGACGCCATCGCGATAGGAACGAAGCTCGTTCGCGCAATCCTCAAGGGAGATACAGGCATCCGAAAGCGCATCGGCAATGTCGCCCAGCTTGCGATCGACGGCAGCCATACGGGAAAGCTCTGCCACGGCACTGTTCACGGCATCGAGCGCTCCCCCTTCGGCAGCAAGCGACGCATGGGCATCGTTAGCCGTGGCAACCAGTACCTCGGCATGTTCGGAGCGCGGCAGCAGTTCCTCGAGTTCCTCATACTCGCCCGGCTTGGGGTCGACCTCGCCGATGCGCTCGAGGGCAAAGCGCGCCTCCTCGACGCGGCTCCCCTGCGCGCGCGAGGCTTCTTCGACACGTCGAACCTCCTTGGCGGCAGCGCGCGATGCTTTAAAGCAGGCACGGTACGCATCCAGCGCCTTGAGCGCAGAGCGCCCCGCCCAGGCATCGACCATCGCAACGTGATGCGATGGATCGAGCAAGCGCTGATGCTCGTGTTGGCCGCACAGATCCATCATCACGCCAACGCGCTCCGAAAGCTCGCGCACGCTGGCGATGCGGCCGTCAATCTTCACGCGGCTGCGGCCCTCGGCAGAAAGGCTACGCTGGACCGTGAAGCCCTCCGTGTCGTGCGGGCCGTCAAACAGGCGCGCCTCGACGCTCGCCAGCGCCTCGCCCTCGCGCACCGTCGACGAATCCGCGCGCTCGCCCAAAATAAGCTTGAGCGCCGAGAGCAGCGCAGTCTTGCCGGCGCCGGTCTCACCGGTCAGGACAGTCAGGCCTGCACTCGGCACCAGCGTCGCCTCGCGAATGAGTGCAATGTTAGAAACCTGCAGCTCATCGATCATGACGGACTCCGTAGAATACGCGGCTCACCGAGTTATAGAAGCTCTCGGGGCCGTAATCCAGCAGCAGCACATCACCGGGCCCACGACGCACCGCCACGCTCTCAACGGTGCCATCACAGGTAATAAACTGTCCATCGATAGCGATCGCCGGAACGCTCGGACGGTCATCAGACATAAAGATTTCGACGACATCACTCGGCGAAGTCAAGAAGGCACGGGCCTGAATGGTGTGCGGCGCAATGGGTACGCAGACCATGCCCGTATAGTCGGGGCTCACGATGGGGCCACCGGCACTGAGCGCGTAACCCGTAGAACCAGTCGCCGTGGACACGACCACGCCGTCGCCACGCAGTCGGTCGATATGGTGGCCCGACACCGTGATGTCGAACTCGACCATATCGGACAGGGGGCCGCGCGTGAGCGCCATGTCGTTGAGGGCGAACGTGCGCACGACATCCTTCGTACCGTCTTCGCGCACGGACACGATATCCGCAGCGATGGTGGCGCGACGGCTCACATGCAGCTCGCCGGACAGGGCGTCGCTTACGACCTGCAGAATGTCGCGCTCCTCGGGACTCGCAGCAGTTAAAAAGCCCAGGTGACCATAGGAAAGACCGAGGATAGGAATCTCGCGATGGTTGAGGATGCGGGCAGCGCGCAGCAACGTACCGTCGCCGCCGAGCGTAATGACCAGATCGGAGCCGTCAATATCAGGCGTGCTCTGAATCTTGGATCGCTGGTCGGCAGCCCATGCGACCTCATAGCCCTGGCGCGTCAGCCAAAGCTCGAGCATCAGACCGCTCTCGACGGCCTCTTGCTTGTAGTAATTGGGAACCAGAAAGACCTTCATAGCGTTGCAGCTTTCTCGCTCAAAACCGATACCTGGGATTGCAGCTCGTCTTGCGGGCGGTCGCCGGGGTCAAATCTCGTGCCGTACAGGAAAAACTCAACGTTGCCCTTGGCACCATGAATGGGTGACACGCACGCATCGACCGGGAACAGGCCCTTGGCAGCAAAGAGTTCAACCGCCGCCACGAGTGTATCGCGGCGCACGGCGGGATCGGTCACAATGCCGCCCTCGCCCACCAGCGCCGCCGGAGCCTCAAACTGCGGCTTTACGAGCGTGCAGAATGCACCCGTAGGAGCCAAGCACGCCAGTACCGCATCGATAATGTTCGCGATGCTGGTAAACGAGACATCACACACAGCCAGGTCGATGGCGCCGGCATAGCCAAGCTCAGGCAGCTGCGTCACGTTTGTGCGCTCATGCAGCATCACGCGATCGTCCTGACGCAACGACCAATCGAACTGGGCGCGACCCACGTCCACCGAGACAACGGTCGCAGCTCCGCGCTTGAGCAGGCAATCGGTAAAACCCCCGGTAGAGCAGCCCACATCCAAACAGGCAAGGCCCGTCGGATTGATGCCAAACGCATCAAGCGCGCCTTCGAGCTTAAGACCGCCGCGGCCAACATAGGGAATGCGCCCCTTAACGTGCAGCGGCAGCCCCGGGATCACCTTAAGGCCCGGCGAAGTCAAGCGCTCGCCGCCGCTCGAGACCAAGCCGGCCATAAGAGTGCGAAGGGCATCCGCGCGATCGGCGCAGATGCCCTGTGAAATCAGTTCGTCATCAAGACGCACGCGTTTCATGAATGCCATCAACCATTCGTATCTGGAGACGCGGCCTGGCTATCCTGGGATTCGTTTGCCGCATCCTCATCGTATTCCTGCTCGAGCTTATCCGCCTCGCGAGGCGTCAGCTCAAACTTGTCGACCATGTCGACCGCACGGGAGCCGAGCTCAATCGCCTCGTCAAACAAATCGAGCGAACGCTCCAAGGAGGTATCCTTGGAACGAACGGTAGCGATGATCTGGTCCAAGCGGTCCGAGATCTCGTCGAAGTTGCGGACGGAACCCTCTGGCATGGCTACTCCTCGACGGAGTCGACAACAGCCTCGGCGGCGTCCGCATCCTCGGCCAGCACGCCAGCCTCAGCCTGAGCAACCGCAACCTTTGCGGCAGCCTCGGCAGCCTGTGCCTCCTCGCGAGCGCGATCTTCGGCCAGCAGCTCCTGGTACAGGTCCTCGCCCGGCAGCTCCTCGCTGCGAGCGATCTTGCCCAGCACGCCGTTGACGAACGACGCGGACTGGTCGGTGCCATAGGCCTTGGCAAGCTCGACGGCCTCGTTGATCACGATGGCGTCCGAGACCTCCTCGTCGGTGAGGAAACGCATCTCGTAAACGGCGATACGTAGCAAATTGCGGTCGGCGCCGGGCATGCGCATAAGATCCCAGTTCTTGGCAACGGAACGCAGAGCGCAGTCGATGCGGTCGATATGCTCGTAGGCACCGCGGCACAGCTCCAGCGCATAGGGGTCGAGGGGACCCTTCGAGATCAGGAAATCACCCTCGAGGACGCGCTCGAGCGGGCTGTCCGTGGCCTCGGCCTGAAACAGCAGCTGCAGCGCCTGACTGCGGGCAAGAGTACGCCCGCGATAAACCTTAAGGCTCAAAGGTTACTCCTTGGGGAAAACGAGGCCGTCGATGCAAACGTCAACACGCTCAACCTCAACGCCCACCTGGGCATCGATGGCGGCGACCACGGCGGCGCGAACGGCCTCGGCGAGTTTCTTGAACGGATAGCCAAAGAACACCACGACACGCACGGTGAGTGCGAGCTTGTCGCCGACGACCTCGGCCTCGACCGCCGGCTCGGAAGCCGGGGCCTTGGACGAGAGCATCATGGAGACAAGGTTGGTGGCAAGGTCCTTGACGCCAACGGAGGCGATGCCCTCGACATCGGACACGGCGCGCGAGACGATGGCGGTCAGAACATCGGGCGAAATGCCGATGCCGTCAATCTTGATTTCCTGGGGCATGAGTCCTCCTAGAAGTTTTGGTTGCTAGACGCGGGAGACGAACTTGCCGTCGCGGGTGTCAACCTTGATGACCTCGCCCTCGTTGAGGTACATGGGGACCTGGATGACAGCGCCGGTGTCGATCGTGGCCGGCTTGGTGGAACCCTGGACGGTGTCGCCCTTAAAGCCCGGGTCGGTCTGGACGATGGTGGTCTCGATGAACATCGGCGGAGTCACGCCCATGAGCTCATCGTCGGCGAAGAGCAGCTGGCAGATGTCGTTCTCGCGCAGCCACTTGGAGTTCTCGCCCACCATGTCCTCGGGAACGGGAACCTGCTCATAGGACTCGTTGTCCATGAAGATGTAGTCGGTGCCATCGTTGTAGAGGTACTGGAACTCACGGGTGGTGAGCATGACGCTCTCGAACTTGGTGCCGGCGTTGCAGGTGTTCTCGACGACGCGGCCGCTCTTGATGTCGCGGGTCTTGTAGCGCACAAACGCGCCGCCCTTGCCCGGCTTGACATGCTGGAACTCGACGATGGTGTAGACCTTGTCCTTGATGCGGAGACCGAGGCCGTTCTTGAAGTCGGCGGTAGAAATGGTAGGCATAGCGACCTTTCTTGTTATGGGCAGAACGCACAAGCGTCCAAATTACATACGACAGAAATTATACACTTGCAGACAGCGCCTGCAGCGAGCGCATAAAAAGAGAACGCGGGGCGTCCGAATTGCTCCGGACGCCCCGCCCAAAAATCTATCGAAATGGGCTAGCAGTCGATGACGTGCAGGTCGTGCGGGGTCTTGGTGAAGGGCTCGTAGCCGTTCTCGGTGACGACGCCGTAGTCCTCCAGGCGCACGCCGCCCACACCGGGCAGGTAGACGCCGGGCTCCATGGTAATAACCGAGCCGACCTCAATGATGTTCTTGCTACGGTTGAAGTTGGGCAGCTCGTGGATGTCGATACCAACGCCGTGGCCCAGGCCATGGTTGTAGTAATCGCCATAACCGGCATCGCCGATGATCTTCTTGGAAAGCTTGAAAATGTCGTTGCCCTCGACGCCCGGATGGATGGCGGCGACGCACTCCTCGTGCGTACGGCGCACGAGCGCGTACAGGTCGAGCTGTTCCTGGGTAGGCTCGCCCATCACGACAGTGCGCGTCATGTCGGAGCGGTAATCGCAGTAGCCCGCGCCGTAATCCATGAGGACGAAGTCGCCCTTCTCGATGACACGGTCACTCGGCACGGCATGCGGGTTGGCGGTGTTGGGACCGCTCGCCACAATGGAGCCGAAGGCCAGGCTGTCGGCGCCGTTGGCGAACATAAAGTTCTCGAGCTCGTTGCGAACCTGCTTCTCGGTCATACCGGGTTTAATAAAGCCGAGCATATGCTGGAAGGCGGCATCGGTGATCGACTGCGCATGGCGCATGAGCTCGATCTCCTCGGCATCCTTGATGGCGCGCATCTTGCGGATGTCGTCGTGCATCAACGGCAACATGCAGGCGACAGAGCGGTCCTCCAGGCCGCGCTGAATGCCCTGGTAGAAATTAATCTGCATATCGTCCTCGACAGCGCAGACGCGGCACTTGTTAGCCACAATCTTGCCGGCGACCCAACCGGAGATGGTGCCTTCGTCCATGTCGTAGACCCAGGGGCTGCCGGCGGGCGTGTTCTCCTCAAAGCTGTTGAGGTAGCGCGAGTCGGTGTGGAACAGGCACTGGTCGACCGTAATAAACGCAGCGTGCGGGAACTCGAAGGTGTAGTCGAAGACGCCCTTCACGCCCGTAAGCCAACGAAGGTTGGCCTCGTCGCGCACCACGATGGCGTCGTAGCCACGCTCGGCCATCAGGGCACGGACACGCTCGATACGACCGGCAGGACCGGCAGCAAACTCAGACATGCAGATTCCTTTCTTGTTGTCTCTATATAGACGGGACGGGTCTCAATCGAACGACGGAATCGCATGCGATCCGCAACCGATTGAAAACCCGCACCTCAACATGATACGAAAGACAATGGATGTCAATAAATCTTAGAGAAGTTCTTTGCGAGAAGCCAAATAGGCGTGAGCATGGCGCTCAAGAACCTCGTCCTCGACGCTCGTTAGGCGAATGGCACCGAGTGCTGCGGGCAGCGGCAGCATGCTGCGATTCGAGCGAGCGAACTGCTGCTTGCGGAACTCCTCGATATATGCGACAGGCTCCAGGTCGAAGGCAAGTTCCTCGATACCAAAGTCCTCCAGACAGTCATCGACCTCAAAGACGTAATCGATATCGAAGTCGCAGGCGTCATGTGCTAGGCGCGCCTCAAAGCGCATGCCCTCGGACAACAGCTGGTAGGCAGGGACCTGCGAAGCGGCATCGCCCAAGCAAGCGCGCAAGGTACGCTCCCCCGTCTTGCCAAAATCGAGCGCATGGCGGGCGCTCGGGTTCGTGGCCATCAGTACGTCCTTGCGAGCAGTCTGAGACCATTGAACGGCATTGACGAGCGCGACCTCCTCGCCCGCGAGAATCTCGGGGACGGTCTCAATAAACTGATTCCAGCGGGACTTGCTGCTCGAAAGCATGGTGCCAACAAGTACCGCATAGCCGAGCTTGAGGTCCTCGGGGTCCGCCTCGCGAACAAGGTCGAGGTCACACACGACCAAGCCCGGTTCGGGACGGAACGCGATGGCGGGAAGCGCATTGGCCGACGAGGCGACAAGCGGCTTCATGGTCGTCGCGACCGTGAGCATGGCGTCGAAGGTCGTCGGCAGCAGCGCGCACTCGGTTCGGCCACACCACTGGTTGGCGCACCAGCTAACAACCGAGCAGGTTGCGGCATCGCCAACGGCGACAACCAGATCGTCGCAGGTAATGTCGTTGGCAGATAGGGCGCCAAAGATCGCATCGGTATCAGCAAGCGTGGCACCAGCAGGCGAAACCTCGAGGGGGAGCTGTGACATGACAAAACCGGCGTCGACCAGCGCATGCTCGACGACCTCACCAAAACGCTCTGACGTGGCGGTGTTCCAAACGACCATCGCGCGCTTAGGCTTGCCCACAGCCGAGGAAAACATGCGCGACAGCTCATCGAACGCGCCCAATCCGACGCGGACATCGACACTGCGGTTTTGGAAATTGATCAGTTGACGGCGAATCATAGCAGCCCACGCTCCAAAAGCATCTCGGCACAAAGGTAGGAAACGTCCTCGAAGGACTTGTTGCGAATATCAAGGGTAAGGTCGGCGGCCTGGCGATACAGCGGACGGCGATGCTCAAACAGGCGCGCGGCATGCTCGGGAGAGCGAAAATCGGGGCGCGTGTCGGACCGACGAATCTGGCGAATCGAATCCTCAAAGTCGCCCTCGAGGTACACGCACGTACCCATTTCGTGCATCAGCTCAATATTCACCGGTGTCTCGACGATACCGCCCCCGCACGAAACCAACAGGCTGCGCTCACTTTGGAGCGAACGGAGCGCCGAGGTCTCGAGCTCGCGAAAACGATCCTCGCCCTCGGTCTCAAAAATCTCGGTTACCGACTTGCCGCAACGGCGCACGACCAGGCGGTCGGTATCGATAAAACGCCGCTTGAACATAGTGCCGACGTTGCGCGCGAGCGTCGATTTGCCCGCGCCCAAAAAGCCGATAAAGAAGATATGGTCGCAGCCGTGTTTGGTGTGCTGGGACATAGCGAGACCTATTCCTCGCAGTGAAGGTCGCGCAGGGCCCGGCGCTCAAAAATACGGAAGATCTGCGTATACCACAGGTCCTGCGTCGCCTGCGGCTTTACCAGGATGGTATCGACGCCGGCGAAATTGCCGCTCCACACGTCCGTGTAGAGCTGATCACCGATCAGCACCGCCTCGTCGGCCGAGGCGCCGAGGCGCTTAAGACCCGCCTTGAGGGCAAACGGCGCCGGCTTCATGGCGTGGCTGATGGCCTCGAGTCCCAGCTCGCGTGCAGAGCTCATGACCTGGTCGCGATGCCAGTTGTTGGACACCATGCACAGCTTAAAACCTTTGGCGCGGGCGGCGTCGAGCCAAGCGGAAACCGCGGCGGGAACCTGCTCGGTGTCGCGCGGCACCAGGGTGTTATCGCGATCGAGCAGAATGGCGCGTTTGCCGTCGGCCCACAGGGCATCAAGGTCGATGCGATCGACCGAGGCAACGTAACGTTTGGGGCTAAAAATCCTCATGCTAATTCCAAGACTGTTGATGCTCTTCGTAGGTTTGCGAGAAGTACTCCTCGTCCTGCGTAATGTAGAAATACAGATCATCGGAGTCGGTCGGCTCAAGCGTGGCCTTGAGCGCCTCGAGCGACGGAGAGCAGATGGGCGTGGGTGGCAGGCCCTCGTGCTTATAGGTGTTATACGGACTATCGCTCTGCAGGTCGTCGGCGGTAACCTCGCCACCGGTGACATACATCATGGTCGCATCGCTGTTGAGATAGCGCAGACCGTCGAGCTTGCCGGCAAGACGGTTGTAGAAGACCGAGGCCACGTGCGCACGTTGGTCGGCGTTGAGACCCTCGCGCTCAACGATAGAGGCCAAGTTGACGATGTCGTAGTCGGACATCTCCACACCGTAGCGTTCCTTGATCTTGGCTTCGCAGCTCGCAAAGTCAAGCGACTTGTACTCGGTCTTAAACTGATCGAGCATAGCGCGAATCACGCCATCGGCCGTCGGCGAATCACCCAGCGAATAGGTCTTGGGGAACAAGAAACCCTCGAGCGAGTCGTTGGCGGCGCCCTTAAGGAAGCTATAGTCGTCCACGTAGTTGGAGGCCTTGGCCTGGTTGAGGAAGTCTTCCTTAGAGATGCTGTCGTAGGCCTGGGCCACACGGTCGGCGACTTGATCGACCGTCAGGCCCTCAGGGATAGTCAGCGCATTGGAGCCCGCGTTGGGGCCTTCCATGAGCTGCTGAACAACCTTGGTCGCATCCATGAGTGTGGTAAACGAATAATCACCAGGCTTGAGCGACATATCGGCGTTGAGCTTTTTCACCGCCGCATAGTAATCCTTGGGATTTTCTACGATATGGTTCTCGGAGAGAATCGAGGCGATCGTATCGCCCGAAGCACCATCGGGAATGGTCACCGTAACCTGCTGACCAGCCGTGACCTTCGTATCCTCACCGGCAAAGAAGCCCTTGACGGCCGGCACGACAAAGAAGGCGATCGCAGCAAGCGCGAGCACCGCCACCACAACGCCGATGATCATGGGAACCGGAGAACTCTTCTTTTGAGCACCGCGACGAGCATGCGTGTTGTAGCTCGAGCGTGTCGCCGGAGCAACGCCATGCGAACCGCGAGCGTGATGCGAATGCGATTGGGGGGCCTGAGTTCGCTGAGTAGGTGCCTGCTGCTTAAAGCGGGTACCGCCTGCAGGCTGGGCCGTACGAGCAGTGGGCTGCTGAGCCGCGTGAGAAGCCGAATGCTGAACCGAACGAGCAGATGGCTGCTGACCCGTCCGTTGAACAGGTTGGGCCGAATGAGAGAAGGACTGCGCCGGGCGCGCGGCAGGCTGAGCTGCACGCTGCGTCGGCTGTGCCGGACGCTGGCAAGGCTGGGCAGGGCGCGACGCCGGCTGCCGTGTACGATTCTGCTGGCGCGGATCGGAAGCGCTAGGCATGCGAAACCTCCTCGTTTTTACGATCGAGCCACGTCTGCAAAAACAGGCTGGCGGCAATCATGTCGATCTTGCCCCTCATCTGCTTTTCGTTGAGGCCCTGCTCGCGCAGGATACGCTTGGCCTCTTGCGAAGACAGACGCTCGTCCTCAAACTCAAGCGGAAGATCGAGCTCGTCGGCAATCTTTTGCGCCACGGCGGCAACGCGCTCGGCCTGGGGACCAGGCTCACCGGCCATGGTCAGGGGACGTCCGCTTACCAGGATGTCGGGCTCATAGTCCTCGACCAGGTAGCGGAACGTCTTGGCCATACCGGTGACCTCTGCAGCCGGGAGCACCTTGACGGGCATCGCCATCTTGCCATCACGGCTCGAGACGGCGATGCCAATCCTGGTCTCCCCTATGTCCAGCGCGAGCGCAACCACAGCGACTTCTTAGATTCTTAGGCGCCGAGCGCGGTCTTAGCGGCCGCGAGGGCATCGGCGATGCCGGCAGCGTTCTTGCCACCGGCCTGGGCCATGTTGGGACGACCGCCACCGCGACCGTCGACCAGACCCGCGATCTGCTTGATCACGTTACCGGCGTGGAAACCGGCCTTGACGGCGTCATCGGAGCCGGCAGCGAGCAGGGCCGGAGTGCCCTTCTCAGTCACGCTGGCAACAACGCAGGCGACAGGTCCGGCGACCTTCTGGTGCACGGTATCCCATACGTTGCGCAGGTCGGCAGCCTCAAGGCCCTGGAGCTCAGCGACGACGAGCTTGTAGCCGCCGAGCTCAAAGGCACCCTCGATGGCACTGGAAATGGCGTCGGAGGAGCCACCGGTCAGAGCCTTTTTGAGCTTGTTGGACGTCTCGCGCAGCTCGGCCTGCAGGTTCTCCACGCGGGCGGGAACCTCGTCGACGCGGCACTTGAGCGCAGCGGCGGCGGCGTCAACGAGCGCCAGGCGGTCGGCCATGTAGTCGAGGGCACCCTTAGAGGTCACAGCCTCGATACGGCGGACATTGGAGCCTGTGGAGGACTCGGAAATGATCTTGAACAGGCCGATCTCGGCGGTGTTGGCAGCGTGCGTGCCACCGCAGAGCTCGCGGGAGAACGGCTGGTCCTCGGCGCCCACGGAGACGACGCGGACGACATCGCCGTACTTCTCGCCAAACAGAGCGACAGCGCCGGCAGCCTTAGCCTCGTCGATGCCCATGACACGGGTCACGACGGGCTTGGAAGCGAAGATCTGCTGGTTGACCAGGTCCTCGACAGCCTTGAGCTGCTCGGAGGACAGGGCCTCGAAGTGCGTAAAGTCAAAGCGCAGGTGCTCGGGCGTCACCAGCGAGCCAGCCTGGGAGACATGCTCGCCCAGGACCTGCTTAAGCGCAGCGTCGAGCAGGTGGGTGGCGGTGTGGTTGCGACGCAGGAAACCACGGCGCTCGGCGTCGAGCGCGGCGGTCACGGTAGCACCGACGGTCAGCGTGCCCTCGGCAACGTGCGCGACATGGGCATACAGGCCGTTGTGGTTCTTGGTGTCGGCAACGGTCAGAACAACGCCCTCGGCGGAAAGCTTGCCGGCATCGCCCTGCTGACCACCCATCTCGGCATAGAACGGGGTGCGGTCGAGCACGACCTCGACATGCTCGCCCGCGGCTGCGGACTCGACGGACTCGCCGTTGCGCACGATGGCGACAACCTTGGCGCCCTCGATCACATCGTTGTCATAGCCGTCGAACTCGGTCGCTGCGACCTTGTCGGAAAGCTCGACCCACACGTCGTTGAAGCTACCCCAGGCGTCGCCCTTGGCGTTAGCGCGGGCGCGGGCCTTCTGGTCCTCCATGCAGGCAGTGAAGCCATCCATATCGACATCGTGGCCAGCGGTGCCGGCGATCTCGACGGTCAGATCGATGGGAAAACCAAAGGTGTCGTGCAGCTTAAAGGCGACATCGCCCGGAAGCACAGCGCCCTCGGCAAGCGCTGCCAGGGCCTCGTCCAGGTAGACACGGCCATTGTCGAGCGTCGTGGAGAAGCGCTCCTCCTCGGAGGCGACGATACCCTTGACGAGCGCGACGTTCTTGAGCAGCTCGGGATAGGCCTCGCCCATTTGAGCGTTGACCTCGTCGATGAACTTGGTCAGGAAGGCGCCCTCGATGCCCAGCAGGCGACCGTGGAACACGGCACGGCGGAGCAGACGGCGAAGGACGTACTCGCGACCCTCGTTGCCGGGAAGGATGCCGTCCGAGATCATAAAGTCGACAGCACGGGAGTGGTCGGCGATGATGCGCAGGGAGCGGCTGGCGCCGGAGTAATCGTCGGCGTCATAGGTCTTGCCGCTGATCTCCTCACCGAGCTTGATGAGGTGCTGCATCAGATCGCCGTCGTAGTTAGCAGTCTTGTGCTGCATGATAGCGGCCATGCGCTCCAGGCCCATGCCCGTATCGAGGTTGCGGTGCGGCAGCTCCGGCATGGAGCCGTCCTCCTGGCGGTCGTACTGGGTAAACACGAGGTTCCAGAACTCAAGGAAGCGGTCGCAGTCGCAGCCAGGCTTGCAGTCGGGGCTGCCGCAGCCGACCTCCTCGCCCATGTCAAAATAGATCTCGGAGCACGGACCGCAGGGGCCGGTGGGGCCAGCGGCCCAGAAGTTGTCATCCTCGCCCAGACGGGAGATGTGATCCTCGGCAACGCCCAGGGAGCGCCACACGTCATGGGTCTCGTCATCCTCGGTAAAGACGGTGAAATACAGGCGGTCGAGCGGCAGCTTGAACTCCTTGGTGATGAGCTCAAAGGCCCAAGCGCAGGCCTGCTGCTTGGAGACACCGCCAAAGGAGAAGTCGCCGAGCATCTCGAAGAAGGACAAGTGACGGCCGTCCTCGCCGATGCAGTCGATATCGTTGGTGCGGACGCACTTCTGACAGGAGATCGCGCCGATCTCCTTCATGGTCTTCTTGCCCTGATAGTACTCCTTAAACTGGTTCATGCCGGCATTGGCAAGCAGCAGCGAAGGATCGTCGGGGACGAGGGACGAAGAAGGATAGAGCTTAAGACCGCGCTCCTCAAAGAAGTTGAGGAACTTAGAGCGGATCTCGGCCGTAGTCATTGACGGGTAGTCAGCACTCATAGAGGGAATCTCCTCGGTTTCACATCGAAACAGTTCAAACGTAACGATATTACCATCCCGCCGCGCAAGTGCAAAAAAGAGGGCCGCCAAACAGCGACCCTCCAGCGAAAGTGCATGTTATTTAGGACTAAGCAATCCTTTAAAAAATAGTTTTAGTAAAATATCATATAAGAATCATTCGGAAGGAGCGAACGATGAATACCAAACGATTTGTCCTGAATGCACTTCTGGTAGTAGCACTTTTAGCGCTCTTGGCCTTCTCCTGCTGGTACGCAAACCAACCAGCATTTGGCTACGTATTGTATGCAGTAATGTCAGGCGATAAGGCTTATTACACTCTACGCGCAATTGACGTTCTCTTTTTCTACGTAGCCGGCCCCTTATCAATCGCTTTGCTCGCGTTTCTTGTCATTTACAACTTCAAGAAACGCTAACGGGGCTTATTTAGAATCCGAATCGTCCATGGAGCCGTCGATGCCGGTTTTGGTATCGTCGTCCGAGTTGGAGTCATCGTCCTTGGCAAAGGGGTTCTTGAAGAAGCCCGTGGCATCGGGTTGCAGACCCGAGAGCTTGATCCAGGGGTTATCGAGCTCGGGTTTGGGCATGGCCTTGGCCTCGGGCGCGGTCTCGTTGCCGATGAGCTCGGACTCATAGATGAAGGTGTCGTCGCCGAGCGCGTCGTAGGCGGCGACCGGGTTGCCATCGGCATCGCGGTACGGTGTGCCCTTAAACACGGCGCCGTCATAGGCCACAAGCTGGCGGCCGGTCTCATTCTCGAAGTAGTACACGAAGATACCCTTGAGGGCCGCGCAAAGCGGGATGGCAATAATCATGCCGATGGGGCCCATGAGTGCCGAGCCAATAACGAGCGCCGTGAGGCTCATGATAGGATGCACCTGTACAGAGCTCTGCATGACCTTAGGCGAAATCACGTTGTCGGTGACGTTTTGCGCGACCATCGTCACGATGAGCGTCCATAACGCCAACATGGGGCTGAACATGAAGCCGAGTACCGTGGCGATTGCTGCGCTCACCCAGGGACCGACGACCGGAACCAAATGCATGATGCCGGTAAAGATAGCCATGAGCGCCGCATACGGATGACCGATGATCATAAAACCGATAAAGGCGAGGAAACCACCGCAGATGGACGTCACGACCATACCGCGCATGTAGCCGCCGACAGAGCGAGAAAGGATGGCGACCATAAAGCGGTACGAGGTCTCCTTCTCCTGACCGATGATGGTGCAAATCTCGTGATGCATGCGAGGGTAGTCGCAGGCCATCCAGTAGGCAAGCACCAGACCAAGGAAGATCACGAACAACTGCGAGGCCGTATTGGTGATGAGCGGGAACACACCGCGGCCAAGCTCGGCAGCGATCTGAGACACATACTTCGATGCCACGGCAACCAGCGACGACAGGTTGTCGTCCAAATACTCCTTGAGCGGCGTGTTGTTGAGCGTCTTGGCATGCGAGATCATCTCGTTGAGATCGCCACCCGCAACACGAAGCTGCTCGGGCAGGCGGCTCAGGACTTCCATGATCTGACCAAAGAGAATCGGCGACAAGATGCAAACGACACCGACGAGCACGGCAACAACAACAATAAGCGCGATAAGCGAACCGATGCCACGGCCGACGCCATGATGCTCGAGCCAATTGGTAATCGGGGACATCACAAAGGCAATGATGGAACCAACGGCGAGAAACTCGATAACCGGCGCCAGGATGCCCATAAGGTTAAAGATGACAGCGGCGATGACAATGCAGCCGACAACAGCCCAAATGCGAAGCGTCAGAATGCGGGTGTCGCGCAGCACGCGATCGGTTTGTTGGGGGTGCTCACTCATGAACGAATCATCACTCCGTCGGGGTCGATCTTGTCCTGAATCTTCTTAAGCGTGCGGCGCAGCAGACGCGAAACCTGCACCTGAGAAATACCCAGCTTCTTAGCGATCTCGATCTGGGTCATGCCCTTCACAAAGCGCAGCTCGATCACCTCGCGCTCGCGCGGCGAGAAATCACGGATGGCCTCCTCGATCACCAAGCGGTCATCGGTAAAGTCGAGCTCGCTGTCGTCGTCGGCGTAACGGTCGAGAATCGAGGGGGCATCGTCGGAATCGGACGCACCAGGAGCCTCGATGGGCACCGAGGTATAAGCCGAAGACGATTCCATAGCCTCGAGGACCTCATCGACAGTCACATCTAGATACTCAGCGATCTCCTCAACCTTGGGCGAGCGCTGTAGCTCGTTGGTGAGCTTATCGGTAGCCTGGTTGACCTTGGCCGAGAGCTCCTGCAAGCGACGGGGCACGCGCACGCTCCAGCCCTTGTCGCGGAAGTGACGCTTGATCTCGCCCAAGATGGTGGGCGTGGCAAACGTGGTGAACTCGAGTCCGCGCTCAGGGTCAAAGCGGTCGATAGCCTTGAGCAGGCCCAAATAGCCAACCTGCATAAGGTCATCGAGCGGCTCGCCGCGGTTCTTAAATTTGTTGGCAAGAAACCTTACCAGGTTCATGTGGGACATGACGAGCTGCTCGCGTGCGTCCGGGTCACCGGTCTCTTTATAGCGACGAAACAGCTCGCGGGTTTTCTCCTTGTCCCAAGCGGTCTTACCGCTCCGGGAACGTTCGGTCATATTAGATATCCGCCTTGAGGTCGAGGGAAAGCGTCAGGGGCGCCGCAGTCTTTTCGTAGGAATCGCACACGCTCGCGAGGATGAGCTCGGCATACACCGCAGCCTGGTCGTCTTCATCGACCGTAGCCTGGTCGCCAAAGGTAATAGTCATGCCAACGTGGGTCTCATCGACATCGAATTTGATGGTGATGTCATCGCAGTCGACCGCGGTGCAACCAAAGATGAAAGCCTCCTCAGCAGCCATGCGGATGTCCTCAATGCGATCGACAGACATAGAGCACAGGGCACCAACGTTGGCTGCCGTCATGCGCACAAGGCGAGCGAGACGCGGGTCGCCGGCAACGGTCAGCGTGATAGGGCAGGTTGCTTCGCTACTCATCGCAGGACTCCTCAGAGGTCTCGGCGGGCGTGTAAGTGTAATACTGAGCCGGCTTGGCTACAGACTTCTGGCTATCATCGTCGCCCGCGGCGGCCTCGTCCTCGCCAATTAGGACGCGCTCGGTAGGTTGCTCAGCCTCCGCAGCGGCAGCGGCGAGCTTGCGCTCGGCGTCGGCTGCAGGAGCCTTCACCTTATTGAAGAGCTTCTGCACAGCACCGGCGGCAGAGTCGGTCACGCTCGACACAGCATTGCTGGCCTCGGCCATGCTGCCCGTAACCTCGGAAATGTCGCGAACCACGGCTTCGACCTCTACGAGATTGGAGGTAAGGGCATCAACTGCCGTCTTGCTCGACTTAAGCAGCGGCTCCATCTGGGCAAGTGCCGGCGTAAGCTCGTCGACAGCGCCGTCGAGTTTTGCCACCACCGGCTGCGCCTCGGCGATGGTGTTATTGAGGTCGTTCACGGTCTTATCGAGCGAGTCGACAACGTTGCGGGTCTTGCGCAGGGTAAGCGCGAGCTCAACAATAGCCCACACGCCGGCAATGGCAAGCACCAGCAGGGCGATTTGAATGGGACTCATACAAGCCTCCCGAAGGAATCGAAATACAGACGCCTTTCATGGTACCCCAAAGAAGGGGAAGATACCCAAAGGGAATGTGCGAGGTGCCAAGGACCTACTTGGGCGCGTTACCGCTACGATCGCGCTCGCTTTGCTCCACACGCCACTCTTCCCAACCGCGGCCGGCAGGCTGCCAGAATGCGCCACGCTCCAGCCCCTCGGGCAAATAGCGCTGGTCGACCCAGCCTTCGGGATAATCATGCGGATACTTATACACACCATATTCATCGCTGCCCGGGCGATGGCGATCGCGCAGATAACTCGGCACCTCGCGAAGCCCACTAGAATGAATATCGGCCAGCGCCGCATCGATCGAAGCCTCACACGCGTTGGATTTAGGCGCCAAACACACATAGAGTGCTGCCTGAGCCAGGTTAATGCGGCACTCGGGATAGCCAATGACCTCGGCAGACTTAAACGCGGCATGCGCCACCAAAAGCGCCTGCGGATCGGCGTTGCCAACATCCTCAGAAGCCTGAATCATAATACGGCGTGCAATAAACTTGGGATCCTCCCCTGCATCGATCATGCGCGCGAGCCAATAAATGGTGGCATCGGGGTCGCTGCCGCGCATGGACTTAATGAACGCACTGATAATGTCGTAGTGCATGTCACCGTTTTTGTCATACGAAAACCCACGGCGCGGATTGGCGATCTTCACATCGTCGACCGTGATGGGATACCGCTCCCCCGCCGCCGGAGCCGGCGTCCCCTCGGTATCGGGACGCGTGACGGCAATCTCGCTCGCCAACTCAAGCGTCGTCAAGGCCGAGCGTGCATCACCCGCTGCCAGCGTGCAAATGGTCTTGACCGTATCATCATCGGCCGAGAATTTGCCGTTCAGGCCCTGAGGTGCCTCGAGCGCACGCTCGATAAGCATGGCGATATCCTCGTCCTTTAAATGCTCAAGCTCCACGACTCGACCACGTGAGAGCAGCGCCGAGTTGACCTCAAAGTACGGATTCTCCGTCGTAGCGCCAATCATAATGACGGTACGGTTCTCAACTGCATGCAGCAGGGCATCCTGCTGCGACTTAGAGAAGCGGTGAATCTCATCGATGAATAGAATGGTGCGGCGGTCGTACGTATTCAGGCGCGTCTTGGCCTCGTCGATCACGCGACGCAAGTCCTTCACGGTGCCCGTCACGGCGCTGACCTCGACAAACTCGCTCTTTGTATGGTTAGCGATAATGTGGGCCAGCGTCGTCTTACCCGTACCGGCCGGCCCGTACAGAATCACGCTCGAAAGCACGTCGTGCTCGATCGCGGCACGCAACCATGAGCCCTTACCGACGGCCTTTTGCTGGCCCACATACTCGTCGAGCGAATTGGGGCGCATGCGCACCGCAAGCGGCGCATTCTGAAAGGAACGCTCGCGCGTCGAAGCAGAAAAAAGGTCGTCCATAGCCATCCCGTGCATCAATCAAAATCGTTGTTGCCCAACAGTATACCGAAAGGATACGAACTACCGTTCGTTAATATAGGTACGATGCGGAAACTTTAGACCCGGGAACAGCTTGCTCGTCAGCTCACAGAAATAACCGTCCGTCATGCTCGCGATGTAATCCACCACGGCTTGATCCTTGTCGTCCTGCCAGTCATAGGTGCGGTCGTAGTAGGAAAGCTGCTGCTCTATGCGCGAAACATGGTGCTTAAAGATGTAAGAGGACTCGTCGCCTTCGTTTATATCCTGCAGGCAACGGTCGTAGAGCTTTTCGAAGGCCTCTCGCAGCTCCGCTTCGGAGTCGCCTTCGATACCGCCCTTGCTATAGATCTTCTCGTAGTTCTCGCGCTTGGCTCGGCGAATTTCCTCAAACAGGTCCTCGCTCATCTCGATACGCGGCTTACCATAGCTGTGCTCAACGATATCGATGGAGGCATGCGTAAGGATCCAGCTGTTGTATGCCCCACCCAGGCCATCGTCAAAAGCATCGGGCGACAGCAGGCCCGCCGCAATGGCGTCTTGGCGATCGCGCCCAACGTAGGCAAGGATATCCGAGATGCGGACCACGCAGCCCTCGAGCGTCATGGGACGCAGATGCTCAATTGCGCTATAGCCCGTGGCGATGCAGTCCTCGACCGCCTGATCGAACTGGTCAAAGGAGCTCATGTCCGAGAGCTCAAACACACGTTGCTCGTACTCACCGTTGTGGCACAGCACGCCATCGAGCGTCTGGAGCGACACGTTGCGGCCGTACAGCGCATCGAGCACGCGGACCGACTGCACGTTATGGAAAAAGAAGCGGCCGGTACGTTCGTGGTAAATATCGTTGAGGAATCGCTCACCAGCATGGCCGAAGGGCGTGTGGCCCAAGTCGTGGCCTAAGCCAATCGCCTCGATCAGATCGCAGTTGAGCCCAAGGGCGCGACCGATATCGCGCGCAATGCGCGAGACAAGCTGCACGTGCAGACCGCGGCGTGACAGGTCGTCGTTGCTACGAAAGCTAAAGACCTGCGTTTTGCCTGCGTAACGGGTGTACGCCGGAAGATGAAGAATCTTTTCGGTATCGCGCATAAATGCCGGTCGCATAAGCGTGCCTTTGTCGGCAGCGCGATAAATACGACGAATGACCTGGCTGTCGTTGCAACGATACGGGTTGACAGAACCCGAAGCACGATCGGCGGAAATGCGCTCGACAAGCTCGGGCGACAACGCCGACGGAATACGGTCCATGCGCGCCTTAATGACGGCCGTTTCTTGATTAGTTGCCATGGCATGCTCCTTAAGAAGGATGCGCAATCGGTTACAATGTGCAGCCCACGACCTCGATTATGGCAAAAATCGGCACCAAAAACGGGAGCAATGGCAGGGAGCGCGATTTTGTGAAGAGGCAGGAGAGGGCAAGGACCAGGAGCGCGATGGCAAATGCCACGATGCCGCCCATAGGGTCGAGCGTGCAAAGCGCGAAGAGCGCCTTGACGTCCCCCATGCCAATGCCGGGAGCGTGGCGAACACGACGCCAGAGCGACTCAGTAAGCACAAGGGCAAGGTAGACAATGACCGCAAGACCGGCATGATCAAGTGCAGCGTTAACGCCCCTGTCGAGCCAAACGCCTGCTAACGCCGCCACCGCACACGCACCGGCAAGCGCATTCGGAAACCGCCGCTCACGGGCATCAACCACCGCACCGGCAAAGATGCAAATCCAAAATGGGATGTAGGACATCGTGCAACTCCATGGACAGCTACTCAAACGCAAAAACCACCACAAAGGTGCCTGTCCCCTTTGCGGTGGTTTTGGTGGTGGTTATTTGGCGCCTTGCATGACCTCGTCGAGGGTAACGTTGACGGCATGCTGCGTCGGGACCCAGTCGACCTTTAGGAACAGAGCGGCCACCGTGATGGGGATATAGCTGAACATAAAGATCGGGAAGGTAAACAGGTTGGTCACCAAACGCCACTTTTGCGCGCAATGAATATGCTTGTACTCAAAGATGGTCGTGAGTAGCGCCAGGATAAAGAAGGTCTGGTACATCATCACGAAGGTCATAATGAGCGAGGCGGCACAAGCCTGCATCTCGACCTCGGTGGCCAAGAAGCCGTGCGAAAGCCCGCCCACGATGAGGAACGTGGCATTGGCAAGCATCGAAATCAGAGAAAGCAGCATACCCGGCGCGATCGTCATAAACATGTCGTAGGCGGCAAAGCGATGATAACGGAACGTCGACTTGACCAAGTGCTTACCATAGGTAAAGAACACCTGGTAAAAGCCCTTAGTCCAACGCATACGCTGTTTCCAGGACGCCTTAAACGTCACCGGCTGCTCGTCAAAGAACTCCGCCGGCGCATAACCGATGCGGATGCCGTGAATGGCGCAGAACGTGGTGAACTGGATATCCTCGGTCAACGTATGGAACTGCCAACCGTGCATGCCCTCGATAACGCTGGCGGAGATGAGGTAGCCCGAACCCGAGACGGCGCAAGACGTCTTGCAGATGTTACGCGCGTTGTTGAGAAAGCGCGCCTCGCGCAGATACCAGGTGGCATTAGCTGCCGAGATCCACGAGCTGCCGAAGTTCTTGGAATTACGATAGCTCGTCACCACATGGAAACCCTGATCAAAGGCATCATTCATCTTGGAGACGTAATCGCGGGAGATAACGTTGTCGGCATCGAAGATAAAGTAGCCCTCAAACGTGTCGGGATACTCGTTGAGAATGCGATCGAAACCAAAGTCCATGACCCAGCTCTTGCCCTTACGGGCCAGGTCGTTGCGCTCGTAAACAATGGCGCCCGCCTCGCGCGCGAGCTGTGCCGTGTTATCGGTACAGGCATCGGCGACCACAAAGACCTCGATGAGCTCGGACGGATAATCCTGGTCCTTGATGGAGCGAACGAGATTGGCGATAACGGCCTCCTCGTTATGCGCCGCGATAAAGAAGGCATAGCGGTGGAGTTTTTTGGCCTTGGGAGGCGCGACCTCGCCACGAAGAGCGCCGATGACAAAGAAGACCACCTGGTACAGAAAGCAGACCGTGAGCAGCGTGACGACAATCTGGTTGAAAATCACGATGGGTGTGTTGGTTTGTAAAAAGGCGAGCATGCAGGCTCCCAGGAACGCGTTACGTAAACAATCGTATATCTTACCGCAGGCTTACCGAGTTCAAGAAACCACCTAATACCGGCTAGGCTTCGAGAAGACCGAGCTGCGGAACGATGTCGTCGCCAGCGGCAGTACGACCGAGTGAGCGCGGAGCCAGGTCGTCGAGAACCGCAGCGAGATCCCACGGCAGCTCATCGCGGCACTCAATACGCTCCCCCGTCACGGGATGGTCGAATGCGACGCGCCAGGAATGAAGGAATTGCCTGGTCAGACCCTGATCGGCGCGTGCATCGCACTTGCCGTAGAGCGGATCGCCTACGCAAGCGTGGTTGATATGACGCATGTGTACGCGAATCTGATGCGTACGGCCCGTAAACAGGTGGCACTCGACGAGCGTATAGCCGTCGTCAAAACGCGTGGAATCGTAGCGCTCAAGGACCTTAAAGGTCGTAATGGCCTGGCGCGCAAAGGGGTCATCAGAAACCGCCATCTTGACACGGTCGCGCGTAGACCGGGCAATGCCGGTGTTAATGGTGCCCTCATCCATAGCGATATGACCGTGAACGAGCGTAATGTAGCGGCGGTCGAGCGTGCGCGTACGAATGAGATTTTGAAGCGCGCGCTGGGTGTCGTCGTCTTTTGCCGCGAGCATAAGGCCCGAGGTATCGCGATCCAGGCGATGCACGATCCCGGGGCGGTCCTCACCCTGTACGGTACCAAGATGGTCGATGCCGCAGTGGTAGACCAGAGCGTTCGCAAGGGTGCCGCTCTCGTGGCCATGGGCGGGATGGCACACCAGCCCGCGCTGCTTGGAGAGCACAATGAGATAGTCGTCCTCATAGCGAATATCGAGCGGGATGGCCTCGGGAATCACATCGGTGGGATCGTGCGGCTCGGGCAGGTCGACCGAGATGCGGTCACCGGCGCGTACGGCATACTTTTTTGACAGACAGGTCTCGCCGTTCACGATTACGGCGCCGCCCTCGATCAGATGCGCGCAGGCAGAGCGCGTGGGGCAGCCGTCGTTGGCACCCAGAAAGGCGTCGAGACGCTGGCCAGAGCAATCGTCGGCAACAAGAATATGGATGTCGGCCATTAACGCTCATTCCTTTCGCGAATCTTGCGGGCACGCTCCCCACGCTGCTTGGCTTTGCGCTTAGCGCGGGCCTCATCACGGGCATTGAGCTCAGCAGTCGCATCGACCTCACGAGCGGCGGGACTCAAGAACATGTAGCCGAAGAGGGCGAGCACAACGCCCACGGTAATGCCGATATCGGCCACATTGAAGACGGGAAAGTCGATGAAGGTGGTGGCAATAAAATCGGTCACGAAGCCAAAGGCGAAACGATCGATAGCGTTGCCGATAGCACCGCCCGCAACCATCGCCATGCCCACAACCTCAAGATGAGCGAGCTGGGGTGCACGAACGAGGTACACGGCAATAGCGACAATGACCGCCAGCGCCAGCACGGCAAATGCGATGCCATGCCCCTCGCCCATGCTAAACGCAGCGCCGATATTGCGGACAAACAGGAAGTCGATCACGCCGGGTATGACGGTCACATGCAGTGCATCGCCCACGGCACGAACCGCAAGCTTGGTCAACTGGTCAACAAGCAGCACAACCAGCGCCACCCCACCAGCAACACACAACCGCCAACGCAAAGGCGGCGTCATATCCCCAGTACGACCCAACTCAATCCCCTACCCTCAAGAACATCGAATTCCGTTTAACGCAATTAACCATCTTATATTGCCACACGCAGAGCGCACGACATATCCACCAACACAAGCGAAATAACCAGCATAAAAAGAAAGCGGCATTCCGAAAAACAGAATGCCGCTTTTATTCAGCGGAGCAAATGGGCCGAAGGCGCCCAAATTCTACCTATAACTAAAATGCCGAGTTACCGTGCCTTAAAGGGCATTCGCACACCTCTCGCAGATATGAGCGTGGCCGTTGTACTCGCCAACGGTGGTGCGGTAGTTCCAGCAACGGTCGCAGCACTCGCCCTCGGCAGCTTCAATGGCAACGGAGAGTTCCTCGCCCTGGGTCAGCTCAACATCGGAGACGATGTAGAACTCGGCCAGGTCGACGGCCTTATCACCGGTCAGCAGCGCGTACATCTCGGCGGGAACGACCGCCTTGACGCGGACCTGCTGGCTCTTAGTGAAGGTGCCGGCAGAACGGGCATCCTCAAGGGCCTTGGTCACGGCGCTACGGAGCTCGAGCGAAGCCTCGAGCACGCCCTCAAACTCATTGGCCTCGTCGACCGTGATGGGCGACTTGTACCAATCGAGCAGCGCGGCGTACTTCTGGTGATCGACGCAGCCGGCGGGCGCATATGCCATGGCCTCGTCGACGGTATAGGACAGGATCGGCTGCAGGTCGCGCATGAGCATCGAGAAGAGCTCGGCCAGCACGGTCTGGGCACTGCGGCGCTCGAGCGAGCCGGGCTTGTCGCAGTACAGACGATCCTTCAGGGCGTCGAGATACACGTTGGAAAGCTCGGTAACCACGAAGTCGTAAAGCGCACGGTAGGCGCGCGGGAACTCATAGCTGGCGTAGGCGTCGTCGACCTCGGCCTGGACCTGGGTCAGACGGGCAACCATGAGCTTGTCGAGCGGCAGCAGGTCGGCAAAGGCGACGCTGTCGGTCTCGGGCTCAAACTGACCCTCGAGCTCGGAGAGCAAGAAGCGCAGCGTGTTGCGGAAACGACGATAGGCATCGGACGTACGAGCGAGAATCTCATGGTCGATGGAGACGTCGGAGCTGGTGTCGACGGAGGCAACCCAGAGACGGATGATGTCAGCGCCCATCTCGTCGCAGACCTTGTTGGGGTCGATGACGTTGCCGAGCGACTTGGACATCTTGCGGCCCTGGCCATCGAGCGTGAAGCCCTGCGAGACGACCGCCTTGTACGGAGCATGGCCGTTGGCACCCACCGAGGTGAGCAGCGAGCTCTGGAACCAACCGCGATGCTGGTCGGAGCCCTCGAGATACACGTCAGCCGGGTACTCAAGCTCGGGTCGATACTCGCAGACGGCCTTCCAGGACACGCCGGAGTCCCACCACACGTCGAGAATGTCCTTATCAGCCTTGAGGTGATGGCCGCCACACTTGGGGCAAACGCAAGCCTCGCCCAGGTAACTCTCGGGAGCGTCGGTGAACCAGGCGTCGGAGCCCTTCTCGTGGAAGAGCTTGATGACGGCGTCGAGCGTGGCGTCGTTCATGACCTTCTCGCCGCAGTCGGCGCAAGTGTAGCTGGGGATAGGCACGCCCCAGTTGCGCTGACGGCTGATGCACCAGTCGGGACGCTGCTCGACCATGGCGCCGATGCGGTTGGCCGCGTGGGCCGGATACCACTTGACGTTCTCGCGGACCTCTTTGCCAGCCTGCTCGCGCAAACCGGTCTTGTCCATCGAGACAAACCACTGGTCGGTAGCACGGAAGAGCACCGGGTGCTTGCAACGCCAGCAGTGCGGATAGCTGTGCGTGATCTTCTTCTCGAGGACGAGGGTACCGCGCTCGCGCAGGAACTCGATGATGTGCGGGTTGGCCTCATCGGTGTCCATACCGCTGAAGGGGCCACCGGTGCCAAACTCCTCGCCGGTGTAGAACTTGCCGTCGTCATCGACCGGCATGCAGATGTCGGTGATGCCCTCCTTGAGGCAGGCAAAGTAGTCGTCGACGCCGTGGCCGGGCGAGTTGTGGACAATACCGGTACCGTCATCGACACCGACGTAATCGGCCAGCAGTGCCACGCCCTCGACACCGTCGAAGATCGGCTGCTTGTAGTGGATGTGGTGGAAGGTCTCGGCGGGAACCACATAGGGCTTGCCGTCGACCATAACCGGAGTGTACTCCCAGCCAAACTCCTCGCAGCACTTAGGAGCCAGGTCCTCGAGCATGACCTCGGCGCGGCCGTCGTGCTCAACGGCGACGTAGGCGGCGCCGGGCTTGAGGGAAACTGCCTGGTCGGAGGGGATGGTCCACGGCGTGGTCGTCCAGATGATAAAGTCGACCGGGCCGTCGAAGTTCTCGAGACCGGCGGGCTTGGAGGTCATCTCAAAGCGCACGAAGATGGACGGGCTCGTCTCGTCGGAGTACTCGATCTCAGCCTCGGCCAGCGCGGTGTGGCAGTGCTTGCACCAGTGGACGGGCTTGTGGCCGCGATAGATCATGCCCTTGTCGAACATGGCCTTGAAGACCTCAATGTCGGCGGCGTCATGCTGGTGATAGAGCGTCAGATACGGGTTGTCCCAGTCGCCAAGCACGCCAAGGCGACGGAAGCCAGCCTTCTGGAGCTCGATGTTCTCGACAGCGAACTTGTTGCAAAGCTCGCGGATCTTAGCCGTGGAGGTCTGGTTGAACTTCTCGGTGCCGAGCTTCTCCTCGACCTTATGTTCGATCGGCTGACCGTGGCAGTCCCAACCGGGAACATAGGGAACCTCATAGCCCTGCATCATCCAGTAACGGTTGATCATGTCCTTGGAGATCTTGTTCATGGCGTGGCCGATGTGGATCGGGCCGTTGGCGTACGGAGGGCCGTCGTGCAGCACGAACTTCTTGTGACCCTCGTTCTTCTTTAGAACTTGCTCGTAGACCTTGTTGTCCTGCCAGTCCTTGAGTCGCTTTGGCTCGGACTTGGAAAGACCGGCACGCATGGGAAATCCGGTTTTGGGCAGATTCATCGTCTGCTTGTACTCGTTTGCCACGGTACCCCTTTCTTGTCATGGGCGCGCACGCCCTCTGGGCACCAAAAAGGCGCCCGTCCCTACAAGCTGGGACGAAGCGCCACAAAACGGGCTGCACGCCCGCAAAAGCTCTTCGCTTAACCACCCAGCTTAGATGCCCTCGCCCGCGTATTCGCGCGCTCGCATCCGTTACTCGGCTGGCCTGTATCGACGACCATCTCGGCGATGTCTACTAAGACGAACCTGCGCGGCACGTCCGTTGGGACCGCAGCTCCGGGGTGATTTTCATCGGTCGCATGCACGGGTTCTCAGCGCTTCCCGCTCTCTGTAGCATGCGGACGGCCGACTACTCGTCCCCATCAACGCTTATGCGGTGTATGCTAGCACGTTCCGCGTCGGCGAAAAACCCTCAACACTGGTTTTATACGTTCGAAATTTCTCGCTATTACAGCCCTTCTCTAGGAGCAAAATACCTGAAAGCACTTTATCGAACGAAAGAAGGTTGCTATGCGCACGATTGGAATGAGCGACTACACCGTTGGCGAGGATTGCTTTACCGAGCTGCCAACTGCACTGGCGGAGTACGGCGCGAAGAAAGTCGCCATCATTGGCGGCAAGCGAGCCCTGGCTGCGGCGCTGCCGGGAATCGAGGCGGCACTTGAAGGTACCGATGTCGAGGTCCTAGAGACGCGCGTCTATGGCACCAACAGTACGCGTGCCAATATCGCCAAGGTCGTGAACTCCCCTGCCTGCCAGGAGGCTGATGTTCTTATCGCCTGCGGCGGCGGCAAGGCGCTCGACACCGTCAAGACGGCGGCCATCGAGCTCAAGAAAATCGTCTTCACTGTCCCGACGATCTGTTCCAACTGCTCCGCCGCGACCGCCATTGCCGTCGTGTACAACGACGACGGCTCGCTCGAGGGATATTCGTACCCCAACCGACCGGCGCACATCTTCATCAACCCCAAGATCATCGCCGAGGCACCGGCAGAGTACTTCTGGGCCGGCGTGGGCGATGCCCTGTCTAAGCAGCCCGAGGTCGAATACGCCACGAGCGCCGGCAACCTGGAGCACACCGCCGGTCTTGGCCTGGCACTCGCCCACACCTGCTCCGAGCCGCTGTTTACCTATGGTGTGCAGGGTCTTGAGGATGTGCGCCAGAATCTGTCGAGCGAGGCCGTCAAGCAGATCGCGCTCGACATCGTTGTCAACACGGGCTATGTCTCGAACCTGACCAACCAGAACGATTATTACTACAACTCGAGCGTGGCGCACGCGTTCTACAACGCCACCTGCAGCATTCCGCGTGAGGGCACCTACCTGCATGGCGAGGTCGTGAGCCTGGGCGTGCTGGTACTGTTTGCCTATACGGGCGATACCGAGAACCTTGAGCGCTACGCCGCCTTTAACAAGCAGATGGGGCTGCCCGTAACGCTTGAGCAGGTTGGCCTTACCGAGGCAGATATCCCGGCCCTGTGCGAATACGCGCACGCCACCAACGAGTGGAAGCAGGGAAACCCCGAGCCCTTCACCGACGAAAAATTCGCCGCCGCCATCAAAGCTGCCAACGCCTACGGCCACACCCTCTAGCTCTAACCCAAAACCACCACAAGGGAGCAGTACCTTTGTGGTGGTTTTTTATTGCACCACCATTCAGTTCGTACTCGAACCCGGTTCTTTACGAGAAAGGGTTCAGGTACGTTTTTTATCGTAAATTCTGCGGAAGGACTACTCGGAACGGTAAACAGGAACGAACAAAGGCAGGGCATCATCGTGGTGATGGTATCCTGCCTTTTATTTTGCGAAACCAAGGTCGCTTTATGCGAACTTGATCGCCACTTATATGGCGCATTGATGGCAATTGCTGCGTACGTGCGTACCGGGAGCCTGTACACCTCTGGCAAGGCGTAACACACTAGTCTTTGTTCCAAAGTCCGTGTGCTAAGGGGGCAGGGCCCTTAGAATTCCTGTGGAGTGTGTACGCACGTACGTAGGAAAACAGCAAATTACGCTATATCAGGGCGTTCTTTCATTGGAGCGTATGGTATACACGGCTTAGTTCAACAAATAAGAATTTATATATAAAGGAGAATATTGATGAAAATGTTTTTATGTTCGCACTTTTCAAGTGTAGGAAGTCTGATAAAGGAAGAAATTGAAAATAAAAAAGTCACATTTATTCCAACAGCTTCGCTGCGTGAAGGCTACACCGGTTATGTCGGCTCGGCTCGAAAATTATTCAAAAAGTTGGGAGCAATCGTAACTGAAATTGATATTTCAACGGAGGCTTATTCAACGATACACTCTCTTTTTGAAGATGCAGATGTGATCTATTTTACCGGCGGAAATTCTTTTTTCCTTATAGACCAGCTCCGTAAAACGGGAACGGATGAGCTGCTGAAGAAAGAATTGGCAAAGGGAAAACTGATGATTGGTGAATCGGCAGGTGCGATTGTATGCGCTCCAAGCATCCAATATATCGAGCAAATGGATGAAAAGCCGGAGGACTACTCACAAGAAGATGATGCAGGGCTTAATTTGATTGATTTCTATGTTCTTCCGCATTTTCTTACAGCACCATTTAAGAAAGTTACCGAGAAAATAATGGCTGAGTTTTCGGATTTGAATCTATGCCCAATTAACAATCGTCAGGGAATTGTAATTGATGGTGAAGGTTCAAAGGTTATTTGCAAAGACTAATTTAAAATTCAAGTTTGCTGCACTCGTTCCTAGCAGGGTTTGGGGCAGGCACGCCCCAACAAGAAGCCGTCCCAAAGGGGCAAGAATGGGGACTGCGGACGATTTCTTGGACCGTTACGTGGCCCTTCCCAGCGCGGCGCGGAACTCGGCCGGCGTGCGGCCGCCGAGCGCATCGCTGCGCCTCTCCGTATTGTATCGGCCGATCCAGCCCCCGAGCTCCTCGATGAAGCGGGCGGGGGTCCAGCCCGACCAGTCCCTGCCGTGCCAGAACTCCCTCTTGAGCAGGCCGAAGAAGCCCTCCATCGCCGCGTTGTCCGGGCTGCAGCCCTTGGCGGACTGGATTGGTTACACTGATGTGGACAGTTCCGGGAGGGGCGCAAGAGACGGGAGGGCCGTGTACGCGTTCCTGCGCGAGAGCCGCGGGGAGGGGCTGCCTGGGTACGGCGCCTGTCAACTCGGCCTACGTCTTTGATGACCGGGTCGTACTCAATATCAAATTCACGGATGATGCCAAAACGGTCACCCGTGAGGAAGTGTTGGGTTCGAGTGCTGCGGTCAATGTTCCAACATGCTGGGGTCGAACTCGCTTGCCGGGATCACACGGTAGCCGTGGCGCAAGAGCATGTCGACGAAGACGCCGTTGCCCGCGGTGAGCGTACCGCTAAAGGTGCCGTCGTAGACGCGGCCCGCGCCGCACGAGGGACTACGGTCCTGCAGGATGCACGCGGCGATCTCTTCCGGCCCACCCGCCTGCTCGCACATGTCGAGCGCACGTTGGGCGCCTAGGCGAAATTCCAGGTCAACGGACACGCCCTCGCAGGTACAGACCTCGCCGTTCACAATCTCGGACGGCTTGCGCGGCGTAGGCAGGCCGCCAAAGACCTCAGGGCACACCAAGAGGACCTCGGTCCCTGTACGCTCGCAGGCCTCGACCAACTCGCGATGATAGTTGTCGAGCCCATTATACTTGCAGCTCTCGCCCATCAAACAGGCACTCACCACGATCTTCATTTCCATCCCTCTCAAGCAAAACGCCCCATTTGAGTAAGCTGCTCAAATGGGGCGTCGGCGTTTACTGGCTCGGCCGCGGCTTTACTGCTGCGTGGGCATCAGCGGATTCTCGCGCGTGAGGAGGTTCATGAACTCCTCACCCGTAATGGTCTCCTTCTTGTACAGATAACGAGCCAGCTCATGGAGCTTAAACTTGTTCTCCTTGAGGATCTGCAGAGCGCGGTCGTGCGCATCCTCGATCAGCTTGGCGACAATCGCGTCCACGCGCTCGGCCGTACCGGGGGCGCAGGTGAGCGACGTGTCCTGGTTAAGGTACGCATTCTGAACGGTACCGAGTGCCATCATGCCAAACTCATCGGACATACCAAAGCGCGTCACCATGTTACGGGCGAGCTTGGTGGCCTGCTCGATATCGTTGGCGGCGCCGGTCGTCATCTCACCAAAGATGAGCTCCTCGGCTGCACGGCCACCGCAATAGACGGCGAGCTTGTCCAGGACCTCCTGGCGCGTGGTCAGGAAGCGCTCATCCTCCTCGACCTGCATGGTGTAGCCCAGAGCACCGCTCGTGCGTGGCACGATGGTGATCTTCGTGACCGGCGCAGAGCCCTTCTGGCGAGCGGCAACAATGGCATGGCCGATCTCATGGTAGGAAACGACCTGCTTCTCGTGGTCGGAAAGCACCGTGGACTTACGCTGTTGGCCGGCAATGACGACCTCCACCGACTCCTCGAAGTCGTCCTGGGTTGCACGCTTGCGACCTTCGCGAACGGCGCGCAGGGCGCCCTCGTTGATGATATTGGCCAGGTCGGCGCCCGAGGCACCGGGCGTGGCACGGGCAATCGCGGTCAGATCGATCGGCGGCTCGGTCTTCACACTCTTGGCGTGGAGCTCGAGGATGTTCTTACGGCCGGTCAGATCGGGCAACTCGACGGGGATGCGGCGGTCAAAACGACCGGGGCGCAGTAGAGCGGGATCGAGACTGTCGGGACGGTTGGTGGCAGCGAGGACAACGATACCCTTGTGGTTATCGAAGCCATCCATCTCGGTCAGCAACTGATTGAGCGTCTGCTCGCGCTCGTCGTTGCCGCTAAAGCCGCCGCCATCGCGCTTCTTACCGATGGTATCGATCTCATCGATAAAGACGATACACGGGGCCTTTTCCTTGGCCTGCTTAAACAGGTCACGAACCTTTGCAGCGCCGCGACCAACAAACATCTCAACGAACTCAGAGCCCGAAATGCTAAAGAACGGAACACCGGCCTCGCCGGCAACAGCCTTGGCAAGCAGGGTCTTACCGGTACCCGGAGGGCCAACAAGGAGAGCACCGCGCGGCAGCTTGGCGCCGATCTCCTCGTAGCGCTGCGGCTTCTCCAGAAAGTCGACGACCTCCTTGAGAGACTCCTTGGCCTCTTCCTGGCCGGCGACGTCCTTAAAGGTCACGCCCACGTCCTTGGAGGCGATCACGCGCGCGCCGGACTTACCCAGTCCGCCGCCGCCAAAACCGCCGCCACCAAAGTTCATCGACGGGCCGTCATCGCCCATAGCCTTCTTCATGCGGCGGTTAAGCCACCAACCGATGAGGAAGAAAATCGCCATGGGAAGAATGAGAGTGAGCAGGTAGTAGGTCATCAAACCCGAGTTTTTATCGGGAACGACCGACTCCAGCGAAGCGCCAGACTCAAGCACGCGATCGGTAAAGCCCGCATCATTCGGCACACCGGTCGTCTTATAGGCGATGTTCTTGTCCTCGCCCTTCTTGGTGTAATAAATGGTGTAATCGTCCGTGTTGTACTCGACCTTGTCGACGCTCTTCTTATCGAGCGCTTTGACAAACGTCGAGTAGTCGGTCTTCGTAATCTGCTGCGTGTGACCGATGTTGGGGAACAGAACGGTCGAGAGCACGAGGTAGACGACGAAGGCGATGAGCACGTAGAGGATCATATTCCGTCTACGCTTGTTGTCATCCATCTCCATCTGCTTGAACTCCATCTACTGGGGTTGATAATGGTTTCTAGAATACCCAACCCAAGCGACGATAAACCGACGCCGGGCACGAAAGGACAGATATGGCATCACTGGAAGTCGGCAAGGTTCAGATCTATACGGGCGACGGCAAGGGCAAGACGAAGGCTGCTTTGGGGCGCGAGAGGATGTCGAGGAACTGATTGCGATAAAGCCCGCCACCACGGAGCTCGTGCTAACCGGCCGCGGCCTGCTGCCCCTCGCAGACCTCGCGGACCTGGTCACCGAAATGCGACCCGTCAAACACTACTTCGACGAAGGCCTCCTAGCCCGTCAGGGCATCGAATACTAATTGATTCGTTTTCCGCCAACACCTACAGCTCATAAGGAAGTTGCGGTGGAATAGTACTTGTTTGACGGTCCGCAAGGGCTTTTCAGGAACTATTTCACCGCAACTTATCAGGGGTATCCGACGGATGAGCTAGGCGGTGGCGCGACCTAGCCAGTTGCCGCTGTGGTGGTAGATGGTGAACATGGTTGCGGTGATGAGCCAGGTTACGGGGTAGACCAGCAGTAGATGCTCGAGCGACGGATCGAAGGGCATGATCGCAAACACCCAGATCACCCTCAAGACAACGGTGCCAAAGATGGTGAGCATCATAGGCTGCAAACTCACGCCGGCGCCGCGGATGGAACCCGAGGCGTTCTCGATAATCGAGAAAATCGCATAGAACGGCGCAATGAAATGGAGGATAGTCGTGGTGTACGCCGAAATCGAAGCATCGTCGACAAACAAACGCGACAGCGGGCCCGAGAACACCAGCAGCACGGCAGACAGGCCACCAATGAGCATAAACGACAGCACGAGCGACGTATGGTAGCCCTTGCGCATGCGCTCGTAGTTGCGCGCGCCAAAGTTCTGCGCCGAGAACGTAGTGATCGATACGCCGAGCGCCTCGGTCACCATCCAGATAATGCCATCCAGGCGCCCAGATAGACCCCAAGCAGTCGTGCAATCGGCGCCAAACGAATTAACCGACACCTGGATCAGCACGTTCGAGATCGAATAGGCAGCCGATTGAAAACCGAGTGGCAGACCACACGAGATCATACTCTTGCAAATACCGCGATCGATACCGAGCTTAGACAGCGAAAGACGCCATGCACCCGGAGCGCGCATCATGCGCAACACGATCATCGTTGCATTGGAGCAAATGGTCAGCGCCACTGCGATGCCGCAGCCCAGCGCCTCCATATGCAACACAGCGACAAAGATGATATCCAGCACCACGTTAACAAGGCAGCCAGAGGCAATGATCACGGCGGGCCCGCGCGTGTCGCCCACGGCACGCAGCAATGCGGTTCCCATATTTAGCAGCAGTGCCGCAACCATCGCGGCAAAATAACAGCGAGCATAGGCCACGCCCTCGGCCATTAGTTCATGCGGCGTGTTCATAAGCACCAGCATGGGCTCAACGAACACTATGCCGAGAATGGAGAAGACGATACCGCCCACCAGCGCGAGCGTCATGGCCGTGTGAACCGAACGACTCAGTCGTTCATCATCGTGCTGGCCAAAATACTGACCGGTAATGACCGCGCAGCCAGCACCGACGCCGACGCAAAAGCCAATGCAGAGCTCCGTAAGCACCATCGTGGCCTGAATGCCACCCAGCGCGAGCTTGCCGCCAAACTGACCGACGATATAGGTACCGATAAGCGTGTATGCCTGCTGAAAAAACGAACTAAAGAAGATGGGAACGCACAGCGACAGCAGCTGCTGCCAAATAACACCCTGCGTTACATCGATAGCCGTAGATTTCTTAGCCACACGCCCTCCCCACTAGCGTACGTCATACAACAAAACGGCAATTTAAGACCAAAGCCAATACCAGCTTAGCACCGACCGATATCGGCCGAAACGCCCCAAACCAGAGCCCGGTGCGAAATATCTGCCTAGTGATACAAACCCGGCTGGTAGTGATACTCATTGCTCACGTGCGGGCACAGCTGCCAAAAGGCGACGGCGCTCGCCGCGGCCACGTTAAGCGAATCGACCCCGTGCGCCATCGGAATGCGCACCGCGTGGTCACAGCCGGCAATGGTCTTGGCGCCCAAGCCGGCACCCTCGGTACCCATAAAGATTGCCAAGCGGTCAATCTCCTGCAGCACGGGATCGTCCAGCGATACGGAATCGTCCGTCAACGCCATAGCGGCACACGAAAAACCGGCATCGTGCAACGCGCTCAGACCATCATGCGGCCACACACGAGCCTCGCTGCCAATGCGCGTCCACGGCACCTGAAACACGGTGCCCATGCTCACGCGGGCCGAGCGACGGTACAGCGGGTCGCAGCACGTCGGGCTGACCAAAATACCGTCAACGTTCAATGCGGCAGCAGAGCGGAAAATCGCGCCAACATTGGTGTGGTCGACAATACCCTCGAGCACGCACACGCGCACCGGGCGCTCCCCCGCCGCCTCGACGACGCCGCCTAAGAACTCGGCTACCGGAATCTGACGCGGGCGACGGAACGCCGCGAGCGCACCGCGCGTCACGTTAAAGCCCGTCAGCTGCTCCATAAGCTCCATCGAGGCCACGAACACGGGAACCGGGCCCGCACCTTCGCGTACCGCCAGGCGCTCAAACAGCGGCATCATCTGGTCGAGCCAGCGTTCGCCCAAAAGAAAGCTCACCGGCTGATATCCGGCACGCACCGCGCGCTCGATGACCTTGGCACTCTCAGCGATAAAAATGCCCTTCTGCGGCTCCAACACGCAGCGAAGCTCACGCTCGGTCAGTCGCACGTAGGCATCGAGCCGCTCGTCCTCGAGCGAATCAATTCGCAGAACCTCAACGGCATCAGTCATAGCAGCCAGCCCGCACCCTTCTTTACAGCACGTCTATACCAAACGAGGCGACGCTAAGCGCCGCCCCATGCATTCAATCAACCCGATGATACCGTTCACGCCAGACGATTTACGCCTCAACGCGACGATACGTCACGAACTCATAATCGACACCCTCATCGCCCTCGCCAGAGGCAATCGTGGCAACCCCGTCGCGCCGCGCAACTTCCCACGCAGGATCGGCATCCAGATTAGGAAAGTACGTGTCCACGGCATGGGCGCAATGGTTGTGCGTGACCTCGGCCTCGGCGCAATACGGCAAAAACTGCCGATACACCTCACCGCCACCGATCACCCAGGCAACAGGCTCATCGGCTACCGCGGCGAGCGCCTCGTCAACGCTATGCACCACGTCAACGCCCTCGGGCGCAAAGCTATCGTCGCGCGTAAGCACGATATTGCGACGGTTCTTGAGTGGACGCCCACCGGGAAAACTCAGCAGCGTCTTGCGCCCCATGATGACCGGGCAGCCCTTGGTGCAGGCCACAAAATGGCGCATGTCGGCGCGATTGGACACCACCATGTCGCCCTCGCACCCAATGCCCCAATCGTCACACACGGCAACGATAGCAGATAGCTTACACGTCATGAGCACCACCTACACCGCAATGGGAATGTTCTTGACCTGCGGACCGTGCTCGTAGCCCTCCACAATCAGGTCGTCGGTCGTAAACGCATAGAAATCGTGCACGTCGGGGTTAAGCGTTACCTTAGGCGCCGCAAACTGCGGACGCTCGATAAGTTCGCGGACAATATCGACATGACGGTCGTAGATATGGGCGTCGGCGATCACATGCAGCAGCTCGCCGGGAATCATATCGATCGACTGCGCAACCATCATCAGCAAGATGGCGTACTGGCACACATTCCAGTTGTTCGCGGCCAAAATGTCCTGGCTGCGCTGGTTGAGAATCATGTTGAGCGTCGGCTTGTCGTCCTGCGGGCGCTGCGTGACGTTATAGGTCACGCTGTACGCGCACGGATACAGGTGCATCTCGGACAGGTCGCTAAACACATACGTGTTGGTCATGATGCGGCGACTGTACGGTGTGTGCTTAAGATCGTACAGCACTCGGTCCATCTGGTCGAAATCGCCCTCGGCATAATGGCTCTTCTGGCCAATCTGGTACCCGTAGGCCTTGCCGATGGAGCCGGTCTCGTCGGCCCACTCGTCCCAAATATGGCTGTTGAGGTCATGCACGTTATTGGACTTCTTTTGATAGATCCACAGGATCTCGTCCATGGCAGACTTGAGCGCCGTGCGGCGCAGGGTAAGCGCGGGGAACTCCTCGCGCAGGTCGTAGCGCGCCGTGACGCCAAAGTTTTTAATGGTATAGGCAGGGGTGCCGTCCTCCCACACCGGGCGGACCTTTTGGCCCTCGGTGGTGGTGCCATGGTCCAAGATATCGCGGCACATGGTTACAAACTGTTGATCAGCTTTGCTCATTGACCCTCCTGTCAGTCGCCTACAAGCGAGATTCATTGTAGCCCAGGCGCACGCGGCCCCACAGCCCAAACATAAGCCCTCATTTTCTGACATATGCCAGAAATTACTTGCGCAAATCCGCACGTTCGCTATTCTATTGTTGACATATGTCAGATTTGGAGAGTGTATGGCTGGAAGACGCGAAAAACTGCGCCGCGTTGGGATCATCCCCGAATATCGCGGCTTTACCCCCGATGGCCTTGCCAGCGGAGACGCTATCGATATGACGGTCGATGAGCTCGAAGTACTGCGCCTGTGCGATCTGGAGGGCCTCAATCAGGAGGCCGTCGCCCTGCACATGGGTATCGCCCGCGCCACGGTGGCGGCAATCAGCAGTCGCGCGCATCGCAAGGTGGCAAACGCGCTGGTCAATGGACGGGCGATCGTCATCGAAGGCGGCAACATCGCGTACTCCCCCATCACCACGACGACGGCCGCATGGCCAGCAAAGGAGGTCGGCACCATGAGGGTGGCAACAACGTACGACAACGGCAACATCTTTATGCACTTTGGCCGCAGCGAGCAGTTCAAGATCTACGACATCCAGGATGGCAAGGTCCTCAACGAGCAGGTCGTAGGCACCGGTGGCACCGGCCACGGCGCCTTGGCGGGCCTGCTTGCCAACGGTGGCGTTGACACGCTCATTTGCGGCGGTATCGGCGGCGGCGCTATCAACGCGCTTGCCCAAGCCGGCATCACGGTCTATGCGGGCGCCCAGGGCAGCTGCGATGCCTGCGTCGAGGCCCTCATTGCCGGCACGCTCGCACAGAACGGCGAGGCCACCTGCGACTGCCATGGACATGATCACGAGCACATCCACGAGCATGGCGAGTCCTGCGGCTGCCACGGTCACCACAACCATGACGGGCACGAAGGCTGCGGCTGCCACTAGCGGCAAGCACCTCGTCGAGAACGCGCTTCCACGCGTGCGACAACCAGCGAACAAACGGCGAAGGCCGCCTGGAATACCATCCAGGCGGCCTTCGCCATACACGACTCAACTAGTCGTTACTTCTTGTTGCGCATCTGCGCTTCCATCTGGCGCAGCAGGTCCATATCGGACTTGGGGCCGCCCGTTCCCAGGCCGCCCATGCCGCCCAGGCCCATGGCATCCAGACCGGGAATATTGGGCATGCGCATCTTTTTGCCCTTCTTACCCTTCTTCCCCTTCTTGCCGCCAGCCTGCGCCTGATTGGCCATCGTGCGCATGCGGCCCATCATCTTATTCATCTCGCCCCACTGCTTCATAAGGCTATTGACCTCGGTGGGGGTCACGCCGGCACCCTTGGCAATGCGGGCACGGCGCTGACCGTTGATGATGGAGGGGCGAAGGCGCTCCTCCTTGGTCATCGACATGATGATGGCCTCGTTCTTGTCGAAGATGCCCTCGTCCAGGTTGCCGCCCATCTGGTTGAGCGCGCGCTGACCACCGGGAAGCATGCCCAGAATGCCCTTCATGCCGCCCATCTTCTTGACGGCCTTCATCTGGTCGAGCATGTCGTTCATGGTAAAACCCTCGCGCAGCATACGCTCGGCAGCCTCGAGCTGCTCGGCGTCGGCCGCCTCCTGGGCCTTCTCGATAATGCCGACGACATCGCCCATGCCTAAAATGCGCTTGGCCATGCGGTCGGGGTAGAACGGCTCAAGCGAATCGGGCTTCTCGCCCATGCTCACGAACTTGATGGGCTTGCCGGTCACCTGGCGCACGGAAAGCGCGCCGCCGCCACGAGCGTCGCCGTCGAGCTTGGAGATGATCACGCCGTCAAAGTCGGTGCGCTCGGCAAAGGTCGAGACGACGTTGACGATATCCTGGCCGGTCATGGCATCGACGACCATCAGCACCTGATCGGGCTTAACGGCCTTCTTGATGTCCACGGCCTCCTGCATCATCTGCTCGTCGATCTGCAGACGACCGGCGGTATCGACGATGACCACGTCGCGCAGGTGGTCGACGGCCTCCTGGATGGCGCCCTTGGCGATATCGACCGGGTGCTCGCCGTCACCGCGGAAGACCGGCACGCCGATCTCGCCGCCGAGCGTGGCCAGCTGGTCGGCAGCAGCGGGACGGTAGACGTCGCACGCGGCGAGCAACGGCGAGCGACCCTGCTTCTTGAGCAGGTAGGCCAGCTTTACGGCAGCCGTGGTCTTACCGGAGCCCTGCAGACCCACAAGCATGATGACATTGGGAATACGGTTGCTAAAGACGAGCTTGCTCTCGGTGGAGCCGAGCATCTCGGTAAGCTCGTCGAGCACAATCTTGACGACGTTTTGCGCCGGAGAGAGCGACTCCATGACCTCGGCGGTCATGCAGCGCTCCTTGGTCTTGGCGACGAACTCCTTGACGACCTTGAAGTTAACGTCGGCCTCGAGCAGCGCCATGCGAATATCGCGCATAGCCGAAGTAATATCGGACTCGGTCAGCTTGCCCTTGCCGCGCAGGCGGTCAAATGTATCGTTGAGGCGATCGCTCAGGGAATCAAACACTAGTCACTCCTTAATTGGACTCGCCCACCAGGGCGCGGCAGAAATCTTTGGCATTGAACTCCTGCAGGTCATCGACCTGCTCGCCCACGCCGATGCGCAGGATGGGAAGCTTGAGCTTCTCGGCCACGGCCATGGCGATACCGCCCTTAGCCGTGCCGTCGAGCTTAGTCATGATAATACCGTCCAGGCCCAGCGCCTCGTTAAACTCGAGCGCCTGGTTCAGACCGTTTTGGCCCGTTGCGGCATCGATCACGAGCACGACATAGACGGGCATGGGGCCGGCGGCCATATTGGCGGCGCGCTTACGGGTCACATTGACCACCTTGGCAAGCTCGCGCATGAGCTCGGGGCTCGTGTGCAGACGACCGGCGGTATCGATAAGCACCAGGTCGCTGCCGCGCTTGTCGGCCTCGTCGAGCACGTCGTAGCAAACACTTGCCGGATCGGAGCCGCGGTCGCGCTTGATGACGGGAACGCCGGCGCGCTGACCCCACACATCGAGCTGCTCAATGGCGGCGGCGCGGAAGGTATCGGCAGAACCGATCACGACGTTCTTGCCGCGGGCGGCCATGGCGCTCGCGATCTTGCCGACAGTCGTGGTCTTGCCGGCGCCGTTGATGCCCACAAACAGCACGCAACTCGGCGTATCGGCGAACGGATCGCGCTCGATGGGCACAAAGTGCTGCTCGAGCTGCTCGGCCAGGGCACGACGGAGCTGCGGGGCGGTCTTGAGGTTCTTCTTGGCCGCGGCATCGCGCAGGTCATCAGAAACCTGGATGGCGACCTCGGCACCCATGTCACCCATGACGAGCGTGTCCTCAAGGTCCTCCCAAAAATCTTCGTCAACCTCGCCGCCAAAGTAGAAGACCTCGTTGAGGGCCTCGCGACTGCGCTCAAGTCCGCGCGAGAGAGCGTCAAAGAATCCCATTATGCATTCACGACCTTTCCGGTTTCGCGATCGAGTTTTTGCGAGACGACGCGACTGACGCCGTCGGCTTGCATCGAGACGCCATAGAGGACGTCAGCGTCCTCCATAGTACGGCGCTGATGCGAAATGACCAAGAGCTGCGTATCGGAACGCAACACATCGAGCGCGCCGATGAGCTTGGACAGGTTGGCGTCATCGAGTGCCGCCTCGACCTCGTCCAGCACATAGAACGGCACCGTGCGCGTGCGATACACAGCAAAGAGCAGGGCGAGCGCCGTCAGGCTCTTCTCGCCGCCCGACATGAGCATCATCTTGGTGATGCGCTTGCCGCGCGGCTGCGCCACGACCTCGATACCCGTCTCGGCAGGATGCTCGGGATCGGTCATCTCCAGATGAGCCTGGCCGCCCGGGAAGAGCATAGCGAAGATCTCGCGGAAGTTCGCGTCGACCTTCTCAAACGTCACCAGGAAGGCCTTCCGCATCTTGCGATCAATGGCCACCGTGATCTTGGTGAGCGCCTTGCGCGCGCTCTCCAGATCGGCCAGCTGCTCCTCGATGTAGTCGGCACGGCGCTTGAGCTGCTCGTACTCCTCCATGGCAACTTGGTTAACGGGACCAAGGTTGTTGATCTGGCGCACAAGCTGGTTGAGTTCGCGCTCGGCGGCATCGCGGTCCGTGGGCGCCGGAAGCATGAGCGCTGTCTCGAGCACCGTCGTGCCATCGGCGGTAATGGCCTTGATGGCGGCCTCTACCTGCACCTCGAGCTTGCCACGCGCGACCTTGAACTCGTTTTGCGTGGCAGAGGCGGTATCGACTCGCTCCTTAGCGCGGGCAACCTCTGCCTTGGCATCCTCGATGGTCTTCTTGAGCGAAGCGGAGTCCGCCTCCTCCAGAGAGGCCTGGTCACGCAGGCGCGCTGCCCAATCCGACGCGCGTTCCAACAGGGCAGAATAGCGTTCGTGCATGGGATCGACGCGTAGGCGCAGCAGCTCGAGCGAGCGCGAAGCCTGGCGTGTTCCGCGGATACGACGGTCGATGCCCTCAAGACGATGCTCCAGGTCGGGCACGCGGCCCTTCAGCGAACGCAGGCGTTCACTCGTCTGGGCTAGGCGGACCTTGGCGTCGGCGAGCTTGCCGGCAGCCTCGGAATCGTCACGGCGAACGCGGTCGAGTTCGTCGTTGGCCTCGGCAATCTGCAAGCCCAGATCGCTTGCCTGCGCGCGGGCCTCGTCACGCGAACGGGTGAGCTCATCAACTCGCGGGCGTGCAGCGCGAACGGCTTCGGAGGCCTGCTCGCGACGCGTGGAGATGCGCACGCGCTCGACCTCGGCATTGTTGGCGCTTTGCTCCAAGCGGCCGATCTCGGAGAGCAGCGAGCGGCGCTCGCCCTCAAGACGGGCGATCTCGCCAGCGGCATCGCCCTCAGCGGCACGCGCTTCCTCAACGGCCGCATTGGCCTCGACGACCTGATCCGACACATGCTCAAACACAGCGGCCAAATCGGGCTCAAGCCCATCCAGCTCGCGAATGCGACGCTTACGCTCCAGAGCACCCGACGCCTCGCCGGCATCGAGGCCCACACGCACCAGGCCGCCACAGCTTACGCGGGCGCCATCGGGAGTCACATAGGTCACACCGTCAACGACAGGCGCAGCCAGCGCGGCAGCCAAGTCATCGACCACGTAATAGCCGCCGAGCAGCGCCTCGACGACGGGTCCGTAGCCTGCACGCACGGACAGACGATCAACCAGGCGGGTACCGGCAGCGCCCTCAGCGGCGGTAGAGCCGCTCACGCCACGCGTCACCAGCAGTGCTTCGCCCGAGGCCTTCTTTTGGTCCAGAGCCGCACGACCGGCACGCTCAAGCGTGGCGGCGTCATCAAACAGCAGCGCATCGATATCGCCGGCGAGCAATTGCTCAACCAGGCCCTCAAGCTCGCGCGGGGCCTCCAGCACGTCGCCCAGACGACCCAAGACATCGTCGCCCAGCGCACCCACCAGACGGCTCACGAGCGGCGAGCTGTCGGCCATGCGGGCATCGAGTTTCTTTTGGCTGGAAAGCTCCGAGCGCACCTCGGACAACTTGTTGCGCGCCTCGCTCTCGCGGGCACGCAGGTCCTTCAGGGCCGCGCGTGCCGTCTCGGTGGCCTCACGCGCATCAACCTGAGCCTGGCGCGCTTCCTCAAGAGCGCCCTCAAGCTCCTCGGCGCGGTCGCGACGGCTCTCAAGCGAGGCCATGACCTCCTCAAGCTGCTCGTCGATCTGCTCCAGGCGCGAGGCATACATGTTGTCCTCGACCTCGGCATTGCTCAAGGAATCCTTCACCTTGGCGAGCTCGAGCGCGGCGTTATCGGCTACGCGCTGCACATCGCGTTGTTCGCGCGTAAGCTTCGAAATCTGATTGTCGAGCGCCACGCGCCGCTCGTGGAGCTCGGCGGCGGCAGGACCAGCGGCGTCAACGTCCTCCTGGGCCTGCATATGCGCACCGGTCACTTCCTCAAGCTGCGCACGCGCGTCCTCAAGCTCCTCGACCACGCGACGACGCTGATGCTCGGAGCTCGAAATCTGACCGCGCATGTCAGACAGGCGCGACACCATGTTGTGGCCCTTTTCTTCGAGCAGGCGCATGTCGGAGTTAATGCGGCCGACCACATCTTGCATATGGCGGCGTTGCTCGCCCAGGTCGCCCACAAACAGGCCCTTTTCCTCGAGCATGACCTGGAGCTTCTCGAGCTCGCGCTCCTTTTCGCCCAAGCGGTACTGCGCAAGCTCAAGCTCGGCCGCGCCCTCCTTGGAGCGGCTCTCCAGGTCGTTCCACTGCGACTGCAGCGAACGCAGCTCATCGACGGCCAGCATCTGCGTAAGCTCGTTCGCGCGCGAGGACAGCTCTTTGTACTTGCGCGCACGATCGACCTGACGCTCCAGCGGTCGCAGCTGACGGGCGATTTCCTTATTGATGTCGCGGGCACGCGTCAGGTGCTCGTCCATCGACTTAATCTTTTTGAGCGCACGCTCCTTGCGGCGCTTGTGCTTGGAGATGCCGGCGGCCTCCTCGATGAGGGCGCGGCGCTCCTCGGGGCGGCTCTGCAAAATGGCGTCGAGCTTGCCCTGGCTGATGATGGAATGCGTATCCTTGCCCAGGCCCGAATCGTGCAAGATGTCCTGAATGTCCATCAGGCGGCACGGGCTCGAGTTGATGAGGTACTCGCTTTCGCCCGAGCGATACATACGACGGGTGATGGCGACCTCGTCAAAATCGACGGGCAGCATATGGTCCGAGTTATCGAGCACAAGCGTGACCTCGGCGACACCCACCGGCTTGCGCGCTGACGAGCCCGAGAAGATGACATCCTCCATGGCCTGGCCGCGCAACTGCTTGGCGCTCTGCTCGCCCAGGACCCACAGGATGGAGTCGGAGATGTTCGATTTTCCCGAGCCGTTGGGACCGACGATGACGGTCAGGCCCGGCTCAAACGTCATATGGGCGCGGTCGGCAAACGACTTGAACCCTTTGAGCGTGAGGGACTTGAGATACACGGTTCCTCGCTTACACGTGCTTCTTATTGAGAATCACGCCGTTGGTGGTGTAACCCATACGGTCGAGCGCCTCAAGCGCGGCGGCTCCCTCGGCTTCCTTCTTAGAGGAACCGGAACCGCGACCCTGGCGAATACCATCGATCAAAACCACAGCGGTAAAGGTGGGCGCATGCGCCGGGCCCTCGGAGCCAACGAGCTTGTACGCCGGAGGTTCGTGACCGTCGGCTTGCACGCACTCCTGCAAAAACGACTTGGGGTTCGCAGGATGCTCGGCACGCTCGGAAGCCAAATGCGGCTTAAGTGTACGGTGAATGAACTCCGCCGCCGCATCCCAGCCGGCATCCAGGTACAGCGCGCCCACGAGCGACTCATAGACGTTCTCGAGGGCCGAATGCAGGCCGCGCGCACCGGTACCGGTCTCGGAGGCACCAAAGATGATGATGTCGTCAATGCCCAGCTCGTGAGAAACCTCGGACAGCGTAGCGCCCGAGACAAGCGACACCTTCAGGCGCGTGAGCTTGCCCTCGTCAAACTCCGGATAGGACTCAAACAAGGAGCGTGCGACCACAGCGCCCAAAATGGAATCGCCCAAGAACTCAAGGCGCTCATAGCTGGCAGAAACCGGCTGGCCCTCGACTGCCGAGGGATGCGTAAGCGCCGCGCGCAGCAGCACCTTATTGTTGAACTCGTGGCCCAAGATTTCCTGGGCGCGCATAAGACGTTCAGACAAAGCCAAGACCTAGGCCTCCCTGGCGTTTTCGATGGCGTCGACGGCGTCGGCGACAGAGTTGAGCGAGAGCAGAGTCTCGTCATCGATCTCGAGGTTGAACTCGTCCTCGATAGCCGTAACCAGCTGCAGGCGCTCGAGCGAGTTGGCATCGAGGTCGTCAAAGGTGGTCTCCTCGCTAATTTCGGCAACATCGACGCCCAGAACGTCAGCAGCGACCTCGGCGATCTTGTCGAAGATTTCGGAGCGGTCCATAGCGCTTCCTCTCATAGTGCATGAATACCAAAAGAATGGTACCGCCCGGGCGGTACCAAGACACGGTTCTGATTCTACCCCACGACGTGCGCCGCGAAGCACATAACAGCGCCCTAACTCGCTCTTATAAAACGATACCGTCCATAGAGTTGGCGACATTCTCAACCAGCCCGGCGCGCACGGCTTCGGCCGCCGCGAGCGTACCGTTTTTGACAGCCTCGACTGAGGTGGCGCCATGGCCGATCAGGACCACGCCGCGCAGGCCCAGAAGAATCGCGCCGCCCTTGGCGTCGCCAGAGAGCTTGGCCTTAATCTCGCGCATCTGCTTTTTAATGAGCAGCGCGGCGATCTTGGTGCCGAGCGAGGCCATAAAGGCGCCCTTGAGCTCCTGCAGCAAAAACTTGGCAGCGCCCTCGGTAGCTTTGAGAGCGATATTACCCGACATGCCATCGGCAACGACGACATCGAAGTTACCTGAGGTGAGGTCGGTGCCCTCGCAGTTACCAACAAAGCCGGGAACGGCGGCCTTCATAGCAGGGAAACAGGCCTTGGTAAAGTTGGAGCCCTTCTCATCCTCGGTGCCGTTGGCAAGCAGGCCCACGCGAGGATGCTCGATGCCCAGGACGACGCGGGCATAGGCGCTACCCATCTGGGCAAAACGCACCATGTCATCGACCTCCACATCGGGGTTGGCACCCATGTCGCACAGCACCGTCAGACCGCCGGCGCGATTGGGCAGCGCATTGGTCAGACAGGGGCGCACCGGCTGCTTCTTGCCTTCGGCCTGATACCTAAACGGCGTCACATAGGCGGTGGCGGCGGCGGTCATGGCACCGGTGGAGCCGGCGGAGAAGAACGCATCCGCGTTGCCCTTCTTAATGGCGCGGCAAGAAAGCACGATCGACGACTTACGCTTGGTCATCACGGCGCGAATGGGATCGTCATCCATGGCGATAACGTCGGGTGCCTCCAGGGCCTCGACGCGCGCATGGGAGGCGGCAAAGGGATTGACGATTTCGGCGGGGCCAGCTGCCAAGACCTCGATATCGGGATCGGCGGCAAGCGCAGCCTCGATACCATCGAGAACAACCTGAGGTTTCTCGTCTCCGCCCACAACGTCTACACAAACGCGAACGTTACTCATATAAATGCTCCTTATACAAAAATGGCCGACTCATTGAGCCGGCCATTGTGGTTCCATTTGGAACGGCATCGCATCCAGAGTATACCGTTACTCGGTAACGATAACCTCGCGGTCCTTGTAGAAACCGCAGCTGGGGCACACATGATGCGGGAGCTTGACAGCACCGCAACGGGGGCACGTGGACTGAGCCGCAGCCGAGATCTTCATGTTGGCGGAACGACGGGTGTGAGTGCGGATACGACCCTGCTTTTGTTTAGGTACGGGCATAGTGACCTTCCTTATGAACTATCCAGTGTGGCGATTACGCGCAAGTAGCGATACTACCACAGTTTTACTCATCAAGCTTGAGATTCTTCAATGCTGCAAATGGATTTTCCGTGGCAGCGGCCCATTCTGCCTCTGCCTGGGCGGCGCAATCGCATTGCTCGACGTTGAGATTGCAACCGCATGTGGGGCACAGACCACGGCAATCGGGCTTGCAGAGCACCACAAACGGCGTGTCCATAACGACCGCGTCATTGATAGGCTCACCCAGATCAACGATACGGTCCTCACCCAGGAGCTCGTAGCCGTCCTCGTAGGCCTCGGGATCCTCGGGCTCCTCAAAGAGGTAGAACTCCTCGATCTCGCCGGCGATATCAAACGAGGCGGGCTCCAGGCAACGGTCGCACTCGCCGGTGGCGTGCGCGCGAACCATGCCCGTGAGCAAGACACCGGTACCGGCATTGGTAAAGACAACGTCGTAGTCGATGCCGTCCTGTAGCTGGTACTCCTTCTCGCCCACCGTGTAGGTGGCGACATCGACCTTACCGGTCAGCGGATACGAATCTCCAGGAAACTCGAGCTGCTCGGAAAGATCGACGGTAACGCTCGGGAACTCAGCCATTACCACTGACCATTCTGCTGGGCGGCACCCTCGTTGAGCTGCTGACGGCAACGGGTAACGGTGCCGGTCAGGCTCTTGAGGTTCTCCTCCAGGTGCGTAAAGACCTGCTCTGCGTAGTCCTCGGCAGCATAACGCGTCTCGCGCTCGTACTGCTGGGCACGATCGCGGATGTCGTCGGCCTGCTGCTGCGCAAGGCGGACGATCTCCTGCTCACCGGCAATGGTGAGGGCCTGCTGCTGAGCGTCGGCGATGATGGAATCGGCCTGAGCGGCGGCGGAAGCCATAAGCTCCTCGCGCTCCTTAAGGATACGGCGGGACTTCTGCCACTCCTCGGGATAGCTCATGCGGATCTCGTCGAGGATGTTGAAGAACACGTCGGCGTCGATGACCTTGAACTGAGCGTTCTTGCCGAAAGGCGGCTTGGCTTCCTCGATCAGCCCTTCGAGCTCATCGACCAAGCTGACGATCCTATCGCCAGGAAAATTCTCGCCCGGCATCCGGTCTCCTTTCATAGGTAACATATCATCGTGCTAGTTTACCACATGCCACCAGGCAATAAGAAACGTCACGAAAAGCGATGTTTGAGCGCTTCGACCACGTTGGACGGGACAAACGTCGATACGTCACTGCCGAGCGAGGCGATCTGGCGAACGACCGAGCTCGAGATATAGCCGTACTGCGGCGCACTCATGACAAAGATGGACTCCAGCTCACTATCCAGGCGATAGTTAAGGTCGGCCTGCTGCAGCTCATACTCAAAGTCGGTCATGGCGCGCAGACCCTTGACCACGGCCCCCGCCCCCTGCTCACGAGCGAAGTCGACCAAGAGGCCGGTAAAGGGCAGGACCTCGACGCCGTCGATATCACCGAGCGCCTCGCGGGCCAGCGCCACGCGCTCATCGAGCGTAAACGTGGTGCCCACACCGTTTTTACCCTGCGACTCGGCAACAGCGACGATCACGCTGGGAAAGATGCGTCGGGCGCGGCGGATCACATCGATATGGCCAAACGTGATGGGATCAAAGGTGCCCGGGACGATCACGCGGTTGATGGTGTCATTCATGGGCGTCCTCCTGAAACGTCGTGGCATCGTTGTTATCAGCATCGGTGACGGCACTATCGCCCTCACCGTCGTCATCGCCGACCCAACGAAGCAGGTCGACCGAGGTAATGCCGTAGCGCTTCTCACGTACAGTCTCAAAGCCTACCGGATGCGCGCCCGCATCGGCGGCGGCATGCTCAAACAGGGCAAAAGCGCCAGGTGCAAGCAGACCCTGCTGAGCCAGGTTCTGCAGCAGTTCCTCGACCGGCTCGGCACCAAAAGCATAGGGCGGGTCGAGCAGGACCAGATCAAAGGGGCCGCCCGGTACACGACCGCGCGAGGCACTCGCCAGCATGTCGCCCGTGACCACGCGCCAACGCGCACGGTCACGGCAGAGCGACTCGATATTCTTGGTAATGAGCCGCGCGGCGTTGCGATCGATCTCAAACGTCGTGAGCGAGCGGGCCCCACGAGAGAGCATCTCTAACCCTAAGGCACCGGAGCCGCCAAAGGCGTCCAGCACACGGACCTCGTCCAGATCGAAATCGAATGCCGACATGACCATAGATGCGCACGCCTCGCGCACGCGATCAGTCGTGGGGCGGGTGACATCGCGACCACGGGGCTCCTCGATCTTACGACCGCGCCATTCGCCGCCGATGATTCTCATCCTCCGCTGACCTCCTTAAAAATGTGTCGATATCGCATGACGACCGCATCGCGCAGGGGGCGCGTCGCCACGGAGTCAAGGGTGCAAGCATACCGCAAGAGCTCGACCGCGTCCAAATGGGCCCACTCGATCAGTTCCTCGTCGGCATCCAGGTCGACAAAGCGCAGAGTCACACCGCCATGCTGACGGTAGCCCAGGATTTCGCCCTCGTGACGCAGACGCAGGTCCATCTGGGCGAGCGTAAAGCCATCCGCGGTTTTTTCGAGCGATTGCAGGCGATCTTGTGCTGCCGACGCGCCGCCGTTGCCCTTAGAGTGCGTCATGACCAGGCACGTGCCCGACACACTGCCACGGCCCACGCGGCCGCGCAGCTGGTGCAGGGCAGCCAATCCAAAGCGCTCGCCGTTCTCGATGACCATGACGGTGGCGTTAGGCACGTCGACGCCCACCTCGACCACCGTAGTCGAGACGAGCACGTCAATCTCGCCACGCTTGAAGGCATCGATAACCTGGTCCTTCTCCCCCGCCGGCATGCGGCCGTGAAGGCGCTCGATGACAAGACCCGGCAACGCCAGACGCAGGCGATCGAGCTCGGTTGCCGTATCGTGCAGCGGCACGGGGACCGTCACGCGGCCCTCGTCGTCGCGGGCGATACCAGGTACGTCTTCCAGCTCATCGGCCGAATCACTCGGCTCCACAAGTGGGCAAATCACGTAGGCCTGCTGGCCCTTTGCATGCGCCTCGCGGATGGCGCCATAGGCGAGGTCGCGGCTCGACTCGGTGAGCACGCGTGTCGTCACGCCAGCGCCAGGGACGGGCCGATGGCGGATGATACTCGTGTCCAGATCGCCGTAGACCGAAAGCGCCAGCGTACGCGGGATTGGCGTTGCCGTCATAACGAGCAGATCGGCACCGGGGCCCTTCGCGCGTAGGGCGTTACGTTGGCCGACGCCAAACCGGTGCTGCTCGTCGATGACGACAAGCGACAGATGCTTGAACGCAACGTCATCCGAAAGCACCGCATGGGTGCCAAAGAGCACGTCAAGCTCGCCCGATTCCAGCTGTACATGGATGCGCTCGCGCTCTGCGGCCGGCGTGGCACCCGTCAGAAGCGCCCAGGACATGCCGGCCTGAGAGAGCAGAGGGCCGGTCTTATCGGCATATTGGCGCGCCAGCACGCCCGTGGGCGCCATAACACAGGCCTGCGTGCCGCTATCGGCAGCCACAGCCAGCGCGCAGGCGGCAACGGCGGTCTTACCGGTACCGACATCGCCCAGCAGCAGGCGGTTCATCACACGCCCGCCATCGCACATATCGCGCAGGATATCTTGGAACGCGACCTCCTGCTCGTCGCTCAGCGAAAACGGCAGGGCTTGCTTGAGTGCGGCCAGGTGCTCGCCCGCGGTGTGGGCATAGGGCACCACATCGACTAGGCCGCCATCGTTGCGCAGGCGAAGCGCCAGCTGCAGGTACAGGCACTCCTCATAGGCCAAACGGCGGCGCGCAATGTCGCGCTCGGCCATACTCGAGGGAAAGTGAATCGAACGAAGCGCACGGGCACTGCTCATGAGCTTGCGCTTTGCGCGCAGTGGTGCCGGGATGGGATCGAAGGGATTGCCGACGAGCTCAAGAGCACCGCTCACGATGCGACGCATCCATGCCTGGCTCACGCCGTCACTTACGTAGTGGACCGGCAAAATGGTACCCGCAGCACGACCGTCCTCAAGCTTTTCAAAATGCGGCGAGGCCATCTGCTTAAAGCCGTAGGCAAACTCGACCTTGCCCATCACGGCCAGGCGGTCGCCCTGCTTAAGCTGCTGGGCAATCCAGGGCTGGCGGAAAAAGGCGACCTGCAGCACGCCCGTCTCGTCAACGAGTGAGACCTCGGTCACATGCATGCGCGGACGCGGCTGTTTTTGGACGATACGGTCGACCGTGGCGATGATGGTGCACACAGTACCGATGGGCGCCATCTCGATAGACCAAGAACGGGTAAAGTCCAGGTATCGATGAGGGATATGGAGAAGGAGGTCCCCCACCGTCCGAATTCCCAGACGGCGAAGGGCCTCCTCACGTTTACCCGAAACATATTTGAGTCGTGCGATATCCTCGTCGAGCGCATTGCTCTGGGCAAAGCGCTCCGAGACGCGCGGCACGGAGCACAGCTCGGACATGGGCAGTTGCCTACTCGATCGAGAAGATCACGGGATAGAGCGGCTGCTCGCCACGATGGGCGTCAATCTCCAGATCGGGCTGAGCCTCCTCGATAGCGTCGACGATCTCCTGGAAGGCCTCATCGGACAGCTCCTCGCCGGCCAGAATCGTCAGCGCGTCGCCCTCCTCTTCCTCCTGCATGCGGTTGATGCAGTCGAGCGTGACCTGCTTCACGTCGGAACCGACCACGTCGATGGAGCCGGCGATGATACCCATGACGTCACCGGAGTGAATCGGAGAACCGTCAGAGGCACTGGAGTCGCGCACGGCGCGGGTGACCTCGCCATCGCGGACCTCGCTGATGGCGTCGACCATGGCGGCGACGGCATCCTCGAGCTCGGAATCGGGCAGGACCGCGAACAGCGCGGAGAAGGCCTGCGGGACGGTCTTGGTGGGAACGACGGCGACCTTCTTGTCGGTGCAGGCTGAAGCAGCAGCCTCAGCGGCCATGCGGATGTTGCCGTTGTTGGGCAGGATGATGACCGAGGTCGCGTTGACCTGGTCCACCGCGCCCAGCAGGTCGGCGGTCGAGGGATTCATAGTCTGGCCACCGGACACGATCACGTCGACGCCGAGGGACTTGAGGATGTCGGCCTCGCCGGAACCGGCGGCAACGGCGACAAAGCCCAGGGCCTTCGCGGGCTCGGCGGCCTTCTCCTGGTCCTCGTGGATCTTAGCGGTACGGTCGTGGGCCTCCATCTCCATGTTGTGGATAAAGACCTCATAAATCTGACCGAGCTGCAGCATGTGCTCGAGCACCAGGTTGGGGGTGTTGGAGTGCACATGGATCTTGTAGTCGGGATAGGCGCCCACGAGTAGCTCACAGTCGCCCATGGAACCCAGGAACTTAAGGCACTCGTCCTCGTCAAACGGGGCGTCGGCCTTAAAGAGGAACTCGTTGCAGTAGCGGAACTCCGAGCCCTCCCAGTCATCGTTGGCCTCGATCTCAACGCGACCGAGGGCCGCATCGCGGGCAGAGCCGGCGGAATCAAACGTAGCGGAGAAATCCTCGACAACGGTGCTGCGGCCGAGCGCAGCGGCAACAAAGTTCTCCAGGAAGATGGCAAAGCCAAAGGCGCCGGAGTCGACCACGCCGTTCTCCTTCAGAACCGGCAGCAGGTCGGGCGTGCGGGCGACGGACTGATAGGCCTCGACGACAATGGCATCGAGCGCATCCTCGGCCGAGAACTTCTTCTTCTCGCACTCATCGGCCTTAGTCGAGACATCGCGCAGGACCGTGAGGATCGTGCCCTCGATGGGTTTGCGGACAGCCTGGAAGGCAACCTTGACGGCGCGACGGAAAGCGAAGGCGATGTTGGCAGCCGTAATAGGCTCATCGGCAGAGACGAGGCCCTCGGCCACGCCGCGCAGAATCTGCGACGTGATGACGCCGGAGTTACCGCGGGCGCCCATCAGGGAGCCGTGAGTGATGGCGCCGGCGATGGCCTCCATGTCGGCGTCGGCAGGAAGGGCGGAGAGCTCCTTGGTCACCGAGGCGAGCGTGAGCGACATGTTGGTGCCGGTATCGCCGTCGGGTACGGGGAAGACGTTGAGCTTGTTGATCTCCTCGGCCTTGTCGGAAACGGCAGCCGCAGCGATCGGAAAACAGGTGCGAATGGTCTTTGCAATCATGGGTATTTGAATCTCCGTTTTCGGATGCTAGTTCAGACGGCTCTTGAGCGCGTCGATATGGATGCCGATCTTAAGGCTGGCGGGATCGATCTGGGCGATCTCCTGCAGAGTGAAGGCAACGGAGCTCGAAAGATTGTGGCAGACGGACTTCATGTTGACGCCGTTCTCGAGCACGACGTGAAGATCGACCGCAAGGCCGTTCTCGTCGGCGGAGACAAGCACGCCCTTGCGGAGGCGCTGACCGGCAAGCAGGCGCACGCTCTCGGCGCCCTGGAGCTGCTCGGCCATACCGACGACGCCATAGCACGTCATCGCGGCATAACCGGCAATATCGGCAATAACGTCGTTCGAGACGCTCAGGCTGCCGTTAATGGTCTCAGACACAAGAATCTCCTTATCTGGTGCTCGCGGCACCATCTCGTGGGAGCAATCATTGCATTATTCTACAACGACCGCGCCATGTTGAGGTGGCGGGCCTCGGGATTACATCCTCGACACGAAATGTTGATACGGTAACGTTCGCGAACAGCGATCGCGACATGAAAAAACCCGCCGCATAAGCGACGGGTTCTGCAACCTGGCTCCCCGGGTAGGACTCGAACCTACAACAGCGCGGTTAACAGCCGCGTGCTCTACCATTGAGCTACCGAGGAATTTAAAGCCCAACGGAAAGGGCTGGAAAATTCTGGCTCCCCGGGTAGGACTCGAACCTACAACAGCGCGGTTAACAGCCGCGTGCTCTACCATTGAGCTACCGAGGAATAGGTGCGTGCTCTCAAGCAACGAAGTTTATTATACGGACGATTGGACGAAGGGCAAGAACTTTTTTAAGAAATTTTCTCGCCATGATCCCTTCCTTGATTATCAACTTCATCCGAACACCTCCCACATTCATCCGCACATGTGCGGATGAATGTGGGAACCCGATACCCTGAGGGCCGGACCGGCCGGCCCCGGGAGATCGGAGGACGGC
>DBGDDN010000049.1:0-19933 GCA_048343195.1 Collinsella sp.
CCCGGTTTCGAGAGGTTCGACTTCGGGAGGGCCGAATGATGGCGGGCGCGGGGGCGAGCCCCTACGAGCTCGCGAGCGACGCCGCGTCGAGGCTCGGGATCGCCGTCGGGGCGGAGGAGCTCGCGACCCTCGCCTCGGACCTCGACCTCGGCGACGGGGAGATGGCCGCCGTGGCAGCCACCTTCTCCTACCTTGCGGAGAAGAGGAGGCTCGCCTCCATCGAGACGCTGCTGAGGCTGAGCAGGCTGCCCAGGCGCGAGCCCAAGACCTTCGAGGGCTTCGACTTCTCCAGGATCCAGGGCCGGGACGCGGCCGCGCTGGGCAAGCTCCCGTCGCTGGCCGACCTCTACGCGCACCGCAACGTCGCCTTCGTCGGGCCCGGCGGCATAGGGAAGACGCACCTCGCGCAGGCCTACGGGCGCGAGTGCTGCATGCGGGGGCTCAAGACCTACTACATAAAGGCGACCGAGCTCAGGGACAGGTTCCAGAAGGCCGTCCAGCGGGGAAACACCTCGCGGGTCGTCTCCTCGCTCGTCAAGCCGTCGTGCCTCATCGTTGACGAGGTGGGGAGATGCGTCTACGACAGGCCGTGCACCGACCTGTTCTTCGATGTCGTCGACAGGCGCTACGAGAAGGAGGGGCCGAACGCGATGGTCCTCACGAGCAACATCGCCCCGAGCGGGTGGGATGAGTTCTTCACGGGCGACGACACGCTCCTCTGCGCCCTCGACAGGCTGTTCGACAAGGCGTCGGTGTTCGTGATGCGGGGCCCGAGCTACCGCGGCAGGGAGCTCGACACCTACTCGGTGGAGGCCGTCCCCCAGGCGGTGAAGGTGAGGGGGATCCAGCCCGAGGGGATGTAGGAATGCGATAGGAAAGTCATAGATGCGGGCGTGTTGGCTAAAATGGGTCGGCCGGGATTGGTCAATCTCGGCCGACTATATTTGGCTAAATTATTCCGACGCTAACAGAACCGACAAGAATGCCGCCGTGACGGCGACCTCGGACAAGCTGTTCATGCTCAGTTATTCCGAAATCGTCGAGACCCTTTATAGCGGCTGGTCTGGTTATTCTTGGATCGGAAACGAAAGAACCCAGTACGAGGCCTTCAAGGGTAAGGTGACGAACAATTATTCGGGTAACGATTGCCTGAGTGTTGGCGTCGCTTGGTGGGAGCGTTCCTTGAATCCGAGCGCCTCTGCGCTCTTCCTCTATGTCAACAGCAACGGCGATCCGTCGTACAACTACGGCGCGACGAACTCGAATCGCGTCTGCCCAGCTTGGTGCTTCTAGATTCATCTGTTAAGCCCGCACAGGCTGTGCGGGCTTTTCTTTTGGCTATCGCACGAATGATTTGCGGGTCGTGGCGGCAGGTTATCGGGCAGAGTAAGAATGGGGTCATACAGCGGCTCTCAAAGCACCTGCCACACCCTACTGCCATTACCACTGCGGCGTCTTCGTATGGAGAGCATTCTGGTTGGCGTTTCGTTGCAACAGCCCACTTGTCCACCGATCAAGTGAACTACTGGAATAAATACAGCGACACGCTTGTTCGTTATAGTCGCTATATCTGTGTAAATCGCCGCGATAAATACAGCCTGCACTCGGCTGTATACCTGCTATGCGTATGTAGATTCATATCGCGTTATTAAATCGGCTCAAGCGTGTGCAAAAAGCGCAAGTAGCCGCAAAAGGCGATTATCGCGTAGGTAGATTTTTGGCACCCTGTTGCTTAATCAAAATTAAGCAGTTGCTTAAAACAAAAAAGGTCAGGCACTAGGTGCCTGACCTGCAAACTTCTGGTCGGGACGACTGGATTCGAACCAGCGACCCCTTGACCCCCAGTCAAGTGCGCTACCAAGCTGCGCCACGTCCCGAAGCTTTTGTTTGTTGCTCTGCTCTCGCTCGCAACAGGGAGTATATTAACCCGAAACTTTAGACTTGTGCAAGAACTTTTTTATAAATTTTGAAGCAAGTCCAAAATTGTATCTGCGAGCTGGGGTTTTGTCAGCACGGGAAGTTCTTGCGTTCCTGCTGTGCTTACAATCCAGGCCTTATTGGTATCAGTTCCAAAGCCCGAATCGGCGCGCGAGACATCGTTGGCGATAATGGCATCGCAACCCTTGCGGGCAAGTTTGTGCTGCGCGTACTCCACGACGTTATCGGTCTCGGCTGCAAATCCGATCACACGGCGCTCGCCCTTCTGGCGCGAGAGCTCGGCCAAAATATCAACGGTCTCGACGAGCTCGATACGATCCAAGCGTTCGTTGGCCTTTTTGAGTTTATGGTCGGCAGGGGCCGCGGGGGTGTAGTCGGCGACAGCGGCCGCGCAAATGGCCGCATCGGCCGTCTGAAAGGAGCCCAGCGCCGCCTGCAGCATCTCTGCAGCGGTCTGCACGCGCACGCACTCTACGCCGCGGGGAATATCGAGCGATGTCGGCCCCAGCACAAGCGTGACCGCAGCACCGCGGCGAGCGGCCTCCCCCGCCAGGGCGATGCCCATCTTGCCCGAAGACCGGTTGCCGATAAAGCGCACCGGATCGATCGGCTCGTGCGTAGGACCGGCGGTGATCACGATGCGCTTGCCTGCAAGGTCCTGGGGCGCGGGGTTGAGCACCTCGCAGATGGCCTCGACGATGTCCTCGGGCTCGCTCATGCGTCCCGTGTCAACGTCGCCGCAGGCAAGGTAGCCGCTGCCGGGCCCCACCACATGGACGCCGCGGTCGCGCAGCGTGGCCATATTGGCCTGCGTCGCCGGCGCCTTCCACATGCCATTGTTCATGGCCGGCGCTACAACGATGGGTCGCGGCGTGGCGAGCAGCGTGGTGGAGATGAGGTCATCGGCGATACCGTTTGCCATCTTGGCGATGATATTGGCCGTCGCGGGCGCAATGACCACCAGATCGGGCTCCTGCGCCAGCGAAATGTGGTGGATGGGGTCGGAGGGGTCGTCGAACAGGCCCACGGCGACCGGCTCGTTGGTGAGCGCGCGGAAGGTGAGCGGGCCCACAAACTCGGTGGCATGCTCGCTCATAACGACCTTGACGCGCGCGCCGCGCTTTTGCAGCAGGCGCACGATATTGCACGACTTATAGGCGGCGATCCCGCCGGTAATGCCCAGCAGGATCGTTTTTCCCTCAAGTTGCATTGAATTGTTGGGTGCCGCCGTCATCATTTAAGCTTCCTTGCTGGGAAGCACCAGCAGGCGGTGGCAATACGGGCAGTGCGCGATCTCGCTACCGTCGTGGTTGAGATCGCTCATGGACGATGCCTGCAGCGCGGTGTGGCAGATGGTGGGAATGTTGCCCTTGATGGTCTCGACGGCCAGGCCACGGAACTGCTTGAGCAGACGCTCGTAGTCGGTGAGCACGTCGGTCGGCAGCGTAGCGGCAAGGGCGGTGCGCTCCTTGGTGGCGGCGTCAATCTGGGCCTGGAGGTCGGCGGCCTTGGCACGGGCGGCCTTGGTATCTGCTTTCACGCCCTCCTCGAACTTGGCGATGATGGCCTGCGCGCGGGCCTCGCGGTCGAGCGCCTCCTTATGGGCGACAACGACGTCCTTGCGGGTGTGCTCGATCTTGTCCAGACGCTTTGCCAGGGTGGCAAGCTCATTCTCCAGGTCCTGCACCTCGCGGTAATCAGAGCCGTCGACATGGCGCTTCTTGGCGGCCTCGATGGCGTTATTGGTCTGGATCTCGGTGGTGTTGAGATCGTCGAGCTCAATGTCCAGATCCTTGCGCTGGGCGTAGAGCTTGGTCATTTCGGACTTGAGCTTCACATAGGTCTTGCGCTTGGAAGCGAGCTCCTTGAGCACCGGCATATTGGCAAGTTCGCTCTTGTTGCGGGCGAGCTCCAAATCGATCTGTTGCAGCTTGAGTAGCGTAGCGCCGGCGCTCATAAGTTCTCTCCTTTTGTCACAGTCCACCATTGGCAAGGGTTCAGTATTTTAATCGCATGACGGGGGTCGACCCCGGCGTCAACTGCAGAGTTCATCAATATATCAACGAACGGGTCTTCGGAGCGGTCGTGGCCGAGCAGAATCACGCTTAGGCCACGCAAGGCAAGGTCCTGCGCCACGTGGTAGCCGGCCTCTCCGGTCGCAATAGCATCTGCGCCCGCGGCGATGGCAAGCTCACCAAAATCTCCCAGGGAGCCGCCCAGAATGGCGATGGAGCGGCATGGGCGATCGGCGTCGCCCCACACGCGCGGATCGCTTTCATAGGCCGTGGCGGCGCGTGCGGCAAGATCGCGCAGCGTGCACGGGTCGTTGAGCGTCGCAAGCGCGCCAAGGCCGGTCGACTCGGGGTCGTCTACGTGCTCCAGCGAGCTCACGGGCACGGCGTCCAGCAGCTCACTTAGGCAGGCACGCGCCTCGTGCGAGCGGTCCAGATTGGTGTGGAGCGAAATAATGCTCACGCCGCAGCGGGCAGCCTCGTAGAGGGCCGCGCTGCACTGGGGTCGTGTGGCATCCGCCGGACAAAAGGCCTCGGGTGCCTTGATGTATATGGGATGATGCGTCAGCAGCACGTTGGCGCCGGCTTCTTGGGCGCGGCGAACGTTAGCCACGGTCGCATCGAGTGCGCAGGCAACGCCGGTGATCTCCGCGGCCGGATCGCCAACGGAGAGTCCTACGTGATCCCAGCCCTCGGCGTCCGCCTTGGGATAGCGTGCCAGCAGCGCACGTTCAAGCTCGGCGACGATCATACTGCGCCTACGATCGAGAGCAGCGTCTGGGCAAACTCGTCCAGATCGCCCGGATTCACGCGGTCATCGAAGGAGATGCGCAGTGCGCCCAATGCCTGCTCGCGACCGATGCCCATCGCGCTCAATACGTGGCTGGGGTCCATACTGCCGCTCGAGCATGCCGAGCCTGCCGATACCTCAAAGCCGGCGGCGTCGAGCTTGATGATGAGCTCCTCGGAGTCCATGCCGTCGACGTAGATCGAAACCATACCCGGCAGACGGTCGACCTGCTCGTAGTCGCCCATGGTGGCGTGAATGCGCGGATGGGCCGTAAGCATGGCGTAGAGCTTGTTGGAAAGGGTTTGCAGCTTCTCGCGCTCCTGAGCCACATGGGGAGCCAGCGTGCGAGCGGCAGCGGCAAAGGCCAGCTGCGTGCGCAGGTCCTGCGTGCCGGCGCGACGTCCGGCTTCCTGTCCGCCGCCAAAGATGCGGGGGCGCAGCGGCGTGCGGGTCTTAACGTAAAGCGCGCCGGATGCCACGGGACCGCCAATCTTGTGGGCAGCAACGGACATGGCATCGACGCCCAGCTCGGTGACATCGAGCGGAATATGCAGATAGCCCTGGATGGCATCGGAGTGGAACAGGGCGCCGGCAGCATGTGCGGCGGCGGCCAGCTCGCGGATGGGCTGCACCACGCCGGTCTCGTTGTTGGCGACCATGATGCTCACGAGCGCCACGTCGTCGCCTAGCAGCTCGACAAGCGTGGCAGGCTCAATATAGCCCGCGCGGCAGGGCTGCACCAGGTCGACGGTAAAGCCGGCGGCGCGCAGCAGCGGCAGGTTGTCTAGAATCGAATCGTGCTCGATGGCAGATACGATCACGCGGTTGCGCTTGCGGTTGCGCTGACGAGCGCCCTCGGCAAGACCGAGCAGCGCCAGCTGGTTGGCTTCGGTGCCGCCGTTGGTCAGAACAATCTCGGACGGGCGGACGCGTGCGCCAAAGCTATGGGCGATCTCGCGACGGGCAACCTCCAGGCGCGCGGCGGCCTTGCGGCCGAGCGAGTGCAGCGAGTTGGGGTTGACGCCGGCAAGCTCGCTGTCGTCATATTCGCGCTGCGCAAGGAGCGCCTCGGCGCGCATGGGCGTCGAGGCGGCGTAGTCAAGATTCACAGGTATGCGGTTTTGACCTGCGGTCATAAGGGTTTATGCCTCCTGTGCGGCCTCATTGCCCAGCTTCTGCAGCAGCGCAACCTCGGCGGCGGGATCTTCGGACTTAAATACGGCGGAGCCGGCCACGAGAACGTTGGCACCAGCCTTGACGACCTCGGCAATGTTCTTGGAAGAAATGCCGCCGTCGACCTCGATCATGGGCGACACGCCGTGGCGCTCGCACATGGCCTTGAGCTCGTGCAGTTTGGCGATAGTGCCCGGGATAAAGCTCTGGCCGCCAAAGCCGGGGTTCACGCTCATCAGCAGCACCATATCGACGACGTCGATGATGCTCTCGAGCACGCACACGGGGGTGGCGGGGTTGAGCACAACGCCGGCCTTGACGCCGCGCTGCTGCAGATGGGTGAGCGTGCGGTGCAGGTGCGTGGAAGCCTCGTAGTGGACGGTGATCATATCGGCACCGGCGTCGGTGTACCAATCGACCGTCTCGTCGGGGTTCGACACCATCAGGTGCGCGTCGACCGGTACATCGGTGGAGCGCTTGACGGCCTTGAGGATGTCGACGCCAAAGGTGAGGTTGCCGGTAAAGTGACCGTCCATAACGTCGAAGTGCACGTAGTCGGCACCGGCGATCTTGTCGAGCTCGCCCTTGAGGTTGGCCATATCGGCCGAAAGGACGGACGGAGCGATTTTGATGGAACCCATGGTAGAAGCCTTTCTGCGCTAGTCGGTGAGTCCGTAGAACTCTTGAGAAGGGACGCGATCGGTAAGAATCTCGAGCGCCCTATCCAAAGTAACACCGTTGTAGAGCGTTTGCTCCACGGCAAAGGTGAGCGGAATGTCTACGCCCAGTGAACGGGCAAGTTCGCTGACGCTGCGGGCCGCGACGGCGCCCTCGACAACCATATGCGTGCGCTCCTGATACTCGTCGAGCGACACGCCGTGGGCAAACTCGTAGCCAAAGGTGCGGTTGCGCGAATGCTCCGAGGTGCAGGTGGCGATGAGGTCACCCATGCCGGCAAGTCCCATGCAGGTCATAGCCTGCCCGCCGCGGGCATGCACCAGACGGCTGATCTCGGCCAGGCCGCGCGTCATGATAAGGGCGAGCGTGTTGTCGCCCGCACCGGTACCGGCGGAGATGCCACACACGATCGCGATGACATTTTTCATGGCGCCGCAAACCTCGACGCCGGTCATGTCCTGTGACAGGTAGATGCGGAAGGCCGTGGACAGGAGCAGGTCCTTAAAGGTCTCCCCTATCTGCGGATCTTCGCTGGCGATGACGGCGGCAGAAAGTCCACCGCGGCAGATTTCCTCAGCATGGTTGGGGCCCGAGAGCGCCGCCACGCGCGACTCGTTGCCGATCTCGCTGGCGATGACCTCGCTCATGAGCAGGCCAGACTCGGGCTCAATGCCCTTGGTGAGGCAGAGCGCCGGGGTATCGGCGTCGATAAAGGGCGCCGCCTGGTGGCACACGCTGCGAAGGTGCGTCGAAGGAACGGCAAAGATGATGGCCTCGGCGCCGTTGAGCGCCTGCGACAGGTCCGTGGTGGCGACGACGTTGCCGGGCAGCTCGTAGCCCACAAGGTAGCGGGGGTTGCGGTGCTCGCCATTGATGCCGGCGGCCGTCTGCTCGCTATGGGCCCACATGGTCACGCGCTCGGCTCGCGCGGCGGCAAGGCCGGCGACGGCGGTTCCCCAGGAGCCGGAGCCAATCAGCGCAACATTCATGACTCTCTCCTACTTATCGTCGGGCTCGGTGACGCGCTTGGTAAACGAGAGCTTGGACTCCTTACCGGCCATGAGCTTATGGATATTCGAGCGATGGGCCCACACCACGGTGATTCCGATCAGCGCCATGCAGAACTTGAGGCCCAGGCTGCTGTACGGAAAGACCGCGCAAGCAGCGATGGGAAGACCGATGGCAGCGGCTAGCGAGCCCACCGACACGTACTTGGTTATGGCGACGGCCACGATAAACATGCCGAGCAGCGACAGGCCAATAGGCCAGTACCAGGCGAGGATGACGCCCAGACCAACTGCGATACCCTTGCCGCCATGGAAGTTAAGGTAGGGCGAGAAGATATGCCCCCACACGGCTGCCAGGCAGATGACGCCGAGCATCCAGTCGCCGGCGGCACCGGGGGCCATAATGCTCACGGGGAAGCCATAGCCCAAGTCGGCAATGAGCGGACGCGCGATAAGGACGCAGATGGCGCCCTTAAGGCAGTCGAGCAGCAGCGTGAGCGCGGCCACCTTGGGGCCGGCCACGCGCAGGGCGTTGGTGGTGCCGATGTTGCCGGAGCCCGCCTTACGAATGTCCGTGTGGTTGAACACGCGGCCCAGGATCAGACCAAACGGAATCGCCCCGATAAAGAACGAGACCACGGCGCAGATGGCGGTCAGAAGAATCGGATTATGCATCCTTTTGCTCCTTCTTCCTAAAGAAGAGTCGAATGGGTGTGCCGGCAAAGTCGAAGGTCGAGCGCATGCGGTTTTCGACGTAGCGCTGATAGGTGTCGTTGACCAGATCGCTGTGGTTGACGAAGAACGTGAACGTCGGCGGGTTGACGCCCGTCTGGGTCACGTAGTGCATGCGCAGGCGGCGCTTGCCGTCCACCACGGTATGACCGAACTCGCGCAGGTCGGTGAGGAACGTGTTGAGGCGCGAGGTGCTGATCTTTTGCGAGCGCGTCTTTTCGGCGGCGTCGACCATCGCCCAGATCTTCTCGACGCTGCGGCCAGTGAGGGCAGAGATGCGCAGGTACTGGGCCCAGGGAGCCATGACGCCCAGACGGCGGTCGATGGTCTCCATGCAGGCCTCGCGTTTACGGTCGTCGTCGAGCAGATCCCACTTGTTGAGCAGCACAACGATGGCGCAGCCGCGCTCGATGGCAAGACCCATGACCTTCTGGTCCTGCTCGGTAACGCCCACGGAGGCGTCGACGACGAGCAGCGCCACGTCGGCGCGGTCGATGGCGCGCAGGCCGCGGACCATGGAGTAGTACTCGATGTTCTCGTACACGGTGCTCTTCTTGCGAATGCCCGCGGTGTCGACCATGCGGTAGTGCTTGCCGTTACGCTCCACGACGGTGTCGATGGCGTCGCGCGTCGTGCCGGCAATGTTGGACACGATAGAGCGGTCGGCGCCCAGGATGCGGTTGAACAGCGACGACTTACCGGCGTTGGGGCGGCCGATGATGGCGACGTTCAGCGCGTCGGGGAACTCATCGGCGACTTCGTCCTCTTCCTCGGGAAGCAGGGCCACGATGTCGTCGAGCAGGTCGCCCGTGCCGTGGCCGTGCAGGGCCGAGAGCGGCGTGGGCTCGCCGATACCGAGCGAATAGAACTCCCAGATGCTGTCGTTCTCGCGATCGGGGTTGTCGAGCTTGTTCACCAGCAGAAAGACCGGCTTGTCGCAGCGCTTGAGCATGCGGGCGACCGACTCGTCCTCCTCGGTAACGCCGGTGCGGCCGTCGACCACAAATAGGATGACGGCGGCTTCCTCGGCGGCGGCGAGGGCCTGGTCGCGGATGGATGTGGCAAACACGTCATCGCTCTTGAGCGGTTCGATGCCGCCCGTGTCGACGATGGTGAACTCGCGGCCGTTCCAATCGGCCGTGTGATACGAGCGGTCGCGCGTGACGCCGCGGGACTCGTGGACGATGGCGTCCGAGGTCTGGGCCAGGCGGTTAACGAGCGTGGACTTGCCCACGTTGGGGCGTCCGACGACGGCGACGATAGGTTTCATCTGCTCTCCTTTAATGGGTAGGGTCAGTGGAAGTGTTAGAGTCTGCGGGCACAATGCCAAGGATATGCTCCAGGGTATCGAGCAGCTCATGCGGCATGGTCGATACCACATGAACCTCGGCGCCGCGACTGGTAAGGCTTGCGAGTAAATCGTCACGATGATACTCGTCAAGCGTCATGCCGTCAGCGTTGAACATGAGCTTAGGCACAAAGAGCATAACCCCCGAGAGGTTCTGCGGCAGCTGCTCCAGAATGTCACACGCGACGATGAGGCCGGTCACGTCCACGTTGCCGCCAAAGTAGCGGTTCTTGATGGCTGTGACGGTGCCGGCGAGTCCCTGGGGCGACTCCACAAAGCGGGCCACCGTGTCGCGTGCGCTGGCGCCCGAGAGACACAGAAGCCGCTGGTTGCGGGCGGCGACGGCCTCGCGGACGCGGGCCAGACGCTCGGCGTCGGTAGCCAGCACGTCGTCGGTCTCGTCCAGATACGAGCGGATCATGCCAATGCCGTCGTAGTACTGCGGGTACCCGTCGTAAAAGTCTGCCTCGGGAGGATCGATGCCGGCGTCCAGATAGAACTCGTCGCTCATCTGGAAGGTGTGGCGGCCAAAGCGTTCGTAGGCACGATCCTGGTAGGGACGGATCATGGCAATGGTCTCGCGCGCTAGCTCGGGCTTGTCGCTGTAGGACCAGCTAAAACGGTTCTGATGCTTGGTAAAACCGAGCGGCACAATGCCCAGGCTTGTGATTTGCTCGTGCTCCTCGCAAAAGCGCAGGGTCTTTTCCAGCTCCTCGCCGTCGTTCATGCCGGGGCACAACACGATCTGCGCGTGAATCTCGATGCCGGCGGCCATGATGGCCTCGAGCACATCCATGCCGCGCTGGGCGTTGCGGCCCATCATGCGTCGGCGGACATCGGGGCTCACGGCGTGGACCGACACGTTCATGGGGCTCATGTTGCGTTGGATGACGTTTTGCACGTCCTCATCGGTGAGGTTCGTAAGCGTGACAAAGTTGCCCTGCAAAAAGCTCAGGCGGTAGTCGTCGTCGCGAATATAGAGCGTGGAGCGGCCGCCCTTGGGCAACATGGTCATAAAGCAGAACACGCAGGCGTTTACGCAGGTACGCATGCCGTCGAAGATGGGGCCATCGAACTCCAAACCCCAGTCCTCGCCCGGGAAGCGGTCGAGCTCGACGGGGGTGACGGTGCCGTCGCGCGGGTCGAATACCTCCAAATCAACGGTGTCGTCGTCGGCCTCCCAAAGCCATACGATCATGTCGGTGAGCGCCTCACCGTTGACCGTGAGCACGCGCATGCCCGGCTCGATACCCACATCCCATGCGGGCGATTCGGGACGCACATTCTTAACGAGCGCGCCCTCACCCGGCTCGGGGTCGCGGCTGCGCCCGTAATCGGCCACCTCGGCGGCGTATGCGGGTACGGTCTGGTCCATGGTTAGCGGCAAAGCTCCTTGATGCGCGCGACGGCGCGTTCGATGTGTTCTTGTGGGGTGGAGGCTCCAGCGGTGATGCCGATGTGGCGCGCCTCGGCAAACCAAGCGGCCTGGAGCTCGGAAGCTTCCTCGATGTGATACGTGCGCTCGCAGGCGTCTGCGCAAATTTGCGCCAGGCGGCGGGTGTTGCCCGAGTTCTTGCCACCCACGACGACCATGCAGTCGCAGCGGTTGGCAAGTGTGGCTGCTGCCTGTTGACGCTCACTCGTGGCGGCGCAGATGGTGTTGATCACACGCAACTCCTGCACGCGCGGGGTGATAGCGGCCACGACTTCGGCGAGGTTCTGCGCGGTCTGAGTGGTCTGCACAACGAGGCCCACCTTGCCCTTGAGCGACAGGGCATCGGCGTCGGCGGCACAGCTCACGACCTGCGCATCATTGCCGGCGTGGCCCAGAATGCCCTCGACCTCGGGGTGGCCTGGCTCGCCCACGACGATCACGCGGTAGCCCTCGCGCACCAGGCGCTCGGCTGCCACATGGACCTTCTTCACGTAGGGGCAGGTGGCGTCGACCACGGTAAGGTCGCGCTTGCGGGCAGCATCGATTACCTGCGGCACCACGCCGTGGGCGCGGATGATCACGGTGCCGGTTGCGGCGTCGTCCAAGGTGTCGGCCAGACCGACGCCTGCCTCAGCAAGCTCGCGCACCACGATGGGGTTATGGATGAGCGGCCCCAAGGTGTGAACTTGAGTGCACTCCTCTGCCTGCGGCGCAGCGGCCAGCGCCATATCGAGCGCACGCTGTACGCCGTAGCAAGTGCCGGCGTGGGCGGCGATCTCGATGGTAGGCGCGGTTGCCTGGCCGGACACAGTCGCGGTGGTGTTCGTCACGTTCTCGCTCATGGCTAGAACCTGCCCGGATGCTCGGCGCACAGCTCGTCTCGCATGGCGTAGACGCGGTTCATGGCCTCGGACTCAAACCATTCCAGGCGCTCCGTGCGCTTAAGACCAGCCGGTGCGTCGGAAAGCGAGACGGCCTTGCCGGCGCGGATCCAGCACTTCTTGGGACGCATGATCTTTTTGCCCGAGGGCGTGATGTCGGACCAGCCGCAGATGGCGAGCGGGTTAACGGGCGCCTTGCCCATCTGAGCGATGAGCGCAAAACCGCCGTGGACCTCGGGCTTGATCTCGCGCGAGCGGATGCGCGTGCCCTCGGGGAAGATCAGAACGTCCTCGCCGCGCTGCAGCGCATGCTGGGCGGCGCGCAGGCACTTCATATCGGCAGTACCACGCTCCACGGGGATGCCGCCTACGCGGCTAAAGGCCCAGCGCACAATCTTGCTCTTGGCGAACTCGGACTTAAAGATGGGACGAATGCGGCGGCCCCCAAAGAACAGCGCCGTCTCCACGGCCAAGAGCTCGGCCATCGAGGTGTGGTTGCAGATGACCACGCTGCCGCGGCCTTCCTGGCGCTCAAACAGCAGATCGGCGTCCTCGACCTTCCAGCGCCACATGAGCTTGGAGAAAGCCCAAAGGATTGCCATGACCACGAAGACGGTGCCGCGGATGAGCGCGGGAAACTCGGCATACGGGGCGTTGTAATAGTCCTCGGGCGTCTGCTTAAACAGGCGCATGGGCTACCTCCTTTGGTTGATGAGGTCCTCGATTATCGAGACGACCTCATCGATGGTGTGGGCGGTGGAGTCAACGTGCACGGCGTCCTCGGCGGGCACGAGTGGGGCGACCTCGCGGCTGCTGTCGAGCTTGTCGCGCTGCTTAAGGGCGTCGAGGGTCTCGTCGACCTCGGCCTCGAGCTGCTCGGACGTGAGCGGCTGGGCGTCGTTTTGGTGACGCTGCAGCACGCGGCGGCGGGCGCGCTCGCGCGGGTCGGCGGTCAGGAAGACCTTGACTTGCGCGTTAGGGAACACGACGGTGCCGATGTCGCGACCCTCGGCCACGATATCGCGGTCCTCGGCGGCGCGGCGCTGATGGATGAGCATGGCGGCGCGCACGCCCGGATAGGCCGAGACCTTGGAGACGTTGGCGTCCACCTGTGGGGTGCGGATGGCGGCCGAAGCGTCCTGGCCGTCAATGGTCAGGCGCGTATCCTCGCCGGTGCCGTTGGTAAAGCGAATTTCGATCTGCTCGGCGAGGGCGTCGATTGCCGCCTCGTCGTCCAGATCGATGCCGCGGTCGAGCGCGGCGAAGGTGACTGCGCGATACATGGCGCCCGTGTCGAGCTTGTTAAAGCCCAGCTGGCGGGCGATCTCCTTGGCGATGGTGGACTTGCCGGAACCGGCGGGGCCGTCGATGGCGACGATCATGCAATGCTTCCTTTCGATGATTGACGTGCTGGTATGGTTCGCGGGCGTTGGGGCGCGGCGGGTTGCCTAGCCGGTGTAGCGCTCGCGGTAGGTGTTGCGCTTGGGTGCGGAGCCGTGGCTGCCGTGGTGACGCGTGCGGCTGGCGGGCGTGTCTTGGGGCTTGCCGCCGCGTATGGCGCTGGCCTGCTTGGGAGGGATGCCACCGCTTTTGAGGATTTGTACCTCGCGCTCGGTGAGCTCGCGCCACGAGCCTTTGGCCACGTCCTTGAGCTCCAGGCCGGCAAAGTTACAGCGGTGCAGGCGGATCACCGGGTGGTGGATCTTGCTCAGCATGCGCTTGACCTGATTCTTGCGACCCTCGCGGATGATGACCTCCACGGCGGTGGTGCCGGGCTTGACGCCTTGCGGAGCCACGGCCTCGGCCTCGCGCGCGGTAATGACGCGGCAGATCGCCGGCTGGCACAGGCCGTCGTCGAGCTCGATGCCGCGGCGGAGCGGTTCTAAGTCGCGATCGGTCAGGTGGCCGTCCACGAGCGCCTGATAGGTCTTGTAGACGTGCTTGCTGGGGTGCAGCAGGTCCTGCGACAGATCACCGTCGGTGGTAAAGAGCAAAAGGCCCGTGGTGTCGCGGTCCAGGCGGCCCACCGGGAAGAGCCCCGGAAAGCGGTTGCGCGGTACCAGGTCGGCCACGCAGGGGCGCTCCTGCGGGTCGCTCATGGTGGTGAGGTAGCCGGTCGGCTTGTAGAGCATCAAGTACACGGCGCCCTGGTTGAGCTTGACGGGCATGCCGTCGACCTCGATATGGTCGCGGTCGACGTCGACCTTGGTGCCCAGCTCGGTCGCGACCTGACCGTTGACGGTCACGCGTCCGGCGGTCATCAGGTCCTCCGAGCCGCGGCGGCTCGCCACGCCCGCGCGCGCCAAAAAGCGCTGCAGGCGCATGGTGTGCGGATAGACGGGCTGGGCGTCGGTTGCGGGTACTGCGTTGCCCATGGCGCGCGTCTCCCCTACTTCGTTAGTCCTCGTCATTCAAATCCTCCGAGGTCTCGTCGACGACCAGAGTCTCCAAGTCCTCGACTGCCTCAACATCTTCAACATCGGTATCGATCAGTTCGCGCTCTTCGTCCAGGTCCTCGGCCTGCTCCTCAAGCGTGGACTGAATGCTGCGGCCGCTCAGGCGCTCGCGGATAAACTGGCGCGACTGCTCGTCGGGGGCAAACTGTTCTAGATCGGGCAGGTCGCGGGTGGAGCGTAGGCCGAACTTTTCCAAGAAGGCGTTGGTCGTGCCGTAGATGATGGCCTGACCGCGCTCGGGGTCGCGACCGAGCTCGCGCACCAGGCCCTTATCCACGAGCGACGCGATGACGCCGTCGGAGTTGACGCCGCGGATGCCCTTAACAACCTCGCGCGTGACGGGCTGGTGGTAGGCGATGACGGCTAGGGTCTCAAGCGCCGCCTGCGACAGCTTTTGCGTGTCCCAGCTCAGCACGTAGGCCTCGACCACGTCGTGATAGGCGGGATGCGTAAACAGGCGCCAGCCACCGGCGACCTCGCGGAGCTGAAAACCGCGGTTGGCCTCCTCGTACTCTACCTTGAGCTCGGCCAAAAGCGACGCGCACTCGCCCGGGGCGATATCCAGCGCACCTGCCAGCGCGGGTGCGCTCACGGGGTCGCTCGACACCAGCAGCAGCGCCTCGAGGGCGCCTTTGAGGCTGTTTGCCTCCAGCGTGGAAAGGGTTGACATGGTTGGTCGCTCCTATTCGGTGAGCTCGGGGCCCTCGCCGGGCACGTATGCCTCGGCGCCCTCGACGCGGTTGATTTGAATGGTTCCAAAGATCTCGTCCTGGCTCAGCGTGAGCGAGCCGCGTTTGGCGAGCTCGAGCATGGCCAGGAAGGTGACGACGAGCTGCTCGGTGGTGGCGTCGCCGTCCAGCAGCTCGCGGAAGGTGCAGGTTTGGTGCGCCATGGTAAAGCGGTCGACGGAGGCCACCGTCAGGTCGAGCGGCACGCGATGCGGCGCCACGTGCTCGGCCTCCAGCAGGAAGGTCTGGCGCTTGCCGTCAAGGTCGGCGCAGATGACGGCGAGGCCGCGCAGGGTAATGCCGGCCAGGTAGTCGGGCATAAGGCCCAGAAACTCGGGGTCGGGGCCGGCCACGCGCGGATGCATGCGGCTCTCGGCCTGCATGCGCGCGCCAAGGGCTGCCGCCGCGCCCTTAAACTGCTTGTAGGCAATCAGGCGCTGGATCAGGACCTCGCGCAGGGCATCGCCGTCGAGCGCGCTAAGCTCCTCGAGGTCTTCATCGTCCTCGTCATCGTCGTCGGACTTGCGCGGGGTTTCCTGGGGCACCAGCGAGGCGGCCTTGATGTCCAGAAGGGTTGCCGCGACCAGCAAAAAGTCGCTCGCTACGTCCAGGTCCAGCGCCTCGATGCGCTCGACCTCGGCCAGGTATTGCTCGACCACCTCGCTGATCGAGATGGCGCCGATATCAACTTTTTGGCGGGTTACCAGCTGCAGCAGCAGGTCGAACGGTCCGCTGTAGACCTGTGTCGACACGCGATACGACATCTTCGACCTCCTTTGACGGCGCCTTCGCGGCGCGGTTTGGGTGCATGTTGCGACCGTTTTGCACGGTCGACCTGTAAGTTTACCTTAGATGCCGGCGATTGCGAAGTTGAGCAGCCACTCGGCCAGCGGATACACGGTAACGTCGAAATAGCGGCCGATCACATCGATGCCAGTCCACATGGGCAGCAGATACAGCACAATGATGAGTATGGGCATGGCGTATTGCTGCAGACGGTAGTAGTTGGTGAGCGCCTTGCCTTTGAGGAACGGCACGATGATCGACGAGCCGTCGAGCGGCGGGATTGGGATGAGGTTAAAGAACGCAAGCGACAGGTTAACCACGATAAAGGCGGCGCCGAAGTTCATGATTTGGGAGGCCACGGCAAAGGACATGCTGGCATAGAGGCTGCCATAGGCTGCATGCATGAGGGCTGCGGCCAGGCATGCCAATGCGATATTCGATGCGGGGCCGGCCACGCTCACCAGGACCTCGTCGCGCTTGGGGTGCTTGAGGTTGTTGAGGTACACAGGCACGGGCTTGGCGAAGGCGAACACCGGGCCGCCGGCCGCGAGCATAAGCAGCGGCAGGAGAATGGTGCCAAATGGGTCGATGTGGTTGAGCGGGTTGATCGAGACGCGGCCACGGGAGCGGGCCGTCTTGTCGCCGAGCGCCCAGGCCGCGGCGGCATGTGCGCTTTCGTGGATGACAATGCCCACGATGACGGTAACGGCGCTGGCAAGCAGGTTCATAAAGTAGCTGTTGGACATGGCACTCCCCTAGCGGACGCGGCGCGAGGCGCGCGTGAGCAGGTAGTCGGCCACAAACAGGATGACGGCAACGATGGCGTAATCCAGGCGGAACACACCGCCAAAGGGCGAGGTGATAACGCCGTAGCCGGCGATGGCACTCGGCAGCGCGCGAGAAAGCTCGACGACAAAGCCGACGATCTGCAGCTTGGCGGTCAGGCCGCTAAAGCACAGCAGTACGGTCATCGCGCTCATAAAGATGCCGCAGATGCGGCACGCGATGGCGATGATGCTCATCGCCACGGCAGCGGCCTTACGAGAGTTCACGCGCGGTCTCCTCTTCGATCTGGGTGGAAAGCTCGAGCCATTCGTCCTCGAGCTTGGGCAGCTCTTGCTTAAGGCCGTTATATTCCCCCAGTGCGGCGTTGAACTTATCCTGATCGGCATAAAGCTCTTCGCTTGCCATCAATTCCATAAGCTCGTCATAGCGGGCTCGCTTTTTGTCGAGCTCCGCTTCGATCTTTTTAAGCTGGTTGCGCACGCCCTTGAGCTTTTTGTTGAGCGCGGCGCGGGCCTGGGCCTCGGCGCGCTTTTGCTCCTTGGTCTTTTTGCCCTCGGCCGGCTTGGGGGCGGCGACGCTGGGCTGGGTGGAACTGGTCGACTTGGCTGCCTTGGTCGCGGCCGGTGTGCTCTCCCCAACTGCCTCGGCGGCGGCGCGGGCTGCGAGGTCCTCGCGTTTGTAGAGGTAGTAGTCGTAGTCGCCGTCGTAGACCGTGACCTTGCCGTCGCGGATGTCGATGATACGGTTGGCCACGGCGCGTACCAGGTGCTCGTCGTGGCTGATCAGCACGATGGTACCGGGGAAGTTTTGCAGGGCGTTTTCGAGCATATCCACCGAGTCGATGTCCAGGTGGTTGGTGGGCTCGTCCAGGCACAGGAGTGCCTCGGGGGCCACGAGCATCTTGGCCAGGGCCAGACGCGCCTTTTCACCGCCGGAAAGGACGCGGACCTGCTTTTCGATTGCGTCGTTGTCGCTAAACAGGAAGGCACCCAGCAGGCTGCGCTGCTGCGGCACGGTCCACTTGGGCGTAACGGTGTCGATCTCTTGCAGGACGGTGTTGGACTCGGTCATACCCTCAAGCGCGTGCTGGGCGTAATAGGCCACGCCCACGTTGGTGCCCAGGTCGCGGGTGCCGGTAGTGGGCGGCTCCAGGCCGGCGAGGATCTTCATGAGGGTGGACTTGCCGGCGCCGTTGGGGCCGACGAGCGCCACGTGCTCGCCGCGGTAGAGTTTGAGGTCGATGCCGCTGTAGATGTGCTTGTTGCCGTAGGACTTGGACACGCCCTCCAGGCCCACGACCATGTCGCCCGAGCGCGGCGGGTCGGGGAACTTAAAGTCGATGTGCTTGTGGCCCTCGGGCAGGATGACGAGCTCCTTTTTGATCTGCTCGATCTTGCGGATGCGCTCCTGCGCCTGGGCGGCCTTGGTGGGCTTGTAGCGGAACTTGTCGACAAAGACCTGCATGTGGGCGATATCGCGCTCCTGGGCGGCGCGCTTGGCACGCATCTGCTCCAGGTTGTCCTCACGCTGCTTAAGGTAGCTGCTATAGTTGCCGGTGTAGGTGGTCACGCGGCGGTTCTCGAGCGCGGCGACGTGGTCGACGCAGGCGTCCATAAAGGCGCGGTCGTGACTGACGATGAGGACGGCGCCGTCGTAGTTGGCGATAAAGCCGCGCAGCCACTGGACGCTCTCGAGGTCCAGATGGTTGGTGGGCTCGTCCAGAAGCAGCAAGTCGGGATGACGCAAGAAGAGCTTTGCCAGCGCGATGCGCATCTGCCAGCCGCCGGAGAACTCGGAGCACGGGCGCTCAAAGTCGGTGACCTTAAAGCCCAGGCCGGACAGAATCTTGCGGGCGTTGCTCTCGAGCTCGTAGCCGCCCAGATGCTCAAAGCGGTCCTGGACTTGGCCGTACTCGTTAAGGAGGGCGTCGACGTCCTTGCCCTGCTCGGAGAGCTCGGTGATCTGGGCCTGCAGCTCGTTAGCGCGCTCGCCCATGCGGCGGATTTCCTTTGCGGCGGCCATGACCTCGGCAAGGATGGTGGTGTTCTTTTGCTCCAGGTTGGTTTCCTGCTCTAGGTAGCCCACCTGGCAGTCCTTTGCGTACTGGACCTGGCCGGCGTCTGGGCTGTCGATGCCCATGATGATCTTGAGCATGGTGGTTTTGCCGGCGCCGTTGGGGCCCACGAGCGCGAAGCGCTCGCCGGGGTTGATCTGGAAGGATGCGCCGCTAAAGAGGACGCGCGCGCCGAAGCTTTTTTCGATCTTGTCGACCAGGAGGATCATGGTGCCGCCTTTGACCTTGTGTGCCTATATGAAAAAAGGCCCCAACTTGCGTTGGAGCCTCATTCAATGCTCGGGTGGAGACGAGGGGGATCGAACCCCTGACCTCTTGACTGCCAGTCAAGCGCTCTCCCAGCTGAGCTACGCCCCCGTGCGAAGAAGTACTATACGGGAACTCGGACGGCGATGCAAGGACAATTTTGGAAAAACTTTCGCCGCCGCGGCGCGGGGCGCCATTCGCCCAACGGCCGTCCCGCTGGCGCCAGGCCCATTACCGGGGCCAATCGCGCTCCCGCCCACCCGGCGATTTCAAAACCATGCCGGTTTACGGGGCCAGGCCGGGAACCCCCGAGCATGCCGTAATCGGTAAAATCAAAACCGCAGGTAGACGGCTTGCGCATTCCGTGAAATGCAGGGTATGGACGGCCGGTCCGGGTCCAGCCCCGTAATCCGGCATAGTTTTGAAATGGTTCTTGTCAACCAGCATAATCTTTTACGTTGATTTGAACTGCAAACGTTTATCAAAGCAATTTGGCAGGCATATGGAGTGGGAACTATGGCAAAAAGAAGCCGGGCTATTTGCCCGGCCCCTCGATTCTCTGGTGGGCCCTCCGGGATTCGAACCCAGAACCCAGGGATTATGAGTCCCCTGCGCTAACCGTTGCGCCAAGAGCCCCTATAAAATGGCGTGTACGATAGAGGCCAATAGAACAGATCCCTATCTTGCACCACGTGGTGAAATAGTACCATGCACACGGCGACCGTTCAACGCACGATCTTGTCGACCAGGAGGATCATGGTGCCGCCTTTGACCTTGTGTGCCAATATGAAAAAAGGCCCCAACTTGCGTTGGAGCCTCATTCAATGCTCGGGTGGAGACGAGGGGGATCGAACCCCTGACCT
>DBGDDN010000050.1:0-138343 GCA_048343195.1 Collinsella sp.
GCGCTCGTCCGGGAGGGCGGGATGCCGTTCGAGATGAGGGTCAAGATGCCGGCGCCCGACGGGGAGACGGCGAGTTAGCCGGCAGGTCGGCATGTCAATCCTGGTCTAACAGAGCCAAAATAATAGCCCGTCCCAAATTGATCGCTTTATTCGCAAAGGCGCATGGCTTCCTGCACGGCGCCGTATAGGTTGGCGTCGTTGCCAAGCTCTGCCGCCTTGACCTGCGGTACAGGGATGCCGGCGAGAATGCCCTCATAGCCCTCAAGCGCCGCGGGCATCTGGTCGCGAAGCGCGTCGATAAGTTCGGGGTGGCACGAAATGCCGCCCGCAATCACAAACACCTCGGGATCGAGCACCGCCTGTAGGTTTACGAGCATGGCGTTGAACGTGCGCGCATAGCGGTCAAGCGCGCGCTTCGCCGCCTCATCGCCAGCCTCAACCCACTCAAAAACGCGGCGCCCGTCCACCGTGCCATCGGCAGGTAAGTCCTTCTCGGCCACGACGAGATCGCGCAGCGCACGCCAGCCGCCTGTGCTCGAAAACATTCTGTCCCCCGATGCCGGCTGTGTCACATCGTTGCGCAGAAAGCTAAACTCGCCCGCAAAGCCATGTGCGCCGCGAAGCACGCGACCATCGATAACGATGCCGCCGCCGATGCCGGTGCCGATAGCGAGCACGACGCCAGCGCGGCATCCGCGAAGGGCGCCCGCTGCGTACTCGCCGAGCGCGCAGCATTTTCCGTCGTTGTTGACCGCCACCGGCATGTCAAACCGCTCGCTCAGCAACTTTCCCAGCGGACAGCCGTCCATGTAGGTAAGCGCGCCGCCGCGATGGATGGTGCCGTCCGCGTCATCCTCATAGATGCCGCCGGGTGCACTCACGCCCACGGCGGACACGCGATCGCGATACGGCTCGATAAGACCGGTCAGGGCCTCGACCGCTTCGTCTGCCGTAGCAAAATCGGTCGGCAGGCTGCCGCGCTCGCGGATGGAAAAATCCTCGCCCAGCACGGCCCACTTAACTGCCGTGCCGCCCACGTCGATGCCAAAATACTCTTTCATGCTGCCTCCGCTTCTGCGCCGATACGTCAATATCGGCAGACCATCCCGTCCATGCAAACACAGACAATTCCAGACAAGGCCAAGTATTTGGTTAACGGTCGCTTTTAGGCTGTAAACGGTGTTTAGTCTGTTTATAGCAGCTAATTCTATATATTACGCAATTATGCACTCATTTGGAACGAAGCAATTTAGCTAATTTACCTCAAGGGGTAGTTAAAAAAGCCCCGTCCCAAATTAGCTACTTGAGACGGGGTGTAGGAAGCACTTAGCCCAAGACGTGAGCCAAGCGTGCCTTGAACTCCGCGAGGAAGCGCGGGGCGTCCACGGTTAGCGCCACAAGGGCGCTCTTGTCCGGGTCGGCCACGCGGCGCTCGTCGCAGATGGTGCGGCCACGATACTCGCCGAGCAGGTCAACGCGCAGGTTGCAGCCGAGCGCACCTACGAGCGTGGGGTCAATCGCCACGGCAACGGCCAGCGGATCGTGCAGCGCACAACCACCCAGGTAGGGTGCGTTCATCTCGTACGAGCCAATGTAGTGCTCGACCATGCTCGCAAATGCGCAGCCCGCCATGGTGCCCGAGCCCGTCCAGCCGGCAATGTCGCGGCGTGTGAGCACCACGCGATGCGTCACGTCCAGACCCACCATGGTGAGCTTACGGCCCGAGCGCAGCACCGCGTCGGCTGCCTCGGGGTCGCTCGCCATGTTGGCCTCGGCGCCCGCGCTCACGTTACCGGGCACGGTAAGGGCGCCGCCCATCACGACCACGCGGCCGATGGACATCATCGCCGCCGCATCGCGCTCCAGGGCGAGCGCTAGGTTGGAGAGCGGGCCAGTCGCTACGTAGACCAGATCGGGACCATAGGTGCGCGCGGCATCGATCAGATAATCGACCGCAGCGTTGCCGTCGGCCGAGGTCGCCCCCACCGGCTCGTAGGGCGACGCGGGCACGCTCGCGCCGCCGATGCCGTTCTTGCCGTGAATGAGCGCGATGGACGCCGGCGGCGTATAGGGCTCAGTCGCCTGCAGAGGACGGTCGGCACCCAGGTACACCGGAACCTCGGGGCGACCCAGCAGATCGAGCACCGCCAGGCAGTTGTGCGCCGATTGCTCGACGCGCACGTTGCCAAAGCACGTGGTGATGCCCACGAGCTCCACCTCGGGGCTCGCGATGGCATAGGCCAGCGCCATCGCATCGTCCACACCCATATCCAGATCAAGGATCAGCTTCTTGATTGCCATTGTTCTACTCCGCTTCTCCGTCTTTATCGTTTAACTAAACCAATGTTCAACTTCGGCGCGCGTGGGAATCGATTGCTGAGCGCCCAGGCGCGACACCGTCACTGCCGAGGCGCGAGCACCCGCGGCCATGCACTCAAAGAGCGGCAAGCCCTCTAGGCGAGCCGCCGCCAACGCGCCGATAAACGTATCGCCGGCGGCCGTGGTATCGACTACCGTACTCGAAAGTGCCGGCATGCGCAGCAGCTCACCGCCATCGCCGAGCGTAACCGAGCCGGCGCCGCCCAGCGTGATGACCGCGGCGCCGGCGCCCTTAGCAAGCAGGGCGCTGAGCGCAGCGGCGCAGCTCTCATCGTCCTTGGGCAGGATACCCGTCAGCACCTGGCACTCGGTCTCGTTGGGGCAGACCAAGTCGACCGCAGGCCAGACCTCCGCAGGCAACTCACAGGCGGGCGCTGGATTAAAGACCGTATAGAACCCCAGCTCGTGAGCGCAAACAAGCGCATCGGCCGTCGCTGCAAGGTCACATTCACCCTGGGCGATAAAGACGCTTCCGGCAGCCGGGGCAATCTCGCTGCCGTCTCCGTCGAGCTCATGGACCACCAGACGCCTCAGCGCGCAGGCAACGTCCCCGCCCGCAAGCGCATGGTTGGCGCCCGGTGACAGGATGATGCGGTTGTCGCCCTCGCAGCGAATGATGGTCGCCGTTCCCGTCTCCACGTCATCGCGATGCACTACAAAGTCACAGTCCACGCCGGCGTCTTGGAGCCCCGCCACGAGCGACGCGCCGAACGCGTCGCGACCGACCGCGCCGATCATGTGCGTGCACGCGCCCATACGCGCGGCAGCTACGGCCTGATTGGCGCCCTTGCCGCCGGCGTTGGTGATAAACCCGCTGCCACCGACGGTCTCGCCCGCACGCGGTATGCGCTCGCACGCCACCGAAAGGTCCATGTTCATGCTGCCGAACACCACAACGATGCCGCGATCTGCCATGGAAACCTCCTCATCTGCGGGCCTTATGCCCACCGTCGGCCGTCGATCGTGCACTCTCGCACCCCCTTAACTTTAGTTCACTTTGATGTGGACGCGCGCTTGAGCTTGCGCCAGCAGCAAGCATTCACAGGAGCAGGCAGCTACAATGAAGGCGTGCTGATTATTCTCGTCATTGGATGATGTTTTATGGAACAACTCTCGCAATCGGGCTCGCGCGGTCGTCGCCGCACGGGCAACGAGCCGGCGCCGCACGAACGCGTGAAGGGCGAACGCCGTGCCAACGAACCGCGACGCACCGCGAGCCCCCATCGCGTTTCTGCCAACAACGCGGGTCGCGCCAACACCCCCGCCGCGGAGCAGACGCCTGCTCGTCCCAAGTCCCGCTACATTCCTGCGCTCGACGGCCTGCGCACGCTTGCCGTCGTCGCGGTGGTGCTCTATCACCTCAACCTCACGTGGGCTCAGGGCGGCCTGCTCGGCGTCACGATCTTCTTTGTGCTTTCGGGCTATCTGATCACGCGCTTGCTGCTCAACGAAGTCGCTAAGACCGGCCGCATCGACCTTAAGAGCTTCTGGATTCGCCGCATCCGTCGCCTGGTCCCCGCCGTGGTAACGGTAGTGTTCGTGACCTGCGCGCTGTGTACCATCTTTAACCACGTGATGCTCACCAAGATGCGCCCCGACATCCTGCCGTCGCTGCTGTTCTTCAACAACTGGTGGCAGATTGCCCAAAACGTCTCGTACTTCAATGCCCTGGGCGACCCCTCACCGCTCACGCACTTTTGGTCGCTTGCCATCGAGGAACAGTTCTACCTAATTTGGCCGCCACTGCTGTTTGCCATGGTATCCATGCATGTGAGCAAGCCCAACACGCGCCGCGTGGTTCTGGGCCTTGCCGCGGTATCTGCCCTCGCCATGATGGTGCTCTATAACCCCGCCGCCGACCCCAGCCGCGTGTACTACGGCACCGACACCCGTGTGTTCTCGCTGCTGCTGGGTGCCTGGATGGCCTTTATCCCCGATCGCGACCTGGCGCCGGTGCGTCTCGCTCGTCGTTTGGGGCTCAATCGCCTGGCCGACGCCGCCAAGCACGGCAAGAACGCCGAGGGCAAGCCTGGCGAGAAGGCCGACGAATCAGCCGAGACCGCCCCGGCACAGCCGAGCGCCCTCGTGCGCTTTTGGTCCTCGCCCGCATCCATCGATGTGTTGGGCGTCGTGGGCCTGGTTGGCCTTGCCGCCATGGTCGCGCTCACCAACGGCTACACCGCGTTCCAGTATCGCGGAGGCACGCTGCTGTGCTCGATCCTCACGCTCATGGTCATTGCCGCCTGCGTGCAGCCCCAGGGAATGGTTGCCCGCGCGCTGTCCGCCGAGCCGCTCGTGTGGGTTGGCAAGCGCTCGTACAGCATCTACCTGTGGCACTATCCACTGCTGCCGCTCATGAACCCGGTCGCCAACATCAGCGATACGCCCTGGTGGCAGTACATCTTGCAGGTACTTGTGGTGGTCGCCGTGGCAGAGTGCTCCTATCGCTTTATCGAGACGCCGTTTAGGAAGGGCGCCTTTGGACGCACCGTTTCCGAGCTCCGCGAAGGCACCACCACGCCCGCCGGCTGGGTGCGCGCGCACGTCCCTGTCTGCGCGGCCTGCGCTGTCGTGTTGGTCGTTGCACTGGGCGGCCTGGTCTTTGTGCCCGAGACGTCTGCGCTGAGCGGCGAGGGCGCCGAAGTTCTGAACAAGGAAGCCAAAAACACCGCGCCCACCGACCAGCAGGCGGCCGACGACACCGACAAGGACAACGACGGCTTCCCCGATGGCTCCTACGATCTGCTTATGATCGGCGACTCCGTGTCGCTGCGTGCCGTGGACACCTTTGACGGCGTGTTCCCGCACAGCCATATCGATGCCGAAAAGGGCCGCCAGTTTGATGCGGGCCGTACGACATTTGAGGGCTATATCCAGCAGAACCTTGCCGGCAAGATCGTGGTCTTTGCCCTGGGCACCAACGGCTTGGTAACCGACGACCAGATCGACGCCATCATGGCCGATGCAGGAGATAAGCGTATTGTGGTGTTTGTGAACACGCGCAGTCCGCAGCCGTGGGTTGGCTCTACCAACCAGGCCATCGCCAACGCCGCTACGCGCTACAAGAACGTGCGCGTTATCGACTGGTACGGATACAGTGCCAACCGCAACGACCTGTTCGATGGCGATGGCACGCACCTATCGACCACTGGCGTGACTGAGTACCTCAACTTGATCCACGATGCCGTCAAGAAGGACCTGCCCGTACACCCCGAGGATCACGTCAACGATCCGCAGCCGGCAGCCGTCAAGTCTGCCACCGACGCACTCGTCAATGCGCTCGCTCTCAAGCCACACAAGCTGGGCGGCGACAAGTAACCTGCAGCGCAAACTTCCCACATCCGGAGGGGGTGCCTGCCACGGCAGACACCCCCTCCGGCAGTTAGGGACGTTCCTTATGTGCCGGCACCTAGGGACACTCCTGACACAGCCGAGGAACGCCCTCCTTGCGACCGAATTCTGGGCGCCTCGCCACCCCGAGCGTTGTTTCCAAGCCCACACCCGCAGCAAACAACCCAAAATCACTCTTTTCGAGCCGGCTCCAAGAGGTCGTGGACAAAAAGGGGTAAATATGAGTACTGTTACCATTTTAGTAGCAGGCAAAACCACCCAAAATGGCGCCCATGCGGTAGCGCGTGACCCTTCCAGTTGACCAGAATGTCCGGCTTAGGACTTGGAGCTCCGCTTTTAATGAACGGATTTTTAGATATGTTCATTATTTTCTTGGTCGTAAATGCTATCAGCCAAGCAACAGTACTCATATTTGGCATTTTTTGTCCATTGCTATATAACTAACACCCTATAGCAGACAAAAAACAGGCCGCAGCCCATCGCTGCGGCCTGTTCGGAAGCAAAAGTGGGCGTTAAGCGCTGTAGCCCATCGCTTGCAGGACAAACATGACGACCGTGAGCACCGTAATCACGGCGATAGTCGCCCAAGTGAGCATGTTCCACACGCGACCGTTGCGGTTGGCACCCATAATGTGACGGTCGGCTGCGATAACCACCTGGAACACCAGAACCACGGGCAGTAGCACGCCATTGATGACCTGTGAGGTCATCATAATCTGGAACAGATCGACGCCGGGCATAAGCACCAGCACGGCAGAGATACCGATGATGGCCGTAATGATGCCGCGATAGACCGGGGCCTCGTCCCAGCTGCGGTCGGCACCGCGCTCCCAGCCAAATGCCTCGCAGATAGCGCTCGACGTAACGCCCGGCAGCACGCAGGCAGCCAAGAAGCTCGCCGCGACCAGGCCCGAGGCAAACAGTACCGTGGACCACTGACCCGCAATAGGCTCCAGCGCACGGGCAGCATCGGCAGCATCGCTAATCTGAATGCCCGCCGGGAACAACACCGTACCGGTCGTGATGATAATAAAGCCGGCAATGACATCGGCGGCAAGCGAGCCGCTCACGGTATCGATGCGCTGCAGCACGATATCGTCCTCGCCCGCGTTCTTATCGACCACGTTGTTCTGCGCCAAGAAAATCATCCACGGCGCGATGGTGGTACCGATCGTTGCGACCACGAGCGACACGTAGCTGGGATCATTTTGAATGTTAGGCACGACCAGGTCGACCGCGACCTCACCCCAGTTGGGGCCAGCCATAAACGCGGCGACAATATAAGTCACGAACACGCAGCTCACCAGCAGCAGAATCTTCTCGATGCGCTGGAAACTACCCGACATGGTAAGCATCCACACCAGCAGCGCCACCAACGGCACCGAGATGCTCGCCGGTACGCCAAAGAGAGCAAGGCCGCTGGCGATGCCCGCAAACTCCGAAATGGTCACAGCCGTGTTGGCGATCAACAGCGCCGCCATAGCAAGTACACTCTTGCGCACGCCAAAGCGCTCGCGAATGAGCGATGCCAGGCCCTTGCCCGTGACGCAGCCGCAGCGCGCCGCGGTCTCCTGCGTCACGATAAGCAGCACGGTCATGACGGGAAGCATCCAGAGCATCTTGTAGCCATAGCTGGCGCCCGCGCTGGAATACGTGGCGATGCCGCCAGCGTCATTGCCCGAAAGCGCCGCCAGCAGACCAGGGCCCATAGCGCCAAAGATGGCGGCAATGGTCAGCTTTTGCTTGGTGCTCGGCTTTTGCTTCGTGTTTTGCACGCGACCACCTAACCAATGGCCGACATGGTGAGCAGCACCGCAGCGGCGCAGTACGCTACGCACGAGATCATGACGGCAATAACGTTCATGGCGGTGCCCGACGTGTTGAGGTCATGCTCGTCACGCCAGAACAGCACCATCAGGTAAATCACGGCGCTCATGTTGCCAACCAGGCAAATGATGGCAGCGATATTAAAGCACCCGGTAAAGAGTTGCTCCTCAAACATGGGCGCATCGGGGAACGCAGCGGTGCGCACCAGCTGGGCGCACAGGTAGGTCACGAGTGACAGAATCAGGCCCATGCCTGTGCTCTGGAAGAAGAACCCCAGATACGGCTTGGGCTCGTCGTCGTGACCGTCATACTCCAGGAAGTAGTTCTTGACGAACGACACCATGCGCGAGGCCGCCAGCAGCACGAGCGGCATGGCGCACATGGGGAACACCACCAGATGCGCGGAGCCGAGCGCCGTTCCCAGCACGGTCGCCATGATGCACGACGCGATGCCCCATACAACAACCCAGTACTGGCGATGTACGAACCAGCTGAGCACGTTCGTCGAGTCGTCCGACGCACTATCGCCCGAGCCGACACCGGCGATCTGCAGGTCCTCCTGATGCTCCTCGGCGATAACGTCCATGGCGTCGTCGAAGGTTACGATACCCAGGATATGACGGTTCTCGTCGCAGACAGGGATGGCGACCAGGTCGTACTTGGTCATCTCGTCCGTTACGTCTTCCTGGTCCTCGTCGGGCGACACATAGACCAGGTCGCGATAGGCCAGCTGACCCAGCGTGGCGTCGCGGTCGGCTACGATCAGCGTGCGCAGCGAAAGCACGCCGGTCAGCATGCCGCTCGGATCCTCGGTATAGACGTAGTAGACGCTCTCGAAGTCCTCGTCGAGCTCGCGAATCGCCTCGATGGCGTCACCGACCGTTGCCGTGGCGGGCAGGGAGACAAACTCCGAGGTCATGATGCGGCCAGCGGTGTTGTCCTCATACCCCAGCAGGTTACGAATCGCCTTCTCCTCCTTGACGCCCATCAGGCGCAGGAGCTTCTCGGCCTTCTCGTAATCGAGCTCGTCGATTAGGTCGGCTGCATCGTCCGGGTCCATCATGGCCAGCATCGACGATGCGTCGGTGTCGGACAGGCCCTCGAGCATCTCGGTCATAAGCTCGTCGTCATCGAACTCCGAGATGGCCTCGGCGGCCTGGGCGGTGTCGAGCTGCGCAAACACCTGCGCACGTAGGCGCGGGTCGAGCTGCTCGATAATGTCGGCGATGTCGGCAGGGTGCAGCTCGCCGAGCGTCTTGTGCGACACCGAGAGTTGAATATTCTTGGTCGAGCGGTCGAGCAGGTCCATGTAGGACCAAGCGATGATGTCCTCACTGAGCGGCTTGCCCAGGTGCTTCATAAAGCCTTCGACGATATGCTCGAGCGCGGGGCTGATGGCGCGTAGCAGACCGCGGGCACCGACCTCGGCGCCCAGCAGGCGCAGCTGATTTTCGCCCGACATGGAAAACTTGATGTCGTTGACGCGCACGACCTTCATGCCCTGCGTGTCGACAATCTGCTTGTTGAGCACGTCGCGGGCAAGCAGGAGCTCGGTCGGCTGCAGGTACGAAAAACGGATTTCGGTGGCCGGCGACTTAAGGTGTACGCCCGTCTCGTCGATACGGTCGACCCATTTGCGCCAGCTGATCATAAACGGCGTCTTGCCGGGGCCGCGGAACGCGAGCGACGTCACGTGCGGAAAAACTTCGCCGGTAGCAATGCCAAAATCGTTCACAACGCCGAGCTTTTCGCCGTCGACGTCCAAGACCGGCAATTTGAGCATCTCACTCAGATAATTCAATGGTGCTCCCCATCATTATTCCTCCGGACGCGGCCGCGCGTGCGGCGTCCGGGGGCTTCTGGATATGTATACGCATGCGCGGGCGGCACGCCGCTCGACGCTTACACCCCGTGCATGCGCAGAAAGCACCTGCATGGGGTCATCGACTGCATGGTCGAGGTTTGGATTTCACCTGTAACCTTTCTCTTGACCCTCATTAACCGCAGTAACTATAGCATCAGCATCGCCCTGCGGCATCGAATTTATGCGCTGCACATTGCAGGCATACCAAACGCTGACGCATCCGTGACATAGTCATTGGGGACGTTCTTAAACGACTACCCAATGACTACTCTGTGGTGTCATCGTCCTCGGCAAGTTGGGGGAACACGGCGTCCTTTGGCATGGTGACCTTCGTCAGTGACGTGAGCTTTTTGCTGAGCGACGTGTCCGTCTTGACCAGGTCGCTCAGCGTCACGATCTTGTAGCCGTCCGCAACGAGGCCGTCGATAATCTGCGGCAGCGCCTCGAGCGTCTGCTCGGCGCACTCGTCGCTATCGGTGAGCAGCACGATATTGCCCGGCGTCACCGAGTCGAGCACCGTCGAGACCTGCTCGTCGGTACCATTGAGCAACCAGTCGCCCGAGTCGATATTCCACGAGACCACGGCAGACACCAGGTCCATCGAGTCAATCCAATTTTGCTCGTCAAAGGCGGCGTAGGGGGCGCGCAACAGCATCGTCTTCACGCCGGTCGCCGACTTAATCGCATCGGTGCCTTTCGTGATCTGTTCGCGTACCGCCTCACGGTCCTGACCCTTGAGCGAATCGTCGCTGTAGCTGTTGGATCCGATCTCGCACCCGGCGTCGACAATCGCCTTGGCCGTGGCAGGCGAGGCCTCGGCCGCATCGCCCGAAAGGAAGAACGTCGCGGTGACGCCCTTTTCCTTGAGCACCTGCAAGATCTGTTTGGTAGCGCCGCTCGGACCCTCGTCAAACGTCAGTGCCACGTACTTTTTGTTGCCCTTGGGCGCCACGCTGGCGCACGCAACAACGCAATCGGTGGCGGGCACAACCTCGCCGCGGTCTTGCGTCTTGCCTGACTGCTCACCAACCCACACCTCGGATCGGCCCTGGACACCCCATGTCTGCACATACTCGATAGCGCCCGTGCCCTCGACCTTGAGCTTGGGCTCGATAACCGTAGCCTGAACCTCGTGCTTCTCGTAAGTGTTACGGCCATCCTTGACCGTCACCTTCTCGCCGCCCTCGAGTTCGCGGCTATCCCATTTGCCCTGCTTCACGCGCTTGCCGTCGACCTTCACCGACAGCTTTTCGCCCCCATGGCGCTTGAGCACGCTGTCATCGACGGCCAGCAGGTCGCCTGCGTCGTAGGTGTCAGTCAACTCCTGGTCGTCGATGAGATTCTGCAGCGTAGAGCCCACACGCACCGCGGTCTTCTGGCCGTTGAGCTCCACGTCCACACTGCGGTTGACGTAGCCCACGACGGCAGCGATAAACAGCACGAGCGCACAGCCCACGGCAATGAGCGCATAGGGCAGGCGAGACGAACGACGGGGCGTACGGCTGTTGCCGATGCGAGCGCTGCGGTCGCTAAAGCCGCGGCTATGGTTGAGATACATCGCGCCGGGCTTACGGTGACGCTTGCGCTGACCGCTGGGCAGCTGCCCCAGGTCGCGGCGCGCCGTCGGACGCGCACCCGAACGCCCGTTTAAGTTGGATCCGTTTTGGCGCATGTGCCCTCCCCCATAAACACAGCAAGCCGGAGCAACAGGTCTCCGGCTTGCCTCCCATCATTTGGTACGTCGCTATTTTGTAGCTTTTGACGAGCCTCCGCTCGCCTTTTGGTATTCGTCCTTAAAGGCCTTGAACATGCCGCGCGTCTTGCCGAGCTGCTTGCCCAGTGCGCGACTGCCCTTGTCCACGGCAACCGATCCCTTGTCGTCGAGCACCTTGGCGCCCTTTTTGACCTTGTCGCCCACCACGACGCTGGCCTCGGCGGCCTTGGCAGCCGCACCGCCTGAATACCCGAGCGACTTGACCTCGTCCGAAACAATCATCGCGCCGTCCGCATAGCCGCGCAGCATCGTCGGCGGCACCTGCGTGTCACCAACCAAAACACTCGAAGCAGCACCGGCGGTCACATAGAATGCCTGCACGATGCCCGAGCGTGGCTTGAACTCAACGTCCGAGCAATAGCCCACGACGTCGCCTGATTCCGTGCGCACGTCCATACCGACCCAGATGATGCAATCGTCCAGGTTGATGTCGAGGCGCTTGGCGGCGGCGGCATCGTACGTGCCCTTGACGTCATCGACCGCAATGGCGCCCTCGTAGACACCAATGGCGTCGAGCGCTACGAATCGGTCGGGACGCTCGATCATGCCCGCGATATCGGACTGGCGGACCATAAAGCCGACCACGCGCGTACCGCCCGGGGTAAAAACCGGAAAGTGAATCTTTCCGAGCTTTTTAGGGCTGCGCGGTGTGCCGTCCTTTTTGGTGCGCTTGTCCTCGATAGGCTTGCGATAGATCTTGGCGCCGACAAAATCCCCGGCGCGCATTATGCCTCGGTCGAGGGCTCCGCAGCCTCGGTATCAGCCTCGACGGCGTTTTCGACCACGACATCGGCGGCAGGCGTCACGTTGCCGCCCGAAATGGCGTCGTTGAGCTGCTCGCGCAGCTGGTCCATGCGCTCGCGGGCCAGGTCGACCTTGGCGCGCAGGTCATCGGTCTTGGCGTCGACCATCGGGCCGAAGTCGTTGACCGCGGCGCGGGCCTCCTCGGCACCGTGCTCGTAGGTATCGCGCATGTTATCCCAAGCGTCGTTGGCGATATCGGCAGCCATGGCGCGGGTCTCGGCGCCCGAGCGCGGGGCCAGAGCAACGCCAATGATGGCGCCGGCGGCGGCACCAAAGAGTGCACCGGAGACAAAGCTAAAAGTCTTACCCATGATCATTCCTCTCCTGCGGGCACGTCGGCGCCCACCGTTTGAATGTTGTCCATTATACCCGCAGCGCAACACTTGCCGCCCCGCTCATCTGCATACGGCAAAGATGCAGGTACATGATGGTGTTGAGCGAGCGAACCTACTCCTGCGGCATGGCGGGCATGGCAACCGTGGCAGCCGGATCCCCGCCGGCGCCGTCCACGAGGGGCAAGCCGCCCTCATGCGCAGGTCCTGCCGGAACCGTCGCCGCACCGCCAAAGACGGCCGCGGAGGCCTCGTGGTTCTCGACAACCGCGCCCTCGGTATCAATCGCCACCTGGGGCTCGTCATCAAAGTTGGGAACGCCCTGGGGCTCGGCGGCCGGCTCGGCAGCCGCATCGACAACGGGATCGACATCGTCGTCGGCAGGAGCCTCGCCTTCGTCGGCGCCCTCGGCCTCGGCAGCATCCTCGCCATTCGCGGCGGCGACGGCCTCGTGCGGATCCTTGCCCTCGGCCTCGGCGCGCATGCCCAAAACCAGATTGCGCAGGCCCGCGACCGTACCGTCCACGTCGGGCGCAGGCTGGTCGGCGTGCAGGTAGGCCCAATCCATCATGAAGGTGGCAGACGACAGCGCGCCGATGGCCAGCGCATCGTCGGGACACGAAAGCTCAATCTCAAAGACACGCTCGTCATGCTCGCTCACGCGCGTGCGACCGCACGAGATGCTGCCGGCAAGTCCGGTCTCGTTCATGAGCTCGACCGTCACGTGCTCCAGCAGGTGGCAAAGCTCGGTCTGGCCCATGCAGTCCTGGAACTCGCGACCGGAATCACCCAGGCACAGGTGCTTGGCAATCGCCGGCACCAGGTAATACACGCGCGCCGTGGCCTCGATATCCTCCGAGGTCATGAGCGGCATGCCGGGGTTCACCAGCACATGCGCGCAGATCTTGTCCTCGCTGACGGTGACCTTAAGGATGTTGAACAGGCCTGCCATAACTCTCCCCTACTCTTCCTTGCCCTACTCGTCGCCATCGTGCGGATCCACAGAGCCCGCACCCGACGCCGCCGGCTTCTCTGCCGAAGATTCGGAATCCTTCTTATCGGTTTCGGCCGGAGCGATCACGCGAATGAGCGAGATGCGCTGGCCACGCATCGACTGAACTTTAAACTTGTACCCCGCGACCTCAAACACCTCTCCGATGTCGGGCACCGAGTCGCAAAGCTCCAAGATCCAGCCGGCGATGGTCTCATAATCATCGCTTTCCTCGAGCGGCCAACCAAGCTCAATCGCGTCATCGCACGAAAAACGCCCATCAACGAGCCACTCGCGGCGCGAAAGGCGCGTGAGATACTTGTTGTCGGGGTCGAACTCGTCCTCGATCTCGCCGACGATCTCCTCGACGATGTCCTCGATGGTGATGATGCCGGCCGTGCCGCCGTACTCGTCCACGACTACCACGATCTGGTCGTGAGAGGTCTGCATCTCGGACAGCAGCGGCAGGATGTCCTTGGTGTCGGGCACAAAGGTGGCGTCGCGCAGGTAATCGGCAATGGGCTGGTCGCCCTTGCCGTCGAGCGCGGGTTGGATCAGGTCCTTGATGTGCGCGATGCCGGCGACGTTGTCGGGATCCTCGTGATAGACGGGGATGCGGCTGAAGCCGGTCTGGCGCATGGTGGACAGCACGTCGGCGACCGTCTCGTCGTCCTCGCACATGGTGGTGTCCACGCGCGGCACCATGACCTCGCGGGCAACGGTGTCGCCCAGGTCGAAGATCTCGTGGATCATGCGCTTTTCCTCGTCGAGCAGGTCGTCCTGCTCCGAGACCATGTACTTGATCTCTTCTTCCGAGACGTTCTGGCGGTCGTCGGCACTCTTGATGCGCAGGATGCGGGCCAGGCCATCGGAGCAAGCGCCAGTCAGCCACACGAGCGGGCGGGCGATCTTTTGGAACACGGAAAGCGGGCCCACGACCTGCTTGGACACGCCCTCGGCATTGGCCAGGCCGATGCGCTTGGGCACAAGCTCGCCAATCACGATGGACACGAAGGCGACCGCGACAGTGATGATGACTGGCGCCAGGCCGCGCGCGATGGCGGAGAGGGGCGCGATGCCAAAGCTTATGAGCCACGTGGCGAGCGGGTCGGACAGACTCGTCGAGGCGACGGCGGACGAGGCGAAGCCCACGAGCGTGATGGCGACCTGGATAGTAGCGAGCAGCTGGTCGGAGTCGGCAGCTAGCTTAATGGCACGCTCGGCGCGTTTGTCGCCTTCCTCGGCCTCGTGCTCCAGCACGGCGCGCTTGGCCGTGGTGAGCGCCATCTCAGACATAGAGAAGTAGCCGTTGATGAGGGTCAAAACGAGGGTGGTGATAAGGGAGATGGTTATGTCCATCGGGAGTTTCTCGAACCTCCAAGATTCGGGACGTCAGGTCAAAACGTTAATGGCGGATAGGGCAGTTGCACCCGGCGGGCGCCCGGACGGGCCCGCGGGCGCAGGCGCGATCGCTAGATTACGAAGAGGATCACCGCCATGAACTGGAAGATACTGCCGGCGAGCACCCACAAGTGAAACACACTGTGCAGGTAGCGCACGTTTTTGGCGATATAGAACGGCACGCCCGCGGTGTAGCACACGCCGCCGACGGCGAGCAGGGCAAGTGCCACGGGGTTGAGCAGCGCCACAAGTTCGGGCAGCTTAAAGACAACGAGCCAGCCCATCAGCAGGTAAACCAGGCCGCTTACCCAGTGCGGTTGACGCTCGCGCATAAAGCACTCGAGGGCGATGCCGATAATGGCGATGGCCCATACGGCAAAGAACAGCACAGCGCCGCCGTCGTTTGCGAGCGTGATGAGGCAAAACGGCGTATAGCTGCCGGCTATGAGCAGGTAGATGCAGCTGTGGTCGATGATGCGAAACACGCGCTTGGCGCGCGCGGGCTGAATCGCGTGGTAGAGCGTGGAGGCTAGGTATTCGAGAATAATGCTGACACCATAGACAATCGCCGCGGCCATGTGGGCCGGGCCTCCGCCGCGCAGGGCAGCGAATACGATCAGGAGCACCAGGCCCGCGATACCCAGCAGGCAGCCGACACCATGGGTGACGGAGTTCATGATCTCCTCACCCACCGTGTAGTGTGGAACGGCCGCGGTCTTGGGTCGCGGCTTAGAACTGTCGCTCGAATCGGACATGCCGGTTACATCCTCCAACGTAAAGAGTTCTCAACACTATATCAAAGCGTCTAGGTACGTGCGAAATTTGCACCATACGTGACCCTTTGTTTACCCATTCTTTGTCTGTTGACGCATCAACGGCGAACGTCCATAATGCGCTTGCATTAAATGTTGATGTATTAACATCTTATAGGAAAGCTTCTTATGTCTCAAAACGCACGTTCCCATCGAAAGCTCAAGATAGCCGGCGTCGTTGCGCTGGTGGTTGTCGTTGCGCTGCTCGGATTTGCCGGCAACTTTCTGTTTGACTTCGCGCTGAATCCCCGCGCGCTATACACCATGAAGATGATGCAGGATAGCAAGAACGACAAAGAAGGTGAGCAGCCGGATGCCGAGGAAACCGAGGCGCGGGCGTGGTTTAAAGAGAATCGCGAGAGCAGCAGCCTCACCGTGGACGACGGGACTGAGCTTGCCGCCTGGTATTTTGCTGCGTCGGAGAGCACACACGACTACGCCGTCTGCCTGCATGGATATACCAACGAGCCCATCGGTATGGCCCGATACGTCAAGCGATTCCACGACCGCGGCATGAACGTACTCGCACCCGCCGCCCGCGCCCACGAGCGCTCCGGCGGCGACTATGTCGGCATGGGCTGGCCCGAGCGCCTCGACATCGTCGCATGGATCGAGCGGATCGTTGCAGCCGATCCCGAGGCGCGCATCCTGGTCTTTGGCGAGTCGATGGGCGCGGCAACCGCCATGAACGTCGCGGGGGAGTCTCTGCCCGCAAACGTGAAATGCATTATCGAGGACTGCGGTTATACGAGTGTTTGGGACGAGTTTTCCCTGCAGCTCAAGGACGTGTTCGGCCTGCCCAGCTTTCCCTTGCTCGATGTAGCAAATTTAGTGTGCAACGTGCGCGCGGGCTACGACTTTCATAAGGCAAGCAGTGTGGACCAACTCGAACACGCGACGGTTCCCATGCTGTTTATCCACGGCGACCAGGACACCTTTGTGCCGTACGACATGCTCGACCAAAACTACGACGCGTGCGCCAGCACGGTCAAGCAAAAGCTCACTATCTATGGCGCCACCCACGCCAAGAGTGCGCAAGTTGACCCCGAGCTCTACTGGAATACGGTCGACGACTTCCTCGACAAGAATTTTTAGGCAAAAAGCAACGTCTGGGGTTTTGTTGCCAAAAATCGGTTTGTGGTCGGCGGTATTCGCTTTTTCACCGCACTTCCGAAAAGCCGCCCGCGAGCGTTGTGCTCGTGGGCGGCTTTTGCTCAACTTAAGCTACAAAAGCGCTTGATATGTCCAATAGACAGGTACTACTTGACCTCGATGAGCTCATACTCGCTCGTGCCCAAGCCGATCTTCTCGGCATGCGCGATGCAGGTGCGCCAGTCGGTGTCGGGATGCGTGATGCAGAAGGGATCGCACGCCTGCTCGCCCTCCAGATGCTCGTGGTTGTGCTCCATCTTGGCCGCGCTGTCGGTGAGCTCGGTGTTGGGCAGCGGCTCGGACGCCATGACGGCGTCGGCGCAGGCCTGGTCGATGGCAACCGGGTCGAAGCTCGCGAACATGCCGATATCGTTGACGATAGGCGTGTCGTTTTCGGGATGGCAGTCGCAGTTGGGGCTGATATCCATGGCGAGTGAGATGTGGAAGCTCGGGCGGCCGTCGACGACGGCCTTGGTGTACTCGGCGATCTTGCAGTTGAGCACGTCTGCCGCGGCGTCATAGCCGGGCTTGATGCAGTCCTGGTTGCATGCCGCAATGCAGCGTCCGCAGCCCACGCAGCGATCGTGGTCGATGGCGGCCACGCGCACCGTGCGAGTAGCGCCGCTGGCAAGCTCGCGCTCGCGGGTGTCGTTGAACGAGACGGCGTTGTGCGCGCAGATCTTTTCGCAGGCACGGCAGCCAACGCAGTGCTCGGTCGCGACGTTCGGCTTGCCGGCGGCATGCTGCTCCATCTTGCCGGCACGGCTGCCGCCGCCCATACCAAGATTCTTCATGGCGCCGCCAAAACCGGCCTGCTCATGGCCCTTAAAGTGGGTAAGACTGATCACAATGTCGGCGTCCATGAGCGCCTGACCGATCTTGGCCTCGTGCACGTACTCGCCGCCCTCGACCGGGACGAGCGCCTCGTCGGTACCCTTGAGGCCGTCGGCGATGATGATCTGGCAACCCGTGGCATACGGGGTAAAGCCGTTCTGGTAGGCGGTGTCGATGTGCTCGAGCGCGTTTTTGCGGCTACCGACATAGAGCGTGTTGCAGTCGGTAAGGAAGGGCTTGCCGCCCAGCTCCTTCACGACATCCGCGACGGCGCGGGCGTAGTTGGGGCGCAAAAAGCTCAGGTTGCCCAGCTCGCCAAAGTGAATCTTGATGGCGACGAACTTGTTCTCAAAGTCGATCTGCTCAATTCCGGCGTGGCGGATGAGGCGCTTGAGCTTGTCGAGCTGGCTCTCGCGAGCATGCGTGCGCAAGTTGGTGAAGTACACCTTAGCGGGTGCTGCGGGTGCAGTTGCGGTCATAGATCTATCCCCTCGGTCTATATGGCGTTACAGACATAAGGGGATGGTACCCGTTGAAGTAGGGTCAAAGTCAAGCGCGAAACCTAGTCGTTGGGGACGTCCCTTTCCTGCCGGGCGGCGAAAGAATGTCCCCAGCGACTAGTCTTTTAGGAACGTCCCCGATGACTACTCTTGGACTTTGAGGGCTTCGGCCAGACTGACGCGCTTGATAGAACGCATGTGCAGCAGCGCCACGACCAGGTAGGTCGCAAAGCCAATGCCCACGCACGCCGCCATGGACCAAGCGGGCACGTAGATCTCGATATTGCCGTTGTAGGCGAGGAGCATCGAGCGGAAGATGGCCGTGAGCGAGCCAATAATAACCGGCAGGCTTAGCACGAGCGACACCACCACGCACAGTGTGATCGAGCGGATGTACAGATGCGAGATCTCGCTATCGCGATAGCCAAAGACTTTCATGTAGCTGATCGAACGGGCGCTGTGGTCGATCACCGCCTTGGTCAGCAGGTACATAAACAGCAGGAAGATGAACACCGCGAGCCCGATCATCATTCCGATCATTTTGCTCATCATGCCGATGAACTGGTCGCCCACGGCCCGCATGTCGTCGGGCGTGGTGTCGCCGGCAAAGTAGCGAGCATCGAGGTCGAGCTTCTCGTCGCTCACATAGCCGTTAAAGTAGGCGGCGTCGTTGCCGAACAGCTCGTTAAAGTCGTCGATACTCATATAGATATTCATGTCCGACTTGGAGCCCCAGGCACAGTCCTTGCCCGCGTACTCAAGGGAATAATGCTCCCCCTCGTACTTGTCGATGAGCGTGACCTTCTGGCCCTCGCTCCAGCCAAACTTGTCGAGCAGGCCGCCGCCAAAGACGACGCGCCCATCGCCAACGTTGAGGTCTTTCCAATAGCGCGAATCGGGCGAGATGCCGTAGACGGAAATCGTCTCCTCGCCATTACCATCGCCGCGGTCGTATTGCAGCTGGTAAACGGCATATTTCTCGGTCTGCGCAATCTTGTCTGCACCGTTATCGGTCGTGTTAACCGGGTGAATGTCGTCGTTGTCAGTGTCGATCTTAGAGGCCTTGTCGATCAGGTCGATAGCCTCGTCGCGGTCGCAGCCGAGGGCATCGGCAAGGTCATCGAGGCGCGCATAAAGCGCATCCTTCTTGTCCTGGACCTTGGCAAGCGCATCCTGCGCTGCGGCCAGGCTCTCGGCAGACGGAGCGCTGGTCGCGGCATCGGCTGCTGTCTGCGCCGCATCGGCCGCGTCGTCAAGCTCGTCATCGGCATCCTGAGCGGCGGAAAGCAGCGCGCCGTCAACCGACTGCAAGCGCTCGAGTGCCGACCACTGCTCGCGCTCCTCGGCAGTGCCCTCGAGCTCCAGCGGCGCCTTGAGCGTGTACTGGTGCTCGGCGACCAGGCTTGTCTCCAGGTTGTCCGCGTAGTGCGTCATCGTGGGCAGAATCGCCAGGCCAAAGAGCAGTAGCAGCGACGCAAACGCAATGCCCACGAAGAGCGTGGCGAAGTTGCCCAGATTGCGCAGGAAGACACGCAGACGGAAGCGGGAAACAAAACCCATGCGCTCCGGCAGTTGCATACCACGCTTGGTACCCGACTTGCCGCTCGCCTCGTGACGAAGGAACTGCAACGGCGTCTTGCCCATTTTGCGAAGCAGACCCACCAGCGTGATGAGGATGAGCGCGGCGGCGGGAACCACGGCGCACTTCACAAAGATCTCCCAGCTCCAGTACACCTGGAAGGGCGGCAGACTGTACGAACCGTAATAGAGGCTGCGCATGGGCTCGGTAAAAAACACAACGCCGAGCGCAGTGCCCAAAAGCGCCGCGACCACGCCCACGATGGCGGGAAGCGCCAGGTAGTGCAGCACGATCTCGCGTCGACGATAGCCGCTGGCGAGTAGCGTGCCGATGATGGCGCTCTCCTCCTCGATGGTGGCGTCAGTGAGCACCACAAAGACAAACGCCATGATCACGATGATGATGTCGAGCAGCGTCATCCACATCATGGAGTCGCCGTCCACGTCGTCGCGCGCATAGCCAATGCCCTGGTTGGAATCGGCGTCGATGAGGTCATCCACGCGCTCATCAGCATCGGTCAGCGCCTCGACCATATCCTGCTCCGCATCGATGCGATCCGCAGTGGGGAGGTCGCGATCGGCAAAGGTGAAGGAGTAGGTGTAGGCAGGCGCGCCGCCGGCATCCTCGAGCGCGGCAAAGCCGGCGTCGGTGACCTCGGCCACGCCGTACGTGATGGTGTTCACCGTAAAGTCCGAATTGTTGAGGAACAGCGCCTGGCTATCGGGCTGGGTCATGATACCGCAGATGGTGTAGGTGCGACCCTCGAGCTCGACCTTATCGCCCACGGCGAGATCGTTGTTGGTGGCGAAGACACGGTCGATGGCCGCCTCATCGTCCGTCTTGGGCTCCTTGCCCTCACAGTAGGACGCGATATCGACCTTGGTGCGGTGCGCATAGGTGCGCAGCGTGCGCTTGGTGCCGTCGTCGCCGGACGCCTTTTTGATGATGGCGTCGATGGAGAAATTCTTGTAGAGCGTGACGCCGCCGACGTCGTCGGCCGCGTCCTCGGCTGCCTTGAGCTGGTCTTTGGTGGCCTCGAAGGAGGTGGTCACGCGGCCGTCCTCAATCGTGTGCGCATCGCGCATGTCGTCGATAAGGCAGCCGATGGAGTGGGCCGCGAGCAAAAAGCCCGAGGTGAGAGCGATGCTTCCGCACATAAGCAAAAAGATGCCCAGGTACTTGCCGATATTGCGGCGCAGCTCGCGCGGGAGACGTTTTGCGAGAGGTGTCATGGCACCGCCTACCAATCGAGCTCGGCGGCCGCGACGGGCGCATCGTTGAGCTCATCCTCGACGATGCGTCCGTCGCGCAGGCGCAGCACGCGGTTGGCCATGCGGGCGATGGCGGCGTTGTGCGTGACGATGATGATGGTGCAGCCGTAGGTGCGGTTGACATCCTCCATGAGCTGCAAGATTTCCTTGGACGTCTTATAGTCGAGCGCACCGGTGGGCTCGTCGCACAGCAGCAGGCCCGGGTTTTTGACGAGCGCACGGCCGATGGCGCAGCGCTGCTGCTGGCCGCCCGAAACCTGGCGCGGGAACTTGTTGCGGTGCTCGTAGAGACCCAGCGAACGCAGCAGGTCGTCGATGTTGAGCGGCTTTTTGGACAGGTGTGCCGTGACCTCGATGTTTTCCTTGATGGTGAGATCGGGCACCAGGTTGTAGAACTGGAAGACAAAGCCCAGCTCACGGCGGCGATACTCGCCCAGGTCGGTAGGTTTGAGCACCGTGAGGTCGCAGCCGTCCACCAAAATAGAGCCAGCGTCGGCATCCTCCAGGCCGCCGATCAGGTTAAGAAACGTCGACTTGCCCGAGCCCGAGGGCCCCAGCATGACGCAGATCTCGCCTCGGTTGATGGACGTGTCGATGCCATCGAGTACCGTCAGGCGCGCATCACCGTCGCCGTAGTGCTTTTTGAGATCCTTAACCTGGACGTAGGCTTCCTGCGTTGCCATGGTATCCCCCATTGTTAGCCTAGTACTACTTTATGAACGTAATAGTAAACCTCGGCGAACTATTTTGGGGCGAGAGTGGGGATTTGTTTCAGACTAGTCATTGGGGACGTTCTTAAATGACCAGTCACAAGGGACGCTCTTTCGCCACCCGGCAGTTGGGGACGCTCCTTATCTGCCCCCGATGGCTAGTCATTTAAGTCTGTCCCCAATGAATACTTTTGGTCGTTTAAGTCTGTCCCCAATGAGTAGGTGTCTAGGCGCGGGATTTGTTGTGAGCGAGGGCTAGGCCTACGGCGGCGATGGCGGCAGCGAAGAGCACGGTGACGCCCAGGTCGCAGGCGATGTCGCCCAGCACGGTGGACGTCAGGTCCGCGGCGAGCGCCTTGCCGATCGCGTCGTTCACCCAATATGTCGGCACAAAGTGCGCCACGGTCTGCACGGCCGAACCCATGAGCGACAGCGGCATCCAGGCGCCACCCAAAAACGTCATGAGCATGCCAAGCAGGTTGCCCACACCGTTGAGCAGCTCCTCGCGCGCACCCAGGCTCGAAAGGGCAAAGCCAACGGCCAGCGGCGTGCACGCCAGGGCAAACGTCGCCGCCAGTGCCAGGCACGCACGGCCCACGCCGACCTCGGCGACCGCGCCGGCAAAGCCCACGACGCCCATCATGCTCGACACAAACCAGATGCAGACGGTAAGCACGGCGGCGGCGGCAAACACGGCAAGCGAACGTTGGCGCTCGGAGATTGGGCCGGCATCCATACGACGCACGCGCTCGGGCTCGTTCATGCCCGAGAACACCAACCCCACCGATACGATGACCGACGAGATAATCGCGTACGCGCCAAAGTTGAAGTACGACTCGAGCGTGGCGGCAGCAGCCGAGTCGACCTTGACCCGCTCGATCTGGACCTCCGCGCGCTTTGCAGCGGCATGTTCGGCGGCCTTGGCAACGTCGCCGTTGGAGGCAGTGGGCTCAAGTGCGGCCGCAGCGCCCGCGAGCGAGATCCAGCGCGAAGCCTCGGCAGACGAAAGCGCCGCCGCCATGGTGCCGGCACCGTAGGTCACATCGAGCTTGGGCAGGGACTCCCCCGCGCGGGCAGCCGCGACCAGGTCGTCCTCGAACCCCTCCGGGATAAAGAACACGCAGTCGGCGCTGCCCTTGGCGCTGTTGCTCTTGGAGAGCGCGTCCGCAAGGTCGTACGTGTCATCGCCGACGCCCGTGACCAGGTCAAACCGCGAACCTAGGTGCTTGGTGAGCGCACGTGAAAGATCACTGCCATCGCGGTCGACCACGATCACGTTGGCGTCGTAGGGCTTGTACTCGGTGAGCTGCGACGAGTTCCAGCTCACCGATGCCGCGATGAATACGCCCATCAGCGAAATGAACACCGTGTAGATGAGCAGGTAGAACGGGTGTGCCAGCGCCATGCGAAGCGCGGTCTTAAAGGTGCTCATAGCGGCTCCTTCCAAAGATCAGCGTGGCGGCGGCAACGAACAGCAGCGCCATAAGGACCAGCGCGCCGGCGCGAACGGCAAAAGGTCCCAGGTCCTCAAAGAAATACAGGCGGTTGAACATGTCGCAGATAAGCTTGACGGGATTGAGCCAGCACTCGGCCGGGCAGGCGCGGGCGACGTCGTCGGCAAGCGCCATCGCCGGCTCGCCGTAGAGACCGGCGAACAGGGCACACGTGGTGGCAAAGCCTGTGAGGATGCCTGACTTGGACGCCTTTCCGCCCTTAACGGGCAGCGTGCCCACAAAGAGCCCCAGGCCCGTCGCGGCAAGCGCGGAGGCAGCGCCGCCCACCAGGCAGAGCCCCTCGCGCCCGCCAAAGTCGACGCCAACAACCAGACGCACGTAGCCAATCGCGATCGCCATCGAGGCAAAGGAAACCAGCCACGATCCGATAAAGATGCCGGCCAGCGATGCCGTCTTGGAAAGACCGCCCACGCAACGACGCGCGCCAAGGCCCGACAGATTGGGCTGCAGGTCGACGACGCTCAAGGCGGCAAACTCGGCAGACATCATCGCGACCAGGCCAAAAAGCGCGTAATAGTAGATGACCGTGCCGTCGGGCGTGGTGCGTGTCAGGTTTACGCGGCGGGTTCCGCCCTCGAGCGACAGGGCGCGCGCAACCGCCTCCGGGTCGGCGAGCGCCGCCGGGTTGTCCTGGGCAATCTGGGACATGAGCTCGGCATTTTGTGTATACGAGCTTGCCACCGTCTCCAGGATGCTGCGATCGGTGAGCACCGATGATGCGCGCGAGCTGTCGTAGCTCGATAGCAGTGTGAGCTTGGGTACGCCTGCGTCGTCGACCGTATAGATGCCCGCAACCTCGCCGGCCTTAAGCGCACGGTTCGCATCGGCTGCGTCGTCGAGCTCGTGGATCTCGAGCAGCTGATTGTCACCTTCCTTGGCAAGCGACGTCGCCACGCCCTTAAAGGTCGAGGCGTCCCAGGCCTCATCCGCTACGACGGCCACCGGCACCGGGTCGACCGTGCCGTCGGAGCTGAGGTTCGCAAACATAAACATGAACATCGTGGAAAGCGCGACGGGAAAGATCGCGCCCCAAACCCACGTGCTCGGCCGGCGCAGCAACGTCTTGGCCGTAATGATAATGGTGTTGAACATGGCTGCCCCCTAGTCGCGCAGCTCGCGGCCGGTGATCTCGAGGAACACGTCGTTGAGGGTCGGCGGTTCGGAATAGATGCGGCCGAGCGGCACGTCATGCGAGCGCAGCGCATCGAGAATGTCCGTCAGGTTGTGCGGGCTCGCTTCGCACGAAAACGTGAGCTGTCCCGCCGTTGCCGAAAGGTCCAGAACGTGCGGCAGGCTTGCGACGGCACCGAGCGCCGCACTCGGAACCTCGCCGACCTCGATTACAATCTTCTCGCCCATCTGAATCATGCGCTTGAGCTCGTCGTTGGTGCCCTGCGCCAGCACGCGGCCGCCGTCCATGATCATGATGCGGCTGCAAATTTGCTCGACTTCCTCCATGTAATGGCTGGTATACACCACTGTAGCGCCCTCGTCGCGCAGGCGGCAGATGCCCTCCAAGATGGCGTTGCGGCTCTGCGGGTCGACCGCCACCGTGGGCTCGTCAAAGAAGATGAGCTCGGGCTTGTGCGCGATGCCGCAGGCGATGTTAAGGCGGCGCGCCAGACCACCCGAGAGCTTGCCGGGGCGAAACTTAGTAAAGTCGCCCAGGCCGACAAAGTCGATTGCCTCGTCCACCAGCGCGCGGCGGCGCTTGCGGTCGTTTACGTAGAGACTGCAGAAATAGTCGATGTTCTCGCGTACCGTGAGCTCGTCAAACACCGCTACCTGCTGCGGCACCACGCCAATGCGGCGCTTAAGGTCGTAGCGGGCGGGCGTCATGGGCTCGCCGAACAGCTCGATGGTGCCCTTGTCGTAGGCAAGCAGTTGCAGGATACAGTTGATGGACGTGGTCTTGCCCGAGCCGTTGGGGCCGAGCAGACCAAAGATCTCGCCGGGGGCGATGTTCAGGTTAAAGTGGTCGAGCGCAATAAGATCGTCGTAGCGCTTGACGAGGTTTTCGACGTGGACGATGTCAGTCATGAGGCGGCCCTTCTGTTGATCGCGGCCCGGTACGATTGCATCATCGCAGGAGCGGGCGGCGCGCACCAGTGAGCTTTGTCACGAGTGCGGGGGCCTTGGTCGTGCGGCCTGCCGACGCCCCCGCTTTGCCGCGCGGGAGGAATGTCACGGTTGCGCAGGCGGCCCCTCCACCACGCGCAGCTTCGCGTACAATACCCGTATGAACAGGCTTTTCGACAAATCGATCGTGCTGGCGTGCTGTATTGCGGCTGCCATGGGTCTTGCTGTGGACGCTCGTCTGGTTGTGGCGTTTTGCCTTGGCGTTATAGCCACCTCGCTGGCCGAGGTGGCACAGGGAGAACGCACGCGCCGTATAAGCGAGGCCGCGAGCTACGCTTACATCATCGCGGCCGTCTTCGTGCCGCCGTTTGTGCCGTTTGCGCCTCTCGCCCTCTATGACATCGCGCGACGCGTGCGCCGTGAACGAATCTGGCCCGCGCTGGCGATTGGCGCCGTGTGTGTCTGCGCGCTCGTCGCGGACCTTCGTGGCGGCGTGCTCACCACCCGAACGCTGCTGTTAACCGCCATCCTTTCGGTCGCCGCCACGTTGCTGTCGCTGCGCACCGCGCAGCTGGAGCGCGAACAGGAACGCATGCGTCGCACCCGCGACAAGCTGCAAGAACGCGCCCTGGCACTCGAGGCGCGCAACCGTGACCTCGCCGACCGCCAGGACTACGAAGTCGAACTCGCGACGCTCGCCGAACGCGCCCGCATCGCGCGCGAGATCCACGATAACGTGGGCCACCAGCTCACGCGCGCTTCGCTTCAAACCGAAGCCCTGCGCGTGGTCCATGCCGACGAGCCCAGGGTTGCCGCCGATTTCGCCGACGTCAAACGCACGGTTGACGAGGCGCTCCAACTCGTGCGCGCCAGCGTCCACGCGCTCAACGACAACGCCGTCGGCCTTTCCGTGCAGCTCGAACGCATTGTTGAAGGCGCGCGCTCGGACGGCGGGCCGCAGATTGAGCTTGAAGTTTTGGCCGAGCATGCGCCCGCAAATGTCGCCAACTGCTTTGCAGCGGTCCTGCGCGAGGCGCTCTCCAACACCATGCGCCACGCTTGCGCCCATGCTGTCACCGTACGGTGCATGGAACATCCGTCGTTTTACCAGCTTGTCGTTACCGACGATGGCGCGGGCGGGGTCCAAGCAAGCGGCCGCGGCGCTGCGGAGGGCATGGGGCTCGCCTCCATGCGCGAGCGCATCGAGGCGCTTGGCGGCACCTTCACCGCCGGCCCGCGTGCCAGCGCCGGCGGCTGGCGCGTGTTTGCCACCGTTCCCAAACAGCAAGGAGATGAGGACCGATGAGGCTCATCGTTGTCGACGACGACCGCTTAGTGGTCGATTCGCTCAAGATTATCCTGGGCGCCCAGCCGCAGATCGAAGTGGTGGGCACCGGCGCCAATGGCGACGAGGCGGTCGCGCTCTACAGCGAGCACGCGCCCGACATCGCGCTGCTCGACATTCAGATGCCGGGACGCGACGGCCTTTCGGCGGCACGCGAAATCCTTGAGCGCGACCCCACGGCGCGCGTGGTGTTTCTGACGACATTCTCGGATGACGAGTACATTGTGTCGGCGCTTAAACTGGGCGCCCGCGGCTACCTGATCAAGACCGATGTCGCCGCCATTCCGCCGGCGTTGGCACAGGTCATGGATGGCAAACGCGTGCTCGAGGGCAAGGCGATCGAGGATATCGATTTTAATGGGGCGGGCGCCGAAGCCGACGCGCCCCGCCGGCCCACAGCCTTTGCCGGCCTAACCGACCGCGAGTTCGAAGTCGCCGAGCTCATCGCCCGCGGCCTCGACAACAAGGAGATCGCCGCCACCGCCTACATGGGCGAAGGCACCGTGCGCAACCACATCAGCTCGATCCTTGCAAAGATGGGCCTGCGCAACCGCACGCAGATCGCCATCGCCTACCTGCGCGGATAACTCAAAGAATCGGCCCCTCAGTTGCGGTGAAATACGGACTGCTGTGCCCCCTAGGGCCGCCAAACAGTCCGTATTTCACCGCAACTTATAGAGCAGCCGCACAAAAGCGCCGCCACGGAGGAGGGAGATGCCTCCGTGGCGGCTGGGGGTGGGGTGGGGGCTATGTTTTGGCTCCCCGGCAGCTGCCCGGGACCCTTGGCCCCGGGCGCTGTCAGTGTGCCTAGCGCTTACGGATACCCCAGACCAGGGCTCCGACGCCAGCCATGGCGATGACAAATGCCATGAGCAGCGCGGCTGCCTGCTGGTCACCCGTGGTGGGCAGATAGCCCTTAACCGTCTTGACGATGTTCGTCACGGTCTTGGACGTACCGGGGTCGGGCGTCGGCACGGGCGTTTCGGGCTTCTTGTACGTGTTGTTGAACACGATGCCCTCGACGCTCTTGTCGCCCTTGGTATAGGCGACGCTCGCCTTGAGGTTGCCCTCGCCGTCATCGACCACGTTGACGGTCGCGGTAAAGACGGACTTGTCGTAGGTCATACCGGCCTCGTCGCCCTTGACCTCGCTGATGGTGTAGACGTACGTTCCAGGCTCGCTGTACTCGAACTTGTCGAAGCTGATCTTGCCGTCGGCATCGTTGGTGACGGTGGACTCGATGTCCTCGCCAACGAGCTTAAAGCTAAACTCGTCCTTCTTGAGCTCGCGTCCCTCGAGCACCTTGATGGCGCCGATGGAAACCTGCGTAGGCATGGCGTGATACTTGTTGGTAAAGCCAGCCGACTCGGTGGTTCCCTCGAGCTTGTGCGTCGCGGTCAGCGTGCCGTCGCCGTTGTCGGAAACGGTGGTCACGACGGTGTAGGTCGTGCCGTCATAGGTGACGCCCTTGTACAGGCCGAGCGCGTTGGGGCAAGCCTCGCGCAGCGTGTACGTGTGCGTGCCGGGTGCCTCGTAGCGGATCGGGCTCAGCGTCACGGTGCCGTTAGCGTCGTTGGTGCCGTTAGCGACAACCACGTCGTCCTCGAGCAGCTCAAACGTGAACTCGCCTGCTGCAAGGTCGCGTCCAGTCAGGCGCTTGACTGTCTTGACCTGATCGGTCACGGACGAATCGGTAGGTGCCACGCCGTAGGTGTTGGTAAACGTGAAGGCAGCACCGTCGTCGCCTTCGCGCTTGACGCTCAGATGCCCAGCACCGTCGTCAGACACGGTGTAGGAAACCTTGCGCGTGGCGTTGGCGTCGTTGGTCACGCCAGGGGCACTACCGGACTCGGTCACCGTGTAAGTAAAGGTGTGCGAGCGCGGAGCGGTGGGGGCTGCGGGCTCGGACTCGTCGCCGGGCTCGTCGGCGTCGACATCAGCGTCGGCGTCGGCCTCTGCCTCGTCAGCATCGACGTCGACGTCGTCAGCTTCGTCTGCCTCGGCCTTATCGGTCGCATCGTCCGTCACGCCCAGAGCGCGGTTGAGGTCCTCGAGCGTAAAGTGGATCTTGCCAAAGTCCACGTTGCCAGCCGCGTCGTTGGCTGCGGTCGCGCGCTCGGGCATCGGGGCACCCGCCTCATCGGCGGTCACGGTAAAGGTGAACTTACCCGCGATGTCGGCCGGGGTCAGGCCATCGGCGGCCTGGAGCTTCTTGGTGCCGGCGAGCGTGGCATCCACGGCCTCGGCGCCGTAGACGTTCTCGAACAAGGGCTCGACGCCACCGCAGTCGACCGTTGCCGTCAGGGTACCGTCACCGTTGTCGACAACGATAACCTTAAAGTTAAAGAACCACGTTGTAGCGGAAACGCCATTCGGCAGCCCGAATAAATCTTCGTAGGCCGTGTAGTTAATGGTCCAGGCAAGCTTACCGTCCTTATCGGTACGATGGGCAAGCCCGGCCGCCTCGAGATTAGCAAGCATCTCAGTATCGTAGTGCAGCGCATCAAAGCTCACGTGCCCGCCGATATTGGGCTTGAGGTTTTCGTATGCCACAAGCTCACCCTGATAGGCGATGCCGAACCAGAACTCGCCGTCGACCATCGGACGACCGGTCAGGGTCTTGGTGGCGACAACCTGAGCAGCGGTACCGCCAGGCGTGTTGGTCGTAGCGCTGTAGCTGTTGTGGAACGGGACCAGGGCACTCTCGACCTTGTTCTCACCGCTCTTGTGGACCGTCGTATGCGTACCCTCGGGACCGCCGGAGACGGTCGTCGTGGCGGTAAGCGTACCGGCGCCGTCATCGGCGATAGCAATCGTCACGGTGCGGACGGCGTCATCGTAGGTGTAACCGGGCTTGCCGTCATTCTTCTCGGCCACGGCGTACGTGAAGGTCTTGCCGGCGTCGGCCTGCGTAAACTTGACCTCATGGCCAGCCAGAATGTCAATCAGACCGACCGTCGCCTCTGCCGTTGCAGGGGACTTGAAGTTGTTGGCTCCGGGCAGCAGGCCAAGCGCGTTGGCCGAAGCCTCGTCGACGGGCGTCACGGTAAAGGTGAACTGACCCTCAGTCATGGGACGTCCGGAGAGGCTCTTGCTGAGCTTGAGGCCGCCGGCCGCGGTGTAGTTAAGCTCAGTGCGGTACGTGTTGGTGAAGCGTCCGTTTTCCTTCTTGGTGACATTGGCGATCAGCTTGCCCTCGCCGTCCTCAGTCACGGTCACCTCGGCGGTCGTGGCATGCTCGTCATACGTCATGCCGGCCGCGTTGCCCGCGTTCTCGCGGATCTCGTACTTATAGGTTCCGGCAGCCGTGTAGCGGATCTTGCCGAACTTGATGGCGGCGATACCATTGTCGTCCGCGTTCTTCTTGCTCACGGTCACGGTTGCAGGGTCGGGCAGCGGGGCGTCGGTGCCCTCGGCGGGGCTGATGGTAAAGCTGAACTCGTCCGTATCCGTCCAGTCGCGGCCGTCGATAGCCTTGCTCAGGTCAAAGTCGACCTCGGTCTCGAGCGGGGTCACGCTGTAGGTGTTCTTGAAGGTTGCAGCCGTGGCGTCGCCCTTCAGGACATGCTCGGCCTTGAGCGTGCCGTCGCCGTTGTCGGTGATGGTGGTCTCGATGGTGAACTTGGCATCGCTGTAGGTGATGCCCTTGCTGGTGGTTCCGCCGTTGGCCTCGCGCAGCGCGTAGGTGTGCTTGCCGGCCGCGGTGTACTTCACGGCGCTCATCGTGATGTTGCCCTCGGCGTCGTTGGTGCCGGTGGCGACGACATCGTTGCCCTCGACGAGCCCGAAGGAGAACTCGCTGTCCATGAGATTGCGGCCAGTCAGGACCTTGTTCGCGGTGATCTGGTCGGTAACGCTCGTCTCGACAGGCGTCACGTTATAGGTATTGGTGAACGTAAATGCCACATCGCCGTCCGGCTTGCGGGATACGCTCAGATTGCCCTTGCCGTCATCAGTCACGGTGAAGGAAACCTTGCGCGACAGCTTGGCGTCGTTGGTCACGCCAGCCACTTCGCCGGACTCGGTCACGGTGTAGGTAAAGGTGTGCTCGCGCTTCTCGGGCTTCTCGCCCAGAGCCTTGTTAAGGTCGTCGAGCGTAAAGGCGATCTTGCCAAAGTCGACCTTGCCGTCAACGTCGTTGTGCACGCTCGTGCTCGCAGGCATAGGCGCGCCCTCTTCACCGGTCACGGTAAAGGTGAACTTACCGGTGATATCAGCCGGGGTCAGAGCGTCGTCAACCTGCAGATTCTTGATACCCGCAAGCGATGCCTCGGTAGCATTCGTGGTGTAGGCGTTCTTGAACTCGATGCTCTTGACGTCCTTGGCGTCCTTCAGCTCGTGCGTGGCAACCAGCTGGCCCTTGCCGTTATCGGCGATGGTCGTCACGATGGTGTAGACCGCGTCATCGTAGTCAATACCGCCGGCGTTGCCCTTAACCTCATGCAGCTTGTAGGTGTGCTGGCCGATCTCGGTGTACTTGATGGCACTGAACGTCACCTTGCCGTCGGCGGCGTTCTTAACGGTCTCGACAGGCTTAACTTCCTTGTCAATGATTTCGAGCAGCTCAAAGCTGAACTCGTCGGCCGTAAGGTCACGCCCGGTCAGAGACTTGGTCACGGTAATCTGGTCGGTGACGCTGGACTCAACAGGATTCGTGGCGTAAACGTTCTTGAACTCGGTCTCGCCCGAGGTCACCTTCACGCCAGCGCTCAGCTCGCCCTTCTTGTCGGGCGTTACCGTCACGGTGATCTCCGCGACGTTCTTGCTGTAGGCGATGCCGTCAATCGTGGTCCCGGCATGCTTTTCACTGACCTTGTAGACGTACGTGCCAGGTTCGGTGTATTCGATCGTGCCGAAGTCGATGGCAGCCTTGCCCTGGTCCAGGTCAGCCTTGCGCACGGTCGCAGTCCTAGCCGCAGGCATCGGGGCGCCGCTCTCGGATGTCAGGCCAAACTCAAACGCGTCAGCATTCGTCCAGTCGCGACCCTTGAGCACCTTGGTCAGGCCAAAGCTGGCCTTGGTGTTCACCATTGCCGGCGTCATGTCATACGCAAAGCTGATCTTGCCGTTGTTGCCCAGGTAGGAATTGACATGCGTCGCGGTCGCCTTGGCAGACACGTTGTTCCACTTGGGGTTGAGAACGTCGGTCGCGGTACCAGTGCTGTTGCCACCCACGCTGCCCTTGGTAGTGTGGAGCTCATCGATAAAGGCCAAACGCGCGGTTCCCACGCTAAACGAAAGGTTGCCGTCCTCGTCGGCAACAAGAGCGCCGTCAAACTTCGCTGCGTCGCCGCCGACAAACTCGATGACAGCAGTGGCGGGCTTGGCCTCGCCGTTCGAGCCCCGCTCCTCAAACTCATCCTTGTAGTAATAGGTGCCAGTATCTGCCAGCGAATTCTTTGCAGGCTGCGTGCAGTCCTTATCCGCGTAAATGGGAGTCTGCTTCTGGAAGTAGTAGTAGCGGTTGGTGTCGGCCGGCTCAAAGGTCGCAACCGTATCACCCAGCGCACCACCGCTCCACTTGTTCGCGTAGAAGCTCACGGTCTTGGTGCCGTCAACGACAGTCGTATTATGCTCGATGTAGTTCTTGAGCCCTGCTACCTTCTCGGGCGTAAACAGGTTGTCAAGTGCGGCGCTCTTCACGCTCGAGGCATACTTCACCTGAATGGGCTTAACGTTGTCGACCGAAAGCTTGCCGTCTACGGTCTTAAAGTGACTCAGCGGAATCAACGACGCAGGAATGTTAACCGTTACGATATCGCCCTTCCGGGGATTGTCATCGCCAGCACGCTGCACGGTGATGAGCAGGTCTTTTGCCTTGCCGGAAAACTCGTAGGTGTCGGTATTGGTTTCTTTGTTGACCGTCTTGCTCGCCTTGGTAAACGACATGCCGTTGATGACGACTTCGGTAAATCCGTCGACCTGCATAAAGTCGCCCAGCTCGTCGGTAAACGTGATGTAGCCGGACTTGGTCTCGTCGTAGCCCTTATGGATTTCGGTCGGATAAGGCGGCTCCGATGTGATGGCCTGTGAGATGTCGTCGAAGACCTTCTTGAGCTCTTCAGCATTGGTCGCCGACTTGTAGTAGTCGGAATTTTCCGCGCGCGTGCCAAGCTCGTCGCTCGCATACGACGTGGCATCGGGATAATTACTCGACACGGCGTGCATAAACTTGTTGACGTCGCTTGTCCCCTTTTTCGAGGGATCGGCAACAGGGTCCGCTCCACTAAAGATGCCGATGGTATAAACGGTGGCCTTGCCATCCTTCATCTTCTTGGCAGCCATCACGGCAGCATTGGCGACGTCAGAATCAAACTCGCTGTAGCTCGTTGGCTTGCCGTCGGTAAAGAACACAACGGTCTTCTTGGCATCTGCGCGACCAGAAGTGATATCCCCGGCCAGTTCCAGGCCATAGTCGGCACGCGTAGCACCGCTTGGCTTGATTCCAGCAACTGTATCCTTAAGAGCTTTCACGTTGCCGCCGGAGCAATCGGTCAAACCCTTCATTACCTGCGAGTGGTTGTACTTGTATTGGCCTTGATAGTACGTGTCATTGCCGACCTTATCAGTCTTATCACCCGCAAACTTAACAATGGCAACCCTATGCTGCCTATCAACGCCCTCGATAGCCTCGTTTTGTTTGGCGATGGTATTGATAAAGCTGTTCGCAGCGCTCTTCAGTGCATCGATACGCTTGGTGCGATCTCCGCCACCCATAGGATCATCCATCGAGCCGGAGGCATCCAACACCATCACGATGTCAAGTGGCGTGGTGACTGTCACGGTTGAATTAGACGTCGAGGACATCGCCGAAAGCGTGGTCAAAAAGTCCGACTCTTCGTTTTCCCCGGTTGCCTTGACCGTCTTATCGGTCCAGATTCGGCCGACGTTTTGGGTCGTTACCTTATTGCCGCCGTGGCCTGCCGCCCAGATTTCCCAGCGTCCGCTGGTATCGGGGTCGACGACCTTTCCGGTCATTATCGGTCCGTCCATTCCTGTGCTGGACCTGGCGTTGGCCTCGGGCAGCATGGCGAATGCTGCGGCTGGCAACACCAGCACTACGGCCAGTATCACCGCCAAGAGACCCCTCGTGTACTTACCCATCGTGTCTCCCTTCTCGCGGTCTCAGGCCTTGCATCAGCCTAAAGTTACGAAATGAGACACAATTAGGGCAGGTGACACACGTTTCAGATTTGATTTTGGGCGTGAGACAAATGTCTCACCAAAGATGAGACACGAGAGTTTTCGCAGGAAAACGGGTGCGACTCGGAGCCATCAGGCAAAAATGATCCGTTTTCCTCCGTCCCCGGGGGATCAGTTGGTAACGCTCGCCACGAAATCGGGCCATCTACTACGTTTGACTCGATACCCCCGACCATAGCCGCTTTTCATGAAAAACCGCAAGCGTTCTACCTGCGGTTTTCATTTCGCATTACTTGACGTGGTCGAGGGCTGCCGCCTAAACGTAGTAGATAGGCCCATTTCGTGGCAGACGGGTCACGCGGCAGCCCTCGCAAGGCAAAAATGATCCGTTTCCCTCTGTCCACGGGAGATCAAGGGCTTCTACGGATATGGTGCTATTTCAAAACTATGCCGGATTACGGGGCTAAAGTCGGAGTCCTCATCCATACCCCCTATTTTTGAAAAACAGCAAGCAATCTACCTGCGGTTTTGTTTTTGCGATTTTCGGTATGGTCGGAGGTTCGCTATCCAGCCCCGTAAACCGACATAGTTTTGTTCGCGACGGCACAACCGCGCGTTTAAGCGCGGGGCCGGTGGGGCATTTTTGCCCCACCGGCCCCTATCCCAGCTCTATTCCGGCGCTACTCCGGCTTGGTTTCTACCGTGGGGGTCTTGTCCGCTGCGACTGGGGTGCGGGCGGTGTCCATAGTCAGGCAGTGCTTGGGGCAGCTCTCGATGCACTCACCGCACACCACACAGGCATACGGGTCGATCGACCACGTTCCACCCTTGCGATCGACCGCGAGCGCGCCCGCCGGACAGCGACGCGCACACATGCCGCAGCAGATACACACGTCCATGTCGTTGACGATATGCCCGCGCAAGCGCTCGGGTGCCGCGAGCTTCTCCTGCGGATAGCACACCGTTACCGGCTGCTTGACCATAGAGCCCAAGGCCGTCTTGGCAAATGTCAGCAAACTCATGCCGCGCCTACCTTTCCGTGCAGCTAATGCAGGGGTCGATGGTCAGGATAATCATGGGCACGTTGGCAAGGAGTACGCCCTGCAGCGCATGCGTCAGACCCGCCAAGTTCTGCGACGTCGGCGTGCGCACGCGGAAACGGTCCAGGTTCTTGGTGCCGTTGCCGCGCACATAGTAATACGCCTCGCCGCGCGGCTGCTCAATCACAACCTCGCCGCGCGCGCCGTCGGCCGGCGTAAGCTTGGTGCGCCCGCCAATCCCGTCGTGCGGAATCTTGCCCACAAGCTCCTTAATGATGTCCATGGCCTGCGTGACCTCGGCGCAACGCACCTGGCAGCGGGCATAGCAATCGCCATCGGTAGCAACGATGGGCTCAAACGCGGCCAAGTCCGCATAGGCGCCGTCACCGAACATGCGCACGTCGTAGTCCACGCCCGAGGCGCGGCCGAACGGACCGACCATCGAAAGCTCCAGCGCGTCTTTCTTGCTAATCACGCCCACGCCATGCAGGCGCTCGCCGCAGCTGTTGTCGTCCAAAAACGTATGCACCAGGGCCTCGTAGTCAGGACGCATGGCATCGAGCGTCTGGACAATGCCCGCCAGCTCGGAGTCCTCGATATCGTGCTTAAGGCCGCCGATCTCGTTAATCGACAGAATCACGCGCCCGCCGCAAGTGCTCTCAAAAATCTTGAGTATCTGCTCGCGCAGGGTCCATGACCGATAGAACAGCGCCTCGAAGCCAAAGGCGTCGGCGAGCAGGCCCAGCCACAGCAGATGCGAGTGAATGCGCGAAAGCTCGTGCAGAATGGTGCGGATATACTGCACGCGACCAGGCACCTCGATGCCGAGCATGCGCTCGCAGGCGCTGGCATAGCCGCAGCTGTGGCCCACGGCGCAGATGCCGCAGATGCGCTCGGCGATGTAGCCAAACTGATGCATGTCGCGCTTTTCGGTGAGCTTCTCGAGCCCGCGGTGCACAAAGCCGATCTGAGGAATTGCCTCGATGACGCGGTCATCCTCGATCACCAGGTCCAGATGAAGCGGCTCGGGCAGCACCGGGTGCTGCGGGCCAAACGGAATAACGGAGCGATGTGCCATGGACCTTACGCCTCCTTTTTCTGCTTGTCGCGGGCGACCTTGGCGGCAAGCGCCGCGCGGACCTTGGCCGCTTTCTCGGGATCCATGGCGGCGAGCTTTGCTTCCATCTCGGCGGCTTTAAGCGCGGCCTTGGCATCAGCCTCGTCATGCTGGGCATCGGTGCCGGCAGCCGCAGCGGACTGGGCGGCGGCAGCGCTCGCAGCATCGCCGGCGCCCGCGGCGCCCTCCCCCGCAGTGGCCGCGGCAGCGGCGGCCTTCTCAGCCGCGGCCTTGCGCGCCTTGGCCTCGGCGGCCGCGCGGACCTTCATGGCCTTCTCGCGCGCGGCCTTCACCTCGGGCGTGATCACACTCATGGGCTCGGCGGTCGAGACCTGGTAGAAAAAGCCCTTAAAGTCGATCTGCATATCGGTAATGGCAAGACCAAACAGATCGTGCGCCTCGTTCTCAAACGGGAACACGGCTGGATAGTACGAGCTGATGGACGGAATCTCCTGGTACTGATCGATGCCCTCGACCACCAGGTTCTCGATCGCATAGCTGCCGTCCTGCGCAATATGCTCCTGAGCAGCTCGAACGTTGATAAACGTATAGACCAAGCGATACGAGCCGTCGTCGACGTTGCGCTCGGCGTGCATTTGCACAAAGCGCGCGCCGACGCCCTTGAGCGCCTGGACATGCGACAAGAGCTCGTCGATCCCGACGATGGTATAGATAGCCTTTTGCATTACACGGCCTCCTTTGCAGCGGCGGGCGCGACGGGCGTCCCAGCGGCCGTGTCGCCGGCCCCCGCAGCTGCCACAAACCCGTCCTCGCCCAGCTCAACGCCACCGTCCCAGGTGGCGGCGCCGCCCACGGTGAGCGGATCGCCACCGGCGCGCATCACGGCCTCCTTCTGGTCCAGGATGCCGCACGCCTCCACGATGGCATCGATCACGGTCTCGGGGCGAATGGCGCACCCGGGCGCGTACACGTCCACGGGAATCGCGCGGTCCACGCCGCCGATCACGTTGTAGGCATCGCGGAACACGCCGCCCGAGCACGCACAGATGCCGCACGCCACCACACACTTGGGCTCGAGCATCTGGTTGTAAATTTGGCGCACGACGGGCAGGTTCTGGGCATTGACCGAGCCCGTCACCAAAAAGATGTCCGCATGTTTGGGGTTGCCGGTGTTGACCACGCCAAAGCGCTCCGCATCGAACAGCGGCGTGAGCGAGGCCAGCACCTCGATATCGCATCCGTTGCAGCTCGAGCCGTCGTAATGAATAACCCACGGCGAGCGCGACATTTTATGATCCATGGATGCCGCCTCCTAAATAAATACGTCGACGAGGATGGGCATAAGGTTGAGCAGGCCAAACACCAGCGCCACGCCCCATCCGAGCCTAAAGCAGCTGCGCCAGGTGCTGCGTGCGAAGGTGTTGTCGATCAGGACCTCGACAAAATACGTCGCGGCCATCACGACCAGGGCTACGACCCAGCTCACGGGGTTGTCCCAAACAAAGAACATGCCCACCCACATCAAAAACAGCACGCTCTCGCACCAGTGCATAAGGGTCATCTTGGCCAGCGTGCCGCCGCTCATCTCGGTGGCGACGCCCTGGACAATCTCCTGATGCGCATGATGCGAGTACGAAAGGTCAAACGGCGACTTGCGCAGCTTGATGGTAAGTACCGCGAGCAGCGCGAGGAAGATGGGCGCGCTGTACACGATGATGGGGGCCGACTGCCCCGTCACGGCGATGGAATCGAAGCTATCGGTGGCAAGGTACAGGCCCACGCTCATCAGCAGAACGGCGGGCTCGTAGCTCATAACCTGCAGCAGCTCGCGGTCGGCGCCGACCTGGGCAAACGGACTTTGCGTCGAGGCGGACGCCAGCACCACAAAGATTGCGGCGAGCGTCACCATAAAAGCGCACAGCAGCGTGTTGGAGCCCGACACAAAGATGCCGCCGCCCACGACGGTGAAGATGAGCGCGCACGCCATGTAGGTATCGTCCATGGTGTTTACGCTGGCGGGGGCCTTGCGCAGCAACTTGGCAACGTCGTAGAAGGGCTGCAGCAGACGCGGACCCACACGGCCCTGCATGCGGGCCGAAAGTTTGCGGTCAACGCCGTCGATCAGGCCACCAACCAAAGGCGCCAGCAGGGCAAACACTACGGTACCAATAAATATGCCCACAACACCCGAACCCTCGAAATACTTGCCGCGCAGCACCGAGGGCGCACTCATGGCAAGTCGCTCGGGCCCAATCCACGCGCAACACAGCAGCGCAAACAAGATAATGCTGCAGCACACGACGCTACCCGCGGGGCCAATACGCTTCTCGCCAAGGGCGTCCTCCGAGTACCAATTGCGCTTTTCGGCCTTCACCTCGTGTCCCATCGAGCCGCGGAAATGGCGATATTTGTCGGTCCCCACGCCCGAAAGGTACACGTTGACGTGCGGTTTGTTGCTCACGCGGAATGAAGTCAGCAGCACCACGGCGATAAACGCCACAATAACCACCATCAGGTACATGGCGTCCTTGCCAATAACGTACGGCACGCGGCCAAACACCATGGCCAAGTAAGGCGACACCAGACCGCTCGAGATAACCGGGAACGCCACGCAGCACAGAATCAGCAGCGCGGCGATGGTGTTGAGGGCCATCCATTCGGTCTTATGGACATTGACCTCAACGTTTTGAGCCGTGGGGTCGACGCCCGAAAGCTTGGCAAGCCACTTGCCCCAGAAGAAGAAGGTCGCGGCCGAGCCAAAGGCAAGTACCATGATCATGAGCACGTTGCCGGTCTGCGCGAACGCCACCAGAGCGCCCCACTTGGACACGAGCATGCCAAACGGCGCCACAAACATGCCCATGATGCCCAGCATCATCAGGCGCGTCAGGTGCGGCATGCGGCTGAACATACCGTCCATGTCCTCGATATTGCGGCTGCCGATATGATGCTCGGCCGTGCCCACGCACAGGAACAGCAGCGACTTTGCCACCGTGTGGAACAGGATCAGGAAGATGGCCGCCCATACGGCCTCGGGCGCGCCGACACCCAAGCAAGCACTGATGAGGCCCAAGTTGGAAATGGTGGAGTACGCGAGCACGCGCTTGGCATTGCTCTGCGAGATGGCCATGAGGGCAGCGAGCAAAAACGTGATGGCGCCCACGCTCGTGACCATAAAGCCGGTCACGGGATAGATGGCATAGAGCGGGCTCAGCTTGACCATCAGGAACACGCCGGCTTTGACCATGGTTGACGAGTGCAGCAGGGCGCTCGTGGGCGTGGGGGCAACCATGGCACCCAACAGCCAAGTGTGGAACGGCATCTGTGCGGCCTTGGTGAGTGCGGCGAGCGACAGCAGGATGACCGGCATCACCAGCAGCGCGGATTGCGCGGTTCCGGCGCCGGAAAGCTCGATCATGCCCGAGATGGTCAGCGGCATGCCGTTAACGTGCAGATACATGAGTCCGATCAAAAACGCGATACCGCCCAGCATGTTGAGAATGATCTGGGTGAAGGCGTTTTTGATGGCCTCGGGCGTGCGCGTGTAGCCAATCATAAGGAACGAGCACACGGTGGTGATTTCCCAGCCGCAGAACAGCCACTCAAGGTTGTCGCTCGTCACGATGACGAACATGGCCGAGAGGAACAGGAACATAAGCGCCAGGAACTGCGGGCGACGGTCGGGCGCGGTCTGCCCGCGCAGCGCGGCCTCGTGCTCGTCGTGGGCCTGGAAGTCCTTCATGTAGCCCAGGGCATACACGCAGATTAGGCTGCCGACGATGCCGACGGCGAGGACCATGATCACGCTCATGTAGTCCAGGTAGAGCGGCGTTGCGATGACGGCTTCGGCCGCGGGCAGCGTCATGGCTGCAAAGGCGAGCGAGCCCACCAGCTGGACGATGCCGAGCACCGTGGTGAGCGCGTTCCTATATTTGTACGCGTTGTACAGGATGACGGCGCACAGGATGACATCGATGACGGAGCTGATGATCGAGAGCACGTGCGAGGTGCCGGGGGCGACCTCAAAGCTCTGCGGACCCGTGCCAAAAAACATGACGGCGACTACAACTGTCACCGCCATAATAATGCCGGAACCTATGAGCCCCACCGCATCGCGGGCGCGGTCACCGCGCACGAGCAGCATGTCCAGCGCCGGTACCAGCGGAAACAGGGTAAGGAAATACAGTAGCGTCATACCATCACTCCCCCATGCAAAAACGCTGCAATTGTTTAACGTTATAGCTCAATTGAGGAGTAGCGGCGGCAGGTTTTCGGTCAATTGGGGAGTTTTAGGCGTACGGGGTAAGGAGTCTGTCCTCATTGGAGTAGAGGGGCAACGTTTCCTTACCGCGGCGACAGGCGCGCGGGCCGCTGCGCGGTTTATTGGCCACGTTGGAGAATGTCCCGATAGGCTCGCACCGGTCCAAAAAGTTGGCGCGGCAAGAAAAATGCGCCCCTGTGGGCGCACCATCCCGTTTGCTATTTCGCCTTTTTAACGCGCGGCTTGCGACCGCGCGGCTTATCGACCAGTGCGGACTCACCGCTCTCGCGGTACTGACGGCACCAAGCCTTGACCGAAGACTCGCTGGGAATCTTGTGCTTGATCATGGCCTCGCGAACCGTTAAGCCGTTTTCCAAGCGGTCCTTGACCACGGCGAGCTTAACTTCGTACGAATAGGTGTGATGATGCGAACCGGCGTTGAGAACGGCGTCGACACCGCCCACAGCATACGCGCGGGCCCACTGACGAGCTGTGGCCTGGGGAATGCCAAGCTCCGCGGCGAGGGCGCGATGGCCGACCCCCTCTTGGAGGATCTCGACGGCGCGCTGCCTAACCTCGGGCGCATGCGTGCGAGTCCTAGTTGCTTCCGACATACCTGCCACTTCTTAGCCTTAACCGTTAATCTGCTTTCTTACGTGCAAGTTAGATAGTAGCATTTTACTGTTTGCTCAAAGCAGTTAATTAAAATAGACGCGGCGTTATCTGGGCATTTGGCACCAAATTACGACATTTCTTTATCGATTATTTACGCTGGTAGCTGACTCGCAGCTAATCGTCATTCGCTTGTCAACAAAATTGACATCTCTTTATGTCCTTTGGCATAGAGGATATAGTTATTAACCCCTCCCACAATAATTTTGAGTGATCTGCAATGCAGTAGACGTCCTCACTCCTCATGATTACCGCGCATTGCCATCCACTGGAGCAAAACAAAAAGGGCGGGACCTGCTGCGCTTGCAGGCCCCGCACCGGTTGACACCCGACGGGACACAGCCGGGCGAGACGGATCCGTGCTACCGCCCCGCCTGGCCGCGATGTTCAACTACAGCTCGTTGGCCGCGTGATATGCCGTGCGAATGGCGCTCGCAATGTCGGCGGTGCGCTCGCCCGAGCAGTCGCCCGCGCAGGTCACGGGCACCGTCACGCCATCCAGGTCAAACGCGTTGGCCTTGGAGCCCACGGCCATCACCACGTAATCGCAGGCGATCTTCACCGGCTCCTCGGCGCCGTCCTCGGTAGTGCGAATGGCCTCCACGCCCTCGTCGGTAATGGCGGTCAGACGGGTCTTCACGTGCTGCTCCACGTTGTGCTCGGCAAAGTCGCTCATGATCAGCGGCAGAATGGTCTCGGACTCGCCCGCGGCAATCTTGTCGAGCATCTCCACGATCGCCACCTCGCAGCCATGCTGCAGCAGGTACTCGGCAGTCTCGGTGCCCACCAGGCCACCGCCAATGACGGCGACGCGCCCGCTGAGCTCCACCTTGCCGGCCAGCACGTCCCAGCTCGAGACGACCTTCTCCGAGTCGGCGCCCGGAACGGGGATGACCACGTCGTGTGCGCCCACAGCCACAATCGCAGCGTCGGCGGCGTTGAGGTCCGCGGGGCTAGCGACGTGGCTGAGCTCAACCTTCACGCCCAGGCCAGGCAGAATCTTCTCGTAGTACTCGACCGAGCGCATGATCTCGTCCTTGCGCGGAGGCGCGGCCGCCAGCACAATCTGACCGCCCAAGTGATCGCTCGCCTCGTAGACGGTCACGTCGTAGCCGCGCTTGGCCGCCACGCGCGCGGCCTCCAGGCCGGCGATGCCGCCGCCCACCACGGCGATCTTCTTGTCGCCCTCGCCCGGCTTGATGGCGATGGTCGCCTCGTCGCCGTTCTCGGCATTGAGCACGCACGAAATGTACTTGCGGTTTTGAATCGCATCGACGCAACCCTTGTTGCAGTTGAGGCACTCGCGGATGGGCTCACCCGTGGCGGCCTTCAGCGCAATGTCGGGGTCGCACATGAGCGAGCGGCCGTAGGCGATGATGTCGGCCGCGCCGTCTTCCAGAATCTTCTCGCCGGCCTCGACCGAGACAACACGGCCCACGGTTGCCACCGGCACGGAGACCAGGGCCTTGACGCGCTCGGCCACGGGCAGCGTCCAGTTGTAGGGCATGGCGCCCATGGGCGGAATGGTGTCGCCCATGTTGCCGGTGTGGTTGGCCTGTGCGACCTGAATCATGTCGATGCCCGCGCCCTCGAGCAACTTGGCGAACTCGCAGGCCTCGTCGGGCTGCAGGCCGCCCTTGCCGCGCGGCGTGCCGTCGGGGTTCTCCATGATCACGGGGAGTTTGTACTCCACCATCAGCTGCGGCGCGGCTTCCTTAATGGCAGCGACGACCTCCAGCGCGTAGCGAACGCGGTTCTCGAACGAGCCGCCGTACTCGTCGGTGCGCTGGTTGAGGATGGCCGAGCACAGCGAACCCACCAGGCGGTCGCCGTGGACCTCGATGGCGTCGATGCCGGCCTGCTGCGCGCGGGCGGCCGAGGCGGCGATGGCCTCCTTGATCTGGGTGAGCTGCTCTACACTCGCCTCGTTCACAAAGTGCTGCATGTCGTGGTGCAGCTTGGCGTATGCCTGATTGCGGATCTCGTTGGACTCGGCCATCTTGGCGGCAAAGGCCTCCTCGTCGCCGGCGGCCTTGGCCTCCTGCGCGGCCTTGGCGGCGGCCATGGAACCCATGACCATGCGGCCGACACCGGGCACGTCGTACTCGGGGTGGAACAGCTGCAGCGCGACCTTGGCGCCGTGCTTGTGGACGGCATCGGCCAGGGCCTTAAACGTGGGGATTTGGGCGTCGGTCGCCAGCTTGGGCGTGGGGCTTGCGGTCATGACGGGAGCGACGTCGCCGATGACGATGTAGCTCACGCCGCCACGGGCCAAGCGCTCGTAAAAAGCCAGGCTGCGCTCGCCAATGGAGCCGTCGCGCTCCTCGTAGCCGGTGGTCAGCGGCGGGAACATAATGCGGTTCTTGAGCTCAAGGGGGCCAACCGTAATGGGCTGGAGCAGCTTGGATGCAGGTGCGGTCATGGACATTCCTCTCTTGTAGGCGCGGCGGCGATGATGCCGCGTAGTTGTCTAGAGGATATGGCATGGGGGTACAACAGCGCAACGGAAATCGGCGGACAGCAGGTAGCGGCAGGTGGATGGGGATGGGCGGGGCGGCCCGTCGGTTTATCTCAATCTGTAACAGCTAGGCCCACTTTTGACCCCTACCTGTTGCAGATCGAGACAAACCAAACCCGCCTGCTAGATAATCTCAATCTATAACAACAACTCGGCAAAATCCGTCCCTCGTGTTACAGATTTAGACAAACACGACCCAACCCACCGGTATATCTCGATCTGTAACACCTAGCCGCCCAAATCGGGTCTAGATGTTACAGATCGAGATTTTGTTTGAGAGGCTGAGAATTGGACCGAAAAACACGGTCCCGGAATAACAAAAAAGCTCGCCGGCTAGGCCGACGAGCTGCAAGTTCTTGGTCGCGGGGGCAGGATTTGAACCTACGACCTCCGGGTTATGAGCCCGGCGAGCTACCAGACTGCTCCACCCCGCAATGTCTGGGCGCCTCATGTGCGCAAGAAAGAATATTACGCGGGAGTTCGGTAAACGGCAAGGAAAATCTCGTAGAGCATAATTCCTTCATATTTAAACCCCTCAGCCCATATCACCGTAAACGAATCGCAGCCGAGCGCCGCCGGCAGCGCGTATACAATGGTGCGCGTCCTTTTACGCCGACACCTGGAGTAGACATGCTGCTCGCTATCGATATGGGAAACACGCAGACGGCCATGGGCCTGTTTGACGGAGACGAGCTGGTGCAGTCGTGGCGCATGCCCACCGACCGCTCCTATACCGCCGACGAGATCCACGTGCGCCTGATGGGCTTCTTTAAGATGTACGACCTCTCACTCGACGCGGTCGACGCGATCGCCTTTGCCGGCGTGGTGCCGCAGCTCTCGCGCGAGTGGCACGCCGTGGCCGACCGCATCGCGGCGGACGCCATCGTCATCGGGCCGCAGACGGCCGCCGTGACCAAGCTGCGCGCGGCGCGCCCCCAGGCCGTAGGTGCCGACCGCGTCGCCAACGCCGTTGCGGCCGAGACTTTCTACGGCGCGCCGGCAATCGTGGTGGACTTTGGCACCGCGACCAATATCGACGTCATCGATGAGGACGGTTATTACATTGGTGGGGCGATCGCGCCGGGCATCCGCATCTCCATGGACGCGCTTGCCGCCCGTGCCGCCAAGCTCGCCAGCGTGCCGCTCGAGGCGCCCGAACACGCCATCGGTCGCGACACCGAAGAGTGCATCAAGGTCGGCGCCGTGATGGGCGCCGCCGCCATGGCCGAGGGCTTGGTCGCGCGCATGAAGCGCGAGCTGGGCCGCGAGGACGCCACCGTTATCGCCACGGGCGGTCTCGCCGGCATCGTCGCCGATTCGACCGATGCCTTCGACGTGGTCGACGGACAGCTCACCATCAAGGGTATCTGCGAAATCTACCGCCGCATGCAGGAGCAGGGGTAAGGCGGGGTTTAAGTCGAGCGCGAGCGGCGAACTAGGCAACGCATCGGTCCTATTCCTCAAAATCGAAATTTTTTCGTTTTTGAGGAATAGGACTTTCTGCTAGGCCTCGCCGCACAGCCACCTCGCCAGGTCCACAATCTGCACCCCATTGCGGTCCGTGGCCTCGTGATGCGTGCGGGCGAGAATCATCTTGGGGTACGCGTCGCCAATGCTCAGCAGTGGTGAAATCTCGCGTTCAAATGTCTTATCCGAGCTGATGTCGTCGCTCACCTGAATGTAGAGCTTCTCGCTTCGCTTGATTGCCACAAAGTCTATTTCCTTTTTATAGAGCACACCGACGTATACCTCATATCCGCGGCGCAGCAGCTCGATTGCCACCATGTTCTCGTACACGCGACCCCAGTCCATATCGCGTGTACCGAGCAGTGCGTATTTGAACGCGTGGTCTGCCAGGTAATACTTCTCGCCGCTCTTAAGGTATTTCTTGCCGCGAATGTCATATCGACGAACTATATAGAAGGCAAACGCATCGCACAGGTACCCCATGTACGCACCGACCGTCTTGTTCGTTATCTTTAGCCCATCCGCGTTCAAAACATCCATAATGTTGCGCGCCGACGTTATGTTGGAGACGTTGTCCATCATGTAATCGGCAATGCGCAGCAGCGCCGATTCGTTTCTCACGTTATGCCGCTGCACGATATCTCTCACAATGAGCGTTTTGAAGACATTGGAGAGATATTGGTAGCGCTGCTCCTGCAGTGGATAAGGGTAAGAGCCAGACATACCGCCGGTTCTCGCGTACTCATCGAAGTCGCGGTCAACCTCGCCCTCGTCGCCATAGGAGCGATACTCTTCAAACGAGAATGGGAAAACCTCGATCTCGAACGTGCGCCCCGTAAAGAGCGTCGACAGGTCGCTTGACAGCAAAAAGGCGTTCGATCCGGTAATGAAAATATCGTACTGCTCGGATGCATGGAGGCTGTTGATCGCGCGTTCAAAGCCGTCGCACATCTGAACCTCGTCGATAAGCAGGAAGTTTTGCTTGTCGGACACTCGATGCTCTTTTACATAGGCGAGCAGGGCATGATATTCGAGCAGGCTCTCGAACTCGTCGAGGTTGTAATTGATATGGATGACATTCGAATTGGACAGATTTACCTCCACGTAATCGCGGAGGGCCTCGAGCAATTTTGACTTACCGCTACGGCGAATGCCCGTTATGACCTTGATATCCGGCACGCCAATAAGGCTCGTCAACGTGTCCATATATGACGTTCTATTGATGAGTTTCATTGGTGCCTCCCTGCGGTCTTCTATCGCTATTCCTCAAAAACGAAAATTTTTCAGTTTTGAGGAATAGGCTCTGCAACGAATATACCTCGTTAAAGGCCGAGCTGGCTTAATTCTATTCCTCAAAATCGAAAGATTTTCAGTTTTGAGGAATAGGTCCGAGGTGCTACCCCGCAGTCACGCAAAGCCCTCCCCGGCACAGGCCGAAGAGGGCTTCGTTGTCATCGTTATCTTTGAGCGCGGGTGCCTCGCGTTACAGTCCGCGAATTCGTACGGCCTCGGGCGGAAACTCTTGCTCGCCGGCATCGGTCTTGATGGTCGCACGACCCCAGATGTCCAGGCCCGCAAACACACCGACCGCAAGCGGCAAACCGCTGGGCGACACCGCCGCGACCTGACGACCCAGCAGTGGCACCATGTCAAAGTACTCGCCCAGCACCGGAGCCAGCGGGCCGGCGGCGCCCTGCGGCGTGTTGGCGGCAACTGCCCAGGTGTCCACGCGGACCAGCACGGCGGCGGCCAATGCCTCGATCAGCGCCTCATCTGCCATATCCACGCCAAGCTCACCCAGCGCCGCACGCTCAACATCAACCGTCACCGCGGCAAACATACCCGCGGCACCGGCACCGCCGTTCACGGCAACGCGCGCGAGTGACGTCTCAAACGCAGGCGCACCGCACACGATATCGCTCGGCCACTGGATACCCACCTTGCCGGCAAGGCCCAACCCCGGCGTCGAAGCCGTGCCCACGAGCGCATCCATCATGCCCATCGCCGCCACAAACGGCAGGCCGTGGAAGGCGTGCATATTCACATCGGGGCGCACAACCAGCGAAAACGTCAGCGAAGCATCGCCCGCGCTCCACGCGCACCAGCCCGCGGACACGCCCTCGCAGCCCGCGTCACGCGCCGCGTCGAGCTCGGTACCAGCGGCAACAGCATTCATCTCGATCATCTACATGCGCCCCAATTCGCCCACGATATGGCCCACGCGGTCCTCGGGCTCCTTGACCTCGACGCCGTTGTAGCGGAAGAACCGCGCCGGATCGTGCATCAGATCCTCGAGCGGCACCAGCACAAAGTCGCGCTCGCCGATCAGCGGATGCGGCAGGCGCAGCTTTTTGCCGCCGTGGGTCTCGCCGTCCATCCACAGCAGATCCAGGTCGATGGTGCGCGGACCGTTGGCCTTGGCCTTTTTGGAACGGTCGCGGCCCAGCTCGGCCTCGATCTTCATGAGCTCGTCGAGCAGCACCAACGGCGCCAGCTCGGTCTTAATCTCGATGACGGCGTTGGCAAACGCGTCCTGGCGCATCTCGTAGGCCGGCTCGCTCTCGTAGATCTTGGAGGAGTTGGACACGCAGGTGAGTGGAATCTCGGCGATCATGTCGCGTGCGGCGCGGATGTTGTCACAGCGATGCCCCAGGTTGGAGCCCACGGCCACAAACGCGCGGCGCGGCTGCGGCTTGGCAACGGCCCAGTAGCCGTTCAGGAACTGCGCAAAGCCGGCGACGTCGTGCACGCGCACGATGTTGGCGCCGGCCTGGATCGCACCCAGGCACACGCCAAACGTAGCGGCATCGCGCTCGGCGGCCTCGGTCACGCCCGAGACAGCGCCCACAAAGCGCTTGCGCGATACGGCGCACATGAGCGGATAGCCCAGTGACGCCATCTTGGCAGTCTCGCGCTGGATGACGATGTCCTCGTTGGCCGTCTTGCCAAAGCCCGGACCGGGATCGATGCAGATGCGGTCGCGCGACACGCCGGCGTGGATGAGCGCGCGGGCCTGGTCGGACAGAAAGCCCATGACGCGGCGCATGATGGGTGCCGAATCGGGCAGGGTGAAGCGGCGGAGCTGCGAGGTGGGCACGTAGGCTTCCTCGCGGCGGGCGCTGCGGCGCATCATGGCGGCCAGGTGGTCATTGGGCTCCGATGCGGCCTCGGTGGCTGCGGGCGCGGCCTCGGGCGCGGGTGCGACGGTCTCGGCGGCAGTAGCCTGCTCGGCGGCGGGCGCCTCCTGCTCGCTTGCGGGCTCAGACGTGGGCTCCGGTTCACCAAACGGCAACGAGGGCTGCACCACGCCGCCCGGAAGCTTGGCCTCCGGCTTAGGCTCGCCCAGCAACTTGCCGCGACGGCGGCGAGCCGGCTTCTCAGCCTCACGCGCGGCCTCGGCAGCCGCCTCGCGCGCCTTCTCGGCAACAAACGCCGCAGCCGAGGTATCGAGCTGCACCGTTGCGTGCGTGCGTGCGGGCGCGGCGACCTCGCCGGCATGCATCACGATGACGCCGCAGGTGCTCGTCTTAACAAACTCGACCATCTTGGGGTCGGTGAAGCCGGTCACGTCGTTGACGATCGAGGCGCCGCAGCGCACGGCCGCCTTGGCAACCGCCACATGACGCGTGTCGATCGAGACGATGGCGCCCTCCTTGGCCAGCGCGCGCACAACGGGCAGCACGCGGCGCGCCTCCTCGTCGGGGTTGACCGGGGTAAAGCCGGGGCGCGTGGACTCGCCGCCCACGTCGATGATGTCGGCGCCGGCGTCGAGCATCGCCAGGCCATACTCGATGGCGGCATCCGGGTCGAAGTGCTCCCCGCCGTCGCTAAACGAATCGGGCGTCACGTTGAGGACGCCCATGATGCGCGGACGGTCAAAGCTGAGCTCATACTTTCCGCACCGCCATGTCTTGCTGTCGTTCGCCATGAACATCCTCCTAAAATGCCCACGCCGCCGAGCTTGGGGAGCTGGCGGCGGGGTCGCTTTGCACTCAGTCTTTCTATTGTATCCGCGTGCGCGGGCTAGAACGCAAACGCGGCCGCGATGTCGCAAGAAATCAGCAGGTCGGCATTTGCATCCTGATCGGTGGGAGCAAGATTGCATATGGCCAGCGTATCACCGGTAAAGTAGCGTGTAAGGCCCGCCGCCGGATACACCACGAGCGAGGTCCCACCCACAATGAGGGCATCGGCCGCGGCGATGGTGGCAACGGCACCGGTCAACACATGCTCGTTGAGCGGCTCCTCGTAGAGCACCACATCGGGCTTGATGCGACCTCCGCACGCGGGGCACACGGGCACGCCCGCGGCGTCCTCGTGCTCGCGCGAGCAAATCCACTCGGCGCTATAGACCGCTCCGCACGACTGGCAAATGTTGCGATGGACCGATCCGTGCAGCTCAAACACGCGCTGCGAGCCCGCCATCTGATGCAAGCCGTCGATGTTTTGCGTCACCACGGCATCAAGCTTGCCGACGCGCTCCAGCTCGGCCAGCTTGATGTGGCAGCGGTTGGGCTTAGCGTTAAGCGCGATCATCTTGGTTCGGTAAAAGTCGAAGAACTCCGCCGGATGTGTCTCGTAAAAGCTGTGCGACAGCATGGTCTCGGGCGGATAGGCAAACTGCTGGTGATACAGGCCGTCCACGCTGCGAAAATCGGGAATGCCGCTTGCCGTGGAAACACCAGCGCCGCCAAAGAACACCACGCGCTCGTGGGTATTGAACAGCTCCGCCAGCGCGGCGGAGGCCTGCTTGGGATCTGTTATCGCTTGCGTCATGTTTGTCCTCCGTCCATGTTGGTCGGGGCGGCTGCGATTGCGCCGTCGCCCACGGAGCCCACCCCGCCCCTGTTGCGCTAATCTTAAGCCTGCCAACCCCGTCGAAAGGACACCATGCCTCAGACTTACACTTTCGCCTCGTGGAACGTCAACGGACTGCGCGCCGTGCTCAAAAAGGACCCGAGCTTTATCCAGATCGCGCAAGAACTCGACGTCGATATCCTGGCGCTGCAAGAGACCAAGCTGCAAGAAGGCCAGGTCGATATTGACCTGCCCGGCTATCACCAAACCTGGAGCTACGCCGAGCGTAAAGGCTATTCGGGCACTGCGGTCTTTAGCCGCCAGGAACCGCTGCGCGTGCTGCGCGCCGACGCGCTGCTACCCTACGCCGGCGAGGGTGAGGCGGCCGCACTCGTCGCCCAAGCCGTAACCGAGGGCCGCGTCTGCGCGCTCGAGTTCGACAAGTTTTGGTTCGTGGATGTCTACACGCCCAACGCCCAAAATGAGCTCGCGCGCATCGATGTGCGCATGGCCTGGGATGATGCCTATCGCGGCTTTTTGACGGGACTCGAGTGCGAGACCGGCAAGCCCGTAGTGACCTGTGGCGACTTTAACGTGGCGCACGAGGAAATCGACCTTAAGAACCCCAAGTCCAACCGCGGCAACGCGGGCTTTTCGGACGAGGAGCGCGGCAAGTTCACCGAGCTACTCAACGCCGGCTTTACCGATACCTGGCGCACGGCAAACCCCGACGTCGAGGGCGTCTACAGCTGGTGGAGCTATCGCTTTAATGCCCGCAAGAACAACGCAGGCTGGCGCATCGACTACTTCCTGGTAAGCGACGCAATCGCCGACAACGTACGCGACACCGGCATCCGCGGCGACATCTTCGGCAGCGACCACTGCCCCGTCACCCTCACGCTAGAGCTCTAGCCCCAAGTAATTCCTGGGGGACGGAGGAAAACAGATCATGTGACCCCTCTCCCCCTATAAGCTGCGGTGGAATAGTTCCTGTTTGGGCAGCAAATAGCCAAAAACGAGAACTATTCCACCGCAAGTTCGCGAGGAAACGCGAAATGCCCTACAGCCCGTATTTCACGACGACACGGTTAATGCGACGGCACCAAGGCTTGTACAAGGCGGCCAAGAACACGCAGGTCGCAAAGCCGTGCGTAATATCGAACGGCACTGCCGTGGCAAGACGCGCCACGGCACCCGCCCAAGTAAGCGGCTGCACAAAACCAATGATGTCATACGCGTTGATCACCACGCCGTACAGCAAACCCGAAGCAAAGCCGTAGGTCAGTAGCGCCGGCATGCGCACGGTTCCATCCGCACGGTCGAACGCACCCGCATACGCCAGCGCGCCGCCGACATAGCCAACCAGACCCCAGGCGTACATCTGCCACGGCGTCCACATGCCCTGCCCAAAAAAGAAATTGCTGGTCAGCGCCGCCAGCGCGCCAACCATAAAACCATTGCGGCGGCCAAGCGTCGCCCCCGCGATAATGGCGATGGCGCTCACCGGTTTAAAGTCGGGAATGGGGCCAAACAAGATGCGCCCCGCCGCGGCCAACGCCGCCAACACCAGCGTGGGCATAATCTGGCGCAGGCCCGGGCGCGACGCCTCGTAACCCGCAAAGAACAGCGCAAGCACCAGCGCCACCACGACAAGCATGGCAAGCGCCGCCTGCTCAACGCCCGCCAGCAACGCCGCAGCCATCACGGCTGGCACCGCCAGCAGCAGCGGGATCTCCAGTTTTGCAAGCAAGCGCGAGAAACGACAGTCCGTCATCCCATCACGCCCTATAGAACACGTTGTCGGCAAAGAAGTCGGCCGGGGACTCCACGCAGGCAATCTCGCCGTCAAACATCATGGCGACGTCGTCGGCTACCTGCTCGGCAAAGTCCAAATCGTGCGTAGCCATGATGACGGTGCCGCCAGCCTTCGCATGGTCGCGCAGGGCGCGGGCGATGATGCGGCGGCTCTCCAGGTCCAAGCCCTTCGTGGGCTCGTCAAACAGCAGCAGCTCGGGGCCAATCAGCAGCAGCTTTGCCAGCGCGAGCAGCTGGCGCTGTCCGCCCGAGAGGTCGTAGGGGTGACGCGTCTCCAGGCCGTCCAATCCCAGTTGCGCCGCACGCTCCCGCGCCAAGTTCTCGTCATATCCGCAGGTCGAGGCCCATTCCATCAGCTCATCGCGAACCGTCTCGGCAACCAGCAATGCTTTGGGATTCTGAGGCAGCAGCGCCGCCGAGGCCGCTCCGCGCATCATGCGGCCGCGCTGCAGCTTGGCGGTCTTCGCCAGCACCGAAAGCATTGTCGACTTGCCGCAGCCGTTACCGCCAACAACCGCATGCACCGCGCCAGCCGAAAACGACGCATCGAGCCCGCGCAGCACCCAACCGCCCGCGCGATCGTAGCGAAACCAGCTCCCTGCCAGGGTGGTAGCCGACCCAGCGTGCATTTTTTGGAGTATTCTGCTTCCATCCGTGCGCGGGAAGGCTTCCGAGCCGTTCTTGAGCGACGTTTGCGCCACAAATTCGGACGATTTGTCCAATTCCGAACTTTTTTTCGCGCTCGATGCGTCCACGGGCGACTCCAGAGAGCCCAAACTGTCCTCACGCCTGCTGAATACTCCTGTTTTTGCACATCGGATGGCACCCCACCCCAACATGTCATCGGAAAACAGCGATTCTCGGCGTCCCAAAGAAGCCATATCCGCCACCTCGCGCACGCGGCCGCCCTCAATCCGGTACGCACACGTCGCATACTCGAGCATCGGCCGCGGCTGATGCGTCGCCACAACAACCGTGCAGCCCAGCTCACGGTTCACGCGAAACAGCGCGTGCAGAAAATTCTTCTCGGCAACGGGATCGAGCTGAGACGTGGGCTCGTCGAGCAGCAGCACGCGCGGGCGTAGCGTCAGAACGGCCGCCAACGACAGCAACTGTTTGCGACCACCCGAAAGCGTGTCAGTATCGCGGTGAAGCCAATCTTCCAGCCCAAAGAAATAGCTGGTCTCAGCTACGCGACGGCGCATCTCGTCGCGCGCTAGCCCCAAGTTTTCCAGGCCAAACGCCATCTCGTGCCACACGGTTTCGCACACGATCTGGTTCTCGGGATCCTGGAACACATAACCCACGCGCTCCGCCGATGCCCGCACGTCCATGTCGGCGACGGGCTCGCCCAGCACGCGCAGCTCGCCGGAGCGCGTACCCGCCGGAGCGATCTCGGGCTTGAGCAGCGACAGAAGCGTCGATTTGCCCGACCCGGTACCGCCAACAAGCAGCGCAAACGCACCTTGGGAAACACGCCAATCAAGCCCCTCGAGCACCGGTGCCTCGGCCCCGGGATAGGCAAAACTAAGGCCTCGCACCTCAATCGCCGGCGCGGCCGAGCCATATGCCACACCCGCCGCCGAGCTCCTATCAAACCGAGCCATCAGCCAAACCTCTTCTCATCAATCGCATGCAACGCACAAGGCAGCACCATCCAGGCAGCGTACACGACATAGCCCGGCCACGGCGCCGGCACCGAGAGCTGCGGATAAAACGAATACTGCGTCGTCGCGGTCCACGCCACTGCCGCCGTGGCCACGCCAAACAACGCAAGCCCAACCAGCGCGGCAACGTCGCTGCGCCCCAGTCGATACCGCGCATACGTCGTACGACGCGTCGCGGCACCCCACCCGCGCGAGCGCATCGCGTCCGCGCACTCCAGCGAATCTTCCATGCCCCAGCCCATCAACACACTCGATGCCCGCAAGCGCGAACGCACGGGGTCGGCCGGCGCGCGGCCCGGCACATCAATCGCATCCTGCACCGCCAACACCGTACGACCACGGCGCAAAAACTGCGGGATAAGCCTCATGCACATCGAGATCATGAGCGCAATCACCGGTGCGGCATTGCCCAGCAGCGCGAGCACCTTGTCGTATTCGAGCATCGACGCCGCCGCCTCAAACCACAGTATGCTCGCCACAAACAGCCCGCCCATGCACAGGCCGTATACCATGCTCTCCAGATACACCGCGCGCATGCCAATACGGAACAGCTCCGTCGAGCCCGAGGCGCTAAACAGCGGATTGAGCACCGCGACGATCAAAATCACCGGCAGCTGCCAGCGAAGTGCACCCAGCGTGCGGGCAGCCCCACGCGTCGCAAATCCATACGCCAGCCCGCCCGCAAGTGACAGCGCAATCAGTACCGGCTGCATCGAGAACATAGTGAGCCCCAGCGTCAGCACTATATAGAGTGCCGGCACAGCCGGATGCGACATCGAGAATGCCGCGACGGGCTCGCCGCCAAACCCCTCTCGTATGTTGTCCACGGGTACCCCCGTCCCCTCGCTCAAACGACAGCTCCGCAGCACCGCCAACGCCGCACGCAAGCAGCGCAAACGCCACGCCGGCGGCGCAAGCCTCAACCGCCGCAAACCAATCGTTACGCGCTCGTCATATGCCTGCGGTATCATATTGCGCCGTGTATCGTTTCCAAACACACGTCTCTATAACGTAACAGGAGATCACATGGACGCAACCGCAATTATCCTCGCTGCCGGCGAGGGCACCCGCATGAAGTCGAACCACTGCAAGGTTTCGCACAAGATCCTGGGTAAGCCCATGGTCCAGTGGATCGTCGACGCTACCATCAAGGCCGGCTGCAGCCGCGTCGTAGTCGTCATCGGCAGCCACGCCGACGAGATGCGCGCCCTCATCGACGGCGCCTATGCCAACAGCGCTACCAAGGTCGAGTGCGTCGAGCAGACCGAGCGCCTGGGCACCGGCCACGCCGTGAAGGTCGCGCTCGAGGCCTGCGGCATCACTGAGGGCCCCGTCGTGGTGCTCAACGGCGACCTGCCGCTCATCACCGCCGACACCGTCGCCAAGTTCGCGCAAACCGTCGCCACCGGCGAGCTCGCCTGCACCGTCATGACCATGACCCCGCCCGACCCCTTCGGCTACGGCCGCATCAAGCTGGGTGCCGATGGTCAGATCGAGCGCATCATCGAGCAGAAGGACTGCACGCCCGAGCAGGCCGCCACGCTGCTGGAGTGCAACGCCGGCTGCTACGCCTTCGACGGCGCGCAGCTCGCCGCCCACATCAACGAGATCGGCAACGACAACGCGCAGTCCGAGTACTACCTGCCCGACATGCTCGAGATCCTCAAAGGCCACGGCCAGGCAGTCTCCATCTTCCACTGCGACGACTACCGCGACGGCCTGGGCGTCAACAGCCGCATCCAGCTCGCGCAGCTCACCGCTATCGCGCGCGACCGCATCAACGAGCACTGGATGGCCGAGGGCGTCACGTTCATCGATCCCACGCAGGCCTGGATCGGCCCCGACGCCGTTATCGGCCGCGACACCGTCGTGTGGCCGCAGACGCACCTGATCGGCCACGTCACCGTGGGCGAGGAGTGCCAGCTCGGCCCCAACAGCCGCCTCACCGACACCACCGTCGGCAGCGGCTGCACCATCGATGAAACCATCGCCATCGAGGCCGTCATCGAGAACGGCGTCGACTGCGGCCCGCGCGCCTACCTGCGCCCGGGCACCCACATGCTCGACGGTTCCAAGGCCGGCACGCACGTGGAGATCAAGAAGTCCACGATCGGCGAGGGCTCCAAGGTGCCGCACCTGTCCTACATCGGCGATACCACCATGGGCTCCGGCGTCAACGTGGGCGCGGGCTCCATCACCTGCAACTACGATGGCGTGCACAAGCACAAGACCGTCATCGGCAAGGATGCCTTCATCGGCTCCGACACCATGATGGTCGCGCCCGCCCAGATTGGCGACGGCGCGCTCGTTGCCGCCGGCTCCGTCATCACCGAGCCGGTCCCGGCCGACGCACTCGGTCTGGGCCGCGCCCGTCAGGTAAATATTGAGGGCTGGGCTGCCGATTATCGCCGCCGTCTGCACGAGGACGACGAGGTATAACGTTTTAGCGAGCACAAAAGGAGCTGTTCCATGGGGACGGCTCCTTTTTCTATCGTGACCTGCGCGACCGGATGAGTGGTCGGTTCGTGTCCGTTGACGGTAAAGACGTTATCAAGACTCGATAAACCCCGTCGCGCGGTTACAATGCAACAAGGCATCTATATGGCATTCGATGTATAAAGGAGAAGGGTAATGCCGATTAATGATCCCGAGAAGTCGGAGAATATGCGCAAGTCCATCCGCGTGTATTCCGGTTCCTCCAACCGTCCCCTCGCTCAGAAGATCGCTGAGTACCTTGGGGTCGAGCTTTCGGGCCTTACGCTAAAGCAGTTCGCCAACGGTGAGATTTACGCCCGCTACGACGAGACCGTCCGCGGCGCCGACGTCTTCCTGATTCAGTCCGTGGCCGGCGGCAACGTCAACGACATGCTCATGGAGCTGCTCATCGCCACTGACGCTGCCAAGCGCGCATCCGCCCGCTCCATCACCGCCGTTATCACCCACTACGGCTATGCCCGCCAGGACCGCAAGGCCGGCCCGCGCGAGCCCATCACCGCCCGCCTCGTCGCCAACCTGCTCGAGCGCGCCGGCGTCGACCGCATCATCACCCTCGACCTGCACCAGGGTCAGATCCAGGGCTTCTTTGATATCCCGGTCAACCACCTGTCCGCACTGCCGCTGTTTGGCCAGTACTACAACGACATGCACTTCGACACCGACAACCTGGTTGTCGTCTCCCCCGACGTGGGTCGCGCCAAGGCCGCCAAGAAGCTGTCCGACATGCTCGGCTGCGACCTGGCCATCGCCCACAAGGGCCGTCCGCGCCACAACGCCGCCGAGGTCATGGGCATCATCGGTGACATCAAGGGCAAAACCTGCGTCATCAACGACGACATGATCGACACCGCTGGCACCCTGTGCGCCAACGTCAAGGAGCTCAAGGCTATGGGCGCTGGCGACATCTACGTCTGCGCCACCCACGGCATCTTCTCCGGTCCGGCCATCGAGCGCCTGAACGACGCCCCGATCGTCGAGTGCGTCGTCACCGACGCCATCCCTGTCGAGGTCGGCGGCAAGATTAAGACCATCTCGGTCGCCGAGGAGTTCGCTCAGGCCATCTCCGCCGTTTACCACGAGGAGCCCGTCTCCACGCTCGTCGGCGGCGACTTCGCACTGTAGTCGCTCGACCCTCGCATCCCTCCGGAAGCCCCGGACACGCCTGCGGGGTTATCACGCGAACGTCCTCGCCGCTTTGCGGCTGCGGGATGTTCGCTTTGATAACCCCTCCCGGCGTGTCCGGGGCTTCCTGCTGTCTCGGGGCAGCTGTTTTCTGAAATGACTTTGCTGCAACCTTTCCTCGCCTTCAGCGGGCGTGGTAGCCTTTGTCGTTGATTGAACTTTTGTGTAACGAAAGGATGAATATGGCAGCTGCACAGCCGCTTAAGATTCGCATGGTTGCCGGACTTGGCAACCCGGGCGATGAGTATGCCGAGACCCGCCACAACGCCGGCTTTAAGGCAATCGACGAGCTGGCCCGTCAGGCCGGCGTCACGTACTGGAAAAACCAGGCCGGTGCCGAGGTCGCGCTCATCAACATCAACGATCCCGAGGAAGAGGGCGGCAAGCGCCAGATTGTGCTGGTCAAGCCGCAGTCGTACATGAATACCTCGGGCGGTCCCATCTCCAAGCTCTGCCGCGAGTACAAGATCAAGGCCGAGGAGCTGCTCGTAATCCACGATGAGCTCGATATTCCCGCCGGCGACGTGCGCGTTAAGGTGGGCGGCGGCCACGCCGGTCACAACGGCCTGCGTTCCATCATCGACAAGATGGGCAGCCGCGACTTCAGCCGCATCCGCACCGGCATCGGCAACCCTCCCGGCAAGATGGCCGTCGCCGACTACGTGCTTAAGCAGCTGCGCGCCCGCGAGGCCGAGGATTTCCAGGACACCTGCGCCCGCGCGGCCGACGCCGCCGGCCTGGCGATCGTGCATGGCGTGATCTATGCCCGCGATCACGTAAACGGCGCCGCCTCCGCCAACGGCAAGCACTAAAACCTACCATTTAGGGACAGATTTATTTTGGCAGGTTTTACCTGCGGAAACGCCCCAACCGCAGCATCGCAATCAACCGCTCGCCGCCATACACACATAACACCCCAAGGGGGCCGGCCTCATCACAACCCGAGGCCGGCCCCCTTGCCGTTTTACCCTCTAAAACTGACCAAAATAAACCTGCCCCTATTTGGTAGGCCGAAGTGGATAAACCCTGCCCCCAACCGCCGAAGACACACGTAAGCGACATGTCCATGAGGGTATAATTTGCACCGTATGTCTGCACAACGCCTGTGCGCGTACGGTTTTATTCGGGCTACCGTCCATTTCCGTGGAGGCACGGTTCGGCGGCCCTAACAAGAGAGGGGTTCTATGTATAAGATCCTGGAGAAGACGCAGTTCTCGGAGAAGGTGTTCAAGTTCCGCATTGAGGCGCCTGCAATCGCCAAACATGCGCACGCTGGACAGTTCCTCATGGTTCGCGCCAACGAGACGGGCGAGCGCGTCCCGTTTACCCTGGCCGGCTGGAACGGTGACGAGGGCTGGGTCGAGTTCATCTTCATGGTGATCGGCAAGACCACCGAGATGCTGTCCACCTACGAGGCCGGCGAGTCGCTGCGCGACGTCGTGGGCCCGCTAGGCGTTCCCACCGAGATGGCCGAGGGCCCCTGCGCCGTCATTGGCGGCGGCGTCGGCCTGGCAATTGCCTTCCCGGTCGCCAAGCACCTGGTCGAGACCGGTCACGAGGTGCACGCCATCATGGGCGCCCGCACCAAGGACCTCCTGCTCATGGAGGACCAGTTCCGCGAGCTCCTCGACGAAGATCACATCCACATCACCACTGACGACGGCTCCTACGGCGAGCAGGGCGTTGTCACCGCTCCGCTGGAGCGCCTGCTGCAGGACAAGGCCGTGAGCCAGGTCTTCTGCGTCGGCCCCGTTCCGATGATGAAGTTCTCGACCCTCACCGCCCAGAAGTACGACACCCCCATCACCGCGTCGCTCAACCCCATCATGGTTGACGGCACCGGCATGTGCGGCTGCTGCCGCGTCGAGGTGGGCGGCGTGACCAAGTTCGCTTGCGTCGACGGCCCCGACTTCGATGCCACCCTGGTCGACTGGGATGACCTTCGTGCCCGCCAGGCCGCTTACCGTTCCGAAGAGGGCGAGTCCCTCAAGGCCTATGAGGAAAAGAGCTGCGCATGCCACTAGTTAACGGTCGTTTCGTTGCCGATATGAAGTCGCCCCGCACCCCCGATAACGAGGAGCCGGCTGCCGAGCGCGCCTGCGACTTCCGCCCCGTCGACAAGGGCTTCACCGAGGAGATGGCGCTGGCCGAGGCCGAGCGCTGCCTCAACTGCAAGAAGCCGTTCTGTGTTGAGGGCTGCCCCGTCAACATCAACATCCCCCGCTTTATCGAGCAGATCCGCGAGAAGGACTTCGGCGGCGCCCTCGATACCATCCGCGAGGACTCCATGCTTCCCGCCATCTGCGGCCGCGTCTGCCCGCAGGAGAACCAGTGCGAGGGCAAGTGCATCCGTGGTAAGAAGTCCGAGCCCGTGGCCATCGGCCAGCTCGAGCGCTTCCTGGGCGACCGCCCCGAGCTCGCTTCCACGCCCAAGATGGCTCCCAAGAACGGCAAGAAGGTCGCTGTCGTCGGCTCTGGCCCGTCCGGCATCACCTGCGCCGGCGAGCTCGCCCGCAACGGCTTTGACGTCACTGTCTTTGAGGCCTTCTTCACCGGCGGCGGCGTGCTGGTCTACGGCATCCCCGAGTTCCGTCTGCCCAAGGCAGTCGTCAAGCGCGAGATCGACGGCCTGGAGGACATGGGCGTCAAGTTTGAGTACAACTCCGTCGTGGGCAACATGGCCACGGCCGAGGAGCTGTTCGAGCAGGGCTTCGACGCCATCTACGTGGCGACCGGCGCTGGCCTGCCCAAGTTCCTCAACGTCCCCGGCGAGAACCTGCCCAACGTCTTCTTCGCGAACGAGTACCTCACCCGCGTGAACCTGATGAAGGCCAACAAGTTCCCCGAGTACGACACCCCCACCAAGCACGGCAAGAACGTCGTCGTCTTTGGTGGCGGCAACGTGGCTATGGACGCCGTCCGTACCGCCAAGCGCCTGGGCGCCGAGCATGCCATCATCGCCTACCGTCGTACCGAGGACGAGATGCCCTGCCGTCGCGCCGAGCTGCACCATGCTAAGGCCGAGGGCGTCGAGGTTCTGCCGCTCGTCTCCCCGCTCGAGTTTGTCGCTGGCGAGGACGGCTCCGTGTGCGCCGTCAAGGTCCAGAAGATGGAGCTCGGCGAGCCCGACGAGTCCGGCCGTCGTCGCCCGGTGCCCATCGAGGGCGCCATCGAGGAGATCCCCTGCGACGTCGCGATCTCGGCTATCGGCACCAACGCCAACCCCTTCGCTGCCAAGATCGGCGGCAAGATGGAGCTCAACAAGTGGGGCTACATCGTTGCCGACGAGGAGACCGGCCAGACCACCGATCCCCGCATCTGGGCCGGCGGCGACATCGTAACCGGTGCCGCTACGGTCATTCTGGCGATGGGCGCCGGCAAGAAGGCCGCCGCTTCGATCACCAAGAGCCTGCTGGGCGAGTAATCACCCGCAGCGCTAGCCACCAAACGGCAAAGTCCCCGTCGGGCACACGCCCGGCGGGGACTTTTTCTATGCCGGCCGCCCAAACCACCACGATGGGGCAGGCACCTTTGTGGTGGTTTGGGACTTGCCCGGTCGTTTTGTCTCAATCTGTAACAGCTGGAGTCCGTTGAGCCCTGCAGTTGTTACAGATCGAGATATTGTGCCGGCCGCCCACGCCGCATCTCAATCTGTAACAGTAAGAGACCAAATATGCCGCCTGGTGTTACAGATCAAGACGTTGGGCTGACGGCCGAACGGTTCATCTAAATCTGTAACAGTTAGAGCCATTTTCGCTGGCTTGGTGTTACAGATCGAGACTATGCAAAAGCCGAGGATAGGCACTGCCGCCAAGGCCTTCCCCTCGGCCTAAAACAAAAACCACCACAAAGGTGCCTGTCCCCTTTGTGGTGGTTTTGGTCGGCTAGCCTTCGAGTTGAGCCACTTTGTAGCGGTAGGCAGCGGCTATGACGTCTTTGCAGCCTTCGCGGCCCAGCTTGGCGCGGTTGACGACGATATCCTTGCCGCTCGTCATCTTCCACTTTCCGGCACTGTAGCGCTTATAGAACGCCTCGCGCGCCTTCTGCTGCTGCTTGACCAGCTTGGCGCCCTTCTTTTTATTAAGGCCACGCTTCTTGCGCACAATCTCGACGCGGTCCTCAAAAGGAGCGGTCACCAACACGGCAATGTGGTTGGGGTTGTTACGCAGCAGGTAATCGGACAGACGACCCTCGATAATGCAGCTCTCGGTCTCGCCCAAGTCCAAGATCACCTGGCTCATCTTTTGGAACAACTTATCCGAGTACGAACGCGCATCGTAGCGGTCGGGCAGGAACGCCATGTTCTCCACAGCCAGACGCTCGTCGTAGGCGGCCATCTTATCGAGCGACTCGCCCGTGCGCAGCGACGCACGCACCAGCAGCTCGTTGTCATACAGCGGAATCCCCAACTCGTCGGCAAGCATGCGACCAATCTCGTGGCCCTCGGCGCCAAAGTCGCGCGCGATGGTAATGACCACAGGACTCTTCTTGTTCTCCAGATCGCTCATCGCGATTCCTTTCTAACAAATGAGAAATAGGCGATTCCTGATTCTCATTTTGTCACTTACGACCGTCCTGGTTTCCCAAGTGCGGCAGATTGCCCCGAAAGAGGAGCGCCGCGTACTAAATGTACGCAAGTGACGATTGAGGGGCAAGGTGCCGTGCTTGGGGAAGCAGGACTATGCGGCTACGATACGACGTTGATACGCTCGGACCAGCAGCGAGATACCAAAGTTGAGCACAAAGTACATCGCAAACACCAGGCCGTAGAGCATAAGCACCTGCGACAGGTCGATCGCGTGGGCCATCACGACGTTAGCCGTGTACATGAGCTCGGCCACGTTAATGCCCGAAAGATACGAGCTGTCCTTGATGACGGTCGTGCACTGGCTAAACAGCGCCGGAATGATCGTCTTAAACGTCTGCGGCAGAATGATGTAGCGCATGGTGGCAAAGAAGCCAAAGCCCTGGCTCTGCGCTGCCTCAAACTGGCCGCGCGGAATCGAGTTGAGGCCGCCGCGCACAATCTCGGCCATAACAGCGCTGGTAAACAGCGTAAAGGCGATGGTCGAAATCACAATGTCCAAACCCTGCACCGTAAAGTAGATAAACAGGATCCACAGCAAGTTTGGCGTGCAACGGAACAGCTCGATATAGGCGCTCACCAAAATACGGAACGGGCGGGGCGCATAGCTTTTAACGAGCGCCAGCACCGTGCCAAAGATGAGCGAGAAAAAGATCGACAGCGCCGAGATCTCGATCGTCTTAACAAAGCCGCCCCAAATGTAGAGCAGGTTGGTCGCGTTGAAGATTTCCATGCGCTAGGCCTCCTCTACGTTGTCGAGCCCCAGCTCGGCCAAGCTCACGCCGCGCGGACGCTCCTTGGAGCGGCGCTCGAGCCACTGCACCAGCATGGCGAGCGGAAAGCAGATAATGAAGTACATAAGGCAGCAGACGATGTATCCCTGCAGGTAACCGTACAGACTCACAAAGTTGTCGGAACGGTACATAAGGTCGCCGCCGGCCACGAGCGCCAACACCGACGTGTTCTTGACCAGGTTGAGCGCCTGGTTACACAGCGGCGGCAGAATGATCTTGAACGTCTGGGGTAGCACGATGTACCAGTACGCCTGCGCACGGGTGAAGCCCTGGCTCTGGGCCGCCTCCATCTGACCGCGCGGAACCGCCTCGATACCAGTGCGGATGACCTCCGAAATGTAGGCCGCGTGATACAGGCCCACACCCAAGAAGCCCAGCACGAACGGCGCGATGCGCACCGGCTGGTCGGCACCGGTTATGGCCTGCAAAAACTGCGGACCGGCCATGTACATAAAGAGCACCTGCACGGGCAACGGGGTGTTCTGGTAAAACTCCACGTACACGCGGCTTATGGCGCGCAGCACGCGCGAACGGGTGGTAGAGAACACGCCCAGCAGCGTGCCCAGCACCAGCGACAGCAGCAGACCGGCAACGACCACCTGCAGCGTCACGCCAAAGCCCTCCCAGAAGGGCCCCATGTTTTGAAATGTCGTCGACCAGCGGTCGGCGTCAAACAATCCTTCGAGCATTTGATTCCTTCCTTGGACGATGCGCCTATACAAGACCCCAGGTCTTGACCTCTTGGTCGAGCCAGCCATCGGCCAGGCGATCGCAAATCACCTGATCGACCACGGCCGAAAGGTCGCAGCCCTTCTTGGTCGCCACGCCGTAGCCCTGCTCGCCAAACTTGACCTCGGGCTGCAGCAGCTCAACGGTCTCGTTCATGTAACCGGCCAGCGTGGAGCGGTCCATGGCAAAGACGTCGATATTGCCAGCGTCGAGCGAACTCTTGATGATGGGGTAGCCGCTAAAGGCCCTAAACTCGGGCTTACAGCTAAAGCCGTTGTCCTTGATCATCTGCTCGATCAGGCTCTGCGTGGTAGCGCCCTGGCTCACGCCAATGACCTTGCCGTCCAGATCCTCAATCGAGGTAAAGCCCGAACGCTTCTTGACCATGAGTCCCACGTAGTCGGTACGGTACGGCGTCGAGAAATCCCAGCTCTTCTTGCGCTCGTCGGTGATGGTGTAGGTCGCCGCGACCACGTCAAGTTGGCCGTTATCGATCAGCGGGCCGCGCGTCTTGGGCGTTACGTCGGTAAACTCGACAAGCTCCTGGGCACGGGCCTCCTTGTAGCTCACGCCAAAGACGGCAGCGGCGATCTGGTAGCACAAATCGACTTCCATGCCCTCAAAGCGGCCCTTGGCGGTGTCGTAATAGCCGTAACCGGGAACGTCCTTCTTAACGCCGGCATTCAGATGGCCACGCGACTTAATGGCCGCAAGCTTGGACCCCTTGTCCGAGCCCTCGCCGCTGGTGGAGTTGCCGCAACCGGTAAGCGCGGCCCCCGTCAGCGTAAGCATACCGGCGCCCGCCAGCTGCAAAAAGTGACGGCGCGACACGGCCGCCCTCGTCATATCCGTCATGTCCACCACCGCACCTAGTGCAGAATCTTGGACAGGAACTCGCGGCAGCGCGGGTTCTCGGGATTATCGAAGAAGTGCTCGGGCGTGCCCTCCTCCAGGATGCGGCCGTCCTCCATAAAGATGACGCGGTCGGCCACCTGGCGCGCAAAACCCATCTCGTGCGTCACGCAGATCATGGTGATGTCCTCCTGCGCAAGCTCAATCATAACGTCCAGAACCTCCTGGACCATCTCGGGGTCGAGCGCCGAGGTCGGCTCGTCAAACAGGATGATGGGCTGCTTGGTGCACAGGGCACGGGCGATGGCGATACGCTGCTGCTGACCGCCCGAGAGATTCTGCGGATACTCGCCGGCCTTATGAGCCATGCCGACGCGCTTGAGCGCGGCAATGGCGATCTCGGTCGCCTCCTCCTTGCTCTTCTTTTGCAGCTTGATGGGCGCGAGCGTCAGGTTGCCCAGCACCGTCATGTTGGGATACAGGTTGAACTGCTGAAACACCATGGAACTATACTTGCGAGCCATCTCCAGGTGATTCTTTTTTGTGAGCGGCGTACCGTCGATGACGACCTCGCCCGACGTGGGCTCCTCCAGATAATCGACGCAACGGATGAGCGTCGACTTACCCGAGCCGGAAGGCCCGATCATCACGAGCTTCTCGCCGCGCTTGACGGTGAGATTGATATCTTTGAGCACATGCAGGTCGCCAAAGTACTTGTTGAGATGCTTGATCTCGATCATGTCTGCCATGAATGTCCCTTCCCTGCGTTTACACGAGTTGCACTATTGTACGGAAAGAACCACGTTTCCGCAGCCCACACTACATTCCCGTAAAGAACCCGCAACCTTTAACCCACTCATTGGGAACCCACTCATTGGGGACAGGCTTAAATGAGTACCCGCTCATTAGGCACTCATTTAAGTCTGTCCCCAATGAGCGCCCGCGGGGGACGCCCTTCCTCCAACCGCCCTTGTTGAGCATAAGTCAGCGAAAACCCGTACACGCGAGCAAGGTGACGTGAAATGAAAGGGCGCAGACCTTATGGTCGCGCCCTTGAAATTGAACGTCAGATTGCCGTGTGTACGGGTTTGCAGCGTCGAGCCGTTACGCGGTTTGGTAAAACCGCGTAACAAATTACGCAAGCTTTGCGCCAACAATCTTGGCAGCCGCAGGCTTATCGAAGTTGCCACCGGTGGCCTTGCCGAGTGCGCCCATAACCTGGCCCATCTGCTTCTTGGACGTGGCGCCCAGCTCGGCGATAACCTGCTCGATCAGGGCCTCGAGCTCCTCGCCCGAAACCTGCGCGGGCAGCAGGCTCTCCAGAATCTTGACCTGCTCGGTCAGGTTGTCGGTACGCTCCTGGTCGGTGCCGGCCTTGATGGACATCTCCAGCGTCTCGCTCGTCTGCTTGATCAGACGCTTGATCATGCTGTTGACGTCTTCCTCGGTCACATCGCGGCGCTCATTGACCTCGATATTCTTCACCTCGGCCTTAACCTGGCGAATGATGGACAGGCGAACCTTGTCCTTGGCCTTCATGGCCGCAATCATTTCCTTCTGCAGCTCTTCGTTGGTCATCTGCAAATCCTCCTCAATAGTGTGGGCGGCACTCGCGCGAGCACCGCCCCATGATTACTCAGTCGTCGACGAATCGTCGGTCGAACTCTTGGTGACACCCTTCAGACTCACGTTATAGGGTACGTCTTTGGGCATGGGGTTGACGGTGATGTCGGCATCCTTCTTGTACTGCTCCAGCCACTCGCTGTACGCGGTGCTGGCCGCTTGCGTCTTCACCACGTTGGAGACGTACTTTTTGATGTCCTTGGGCACCTGGTTGATGTCATCAACCTGATTATCGACATGGAAGTAGTCGGTGCACTTGATGATGTGGTAGCCATAGGTCGACTCGACGACTTCGCTCACGTCGCCCTTGTTGAGTCCCTCGAGCGCCGTCTGGTAGCTGTCGACAAAGGTGGTGAGCTTATCCCAGCCCACATCGCCCTTCTTCTCCTTGGAACCGGTGTCCTCGGAGTACTGCTCAACGGCGTCCTCAAAGCTCAGCTCACCGGAGTTGATCTTGTCCAGGCACTCCTGCGCCTTGGCCTTGGCGGCAGCCTTGTCCTCGTCGGAAGCGTCGGAATCAACCTTGATCAGGATGTTCGACGAGCGGCGGGCGTCGTTGTAGCTGGACAGATTTTCGTTGATGTAATCGACAATCTCGCTGTCCTTGGGCTTGCTCGTGGGCGCGACGGCATCCTTGAGTTTCTGTTGCGCCAGACTCTCCTTGAGCGAGTCCTTGTAGGTGTCCTCGGTATAGCCGTAGGTCTTGAGGGTCTTCTTAAAGGCCTTGGCTCCGCCCGCGCTCTTGCACGCGTCCTTCCAAGCCTTCTCGACCTCCTCGTCCGACACCGTCACGCCGTTCTCCTTCTGTGCCTGTTGAAGCAGAATCTGCTGCGTGTAGGAGTCGATGAGTTGCTTGCGGTACTTCTTGGGCGTGAGGTCGTTGTCAACCAGATACTGCGCCCAATCCTCATCCTTGGTGTAGCCGTAGGACGTGCGCATGCTCATGATCTGCTTGGTCACGGTGTCCTCGGTAAGGTTGGTGCCGTTGATAGTGGCAGCAACACCGCCGGTCAGCTTGTAGCTCGAGGTGTCCTCAGCCTGCGACATAAGGCCGGAGCACGCCATCGCCGAGACGGAAAGCAGCATCGCCAGCACGCCGATGACCACCAGAACGATCTTGACGGTCTTAGACACGTACGTCTTGCGCTGCTTCTTGCGAGAGCTGGAGGCAGCGCGGGCCTGCTGCTCGGGCGTCGGCGCGGCCTCGGAGTTCTTTTTCTTATTTGCCATAGTTGGCCTTTCGCATAACGAATCGAACAAACGCCATTGTGTCACAACGCAGCCCCCGCGGCACGCTTGGTGCATTGGGGACAGATTAATCTGCACCATTTTGGTGCAAAGGGGACAGCTCTGGCAGCCGGCAGTTAGGGACAGTCCCCAAGTGCCGACTCAGCCCCACCTTAGAAGTGGCGGCGGATGGCGTCGACCATGCCCTGGGGCGTGGTCTGGCCGAGCACGTCGGCTGCGGCATCGGCGCCCATAAAGATGTTCATGAGTGCCTGCAGGGCCTCGACCTGGCCGCCCGGCTCGGCGATGCCCAGATTGATGACGATCTGCGCCGGCACCGGAGCGCCCATGCCAGCCATAGCGTTAAATGTCACGGGCGCGGCGGGCTTCACCACCGCGATATAGGGCTTGGCCACAAACCCCGGATCGGTATGCGGAATGGCAATGTTTGCCGCCGGCATAGCGAGACCCGTGGGATAGGCATCCTCGCGCGTGCGGACGGCATCGAGCCAACCGGATGCAATGTAGCCATGTGGTGCAAGCTCGCCCTCAAGCCGCGCGAACACCTCATCCGGCGTCGCACACTCCCAATCAAAAAACACCAGCTCAGGCGTAAACAGCGCTTCGTTATCCGCCATGCGCTCACCTCTCTCACCTAGCCACCTGCGACGTTCTTGAATGACTAGTCGTTAAAGAACGTCGCAGGTGACTACCCAAAACAAAAGGTGGCCACGCGCGTCTTGGCGCCAATGACCACCCTGACTACTCGGCTAAATTGTACTGTGCGCCGCTAGCCGCGAGGCGCGTCAATTGCGACCTTGCCGCTCTCCAGCACGTGAACGCGGCCGTCGGCGAGCATCTGCACGACCTCGGGATACAGCACGTGCTCGATCGCGTGGATGTGCTCCTCGAGCGTGTCGACGTCCCAGCCCTCCTCAACAGTCAGCGCACGCTGGGCAATGATGGGACCGTTGTCGTAGATCTCGTTGGCAAAGTGCACGGTCACGCCGGTCACCTTGACGCCGCGAGCAAACGCATCGTCGATCGCGTGGGCACCGGTAAAGCTCGGCAGCAGCGCCGGGTGCAAGTTGACCACGCGGTTGGGGAACGCCGCCAGCAGCGGGGTGTGCACCATACGCATGTAGCCGGCCATCACCACGTACTCGCAGCCGCGCTCGAGCAGCTCGTGCGCGATGATCTCGTCGGCGGCGATGGGGTCAGCATAGACATCCTTGGACAGCGTGAGCGTCTGGATGCCCGCGCGCTCAGCGCGCTGCAAACCCTTAGCCGAAGGACGGCTCGACACCACAAGCTCAATCGAAGCGTTGAGCTTGCCGGCGGCGATCAGATCGATCAGCGCTTGCAGGTTGGTACCCGAACCGCTGATGAGCACACCGATCTTGAGCGGCTCAGCCGTATCGGTGCCGGTCGGACGGGTGTAGGGCACAAAGCCCAAGCTCTCGGCAGCAGCCATCTGCTCGTTAGCGCTCATCGGAGTACACGACCTTACCGGAACCCTCAACGCACTCGCCCACGCGGAACGGCTTCTCGCCCAGCGCGACCAGGGCCTCGGTAACCGCGGCCTCGTCCTCGGGGGCGACGATCAGGCACAGGCCAACGCCCATGTTGAAGGTCTTGCATGCCTCGTTGGGCGCGAGCTCGGCCTGGCGCGACACGTAGGTGATGACGGGCGGAACGTCCCAACCCATCTCGGCGCCGTTGCGGGTGACCACGGCGTCGACGTCGTCGGCAAGCGCGCGGTTGAGGTTCTCGGTAATACCGCCGCCAGTAATGTGGGCGATAGCGTGCACGTTGGCGCCGCCGCGGAGCAACTCAAGAATCGGCTTGACATAGATGCGTGTGGGGGCCAACAGGGCGTCTGCCAGCGATGCGCCGCCGAGCTCCTCGAGCGGACGGCTCAGCTCCTCGGCCTTAGCGGCGGCCTCGGGCGTGCCCGGCTTAATGCCGTCGACGCCAATGACCTTGCGCACGAGCGAGTAACCGTTGGAGTGCACGCCGGTGGAAGGCAGGCCCAGAATCACGTCGCCGGGGCGGACGTTTGCGGGATCGAGCATCTTGGGACGGTCGACGACGCCCACGGTAAAGCCGGCAAGGTCGTAGTCGGCCGGAGCCATGACGCCGGGGTGCTCGGCCATCTCGCCGCCCACGAGCGCGCAGCCCGCGAGCTTGCAGCCGTCGGCCACACCCTTGATGATCTTTGCCATGTGCTCGGCCTCAATGTGGCCGATGGCAACGTAGTCCAGGAAGAACAGCGGCTCGGCGCCCGAAGCCAAAATGTCGTTGACGCACATGGCGACCAGGTCCTGGCCCACCGTCTCGTGACGATCCATGATCTGGGCGAGCACAAGTTTGGTGCCCACGCCGTCGGTACCGCTGATCAGAATCGGGTCTTCCATATCCTTAAGCGCGGCGGCCGAGAATAAGCCACCAAAGCCACCGATACCGCCGATGACCTCGGGACGGTTGGTGTCCTTAACCATTTGCTTAATGGCGTCGACGGCGCGGCCGCCCTCGGCGGTATCGACGCCGGCGTCCTCATACGTCACATGCTTGCTGTCGCTCATCTGAGCCTTCCTCTCCCACTACCGTCCGCCGCGCGGGCGCCAAACGGTGCTCATAGTTGCGTTCATTTCGGCGCGCGCCATAACAGCACGCGCCGTCATATCAACAAAACAGCAGGTAAAACCTACCAAAATGAACCTGTCCCTACATGGCAGGTTTTAGGCCTCGCCGTGCTTCTCTTCCCAGCTGCGGTCGTCGTATTTCTCGACCACGGCGTCGTCGTCAAAGTGCAGCGGCTTATCCAGGTTGCGGGGCTTAAAGCCCTCCATAAACTTGTCGCGGCCAAAGCTCTCGGGAATCGCCACGGGGTAGCGGCCGGTAAAGCACGCATCGCAGTAACCGCCCTTGGGCATGACCTTCAGCAGGCCCTCGACCGAAAGGAAGGCCAGCGAATCGGCGCCGATATACTCGCAAATCTCGTCGACCGTCTTGTTGGCGCTGATAAGCTGCGACTGTACGTCGGTATCGATACCGTAGAAGCACGGCCAGATGACCTCGGGCGAGTTGATGCGGATATGAATCTCCTTGGCGCCGGCGTTGCGCAGCATCTTGACGAGCTGCACCATGGTGGTGCCGCGCACGATGGAGTCGTCGATGACGACCAGGCGCTTGCCCTCGATGTTGTCACGCAGCGGGTTGAGCTTCATACGCACGCCCATGGCACGCAGCTCCTGCGTAGGCTCGATAAACGTACGGCCCACATAGCGGTTCTTGATGAGGCCCTCGCCAAAGGGAATGCCACTCTCGTGCGAATAGCCCTCCGCGGGCGGCAGGCCGGAGTCGGGCACGCCGATGACCAGGTCGGCCTCGACGGGCTCCTCATGTGCCAGCTGACGACCCATGTCATAACGGCAGGCGTAGACGCTCTTGCCGTTCATGATGGAATCGGGGCGAGCAAAGTAGACCTGCTCAAAAATGCAGTTAGCAGGCTCTTCGGCGGCAGGCACGCCCTGCTCGGACACAAGGCCCTCGGCGCTGATGCGCAAAATCTCACCGGGACGGACGTCGCGGACGTACTCGGCGCCCACGATATCGAGCGCGCAGGTCTCGGAGGCAACGACCCAGCCGCCGGCGCGCGTGACATGGGTGGTGGCGTCGACCGTCGCGGCGCCGTCCTGCGACGGCAGCTGCGAAACGGATGCGGCATCGGCCTGGTCCAGGCCCTCATCCACCAGCTTGCCCAGCACGAGCGGGCGAATGCCGTGCGGATCGCGGAATGCGTAGAGCGCCTGCTCGTTGATGAGCGTCATGGCGTAGCCGCCGCGCACGAGCTCCATGGTCTTGCGAATGCCCTCGCGCAGATGGCCAGTACGCTGAGTAAAGTAGCCGATGAGTTTGGTCGCGACCTCGGAATCCGAGTTGGAGAGGAACGGTACGCCCAGCTCGATCAGCTGGCGACGCAGCTCGTCGGTGTTGACGAGGGTGCCGTTGTGCGCGAGCGCGATAATGACGCTATTGATGGTAGAGAGGTGCGGCTGAGAGGCTTCCCAGCTCTTGGCGCCGGCGGTGCCGTAGCGCACATGACCCACGGCCAGCTGACCGGAGAGCGTCGACAAGTCGGCATTGGAGAACACGCGGTCGAGCAGGCCCAGATCCTTGCGGACCATAACCGTACCGCCGTCACCAACGGCGATTCCCGCCGATTCTTGGCCGCGATGCTGCAGTGCACGCAGGCCAAAGTACGTCAGTCGAGCCACGTCGCGATCGGGCGCCCAGACACCAAAAACGCCGCATTCCTCATGCAGCTGGTCAGAGTCCGGATCATACGTCGACATGGCGTTCACCTGTCCCGCGGCACGCTCGGCCGCGCGGATGGTTTCTTGAGACATGGCATCCCCTCAGAGCCTCGTATTTTGGCGTTACCCGCCTTATTATACGCACGGCGCGACGCGCTCCCCCGCGCATGAGCAGCGCTTTTTAAAAGCCCACCGAGCTTATTATCCGTTTTGCGACCAAACATTTTATTGGGTAGTCCACTCTCAGGGGCAACGGCCTCGAAGACTTCCCGTGCGCCGTGTCTCGCCCGCGCTAGGGGCTACATTGTTGCAATTGGGACGTTCGTCCTGTCTTTTAGCTGGTCGTCGGCGTATCCTTGTAGGCTACTACAAGACGAGAAAGGTAGCGTATGGATCGAAATCAACTCGACCCCAGTGTCCCCAGCACCACGGAGGCCAAGAAGATCCCCCTTATCATCAAGGTCTACGCAGTCCTGTGCACCCTATCTGGCGTGGGCACGCTCCCGTCAGTCGCCGTCTTTATGTGGCAGGTCATCACCGCACTCATTAACGGCAACGTCGCCACTAAGCTCGGTGATAACACCCTGGTCGCGGTTGGCCTTATCGTCGCCGGCATTATGCTCTCGGCGGCAAGCGCGATCATCTTGATCGTCTTTGGCCTGGACCTCATCAAGGACCAGCGGCGCAATGCCGCCCGCCTGTCTTACGTCCTCATCGCATTTACCGTCGTGGAGCTTTTAGTTGACGTGATGCTCCAGGGCATCGGACCCTTCCTGCTGCGCCCCGCCGTCCAGCTTGTCATCCTCATTGCGCTGTCGGCCACCGTCGACCCCACGCTACGCCAGGAGCGCGAACTGCAGCGCCGTCTGCAAGAGATGCTCGACCGCGATGCCGCCGCCGAGGGGATGCTCGGCCGCGACGAAACCGGCGAGGGCTACATCAAGCTCAACTACTTCAACCTGTTCTGGGTATTCTTCGTCTGCAGCGTGTTAGGTCTCATTCTCGAGGAAGTCTGGCATATGGTCGTCGTCGATCCCGGCGTCTATCAGGACCGTGCCGGTATGCTATTTGGCCCCTTTAGCCCCATCTACGGATTTGGCGCGGTGCTCATGACCATGGCGCTCAACCGCTTCTATAAAAAGAATCCTCTGATCATTTTCCTGGTAAGTGCCCTGATCGGCGGCGCTTTCGAGGTGTTTGTAGGCTGGTTTATGCAGACCTCATTTGGCGTGGTGTCGTGGAGCTATTCACACATTAGGCTATTCGGCATGCCCGATCCCATCGCGGTATTGACCGGGGGACGCACATGCACGCCGTTTGCCTGCATGTGGGGCCTGGGTGGCCTCATCTGGATCAAGGTCTTGCTGCCGCGCCTGCTTAAGCTCATCAATATGATTCCATGGAAACGCCGCTACTCTGCTACCGTCATCCTGACCGCCGTCATGTTGATCGACGGCGTCATGACGTTGCAATCGCTCGACTATTGGTATCAGCGCGTCAACGGAACCGTTCGAAATATTCCCGTCGCACAGTTCTATGACAAGCATTTCGACAACGAATATATGGAGAACCGTTTTCAGAGTATGACCATGAGCCCCAAGGACGCCACACGCGTGTAGCAAACGCCAGAGCAAAATAGCTCCAACACATCAAAGCCCGCTGGCAGATCTACATGAACTGCCGGCGGGCTTTCGCTATAGACAGACTCGGATTGCCGACGAGGCCTTACGCCTCGCGCTCGACCTCGCTCACGCACTCGTTCTTGATGGTGCCGACGAGCGACTGCAGCGCATCGACCACATGCGGGCGAATGTCTCCGCCAATGAGCACGAGCATGATGTCGTCGCCCACGGTAAGCTCGCCGCTCGCCAGCCACATGCGCACATAGCCGATACCCGGCATCGTGCGCGTCGCCTCGATAGCGGCCTGCACCTTTTCGGCATCGAAGCCAAACACCATGCCGCCCACCTTGTGGCCTGGCGCCACGCCATCGGTCTCGACTCCGCGCACTTCGGCCTTGGGCGTCGCGCGCACCACGCCGTTGTGTGTCAGGTACATCCCACAATCAGCCGCCGAAACATCGGCCTTGGCTTCGCGCAGCCAAGCATCAACCGAAGGCATCGATTTGCCGTTCTCAAGCATCATTTCTCCTTTTGATTTCCAGGGTAGTCTTTTTGGGACGGGGCCCGGACACTTTATTCCTCGACCGGCGTGAGCACCATGACGGCGCGCGTATTGCTAAACGACAGCGAACGGCAGGTCACAAGCGTTACGACCTTGGTTGCCGAAGCGGCACGATCGGTGGCATCGCTCGCCACGGCAGAGGCACCGTCGAGCATCTCGGACAGATAATTCTTCAGTCCGTCATCGCCCTCAAAGTTGGGCGTGCGCGCCTTGGCATACGTGTCCTCGACCACCTTGGTCGCCAGCGGACGCAGCTTATACGTCGCGTCACGTGTGATGTAGTACACGTAGTCCATGCTGTCGAACGTCGCTTGATCGATCGTATCCGAAATCACGTTGAACATCGAACCGTCGTTCATGTGATGACCGTAAATCGTGGTCTGCTGATCCACCATGCCCGGCGCGGTGTCGTCGCTATCCAGGAAGATGGCACCCGACGCATTGGCGGTGCCGTCGAACAGCGTGTTGAGGTACTTGGAGTTGTTGTTGGTCTGCACCACGGGGTAGTTGATGTTGGTGCCGGGCGCGTAAATCCAACCCACAACCTCGGGATTTGTCTGGGCAAGCGCATTGAAGTCGATAATTGGCACGCCACTGGCGTCCTTGTCGCTCACATATTGCTTTTCGATTTTTTGATACGACTCGCTCGCCTGCTTGTAGCCAATCTGCGCGTTGATAAAGATAGCGGCCGCAGCAACGATCAGGCCAATACCGATGATGATGAGCAGAATGGGAATAATGGAGCGGCGCTTCTTACGCGGCGGCTCGGTGTAGCTGGACGGCGCGCCGCTCGGTTGCCTCGTCGTCCGGGCCTGCTTCTTTGCCGTGCCATATGACGAGGGGCGATACGCCGCCGGCGCGTCCTGGCGTCGGTGCGTCGCCGGCGTCACAGGACGCGCCGCTCGCGGCTGCTGAGGAGAGGATGTCCGACCCTGCTGTGCCGCATGGGCAGCACCCGGCTTCGACGGATCGGGAATCTGAGAAGCCTTGAATCGTTTTCCCTGATAGTCGGACATGGCTCTCCTTATACTGCGGTGAAACGGCGGAACGCCTAGGCGTCGGCCATCTCCTGCTTCATCTTCTCGATAACCTTGCGGTACTCGGGGTCGCAAGCGCCCAGAATCTGCGTGGCGTAGATGGCGGCGTTCTTGGCGCCGTTGATGGCAACGCAGGCCACGGGCACGCCCGAAGGCATCTGCACCATCGACAGCAGCGAATCCATGCCGCCCAGGTCACTCGTCTTCATAGGCACGCCGATGACCGGCAGCGGCGTAAAGGCAGCCACGACACCACCCAGGTGAGCGGCCTTGCCGGCGGCGGCGATAATCACTTTGATACCGCGATCGGCGGCAGTCGAGGCCCACTCGTGGACCTTCGCCGGCGTGCGGTGTGCGCTCGCAATGACGAGCTCATAGGGCACACCAAGCGCCTCGAGCTCGGCGGTGCAGCCTTCCATAACGCCCAGATCGGACTTGGAACCCATGATGATCCCGACGACCGGCTTTTGATCTGCCATAAACAAAGACCTCCTGTTGAGAGCGGCGACGCGGCGGATCCGCGACCCTTAACTACTGAGAGTAGTATAGCTGCTCCCGTCCCTGCGGTCTTTGTGGCGGCGGCTGAGCCTTTCCCTCGGGAACTGGGCTTCGCGAAGTTTCCCGAGGGAAAGGCTCAGCCGCCGCCCTGCGACCTACCGGGGATTGCCATGACGTACGTTGGCTGAAATATTAACGTGGGCTCTGTCGTTCATTCGAACGACAGAGCCCACATTCATTTTCTATTCAGCCCTAGTCATCGCGCAAAGCCCCTTCGGCAGCACACGGTGCAACCAAGTCACCGCAGGCCGGGGCGGGAGGCGGTCCTTTCTCTCGGAAAACTTCGCGAAGCCCAGTTTCCGAGAGAAAGTGTCCGCCTCCCGCCCCGGCCGGACAGGTCACACTACACCGTGTGCTGCGGCAGGTCCTGCAGGGCGATGACGTCCATGCCCATGTCGTTGGCGCTGCCGTGACCCTGCTGGTCCTCGCGCACGGCCTCGATGGCACTCACGTACGTGTTGGCCGCAGACATCGCCGTCACGCAGGTCACGCCACGACGGACGGCCTCGGTGCGTAGCAGGTAGCCATCGCCACGCGAGCCCGGGCCGTACGGCGTATTGATGATTACCGCAATCTTGCCATCGGCGATGAGGTCACCAATGTTGGGACGCTCGCCGTCGTGCGGGCCGCTAATCTTTTCCACGACCTCGCACGTCACGTTGCCTCCACGCAGCACGCGCGCCGTGCCCTCGGTGGAGCAGATATCAAAGCCCAGGTAGCGCAGGATACGGGCGACCGAAAGGATATGACGCTTGTCGCGGTCGCACACGCTAATGAACACCTTACCGGCGCTCGGGTCGGGCAGCTTGTAGTCAATCGCCAGCTGCGTCTTGGCGTATGCCTCGGGATAGCTCTTAGCGATACCCATGACCTCGCCCGTCGACTTCATCTCGGGCCCCAGGATAACGTCAGCGCCCGGGAAACGACCCCAGGGCATAACGGCTTCCTTCATGCAGAACCAGTCCAGCTGGCGCTCGTCGCTCGGCAGGCCCAGGCTCGCGATGGAATCGCCCGCCATGATACGCGCCGCGCACTTGGCCAGCGGCACGCCGGTGGCCTTGGAGATGAACGGCACGGTACGGCTGGCACGCGGGTTGGCCTCGATCACGTAAACGGTCTCGCCCTTGATGGCATACTGCACGTTGACCAGACCGCGGACTCCCAGCGCCATCGCGATGCGACGGGTGGTCTCGCGAAGCTTTGTCTGCAGGCTCTCGCTAAAACTGAACGGCGGGATGCAGGTCGCAGAGTCGCCGGAGTGAATACCGGCCTCCTCGATATGCTCCAGAATGCCGCCGATGTAGACCTCTTCGCCATCGCACAGGGCGTCGACATCGGACTCAATCGCACCCTCCAAGAAGCGGTCCAGATACACCGGGTAGTCGGGGCTAATGCGCGCGGCCTCGGCCATGTAATCGCGCAGATGCTCGGCATCGTAGGCGATCATCATGCCGCGGCCGCCCAGCACGTAGCTCGGACGCACCAGCAGCGGGTAGCCGATATGCGCGGCCACGGCCTCGGCCTCCTCAAACGAGGTTGCCTGGCCCGCCGGCGGGTACATGATGCCCAGCTTGTCGAGCAGAGCGGCGAAGCGCTCGCGGTCCTCGGCAAAGTCGATGGCATCGGGCTTGGTGCCCATGATGTTCACGCCGCTCTCCTCGAGCATGCGCGCCAGCTTAAGCGGGGTCTGGCCGCCAAGCGTCACCACGACGCCATCGGGGCGCTCAACGTCGATAACGTCCATGACGTCCTCGTAGGTGAGCGGCTCAAAGTACAGGCGGTCGGACGTGTCGTAGTCGGTCGAAACGGTCTCGGGGTTGCAGTTGACCATGATGGTCTCAAAGCCGCGGGCCGCCAGCGCGTAGCTCGCGTGCACGCAGCAGTAATCGAACTCGATACCCTGGCCAATGCGGTTGGGACCGGCGCCCAGGATCATCGCCTTGGGCTTGTCCGCCGGTGTGGTCTCGTCGGGAGCTACGCACTTCTTGGCATCCTGACTCGTGCGGTAGATGTTCTCGTACGTCTTGTAGTGGTACTCCGTGGCACTCGAGAACTCGGCCGCGCAGGTATCGACCGTCTTCATACTGGGAACCACGCCCAGACCCTTGCGATAGGCGCGCACAAAGCGCTCGTCCGAGCCGGTCAGCGCGGCGATCTCGGCGTCGCTCGTACCGTACTGCTTGAGCAGGCGCATCGCGTCGGCGTCGATATCCTCCACACGCAGGCCGCGGATGCTCTCCTGGACCTGCACCATGTCGTTGATACGGTTGAGGTACCACGGATCGATACCGCAGATGGCATGGATGCGGGCGATGTCCCAGCCACGGCGCAGAGCCTCGACCACAAAGAAGATGCGATGCTCGGTCGGAGTTGCCACGGCCTGAGCGAGCTCGTCGTCGCTCAGCTTATCGGCACCCTCTTTGCCACCGGCGCAAATGCCCTGGTGGCCGTCCTCCAGCGAGCGCATAGCTTTGCCAAAGGCCTCCTCAAAGGTGCGGCCGATTGCCATGATCTCGCCCACGGCCTTCATGCGCGTGGTGAGCGTGGGGTCGGTGCCCTTGAACTTCTCGAAGGCAAAGCGCGGCACCTTGACCACACAGTAATCGATCGTGGGCTCAAAGCAAGCGGGCGTTGCCTTGGTGATATCGTTGACGATCTCGTCGAGCGTATAGCCCACGGCCAGGCGCGCGGCGGCCTTAGCGATGGGGAAACCCGTGGCCTTGGAGGCCAGTGCGGACGAGCGGCTCACGCGCGGGTTCATCTCGATGACGATCAGGCGGCCGGTGCTGGGGTTCACGGCAAACTGCACGTTGGAGCCACCGGTCTCGACGCCGATCTTCTCCAGAATGGCGAGCGAGGCCACGCGCATGCGCTGATACTCAAGGTCGGAGAGCGTCTGCGCCGGCGCCACGGTGATGGAGTCGCCGGTATGCACGCCCATGGGGTCGAGGTTCTCGATGGAGCACACGATGATGCCGTTGCCGGCGTGGTCACGCATGACCTCCATCTCGTACTCTTTCCAACCCTCGATGGACTCCTCGACCAGCACCTCGTGGGCGGGCGAGAGTTCCAGGCCCTGGCTCACGATGGAGACGAGCTCCTCGTGGGTGTGAGCGATGCCGCCGCCGGCGCCGCCGAGGGTAAAGCTCGGGCGCAGTACGCAGGGATAGCCCACGCGCTCGGCGATGGCCTCGGCGTCGGCCACGCTGTAGGCATAGCCCGAGCGCGCGACCTCCAGGCCAATCTCGGCCATGGCCTCGTTAAAGAGCTTGCGGTCCTCGCCGCGCTCGATAGCGGCCAGGTCGCAGCCGATCATCTCGACGCCATACTTGTCGAGCGTACCGTCCTTTGCCAGCTCAACGGCGGCGTTCAGGCCGGTCTGGCCGCCCAGCGTGGGCAGCAGCGCGTCTGGGCGCTCTTTCTTGATTACGCGCTCGATAAACTCGGCGGTGATGGGCTCGACATAGGTGCGATCGGCAAGACCCGGGTCGGTCATGATGGTCGCCGGGTTGGAGTTGACCAGGATGACCTCAAAGCCATCCTCCTTAAGCACCTTGCAGGCCTGGGCGCCGGAGTAGTCGAACTCGCAGGCCTGGCCAATAACGATGGGGCCCGAACCAATAACGAGGATACGCTTGATGTCAGTACGTTTCGGCATGTTAGTTCTCCTCGGTCTCGGTCGCGGCGGTCTCGGCGAAATTCCAGCCAGCCAGGCGGTCCTTCGCGGTGTCGATGTCCAGGTAGTTCTCCTCGCCGTCCATGAGTCGCGTAAAGGCGGTAAAGAGATAGTGGGCATCGGTGGGGCCAGGCGAGGCCTCGGGGTGATACTGGACCGAGAAGCACGGGGCGTCGAGCAGCTGGATGCCCTCGGCGGTGCCGTCGTTGAGGTTCACATGTGTTAGGCGAATGCAGCCAAAGCACTCGTTCATCACGACCGGCGCGATGCCGCGGCGCACCCAGACGCGCAGATCTCCATCGGCCGCATGCTCGGTCTCGCCGCCGGAAAGCTCGGGGACAAGCTTGCCCAAGCTGGGGAACAGCAGGCCAAAGCCATGGTTTTGTGCGGTAATCTCCACGCGACGGCTTACCAGGTTCATGACCGGCTGGTTGCCACCGCGGTGACCGAACTTAAGCTTTTCCATCTGGGCGCCGCAGGCCAGGCTGATCATCTGGTGACCAAGGCAAATACCAAAGACCGGCACCTTGCCGATCAGCTGCTGCACCTGCTCGTAGGTCTCCACCACGGCATCGGGGTCGCCGGGGCCGTTGGACAAAAAGACGCCATCGGGATTCATGTCGAGCACCTGCTGGGCAGGCGTATCCCACGGCACGACAGTAAGGTCGCAGCCGGCGCGGACGAGGCCCTCCAGAATGCCGCGCTTGACGCCGCAGTCGTAGGCGACCACTTTGTGACGGGCAGGAGCGGCAACCGCAAGTGCAAAGTCATGCGTGGCAGGCAGGTCGGCGGCCACAAACTCGTGAGGCGCGGGGCAACTTACGGTCTTCACCAGGTTCTCGCCTACCAGCGTGGGCGCTGCGGCCAGACGCTCGGCAAGCTCGTCGACGTCGAAGATCTCGGTCGAGATAATGCCCATCTTGGAACCATTGTCGCGCAGATGGCGCACCAGAGCGCGGGTGTCGACACCCTCGATAGCGACGATGCCGTGAGCGCGCAGGTACTCCGGCACGCTGACGGCCGAGCGCCAGTTAGAAGGCGTGGCGCACATGTCGCGAACGATCATGCCGCGCATAGCCGGAGCGCTCGCAGGGCGCACGTCGTCGCCGGGGAAGGCCGACTGGACGTCGGTCTCGTCGATACCGTAGTTGCCGATCTGCGGATAGGTCATGGTTACGATTTGGCCGGCATAACTCGGGTCGGTCATGACCTCAAAGTAGCCCTCGAGCGAGGTGTTGAAGCAGACTTCGCCGGTCGCGGTGCCCGCGGCGCCGCATGCACGTCCATAAAAAATGGTCCCATCCTCAAGATACAGGATGCAGGGACCGCAGGTGCCCTTGCTGGTTTTGGCCAGCATGCGCTGGCAAAGCTCGCTGGGCGCGAAGGTGCGGGCGGCAGCGCCCGCGGTATGGTTGTTCGCCATAATTCTCCTTCCCGGTCTCACAGGACCGGCTTAAAGGTGTGTAGTTAGGCCTCGCGGTATTGTAACCGCAAGTATGCCTCATGGCGTTAATTTCATTGAAATGTTTACGAAATGATAATTATGACTTTCTATGCATAATGATTTTTGAATCCCCGTCCCAGAAAAATCATCCCGCGTGGTCACTTGGCTCACGCGGGATGATGGCGTCTTATTTTTTCTTGTCCTGCTCCAGCAGTTCGGACGGTGAGCGATCGGACTTGCCGCCGCGGAAAATCTCGCGGCCATGCAGACGATGCTCCAGGTCACGTTCGGCCTTTTCCTCGTCAATCTTGGTCTGGCTCACCACCGGGTCCTCAATCAACGACGACACCGAGTTCACCTGCTTCTGAATGCGCTCGGCGATGGTGTCATCCATACTCACGATGCGCATCTTCCAGTCGATATTCGTGGCGTTGGATGAGCTCTTGGTCCACACGAACGTCAGGATGGCGCTCTGGTGGCCGTGGGCGGGAAACATGCCAAAGAAGGAATCGTGCTGAATGTTGCTATCCTCGTCGATATAGGCGTGCACGTTATACACCACGCGGTCGATCTTATCGTTGAGCAGCGCGTTGGTCGCAAGCGCCGCGGCCTGAATCTGCCCGTTGGACAGCAGCTCGAGCTCGTTGGCAGACGATGTGTCCAACACCGTCACCTCGACCGTGCCCGTACGCTCATCGGCTTCATCGACGGTAAAGTCGAGCGGGAACTGCGTAAAGCCGTTGCCCCACTCAAGGCCGCCCTTCAGCGCCGTCGAAACGGTATCGACCGAAACGCTCTCGGACAAGTTGGCGGTGTTCAGACGACGCATCACGCCGTAGCCGACCTGCATGCCCACGATCAACACCAAAATACCGATGACCACGGCCATCGCGGTCTTCGTAATGGTATGACTCACCTGCGAACCCGAAGGATCGTCCTCGGACAGCGGGTCGATATGTTTTGCCTGGCTCGCGCGGTCCTCGCTGCGCAGCTGCGCTAGCGCAGCTTTGTCACCGCGCTTGGCCGCAGCCTCCTTCTCACGCATGCGCTCGGTTCGCTTTTTGGCAAGCGTGGGATCCAAGACACCGGATGCATCGATTTCGGAGAATAACTCCGTCACTTCTTCCGGAGTCAAAGGGTTCTTGTCAGCCATAAACTTCCTGTCATATCAATCAGTCGAGCTCGTGCGCACGCGCACCTTCGAACTGCATTCGATAGTAACGGGCATAGGTGCCGCCACGGGCGAGAAGCTCCTCGTGCGTGCCACGCTCCACAACGCGACCATGCTCAACGGTCGCAATCTCATCGGCATGCTTAATGGTCGAAAGACGGTGGGCGATGATAATCGTGGTGCGGCCGCGCGCCAGTTCTTCGAGTGACTCCTGCACCGCCTCCTCGCTCTCGTTATCCAAAGCACTCGTCGCCTCGTCCAAGATCAAGATTTTGGGATTCTTGAGAAACACGCGCGCGATGGCAACGCGCTGCTTCTGTCCGCCCGAAAGACGGCTGCCACGCTCGCCCACCACGGTGTCGTAGCTCTGTGGAAGCGACTCGATAAAGGCATCGATGTTGGCGCGACGGGCGGCCTCGGCGATCTCTTCCGCTGTAGCGCCCGGCTTGCCGTAGGCGATGTTCTCGCCAATCGTACCGTCAAACAGATAGACATCCTGCTGCACCAGGCCGATGGCACGGCGCAGGCTCTGCTGCGTCACATCGCGCACGTCTTGGCCGTCGATGCTAATGGATCCGGCAGCCACGTCATAAAAGCGCGGCAGCAGCGAACAGGTCGTGGACTTGCCACCGCCCGAAGGGCCAACCAAAGCGATGGTCTGCCCGGGCTTGATGGACAGGTCCATATGGTCGATAACGGGACGCTCGTCGGCATCGCCCTCGCCCAGCTCAACATCCTCGTAGTTAAAGCACACGTCGTGATACTCCACGGCGCCGGCAGTCACCTGCAGATCCGTGGCGCCCGGCTTGTCCTGGATATCCGGCGCGGTCGAGAGCACCTCGTCCATACGCTTAAAGCCGGCGATAGCCTTCTGATACGTTTCGGCCGAATTGACGAGTGTCTCGAGCGGCGTGCAGAACAGCGAAATGTAGAGCGCGAAGGTCGCCATATCGACCGCCTGCAGCTGTCCCTGGGCGACCAGCCAGCCGCCCAGCAGCACCACGATCACATAAAGCACACCCGAGAGCAGGCCATACGTCGCGGTATAGACGCCCATGGCGTGATACATGTTCTCCTTGGACGAAAGATAGCGATTGTTGGAGGCGCGGAACTTGAAGCGTTCGGTCTCCTCATTGGCAAAGCTCTTGACCACGCGCATGCCCGCCAGCGAATCCTGCAGCTGCGCATTGATGCCGCTGATTTTTTTGCGGTTGTCGCTAAAGACCTCGCGCATGCGCATGTTCTGCCAAAACATGATGACCGCAAACGCCGCCGTCACCACGGCCATGGCGAGCGCCAGCAGCGGGGCGATGGTAAAGAGAATCACAAACGAGCCGATAATCTCGATGCCGCAGATGATGATCCACTCGGGCACGTGGTGCGCCGCCTCGCAGATATCGAACAGGTCGTTGACCACGCGGCTCATCATGTCGCCCGAGCTGTTGCGGTCGAAGTACGCAAAGCTAAAGCGCTCATACTGGTCGAACAGGTCCTTGCGCATCTTGGACTCCATGCGCGCGCCCATCACGTGACCCCAATAGCTCACAAAGTAGCGGCAGGCGCAGCGGACGGCATACATCAACACCAAGCCCACCGCGATCATGCCGAGCGCCTGCATAATGGCAGCCTGACCCTGAGTAAACAGCCCACCGGTCAAATTGCGCAGAATAATGGGAAACGCAAGGTCAATGGCAGCAAGCACCAGAGCGCAAACAGTATCAGCAACAAAAAGCCCCATCTGGGGCTCGTAATAAGACAAAAACCTTTTCAGCATGTGATCCTCAAAGAAATATCAGCAACGTAAGGCCCTGGGACAAAGCAATCAGTAGTACTTGTCCCAGGGCTATCCCCACTCGTTACAGTTCGGCTCCGCCCAACCTATGTGCGATGCTATCGCAGGCCAAGGCGCCTACGACGGTCTTGGCGTCTTCGATTTTGCCGTCGAGTACGGCGTCGATTAGCTCGTGCAGCGGCACGAGGTCCACGTTGACGAACTCGTCATCATCGGGGTTGGGTGCATCGAACTCGAGCTTGGTGGCCAGGTAGATGTGAATGATCTCGTCACAGAAGCCGCAGGACGTGACAATCGACGTCAAAAAGCGAATGCGACCGGCCCTAAAGCCCGTCTCCTCATGCAGCTCGCGCTTGGCGCAATCGAGCGGGTCCTCGCCTGGATCGAGCTTTCCGGCGGGAATCTCAACCGTCACGCGGTCGATGGCGGTGCGGTACTGACGCACCAGTACGATCTTGCCGCTCTCGGTCAGTGCCACAACGGCCGCCGCACCCGGATGGCGAACGATATCGCGGGCGCTGCGGTGACCGTTGGGCAGCTCAACCTCAAGACGGTGGACGTCGAGGATCTTGCCCTTCCAGGCACACTCCTCCGAAAGAATCTTCTCGTGCAGCTCGGCATCGTGCGGGTCGTCGTCGCCCAGCACCAGCGACGGCTCGTCAGCGACCTCGCCACCAGGCTCGCCCTCGGCGTGCCCATACATGCGGCTGTCCTCTTCGACGATCTGCGCGTCCACGAGCTCTTCGTTCTTCTCGTCCATCCGTCTCATTCCTCTCGGACTTTAGGCATCCCAGGCGTCGCGGCCACGCAGCGCGCGCAGACCGATGTCATGACGCAGGGTCTTGCCCTCAAAATCAATCTTCTCGCAGGCCTCGTAGGCAAGGTTGCGAGCGTTCTCAAACGTATCGCCCAGCGCGGTCACGGCAAGCACTCGGCCACCGTTGGTCACGAGCTGACCGTCCACCACGGCGGTGCCGGCATGGTACACGGTCACGTTCTCCATGGCCTCGGCGTCGGCGATGCCGGTGATGACTTTGCCCTTCTCGTAGCTGCCAGGGTAGCCCGCGCTCGTCAGGACAACAGCCACAGCCCACTCGTCGCGCCAATCGAGCTCAATCTGATCAAGCTCGCAGTTGGCGCAGGCGAGCATAACCTCGACCAGGTCGTTCTTGAGGCGCGGCAGCACGACCTGCGTCTCAGGGTCGCCAAAGCGGGCATTGAACTCCAGCACCTTGGGGCCGGCAGGCGTGAGCATAAAGCCGCCGTACAGGCAGCCGCGGTAGTCGATGCCCTCGGCAGCGAGCTCGGCCACGGTCTGCTCCATGACCTTCACCATGGTGGCGTGCTCCTCGTCAGTCACGATGGGCACCGGGCTGTAGACACCCATGCCGCCGGTGTTGGGACCAAGGTCGCCCTCAAGCGCGCGCTTGTGGTCCTGCGAGGTGGCCATGGGGCGCACGGTCTTGCCGTCGGTAAAGGCCAGCAGCGAGCACTCGGGACCAACGAGCATCTCCTCGATAACCACGGTGTTGCCGGCATCGCCAAAGGTGCCGCCAAAGCACTCGCGCACGGCCTCCTCGGCCTGCTCAAGTTCGGTCGCCACGATAACGCCCTTGCCCGCGGCAAGGCCGTCGGCCTTGACGACCAGCGGGGCGCCCTGCTCGCGCACGTAGGCGAGAGCCGAAGCCTCGTCGGTAAACGAGCCGTAGGCTGCCGTCGGAATGCCCGCACGTTCCATGAGCTGCTTGGAGAACAGCTTGGAGCCCTCCATCTGGGCGCCCTCGGCACCCGGGCCAAAGCAGGGAATACCCGCCGCGCGCACGGCGTCGGCCACGCCCGCCACGAGCGGAGCCTCGGGGCCAATTACCACGAGTCCGCATCCGCGGCTCTGCGCAAACGCCGCCACGGCCGCAGGATCGCAGTCGTCGAGAACAACGTTCTCGCCGCAGCTCGCGGTGCCGCCGTTACCCGGCGCAATGTAGAGCTTGCCGGCGCGCGGTGATGCTGCGAGCTTCGCTGCCAAAGCGTGCTCACGGCCGCCGCTGCCCAACAACAGGATGTCGATGGTTTGAGTGTCCGCCTTCAAGGGTGCCTCCTCTATGGATGAACGGCCCGCTCCACGCGAGCCCTTTGCAAGCAAATATACCCCTCGGCCGCCCGCTTGGGCTGCAAAGGGGTATATCGCAATAACCGAATAGTGCCGATTACTTCCAGAATCGGTTGATGATCTGCTCGCGACCGGCGCCGACGCCAATGAACGTCACGCGAGTGTGTGCCAGATCCTCGATAAACGCCACGTAGTCCTGAGCCTCCTGCGGCAGCTCGTCAAAGCTGCGGCAACCGGTGATGTCGCACTTCCAGCCGGGGAGCTCCTCGTAGATGGGCTTGGCGTTCTCAAAGCGCACCTGATGCTCGGGCACGCTGGTGTAGCGCTCGCCGTCGACGTCGTAGGCAACGCACACCTTGATGGTGTCGAAGGCCGAAAGCACGTCGAGCTTGGTCAGGGCGATATCGGTGAGGCCGTTGACGCGCGAGGCATAGTTGGCGATCGGGCCGTCGAACCAGCCGCAGCGACGACGGCGACCGGTGGTCACGCCGTACTCATAGCCCTCCTCGGTCAGCGTGTGACCGGCCTCGGACTCATAGGAAAGCTCGGTGGGCATGGGGCCCGAACCGACGCGGGTGATATAGGCCTTCATGACGCCCAGCACGCGGTCGACATTCTTCATGCCCACGCCGGAGCCGGTGATGGCGCCGCCGGCGGTGCAGTTGGAAGACGTCACGTACGGATAGGTGCCGTGGTCGATGTCGAGCAGCGTCGCCTGGGCGCCCTCAAACAGCAGGTCCTTACCCTCGTCGATCATGTTGTTGAGCAGCAGGCTCGTCTCGGTGATGTAGGGGCGCAGGCGTTCGGCCATCGGCAGGTACTCGTCGCAAATCTGGTCCACGGTGTAGGTGGGCAGGTTGTAGATGAGCTCGAGCTCGGGGTTCACGCGGGCGAGAGCGGTCTCCAGCTTGTCGCGGAACAGCGCCTCGTCCAGCATGTCCTGCATGCGCAGGCCGATGCGGGCCATCTTGTCCTGGTAGCACGGACCGATGCCGCGCTTGGTGGTACCGATGCTCTTCTTGCCGAGCTTCTGCTCAAAGGCGCCATCCAGATCGATGTGGTACGGCATGATGACATGCGCATTGCCGCTAATCTTGAGGTTCTTGGTGGTGATGCCGTCGGCCTCGAACATGTCGATCTCCTCAAGGACAACCTTGGGGTTGACGACGCAGCCGTTACCGATCACCGACACGTGATCGGAATACATGATGCCGGAGGGCACCTGGTGCAGGCCGTACTTCTTGCCGTTGACGACGATGGTGTGGCCGGCGTTGTTGCCGCCCGAGTAGCGCACGACGGCGTCGAAGTCGCCGGCGACCAGGTCGCAAATCTTACCCTTGCCCTCATCGCCCCACTGGGCACCGACCAAAACGGTTGACGGCATGTTTACTCCTTACATTCATGGACTGTCTACGCGCCACGCCGGCACGCAGAAGCACAAAACATTCCCAGTATACCCGTGCAACGGGCGCCTGTCCTACTCCTCGGCATGTGCCCCATCAAGCTCATAGAACTTGGTGGATGCCGGCAGGAACATCAGGTCGACGTCGCCGATCGGGCCCGAACGGTTCTTGGCCACGACGATACGCGTAACGCCCTCGTCGGGTCGATCGTCGCGCGAGGCTTCGGCCTCGTCGGCGGAGCGGTCCAAGAACATAACGATATCGGCGTCCTGCTCGATGGAGCCCGATTCACGAAGGTCGGAAAGCTGCGGGCGCTTGCCGGTACGGGATTCGACCTGACGCGAGAGCTGCGACAGCGCGATGAGCGGGATCTTGAGCTCCTTGGCCATGATCTTCAGACCACGCGACATCTCGGAGACCTCAACGGTACGGCTCTCGGAGCGGCGTCCCGGCGGAGGACTCACCAGCTGCAGGTAGTCCAGGATGATGATGGCCTTCTCCTTGTTGTGGAGCATGCGGCGGCTCTTGGCGCGAATCTCGGTCACGGTGGTGCCGGGCGTATCGTCAATCAGAATATCGAGCTTGGACAAGGTCTGCGTGGCCTCGTTGATGTTGGCCCACTGCTCGGGACTAATGCGGCCCATGCGGAAGTCACTGATCGAGATCATGGCGTAGGCGCAAATCAGACGCTGGGCAATTTCCTTGCCCGACATCTCCAGAGAGAAGAAGCCGACGGTATAGCCCGCAGCGGCGGCGTTGAGCGCCAGGTTCAGAGCGAACGACGTCTTACCTACAGCAGGACGGGCGCCGATAATGATGAGCTGACCCTCGCGGAAGCCCATGAGCATGCGGTCGAGCGACGGGAAGCCCGTGGGCACGCCCGCCGCCTGACCACCGGCCTGGCACACTTCCTCGGCCTCGTTATAGGCCTCGACCATAAACTCGGTCAGCGTCTTGTAGCTCGACTTGACCTCGCGTGCCGTGACCTTGAGCAGCTTGCTCTCGGCCAGCTCGACAACCTCTTTGGTGTCGGTGGGGGCGTTATATGCCAGCGCGTTGATCTCGTTGGTGGCGCCGATCAGCTCACGCAGCATCGAATCGCGGCGAACGATGGCGGCATGGTGCTGCCAGTTGACGAGCGACAGAGTCTGACCCATCAACTCCAAAATGTACGCTTCGCCGCCCACGGCATCGAGCTTGTTGATGCTTCGCAGGTAATCGATCAGCGAGATGGAGTCGATGGGAATGCGGCTGTTGTACATATCGACCATCGCGGTATAGATGGTCTTATGAATGGGCCGGTAGAAGTCATCGGGCTGCAGCTCGACCTGGGCCTCTTCGACCACCTCGGGCGATAGCAGCATAGCGGCCAGTACATTGGCCTCTGCATCTTGGTTTTGGGGAAGACCCAACTTTGAGCCGCGGTCCTCAACCGTCAACCCGGTCTCCCTATCGTCATATGCCATGAGCATCCTCATTCATATCGCTTGCGAGCATCCATAGTATCAGCCACGGTCCCAAAACGCGCCGCGCGCCGCCAATCATCACCGAACCAAACGGATGAACGGTCCTGTATATAGGACTTCGACGCAACGTTCACCATGACACTCACTCAGCGCAAAAAAACAAAAGGGCGCCCTGGTTTACCAGAGCGCCCTTCTTAGAACAAGATTGTTGCGTTGCAGCAAATGCTACTCGGCAGCAGCCTCAGTCTCGACCTCGGCGGTCTCGGCCTCAGCGACCTCAGCGGCCTCCTCGACCTCAGCCTCGGCAGCGAGCTCCTCGGCGGTAACGCCGACGAGAACGACAACCTCGGCCTTGATCTCGCGGTACAGCGAGATGGCAACGGTGTGGGCACCGGCAACCTTGATGGGCTTACCGAGCTCGACGCGCTTGCGGTCGATGTCCATACCGAGCTGAGCCTTGATGGCGTCAGCGATCATAGCGGCGGTAACGGAGCCAAAGAGGATGCCCTCGTCGCCGACCTTGACGTCAACGGTGACCGTCTTGCCCTCGAAGGCAGCCTTGGTCTCGTTGGCGGTAGCCAGACGGACGGCCTCGCGCTTGGCGATGTTGTTGCGACGCTCGTCAAGCTGCTTGAGGTTGCCCTTGGTGGCGGCAACAGCGAGCTTCTTGGGGAACAGGAAGTTCTCAGCGTAACCCTGAGTGACCTCTACGACGTCACCCTCGCCGCCCTTGCCCTTGATCTCATCGAGAAGAATAACCTTCATGATGCGTCTCCCTTCTTAGCCGCGGTCGCGGTTGCCACGAGAGGAAACCACGGGGACGGTGTACGGCAGGAGAGCCATCTCGCGGGCGCGCTTGATGGCGTTGGCGATGTCATGCTGATGCTGCGTGCAAGCGCCAGTGACGCGACGGGGCTTGATCTTGCCACGGTCGGTCATGTACTTACGGAGAAGCTGAGTGTCCTTATAGTCGATGAACTCAGTGTTCTCCTTGCAGAACTGGCAGTACTTACGACGCGGCTGACGTGCAGAAAAATCATTAGCCATGTCAAAATACCTTTCGTTTGGCAACTTCGGCGAACCGAAGCCGCCTCTCACTCAAAAATAGGTGAACAACCCTTAGAACGGGATGTCCTCATCGTAGACGTCGACCGCGGGCGGCGTAGCCACCGGTGCGGCAGGACGTGCTGCGGGCGCGGGAGCTGCGGGGGCGTAACCGCCCTGATCGTAGCCACCCTGGCCACCACGGGAGCTCATAAACTCGATCTCATCGACGATGACCTCAAGCTTGCTCCGGCGCTGGCCGTCGCGCTCCCAAGAGCTGTAGCGCAGCTTGCCCTCGATCGCGACCTTGTTTCCCTTTGACAGGAAACGGCTCACGGCCTCGGCGCGGGTGCCGAACATGGTGCAGTCGACAAAGTTGGGATAGTCCTCCCACTCGCCAGTCTGCGCGTTGCGGCGACGATCGTTCACGGCGACGCCAAAGGACAGAACCTGGGTTCCGCCGGCGGTGGCGCGCAGCTCGGGATCGCGGGTGAGGTTACCGGTGATGTTCACTCGATTGATGCTCATAACTCACTACTTCCTCTTGGGGCACAAGCCCAGTCCAAAACGACAGTCTTACTCCTGGTCGTCGCGACGGACGATCATGTGGCGGACCACAGCGTCGGTGATGCGCAGGACGCGATCAAGCTCGGCGATCTGGGTAGGATCTGCGTGGAAGTTGATGAGGGTGTAGTCACCATCGGTGAGGTCGTTGATCTCGTAGGCGAGCTTGCGCTTGCCCCACTCGTCAACGGAGTCGACCTTGCCAGCGCCCTCAGCGATCGTGGTATCGATACGCTTCATAACAGCGAGACGAGTCTCGGGGTCGAGCGACGGGTCAACAAAGAACAGCAGTTCATAAGCCTTCATATTGTCACCTCCTCTGGGCAAATGTGGCTTCAGGTCGTGAAGGTGCGCCTGAAGCAGGAAAAGACTTAGTAATAATATCTTTCAACCTCCTAGGCTGCAAGAATATGCAGCTACAACCTCATGACCTCCACATATGTCCATACTCGCACGATGTTTCATGCGCATTCCAACCAAATGCCGACCAAGAGCTTGACGGATTTGCGGATAGGATACGGTGCCGCGGGGACAAGTCGAGTCAAACCGCAGGTCAGCTGGCGCGGGGTTGTGGTCGCGAAATGCGTACCAGTGGTTCACTCGGCTGGCTAGATATTTTTAAATTCGTTGCCACGTCGTTTATAAATACCTCTTTTGAACATTTCGCGGAGCACGATTCGGCTGGTCAGGAGTCATTTTGAAGTCCAGGGACCGGCGATCGGCACCAAATAGTGCCCACGCGCTTTAAAAAATGCCAACTTTTCTGTTTGCACTTTGCGATTCCTCGTGTATACTGACTTTCGCATTTAACGGAGAGTTGTCCGAGTGGCCGAAGGAGCACGATTGGAAATCGTGTAGGCGTCAAAAGCGTCTCCAGGGTTCAAATCCCTGACTCTCCGCCAGTTAATTCCAAAGCAGGCCTTCGAGCCTGCTTTGTTTTTACCCCACGCGGAGGGGTGGCAGAGTGGTTGAATGCGGCGGTCTCGAAAACCGTTTGGCCTGTATAAGGTCACGAGGGTTCGAATCCCTCCTCCTCCGCCATTTTGGTTGAGAAAGCTCCCAAGAATGGGAGCTTTTTTTGTTATCGAAATACGTCTCGATCCCACGCTTCCCCAAACATGTACGTCACCCTCCAAAACCGACATTTTTCGACATCTTTGGAGGCTGACGTACACGTTTGGATTGAGCTCACGGGAGCGGCACTATTCGGAAGGTGCCTCCTCGTCTCGTATGCTTTTCCAGTTGCGGATAAGTGCCTTGCGTAGTTCGTTTTGTTTTCTCTGGTACCCGGTGTCGGTACAGCGAGGCATGCCGAGTGCTTCGCGAATGTTGTTCATGGCGCGGTGAAAGGCGAGCTGACTACTGAACTGAGCCGAAGTGAGCGTAACGATTCGATATCCCATTTGGGAGAGAACGGCCTCTCGCTCCGCATCTGCTCCCTTGCGCTCGAGCTCATCGTGAAAACCGCCCTTATATTCGATACCGAGCGCCCTGCGCTTATAGGTCACGAGCGCATCGATTTTGAGTGTTCGAGCTTTGGCGCAATGCCAGAGACGTTGAGGGATCTCGAGCGGTTTGTTGAGTTCGATACCTCGGATGCCAACGCCGCCTTCGCTTGTTGGGAGCGAGAGGGCGATTGCCGAAGCGGTCTCCATAGGCGAGGCCGAGTGATCGTAGATGTGCCTGAGCGCAAGCCGTGCACGTGTGGCACCGGGTTTGCCGGGGTGCCGATCGAGCAGTTCGGTTATTTCATCCTTGGAGGTGGTGGCTGGTTGCTCGGTATAAGGGTCGGCGGGATTGAGCCTCATGCGATAATCGCCGCAAACTTCATAGCCATATTCGAGATATTCGATCCTATCCATCCACTCGGCAGCGAGCGCGAAGGTGAAGGCTTCGTCGGTGATGAAGATTCCGGACGTCAACTCGTTAATATGCTCGTAGGGAAGATTTTGTCCAAGAATGTGGCAAACGACGCCTTTGGTACGAATTCGCTCAAATTCGAATACAACCGCGATATCGATAGTCTTAAGCATATCGGACGGAATGCCGCAGTCGGTAAGGGCCTGTCGTATGCGCGCAACACGTTGCTGGGTGGAGATGCCTTGTGCGCCTATCTGGTAGTCGTGCCGCGCAAGAGACTGAACCAAATTCTGGGGTGCATGATGGACAAGCCATGCGGTTTTATGCGAAATGAGAACAGGGGTATCCATTGAGGGCCTCTCGCTCTGAGCCGGTATCCAACTCTTATGTCCGTTGAAGTGGGGAAATATACCGGATGTGAGTAAATCAACTCACTCATGCTGTGAGCTCAATCCAAACATGTACGTCAGCCTCCAAAGATGTCGGAAAATGTCGTTTTTGGAGGCTGACGTACATGTTTTGGACCCTTGGCATTCCAGCAATGCCATGTCAGCATCCGCTGCCAACCGTTTACCGAGCAATAGGGTCGCCAGGCCCGCCAACCATGTACTATGTACGGGCATTGTCTAAACCAGCAACCCAAAGGACCCCATCTTGCCCGTTGCCGCCGCTATGATCGTTACCGCACACGCCTCGGATGCCATGGTTGCCATCCCGTTTTGGCTCGAGATGTTCGCCGTCGTCGCGGCATCGATCTCGGGCGTGTTGGTCGCACGCGAGCACAAACTCGACCTGGTGGGCGCCGTCGCGCTCGCCGTGGTTTGCGGCCTGGGCGGCGGTCTTTTGCGCGACATGACGCTCCAGGTGGGCAACGTCTACATTCTCAACCAGCCCATGGCCCTGCCGCTCTCCATTGCCACGGCGGCTATCATCTACATCTTCCCGGCAATCGTCGATAAGCCCGACAAGCTCATTCCCCTGCTCGACATCATCTCGGTCGGCATCTACGCCGCCACCGGTGCGGACAAGGCCCTGGTCTACGGATTTGCGCCGGCGGTTTGCATCATGATGGGCTTTTTCACCGCAGTGGGCGGTGGCATGCTGCGCGACGGCTTTATGGGCGTGGTGCCAGGCATTTTCCAGCGCACCAACTTCTACGCCATCGCGGCCATCGCCGGATCGGCAAGTTACGTGTGCCTTGTCATGAGCGGCCTTGTCACCAACGTTACCGCGCTCATCGTGTGCGTCGCGGTGACCATGGGACTGCGCTGGCTTTCGCTGCGCTTTGACATCAAAAGCCCTACCGAGGAAGACATCGCCCGCTTTTTGCATCGTAAAAAGTAGTTGGCGTGGCCTTTTACCTCGAAATGCAACCGAGAGGTTCTTTTAGAGCGCCCACGCGTTGGGTACCCTGTTAGGTATATGTCGAGCACCTAACGAAGGATTCACTATGCCTTGCAATCAAATCCCACCGACGCGCCGTCACAAAGCACGGAGTCATCTCTTTGTCGCCCTCGCCCTTATCGCGCTGGCACTTGCCGCCCTTCCCGCCGCAGCTTTTGCCGGCACGGATACCGCAGGCAATGTTCTTGCGACCGACAACGACTCCAATCCGTCCGGTGTTGAGGGCGACCTGTATTGGGCCGGTCAGAACCTCAACCTCGATGACGCCTCCATCGACCGCGACATTATCGCCGCCGGCGATTCGCTTTCGATTCACGACTGCACGGTGGGCGGTGCCGTTCGCCTGGCTGCACGCACCATCGATATCGCCCAGACCACGGTTGCTGGCAGCGTAACCGTCGCGGGACAGCATGTCGTCCTCAACACCGATAGCACCGCCAGCTGCTTCTACGCAGCGGGCGAGACGGTTGCCCTGCGCGGCTCCGTCAAGTCGGCAGCGCTCGCAGGCGACACGGTGACCATCGATGGCACGGTCGATGGCGATGTTGAGGTTTGGGCCGACAAGCTCATCCTGGGCAAGAACGCCCGTATCTCCGGCACCGTGAACGCGCATGTTTCCGAGGATCCCGAGCGCGCCTCGGGAGCCGAGGTCGGCGCACTCAAGATCGACCGCACCGAGAACGAGGACACCTCCACCGTCAACGATGTCATCGGCGGCATCGTCGCCGGGGCGCTTTCCACCTGCTTTGTCGCTTTGCTGCTCGAGCTCGTCTTTCCGCGTGCAACCGTCAGCGCCGCCGGAATGCTCCACCAGCGCCCCACGCCGCTGTGGGTGAGTGGTCTTCTGGGCACGGTAGCCATCGTCCCCGCCGTCCTGCTGTTGATTATCTCTATTGCCGGCCTGTCGCTTGCCGGAGCCCTCATGTGCGGCGTTATCGGTATCGCGCTCGTCTCTGCGGCCTTCGCGGGTTGTGCCATCGCGCGTATGGTCGGACACAGCCAGAACCGCTACGTCATGGCAGCCGTCGGCGGCATAATCGCGGGCGTGCTCACGGCAATCCCTCTCGTAGGCAACTTCATCAGCGGCGTAGCCTTCGTCTTCACGCTCGGCTACATCATCCAGATCATCTGGCGCAACGCCCACCTCAAACCGCAGCAGCCGGCCAACACGCCAGGACTCCCCACCGCTTAAGCTGGCCAAACCACCACAATGGGGACAGGCACCTTTGTGGTGGTGCAAACTAACCTGACCCCCTTGCACCAAAAAGGGCGCCGACCATTGCGGTCGACGCCCTTTCTTATTGGCGGTTATAAGCCCCAGCGCTTATTTGTTGACCTGGCCGGCGCGGACGGCAGCCTTCTTGCGGTCGGTGGCGTTGAGCAGACGCTTGCGCAGGCGGATGTTCTTGGGAGTGATCTCGACCAGCTCGTCGTCGGCGATGTACTCCAGCGCCTCCTCCAGCGAGAAGGTGCGGGGCGGCACCAGCTGAACGGAGATATCGGAGGTCGAGGAGCGCTGGTTGCCCAGGTTCTTGGTACGGGCGATATTGACGACCATGTCGCCAGCCTTGCTGCGCTCGCCCACGATCATGCCCTCGTAGCACTCGGTGCCTGGCTCAACAAACAGCTGACCGCGCTCCTGCAGCGTACCCAGGGCATAGGCAACGGCCTTCTCGGTGGTCATAGAGATCATTGCGCCGTTCTGGCGGTTGCCGATCTCGCCGGCATAGGGGCCGTACTCCAGGAAGGTGTGGTAGAACACGCCCTCGCCGTGGGTGACGTTCATGATGCGGTTCTTAAGACCCATGATGCCGCGGGTCGGAATCTTAAACTCGAGGTGCGTCACGATGCCCGAGGTATCCATGCTCGTCATGATGCCGCCGGAGGTGCCGAAGACCTCAACGACCTTGCCCGAGTACTCGTCCGGGCACTCGACGACGGCCTGCTCGACGGGCTCCATCTTGTTGCCGTTCTCGTCCTTCTTAAACAGAACGCGGGGACGGCCGACCTGGAACTCAAAGCCCTCGCGGCGCATGGACTCCATCAGAACGGACAGGTGCAGAATGCCGCGGCCCGAGACCTCGACGCCGCTCTTGTCCTCGAGTTCCTCGATCTTCATGGTCACGTTGTTCTCGGCCTCGTTGAACAGGCGCTCCTTGAGCTGACGGGCGCCCACGATGTCGCCGTCGCGGCCGACAAGCGGGGAGGTCGAAGCCTCAAAGACGATGGACAGGGTCGGCGGGTCGATCTCGATGGGCTCGAGCTCGACAGGGTTCTCGGGATCGGTGTAGACATCGCCGATATCGGTGCGGTCGATACCCACGACAGCGGCGATGTCGCCGGCGCCGACTTCCTGGCACTCGGTACGGCCCAGGTAGTCGAAGGTAAAGAGCTGCTTGACGGTGGCGGTAGCGCTGGAGCCGTCGTTCTTGACAACCAGGATCTGGTCGCCCTGGTGGATGGCGCCAGAGTACACGCGGCCGATACCGATGCGGCCGACGAAGTTGGAGTGGTCGATGGTCACGCACTGCATGGCCAGCGGGGCGTTCTCGTCAACCTCGGGCGCGGGCATGTCGTCGATAATCATATCGAGCAGCGGGTACATGTCCATGTTGCCGTCGTTGGGGTCAAGACGGGCAAAGCCGTTCATGGCGCTGGCGTAGACCACGTGCTCCATGGCGAACTCAAGCTGGTCGTCGGTGGCGCCCAGGTCGGCCATGAGGTCCAGGCAGTCGTTGTAGGCCTTCTCGGGGTTGGCGCCCGGACGGTCGATCTTGTTGATGACGATCATGATCTTAAGGCCGGTGTCGATAGCGTGACGCAGCACGAAGCGGGTCTGGGGCATGGGGCCCTCAAAGGCGTCGACCAGCAGCAGGGCGCCGTCGGCCATACGCAGCACGCGCTCGACCTCGCCGCCAAAGTCGGCGTGGCCCGGGGTGTCGATGACGTTGATCTTGACGTCCTTGTACTCGATAGAGATGTTCTTGGCGAGAATCGTAATGCCGCGCTCGCGCTCCTGGTCGTTGGAATCCAGGACGCGGTCCTCGACCTGCTGGTTGGCACGGAAGGCGTCCGTGGCACGCAGGAGCTTGTCGACCATCGTCGTCTTGCCGTGGTCGACGTGAGCGATGATGGCGATGTTCCTCAGATTGTCTACGCGCATGTAGTTCCCCTATCTTCTATCTATATACAACCGGCACGCGTATGCGACCCACCCAGCAATGCAACGCTCGGCGGGAATATTGAGCCTTTTACCGAAAACTCGTTTATTTTAGCGATTTTAGATGAGAGGGGTTTCCTCACCTGCAGGTTCAGGGTCGCTCCACATAAAACCATCGCCGGCGCCCATGCCCTCATACAGCACATATGCCGAAAAACCGCTCTCGAGCGTGGTTTCGAAGAAGCTAACGAGCAGAGCATCGTGATAGCCGCCGTCAATCTCGACGCAGCCGGTGTAGCCGATGGCATAGCGAGCGATACGGCCCAGGCCCTCGTCCTTAAGACCCATCTTGTGCTCGGAGATAAAGTTGGTGGCCGCCTCGAGGCACGCCTCTTCGCCGTCCTCGTCGAGCGCCGCCAGATAACGGTTGGAAGCGGCGTCCTCAATTGCCACGACCACGCCAGGGTTTTCACCGGCGGCAAGGTCGTCCAAGAACGCGCCGATCAGATCGCACACCATGGCGTCGAGCTCGGCGGAGACGTTACCGGCGTCCTGCATATCCTGTGCCATCTTTAGACCTTCCCATCGAGTCTGGCGTCGTTACAGTTCTTGCGCCTCGGCGGCGATCTTAGCAGCGGCATCGCGGGCGCGCATCATGTCCGCCGCGCGTTTGTCGAGCACCTTGATCTGGCTAGTCAGCATGACCGCATCGACCACGCCCCAGATCACCAGGCCCGTAGAGATCGAAAACCCAAGCGCACCAACTGTACCACGAAGGCGCGAACAGATTGCCGCGACAAGGGCGGAGATGACAACCATCTTGATAAACGAGCCGCGGCGTTCGCGAAGCGTGCGGGCCTGCGTCACATAGGCAATGCGAGCCGCCTCGGATGCCTCCGAGCGCATCTGGGCTTCACGCGCGATAGCCGCCGCCTCGGCAGACATGCCGCCGGCCATCAGCGAACGCTCCGCAACCTGGCCGCCCCGCATTTAGAAATCATCGGGGGAGAGCGTATGGACGAACTCGTCGAACTTCTCGAACTCCTGCTCGTCGTCAACTTCCTCGGCATGGGTAGAAACAGTGCCCAAGCGATTCATGATGTCATCCTCCACAAACATGGGAGCATTGCTGCGCACGGCAAGGGCAATGGCATCACTGGGGCGGGCGTCGATCTTGCGCTCGTCGCCATCGACCAGCACAACGATCGTCGCGTAGAACACCGGCGGCTCGGCGCGAACGATCTCGATGCGCTCGAGCTTGGCGCCCAGGGCGCTAACAGTATCGAGCAGCAGGTCATGGGTAATCGGGCGCTCGGCGCGGCCACTATCGATGCCACGGCTAATGGCAGCAGCCTCAAACGAACCAGTCTGAATGGAAAGGGAACGCAACGGCGCGGGCGAGTCCGATTTGCTGCAGCGCTCGCGAAGCACGATAAGCGATGGCACGGGACCGGCGGCCATGACGATGGTCTCTATGTCGACACGAACCATGGAACACCTCCGGTACGTAGCGGTTAACACGCGGCAGGGTTGCCGCATTGAATAGCTATACTACCCAATCTTTCGCACAGCACACAAAACCAAAATGAGATTTATCGCAGACAAGAAAAAAGCCCCGAGGCAACGCCCCAAGGCTCTTCACAGTTTTGATGGTGGACCTGACAAGATTCGAACTTGTGACCTCCCGGTTATCAGCCGGACGCTCTAACCAACTGAGCTACAGGTCCATCATGGTGGAGGTTAGGGGGATCGAACCCCTGACCTCAGGCTTGCAAAGCCCGCGCTCTCCCAGCTGAGCTAAACCCCCACGGAGACAGTAATAAACACCCCAGCGGCGACTCGGCTCTCGCTGGGGTGTTTATTGCGAAAGAAAGTGGTGGACCTGACAAGATTCGAACTTGTGACCTCCCGGTTATCAGCCGGACGCTCTAACCAACTGAGCTACAGGTCCATCGCGCAAGGGATATATTAGACGAGTCGTTACGCGCGCGTCAACAACTTTTTTGAAAATCTTTGGGAGGGGTGGCCGCTGGGCTGGCGAGTTGGGTTTGGTTTGCTGCTCGGACAGTCCTGCGCAAGACGAAGGCCACATTAAGTGGCCTTCTTTGCGTGCGGAACTCGCGACAAACCAAACCCAACTCGCCAGCCCAGCGGCCATGGGGTCCCAAGGTTGTCAAAAAAGCGGCCGGCGCGCAGTGCGCCGACCGCCGATATATGGGGTCTGATATTTTCTACCAGCTGGTTCCTCTTACTCGTCTAGGAGATCCTCTGGTATGTCGTTGCCGTCGCCTAGGTCGATGGGGGCTTCCTCGGTGCTAGTTGCGGCTGCATCCTCGGCGCCTTCGCCTTCGGGCTTTTCTTTGGCTGCAGTCATGCGGGCTACGGCGCATACGCGGTCGTTGTCGTCCACGGTCATCATCTTGACGCCCTGGGTGGCGCGGCCAGTCTGGCTGATCTCGTCGGTCTTGACGCGAATGACCGTCGCGCCCTCCGTCACGATGAACAGCTCGTGCTGCGGGCCCACCGTCTTCATGGCCGCGAGGTTACCCTTACGCTCGGTCATTTGGATGGTGTAGACGCCCTGGCCGCCGCGATTCTGCTCCGGGTAGTCCGCGACCGGCGTGCGCTTGCCGTAGCCGCGCTCGGTGATGACGAACAGATCGCCGTTGCCGTTAGTGACTTCCATGCCCAGAACGCTCACGCCGTCCTTCATACCGATACCGCGAACGCCGCTGGTATCGCGGCCGGTGGCGCGCACCTGCTCCTCGGAGAACATGATTGCCTTGCCCGCGGTGGTGGCCAGGATAATCTTGTCGCCCTCGCGCACGCGGCGGACGTTCAGCAGCGCGTCGTCGTCACGCAGGTTGATAGCGATCAGGCCGTCGCGACGGCTGCGGTCATACGCGCTCATCACGGTCTTCTTGACCATGCCGCTCTTGGTGGCAAACATCAGATACTCGTCGGCGGGGAACTCGCGGCAGCTGATGACGCTCGCGATCTTCTCGCCCTCCTCGAAGGGCAGCAGGTTGACGATCGCGGTACCGCGCGCCTGGCGCGTACCCACCGGCAGCTCGTGCACCTTCAGTCGATAAACCTTGCCCTTGCTCGAGAAGAACAGCACGTACTCGTGCGTGGACGCGATGAACATCTCGTCGATGACATCGTCCTCTTTGAGGTTGACGCCCGACACGCCCTTGCCGCCGCGTTTCTGGGCGCGGTAGGCGGCCACCGGGATGCGCTTGACATAGCCGGTGTGGGTGATGGTCACGACCATGTCCTCGTCGGCAATGAGGTCCTCGACGTCCAGGTCCTTCTCGACCTGGCTGATCTCGGTGCGGCGCTTATCGCCAAACTTCTTGGAGATCTCGCGCATCTCTTCCTTGATGACGCCCAGGATTTTCTCCTCGTGCGCCAACAGGTCCTCGTAGTAGGCGATGGCGCGGCGCAAGCCGTCCAGCTCTTCCTGGATCTTGTCGCGCTCCAGGCCGGTCAGGCGGCGCAGCTTCATCTCGAGGATGGCCGTAGTCTGCTCGGGCGTAAAGCCAAAGCGCTCGATCAGGCGACTGCTAGCCTCAGAGTCGGTCTGCGAGGAGCGGATGATGCTAATGACCTCGTCGATGTGGTCGAGAGCCATCAGGTAGCCCTCGAGGATATGGGCACGTGCCTGGGCCTTCTTGAGGTCAAAGCGGGTGCGGCGGGTGACGACGTCGACCTGGTGGTCAATGTAGTGCTGCAGCATCTCGCGCAGGCTCAGGCATTTGGGAACGCCGTTGACAAGCGCCAGGTTGTTGGCGCCAAAGGTCGTCTGCAACGAGGTGTACTTGTACAGGTTGTTGAGTACGACCTGCGGGATGACGCCCTTCTTGAGTTCAATGACCAGACGGATACCCTTCTGGTTGGACTCATCGCGCATATCCGAGATACCCTCGATGCGCTTGTCGTTGACGAGCTGGGCAATCTTCTCCTGAAGGGTGCCCTTGTTGACCATGTAGGGAATCTCAGTAAAGACCAGGCGGCTACGGCCGGTCTTGGTGGACTCCACATGGGCCTTAGCGCGCACGGTGATGGAGCCGCGGCCGGTCTCGTAGCTCTGCTTAATGCCGGCACTGCCCATGATGATGGCACCGGTGGGGAAGTCCGGACCGGGCATGATCTGCATAAGTTCGTCGACGGTGGCATCGGGATTGTCGATCAGGTAGCAGGTGGCTTCGATCGCCTCGGTGAGGTTGTGCGGGGCGATATTGGTGGCCATGCCGACGGCGATGCCCTGGCTGCCGTTGACCAGCAGGTTGGGGAAGCGTGCAGGCAGTGCCACGGGCTCGGCGAGCGATTCGTCGTAGTTGGGCTGCCAGTCGACGGTGTCCTTCTGCAGGTCACGCAAGAGCTCCATGGCGGGCTTTGCCAGGCGGCTCTCGGTGTAACGCATGGCGGCGGCGCCGTCGCCGTCGATGTTGCCGAAGTTGCCGTGACCGTCGATGAGCGGCGTGCGCATGGAGAACCACTGTGCCAGGCGGACCATGGCCTCATAGACCGCGAAGTCGCCGTGCGGATGGTACTTACCGATAACTTCGCCGACCGTCCAGGCCGACTTCTTGTGCGGACGGTTGGGGTAGATGCCGCTCTCGTTCATTGCGTACAGGATGCGACGGTGCACCGGCTTTAAGCCATCGCGCACGTCCGGCAGGGCGCGCGCCGTGATGACCGACATCGAGTACTCGATGAACGACTGCTTCATCTCACGGCCGAACTCCGAAATCTGGAGCTGGCCACCGTTGATATCCTCTCCGGCCGAGGCACCACGGTCGACTTCGCCAAAGCTCTCCTCGAGCTCGCCGTCGTCGTCTTCTTCCTCATCATCATCGGCATCGGGGTTATAGGCGTCCGGGTCGCCGTCCTCGCCCTGCTCAGCACGGGCAAGCAGGCGCTTCAGATCATCGGGCATACCGGCGTCGCCGGCCTCATCCATACCCTCATTGTTGTTGATATCGTCTGCCACGTTACCTCCTCTTAAGCATCAAGGAAACGCGCGTCATGCGCATGTTTTTCAATGTACTCGCGGCGATAGCCGACCTCGGAACCCATCAGTTCGCGCACGGCGCGGTCCGCCACCACGGCGTCCTCGATCGACACGCGCTGCAGAATGCGGGTCTTGGGATCCATCGTCGTCGAGGCAAGCTGCTTGGGGTCCATCTCGCCCAGACCCTTGTAGCGCTGGACGGTGTAACCCTTGCGCTTCTTGGTGATCTTGCCATCCTTGGCCTTGCCGTCCTCGTCGTTGTCGTCGGGGTTCAGTCCCAGGCTCTGGATGGTGTCGCGCAGGATCTCGTCTTCGGGCTGGCGGCCGTTGGGATACACGTAGTGAATCTTGTTGCGCACCTTGATGCCAAAGATGGGCGGGCAAGCGACGTACACGTAGCCGGCATCAATCAACGGGCGCATGTACTTGTAGAAGAACGTCAGCAGCAGGATGCGGATATGCGCACCGTCGACGTCTGCATCGGTCATGATGATGATCTTGTGGTAGCGCGCCTTGGTGATGTCGAAGTCGCCGCCGTCGCCGGCGCTCGTCGTGACGCCGCAGCCGATCGCGGTGATGAGCGACTGGATGGTGTCGCTCGAGAACGCACGATGATCGCCCACGCGCTCGACGTTCAGAATCTTGCCGCGCAGGGGTAGGATCGCCTGGATGTCTCGGCGACGGCCGTCCTTGGCCGAGCCGCCTGCCGAGTCGCCCTCTACGATAAAGAGCTCAGTCAACTCGGCGTCGCGCACCGAGCAGTCGGCGAGCTTGCCGGGCAGCGACGCCGTCTCAAGCAGGCTCTTGCGGCGGGTCGCCTCGCGCGCCTTGCGGGCGGCGTTGCGCGCCTTGCAGGCCTGTTGGGCCTTCTTGACGATCTCACGAGCGGGCTTAGGATGCTCCTCGAGGTAATCGGCAAGGCCGTCGGTCACAATCTTGAGCGTCAGCGCGCGCATATAGGAGCTGCCGAGCTTGGCCTTGGTCTGGCCCTCAAACTGCGGATCGGGCAGTTTGACCGAGATAACGGCCGACAGGCCCTCGCGCACATCGTCGCCGGTCAGGTTGGCGTCTTTTTCCTTGAGCAGGTTCTGTTTGCGAGCGTAATCGTTAATCACGCGGGTGAGTGCGGTACGGAAGCCCTCGAGGTGCATGCCGCCCTCGGGGGTGTAGATGTCGTTGGCAAACGACATGACGTTCTCGCCGTAGCCGCTATTCCACTGCAAGGACACCTCGACCTCGCCCATCTTGGTCACGGGCGCATCCGGATCCGATTTGCCCTCAATATAGATGGGCTCCTTAAAGGCCTCGGGGACATCCTTGCCTTCGTTGAGGAACTTGACGAAGTCGATGATGCCGCCGGCGTAGCAAAACTCCTCCACATGGGGAGTCGCCTCGCGCTCGTCGGTCAGCACGATCTTGAGGTTCTTGTTGAGGAATGCCGTCTCCTGCAGACGGTTGTGCAGCGTGTCGAAATCGTAGATGCAGGTCTCGAAGATCTCGTCGTCGGGCCAGAAGCTGACAGTGGTACCCGTCGTCTCCGAAGTGCCCACGACCTCCATCTTCTTGACGGTCTTGCCGCGCGAAAACTCCATCTCGTAGATGTTGCCATCGCGGCATACCCGTACGACCACACGCTTGGACAGGGCGTTGACGACGGAGATGCCCACGCCGTGCAGGCCGCCCGAGACCTTGTAGGCCGAGTTATCGAACTTACCGCCGGCGTGCAGGATCGTCATGACGACCTCGAGCGTCGGGATCTTTTTGATGGGATGCTCGTCGACGGGGATACCGCGCCCGTTATCGACGACCGTGATGGAGTTGTCGGCGTGGACCGTCACCTGGATCTCGGTGCAGAAACCGGCCATGGCCTCGTCGACGGAGTTGTCAACGATCTCCCACACCAGGTGATGAAGACCGCTGGCGCTCGTCGAGCCAATGTACATGCCCGGGCGCTTACGAACGGCCTCGAGACCTTCGAGAATCTTAATCTCGCCGCCATCGTAATCGTTTTCGTTTGCCACACGTCCTCCTTCAGTCAAGAAAATGTGTACAGCCTTACTAGTTTATCGTAAAAAAATACCCTCGGGAACGAGGGTATTTGGCTCTACAAGGCCACCAGATGCGATTTAAGGCTCTTTTTTGCTCTGCACGCCCTTGGTCCACTCGGCACTGGCTCTCATGGCGTTCTCGAGGGCCTCGCGCAGTTTTTGGTCTTCGATGGGCGCCACTTGGCGCTCAATCTCGGTGCGCTCGGCCTCACTTAGGTCGGCGTGCGGAGCCGGCGGGCGCTCGGTCGTCGCCGGACGCAGGCGCTCCTTGGCGGCGGGCGGCGTGTGACCGGGCGCGGTGGTTTTGAACACCAGGCCGTCCACATGCGCACCGGCGCGCTCCATGCGCGCGCGGATGATCTCGCGCAACAGCGTCATTTCCTGCGTCCACGAGGGCGAGTCGAGATATACCAGCAGCTCATTGGACTCGGGCAGGTAGCGCAGCCCCGTCACATGGCGTCCCTCGCGCGTGCCCGAGCACACTGCATTCCAGGCGTGATAGACCGCACGAGACTCCTCCGCAGCCTCCATTTGCGCGCGGCGCTCAGGTGTCGCGGCCGCCAGGATGCGCTGCCGCTCGGCATCTAAAAAGCCGCCAAAGGCAACCATTCCGTTCTCGCGCTCGTAATTAGCACGTCTCACCCATGCTCACCACCTTGGCTCGATCAAGCAGGTCATCGGTAAAATACCCCAGATTGGTGGTGGTTATGACTGTCTGGATATCATCACCGATCAGCTGCAGAAAAGCGCCTCGGCGCCCGGCGTCGAGCTCGCTCATCACGTCGTCCAAGAGCAGCAGCGGCGCGGTGCCCAAGATATCACGCGCCACTGCCACTTCTGCCACCTTCCAGGCAAGCACCAGCGTTCGCTGCTGGCCCTGGCTGGCAAATGAACGGGCCGATCGGCCCGCGACGGAAAACTCAATCTCGTCGCGATGCGGACCCACGAGCGTCACGCCGCGGCGGATCTCCTCGTCGGCGCGCTCATCGAGCGCCGAGAGCGTGTGCTCATACGCCCACCCCCTGAGCTCGTCGCGATCCTCGGTGCGAGGCAGGTCGCCAAGCGTGGACACATAGGACACACCGGCGGGCTCGCCGGATGCCACGCGGCCATAGGCGTCGCGCACATGGCCCGACAGTCGGTCGAGCAGAGCCAGACGATGCACGAGCAGGGCCGAACCGGCGCGGGCGATAGATTCGTTCCAGGCGCCGAGCATCTCGCGGCAGCACCAGGTCTCCTTGAGCAGGGCATTGCGCTGGGTCACGCAGCGCCCGTAGGCACTAGCCAGATCGGCATAGCGCGCACTCAGCTGAACGCCAAAGTCATCAAGTGCGGTGCGGCGCACGCTGGCACCCCGCTTGACCATATCCAGGTGGTCCGGGCAAAACAGAACGCTCGGCAGCACCCCGCGCACGCCGGACGCAGCGCAGCGCTTGCCGTTGCGACTAAACGAACGCTTGCCATCTTCCACGCTCAGTCCCATGTCCAGCACGCGCCCATCGCCTTCGAGCCTCAGCTCGACCTTGCATGAGCCCACGCCGTCGTGCACGAGCTCGGCTGCGGTCGGATGCCTAAACGAGGCGCCACTCGTCAAAAGCTGCAGCGCCTCTATGAGGTTGGTCTTTCCCGCCGCGTTGGGGCCTGCGAGCACTGTCACACCATCGCTCAGGGCAAGGCGGTAACTGTCGAAGCTGCGATAGCGCGCAACGGAAAGATCGCGTGCGAACATGGTCATGGGCAGTGCTAGATGCGGACCGGCATGACCAGGTACAGGTAGTTGATCTTGTCGTAGGACTTGAAGATGCCCGCCTGCGAGTAGCTCTTGAGCTCCAGCGTGATCTCCTTCTCCTTGGACAGGGCATTGAGGCAGCCGAAGATGTAGTGGTAGTTGAAGGCGATGGTGCCCGACTCGCCCTCGGCCTCGACATCGATCGTCTCCTGCGCAAGGTCCTGGTCATTGGAAATGGAGGACAGGCCCATCTGCCCGTTCTCGACATCGATCTCGAACTTGACGGCGGGGTTGGCGCTCGCGATAACGGCCACGCGCTTGAGGGCGGCGTTAAAGGCGGCGACGTCGATCTTGACGCTCGTCACGCACGAATCGGGGATGAGCTGCTTGTAGTTGGGGTACACGCCCTCGATGCGGCGCGACACGTAGGTGGTGTTGCCGGCCTCAAAGACGACCTGGGTGTCGGTAGCCCCGATCATGATGGTCGCCTGGCTGGCCATGATGTTCAGCGCGTCGTTAAAGGCGTCGGCCGGAACGTTGAGTTCAAAGGAGCCCTCGAGGGTTGAGGTCTCGACCTGCGTATCGCACACGGCCAAGCGGAAGGAATCGGTCGCCACCAGGCGCACGGTGTTGTTCTCGACCTTCATGTGCACGCCACCCAGGATGGGGCGGGCCTTGTCGGTCGAGGTGACGCGCCACACGCGGCCGACCATCTCGGACAAGATATCGGTCGGCAGTTCCACGGCGCTCTCGATGGCATAGGCCGGAAACTCGGGGAAGTCATTAGCATCGAGCGTGTTCAGCCTAAAAGAGCTCTTCTCGCAACCAATCAGCACCTGGCGCTCGGACAGCTCAAAGGTGACCGGGGCATCGGGGAGGGTCTTGGTGATATTGGAGAGCATCTTACAGGGGATAACCATCTCGCCCTCTTCTTCGACATGCGCCGCGATGCGATGACGGATCGAGATGGTGTAGTTAGAGGTCTGGAATTCCAAGATGCCGTCTTGCGCCTTGACGAGCACGCCCGACAGGATGGGAAGGGTGGATGCCGAAGCGACACCCTTCATTACGACGCCGATGGCTTGTGTAAGCGAGCTCTGGCTGACGGTGAACTTCATCTTTTAATACCTTTCTATAGATATAAATATCTTAATAATAGTAATAGCACTGACGAAACTGTTGATTACTCCCAAAGACGCAGGTCAGACCCAAAAAGAGAATCGACAGCAACCTGTGTGCAACAGGGGTGGTTTTCCACGTTCAAAACCTGCGCAAAACTTTTCATCACCGCGGGTTGGGTTTTAGACACCTTATGCCCATGGTTTCGACAAGTTTTCAACAGGTGTCTCTATTTCCCTACGAACGCAGTGTAATTTTATCGCGCAGCGATTTGAGGTCTTCGGTGACGGTGCGGTCTTCCTGGATCATCTTCTGGACCTTTTTGTAGCTCGTGCTGACGGTCGAGTGGTTGCGGTTGCCAAATTCGGCGCCCACCGCCGTGGTCGTCATCTCGCACATCTCGATGGCCAGGTAGATAGCGATATGGCGTGCTTTGGCGATATTGGCGTTGCGACGCGGGCCGATGAGCTCCTCGTGCGTCACGCCGTACTGCTCTTCGATGACGGACTGAACCGTCTGGACGTTGATCTTTTTGGCCGATGTGTCGAAGTACTGGCTGGCGATGGCGTCGATATCGTCAAAGGTGAGCTCCCCGCCCTCGCGCTCGCGGTCGCCCGCCTCGCCGGCGCAGCGCTCGCAGAAGCTCTCGAGTTCGCGGATGTTGGTGCCCGAGACCTCGGCCATGTGTTTAAAGTGCTCGTCGGTCAGGTGCCCGCCGTCGCCCCCATAGGCCGCCAGCAGCGAGTCGTCGCCTGCCTCGGGAGCGGCGACGATGGTGTTCTCGTAATAGCGCTGCAAGATCTTGTATTTCATTTCGTAGCTGGGCTCTGCGACCAGGCAGAGCATGCCGGCGTTGAAGCGGCTGGTCAAACGCTCGTCCATGCTCAGGTCCTTGGGGGCGCGGTCTGCCGCGATGACGACCTTCTTGTTGTTGCGGATGAACTCGTCCATGAGCTGGAAAAAGTAGTCCACGCTCGCGCGCTTGCCGATGATGTTTTGGATGTCATCGATGATGAGTACGTCCACGCCGTGGTACGCCTGCATGATGGGAGCGTTGCTCTTCTTTTGACGGTCGAACTCGGTCATCAGGTCGTCCAGATATGCCTGGGAGTTGGCATACTTGACCTTGATCTCGGGCGACTTCTCGGCGAGCTCGTTTTTGATGGCAAGCAGCAGGTGCGTCTTGCCCAGGCCCGATTTGCCGTAGATGAACAGTGATGTGCACGTGCCGCGCTCGTCCGCGAGGGCGGCAAACTTGAGTGCCGAGCGATAGGCATGGCTGTTCTCGGGGCCGTAGACAAAGTTCTCAAAGGTAAATTTTGAGTTCGCGGCGAGTGGGGCTCCATCCGTATTCTGCTCGGCCGGCACGGTCGGTGCTGGCATGGGTGAAGCGGGCGCCGCAGCTTGCGTGGATTTAGCCGGCGCTCCGCCCTTCATCTGGTTCATCATGCGACGAAAATCATCGGCCGAGAGCGTGTTCTTGATTGCAATGCCCGAATCCGCGCCCGCCGCCGCGTCGTGAGCGATGGGCATGTGTGTGACGGGTGCGTTCGTTGACGTCGCCGCCGCGATCGGCAACGGTGCCATGGTTTCACGGGAAACATCGCTGTGCTGGTGCTCGATTGTCGGCACCCCGTCTGCGGAGGCCGGCACCGCCGGGGAAGCAGCGGGAGCCGTGGCGGGCGCCGTCGCGGCAGCGGATTCCGCCGCGGCGCCTTGCGGTGCCACGATGTCGAGCGCAATCGGTGCAAAGGCGATTTCTTCCAGATAGGCCTCAATAGTCGGCTGATGCTTTTTGAGCTGCGCGATGGCAAAGCGCGAGGGGGCCTCGATCGTGAGCGTATCTTCGGTCAGGCTTATGGCGCGCGATTGCCCCAGCATGTTGATGAGGCGTGCATCTTGGCCGTCGCGCTGGCAAAAGGCGATGGCATCCCCCAGGATGATGCTTGCTTCCTCGTCCACTGTCTCTCCCGTTCTTTAGCTCTGAGCTCGCACGCGAGCGGCGCCGAGTTCGGTCAGATGGTATTTCTGGCCATGCTTGATGACCAAGCCGGCCTGCGCCAAGTCATTGAGCGTGCGTGACCAAGTGGGGGCCGAGTTTCCAAACGCCCTCGCCAGATCGGTTGCGCCGCACGCTTGATTTTGCGCCAGATAGCCCAGCGCGGCGTTGCCGCGATCGCTTACGAACACGTCCGGTTGTGGCTGTGCATACTGATTTACTGCATTAGGATACATCATTTGAGCTGCTGGTTGTTGAGAACTCTGCATCGGCGGCATTTGCTGTTGAAAACTTTGAGGCCACTGTTGGTAAGGCTGCGGCGGCATCTGCTGGGCCCAGGGGTTGTACTGCTGCTGCGGCATCTGCTGGTACGGCTGCTGATATCCCTGCTGGTACTGCTGCGGGAACTGCTGGCCATACCCCAGTGGCGGCATCTGCTGATATGGATATCCCTGTTGGTACGGCTGATAGCCCATTTGCTGGCCACCCGGTGCCCCTGTCGCCTGCTGCATTGCTGCTGTATCCTGATCCGCCAGCGACATGGCCTCTGGCATGCTTGGCGGCATCGACATCGATGCCGCTTGGGGTTCTTGTGTAGGAGGCATTCCGGGCTGCTGCATCTGTCCCACTGGGGGCTGCATCTGCTGCGTTGCCATGGGCTGCTGCGCAAAAGCTCCCGCCAGGGGATATGTGGGCTGCTCCGTCTCGGGCCGCACGGCAGCGCCGCGTCCGCCGGCACGCTCTATTTCCTGCACGCGTTTAGGGTTCAGGCTTACCGTAACCACGGTGCCTTTGCCCATGTTGTCCTCGATGGATACGGCACCGCCGGCGTTTTCCAAATACTCCTGCACCATGGGAAACCCTGCTCCGGTTCCACGGATATAGCGCTTCATCTTGCTGTTTGCGCTGGTAACGCCAAAGTCGAAAGCACGTTCCTTGTCGTCGATGCCGGGTCCTTGGTCAGCAAAGCGGATGGTGTCTCCGCCGTCCAGAATCGAGATGATGGGCTCGGCAAAGTGTGCGTGGATAAAGTTTTCGACAATCTCGCGGATGACCATGAGCGAGATATGGCCACCTTGTTCTTTCATGCACTGGTAGACGGTGTTGGTCGTCTCTTCCAAATACGTGCGGACATCTTGCGGATCAATGACGATCACACGCGGTGTCGACAGCATGTCATCATAGACGGCGATGCGCGCGGCGTACATGGCTTTTGGCGCCTGCGTGGTCGTCTGCTCGCCTTCCTCACGCTCTTCGCGCACGCCGGTGATGTGCTCGTTGTCGGGTGCCGGGTCTCCGGAATCGACCATGGTGTAAAAGTCGTCAGACATGCCGCTCGCAATCTTTCAAAAGGTTTCGAACAAATAGTAGCTCACCGTGCAATGTTTCTCATCTTTCGACAACTTTTCAAAACCTGTTGAAAACTTTGGAAAACGGACGAAAAGTTCTCAACATTGCCAACATGACCTGTTGAAAACTCGATGAAATATCGTGAAAAATTGCCATGTACCGCTAAATCGAGCTCGGCTTATGGGGGAACCGTGTGAACTGCGCAACCTTTTACCTTTGATTTCTTGACATTTGAACATTGATTTCCCTACAATCTTCAAGCTCACGTGTCTATATCTGCGTCCGCGTCCCCGCGGACACTCGAAATGCAGCAGGAGGAACTTAAGATGAAGCGTACGTATCAGCCTAATAAGCGTAAGCGTGCCAAGACCCATGGCTTCCGTGCCCGTATGGCCACTAAGGGTGGTCGTGCCGTGCTCGCCCGTCGTCGCGCCAAGGGCCGCAAGCGTCTCACTGTCTAGCAGCGATACACACATCTCGCATGAAGACTATTAAGTCTCGGCAAGATTTCGAGCATGTGTTCAGTCAGGGGCGTCGTTTCAATCATCCTCTGATTCGAATGACCATATGTGAATCGGTTGGCGAAGGCGACTCCGGAAGGGTCGCCTTCGTTGGTGCTAAACGGCTTGGTTGTGCGGTCGTGCGCAACCGTTCTAAGCGTGTGATGCGCGAGGCCGCCCGCAGCTGCGGATTTCCCGTTGCGGGTTATGACATCATCTTGTTCGCAACTCCCAAGACGAGGGTTTCCTCGCCGCAGGAGATGGACAAGGCGTTGCGTTCGCTTATGAAACGCGCCGGCGTTGCCGGGGAGGAGCGATGAGCAATCACGTCTTGCGGCGTGTTGCCATCGCTCCTATTCGCATATATCAACAGGTTATTTCGCCCTTATTGCCTGACGCCTGCATTTATTATCCAACGTGTTCGCAATACGCCGTTCAGGCGATTGAGAAATACGGTGTTTTGAGAGGCTGCTGGCTTGCCGTGAGGCGCATCGCTCGCTGCAATCCCCTGCACGTCGGCGGTTATGACCCTGTGCCCTAGCGGGCACTCGCTATCGGAGGAAAACTTACATGTGGGATTGGATCGTTAACATCCTTTTTGAGCTGCTCAAGCTCATCCAGACCTTTGCGGTCGACTGGGGCCTGTCCATCATCATCCTGGTGGTCATTATCCGTCTGCTGCTGACGCCGCTTATGCTCAAGTCGACCAAGTCGACGGCCCGCATGCAGGTGCTGCAGCCCAAGATGCTCGAGATCCAGGAGCGCTATGCAGACGATCCCCAGCGTCAGGCCGAGGAGATGCAGAAGTTCTACAGCGAGAACAAGTTCAACCCCATGGCTGGTTGTCTGCCGCTGCTGATCCAGATGCCTATCCTGTTCGCCCTGTTCACGTTGCTGCGCAATCTGCCGCAGTACTTTAACGACGGCACGTTCTCGTTCTTCAACATTCTGCCCGACCTGACCACGACGCCGAGCGCTTCCTTTGCCGATGGCTTTATGGTTGCACTGCCTGCGCTGGTCTGCCTGATCCTGTTTGCCGTCCTGACCCTGATTCCGCAGCTGTATATGTCTCGCAATCAGACTGGTCAGCAGGCCCAGAGCATGCGCATGATGGCCGTTGTTATGACCGTCATGATGCTCTGGATGGGCTGGAGCCTGCCCGTCGGCGTCCTGCTCTATTACGATGTATCTTCTGCTTGGCAGGTTATCCAGCAGATCTTCGTGACGCAGAAGGTTATCGACAAGGCCAAGGCCGATGAGGAGGAGCGTCTTAAGAACGCCCCGCTGCAGGTCGAGGTCACGCGCCGCGAGAAGAAGCCGCGTCCGCACAAGAAGAAGTAGTCGGGATATCAATCTTATTTAGGTACCTAACTTTTGGAGTACGTTATGTCTGAAGAGATCATCGAGGATATGCTTGAGGAGGTTGCCCCGCAGGTTGCGGGCGATTATCCCGAGATTGCACAGCGCTACAAGGCTGGTGAAGAGCTGACTGATGAGGAGCTTGACACCATTGCCGATGTTGCGATTTCTATTCTGCGTTCCATCCTTTCGCACTTCGATGCCGCCAACTCTCCTATCGATGAGTATGAGGGCGATGAGGGCGAGCTGATTCTGGACGTAACGGCTCCTGACCTTGCTGTTCTCATTGGTCGTCACGGTCGTACGCTTGATGCCCTTCAGGTCATGTTCTCGCTTCTGGTGAGCCGTAAACTTGGCTTTAGGTATCCCGTTGTGGTGGACGTTGAGGGCTACAAGAGCCGCCGTCAAGACAAGGTCGCATCCATGGCTCAGTCTGCTGCCGAGCGTGCTATTCGCACTCATAAGAGTGTTTCGCTTCCGCCCATGAATGCCTATGAGCGTCGACTGGTTCATATTGCACTTCGTGGCAACGATGCGGTCGATACCCATTCTGAGGGCTCTGACCCCGATCGTCACGTAGTGATTGTTGCTCGATAATCTGCTTGAGCTTATGCTAAGGGGACGTGGTTTCCACGTCCCCTTTTTTTGTCAAAAGTTCTCGATACACTGATTTTTGTCAGAAAGGAGCTTCTGTTGTTTGTACTTACTGATCAGCAGACTGACGAGATGCTCAGCCGTCTAACTTCCTATTGCAAAGAGTATTCCTTGAGCGTAACTGATGCTGAGCTGAGGAAATGTATCCAGCATTTGGATTTGGTTCTGGAAACAAATAAGACAACCAATCTCACTCGTATTCTTAACGTTGAAGATGCTGCGGTACTTCATATCCTCGACTCACTTGTTTTGCTCCCCTATATCAACAAGGCTCCTGAGGGAGCTTTGCTCGATATGGGAACAGGTGCGGGCTTCCCTGGTATTCCATTAACCATAACCACGCATCGTAAAGCTACTTATATTGACTCTGTTTGCAAGAAGGTTGATGCGGTTAATTCCTTTGTCCATGCTCTTGGATTGAAACATGCTCATGCGGTTCATGATCGTCTTGAAGAATATGCTCGAAGCCATAAGAAGCAGTTCTCCGTTGTAACCGCCCGCGCACTGGCCCCTCTACCGATTCTTGTTGAGTATGCGGCTCCGTACCTGAAGGATGGAGGGCTATTTGTTATCACCAAGGGCAATCCTTCGGATGAGGAGCTTGCTTCCGGTATGTCAGCAGCTAAGATTTGCGGCTTCACTTTGCTTCTGAATGACGCAATTGATTTGCCTGAAGGCTTGGGTCACAGGGAGTTCATTGTTCTTAAGAAGAGTCATTCAGCATCTGTTTCATTGCCTCGTGCAAATGGCATGGCAAAGAAGAATCCGCTTGCCTAGATGTTTCACGTGAAACATAATAGATACTAACAACTTGCAGTGTTTCACGTGAAACATGGCGGTTGATATTGAATCGGAATGTTTCACGTGAAACATCCTCCGTTTGACAGCTTCTATACACACCAGGAGGGACCGTGGGATTTCGCGACGTTAAGCGTTCTAAGAGCGCAAAAGACACGCGTATCATTGCAATTATCAATCAAAAAGGCGGCGTTGGTAAGTCAACGACGGCTGTAAACCTTGCGGCGGCACTGGGCGAGCAGGGTCGTAAGACACTGATTGTCGATTTTGATCCGCAGGGAAACAGCACCAGTGGATTCGGAATTGAAAAAGAAGACCTTGATCAATGCATCTATGATGCATTGTTGAATGATGTGCCGGCAGAATCGCTTGTTCTTGATACAAATTGTAAAAAGGTATTCGTTATTCCGGCTACAATTCAACTTGCAGGCGCGGAAATTGAGCTCGTAAGCGCAATTGCTCGTGAAACCCGCCTCAAAGATTTGCTTGAGCCGATTCAGGACGAGTTTGACTTTATTTTCATTGACTGTCCTCCTTCGCTCGGCCTGCTTACTATCAACGCTTTGACCGCAGCAGACAGCGTTTTGATTCCGATCCAGTGCGAATATTACGCACTCGAGGGCGTTACGAAGCTGCTTGAGTCAATGAAGATGGTCAAATCACGGCTGAACAAGGGCTTAGACACCTATGGTGTGCTTATGACCATGTATGACTCGCGTACTTCACTATCGAATCAGGTTGTTGAGGAGGTTCAATCGTACTTTGGTGATAAGGCGTTTAAGACTCTAATCCCCCGTACGGTTAAAATCTCCGAAGCTCCGTCTTTTGGAGAACCGGTAATTACCTATGCACCTCAAAATAAGGGTGCAAAAGCATATATGAACCTTGCAAAAGAGGTGATCAAGCGTGCCTAGTGTAAAGAAACGTGGCGGATTGGGACGTGGACTCAATGCTTTGGTCTCAGAGGCCGAGTATGAGACCGGCGGTTCGGCTGTATCGGCTTCAAATGCCGCATCTGAAACAAAACTACCTATTGAGGATATCGTTCCCAACCCTAATCAGCCGCGAATTCACTTTAACGAAACTGAACTTCGCGAGTTGAGCGAGTCAATCCAAGAACATGGCGTTTTGCAGCCGCTTTTGGTTCGCAAGCATGGAAACGGCTATGAGATCATCGCTGGTGAACGTCGTTACCAGGCGTCAAAGCTTGCTGGCCTTGAAGAATTGCCAGTCATCATTAAAGAGGTAAATGATGAAGAGATGCTGGCTCTTGCTCTTATCGAAAACCTTCAGCGTTCTGATCTGAATCCCGTCGAAGAGGCTAAGGGCTATCGCCAACTCATTGATGCCAGCGGGATGACCCAGGAGGCATTGTCGAAGGCAGTAAGCAAGTCACGCTCTGCAATTACAAACTCGCTGCGTCTTCTCGATCTCCCCGAAGTAGTTCAGCAGATGATTTTTGAGGGCAAACTTACTGCTGGTCATGCACGTGCGATTCTTGCAGTTCCCTATGAGGACGCGCGTATTCGACTTGCAGAGAAAGTTGTTACAGAGGGCCTTTCCGTAAGAGCGACAGAAAATCTTGCTCCGTTGTTTTCTGCCGGAGAGACACCTAAGACGCCGAGGCCTGCAACGCCTCAGTCTTTTAAAAAGGCTGCCCGCGTGCTTCGTCAGGTTTTTAATACCAACGTGCGTGTGAAGAGCTCGCGTGGAAAGAATAAGATTGAGATTGAGTTTAAAGACGAGGAAGAGCTCTCTCGTATTCTTGGCGAAATGATTCAGTTTGATCAAGGAGGCCAAGATGAGGAATAAGATTTTAACAGCGATTGCATTGGTGACGACTGTCGCGGCTGGTGCCTTTGCTGGCTATAGGATCGCGACAGACGATGAACTTCGAGGTCGTTTGCTTCGTAGCGCGCAAGATATCGTCGATACTTCCAAAAAGAAAATGGATGTTATGACAGAAGATGTTGCCATGCGTACTGCTCAGGTAACGAAGAATCCCAAGATTAATCAAGGTTGGGTCAGCAACCAATGGGAAAATGTAGGCTATTAGGTACCTAACAATTACTCAGCATATTTTGAGGGGTCCTTGTCTGATTCATGAGACAAGGACCCCTTATTTTGGCCGTAAAAATGGGACAGGTAGCAGCTGATTCAGAATTAAGGTCAATAAATGAAACGACCCCGGTTGCATATTCTGTAACCGGGGTCGTTCGATGTTTCACATGAAACGTTTTGGGATGCGACTCCCCTATGCGTTCTTCTGAACTTTGAAGCGCTGCTTCAGCTGTCCGCAAGCGGCGTCAATATCGTTACCACGGGAGTTACGAATCGTGGTCTCGATGCCACGGGACTCAAGACGACGCTGAAGATCCTCAACCTTATGAATCGGCGACGGCTTGAGCGGGCTACCCTCGATGTCGTTAAGCTGAATGAGGTTAACGTGGCACAGCGTTCCCTCGCAGAAGTCGCAGAGCGCCTGCATTTCGGGATTCGTATCGTTGACGCCTTCGATCATGGCATACTCATAGGTCGGGCGGCGGCCGGTTTTCTCGGTGTAGAGCTGAAGCGCTTCGTGAAGGCGAAGCAGCGTGTACTTCTTAACACCGGGCATGAGCTTATTGCGCGTCGACTGGATGGCGGAATGCAGGGAAACGGCAAGCGTGAACTGCTCGGGGATGTCGGCAAATTTGCGAATACCGGGAATAACGCCGCTGGTAGAGACGGTGAGGTGACGAGCGCCGATACCGATGCCATCGGGGTCGTTGAGGATTCGCAGCGCCTTGAGAACCTCGTCGTAGTTGGCAAACGGCTCGCCCTGGCCCATGAAGACGACGCTCGTGGCGCGCTCGCCAAAGTCGTTGGATACATGAAGTACCTGGTCGACGATCTCTTGAGCGGTCAGAGAGCGCTTGAGGCCGTTGAGACCGGTAGCGCAAAAGGCACAGCCCATGCCACAGCCTGCCTGGGTGGAAACGCAGACGGAAAGTTTGTTACGACGGGGCATGCCGACGGTCTCGACGGAAACGCCGTCGTGGTACTCGAGCAGATACTTGCGAGAGCCATCTTTGGAAACCTGCTTGGTGAGTTCAGTCGGCGTGTCAAAGGCAAAAGCCTCTTTAAGCTGCTCGCGGAAAGCCTTGGGAAGGTTGGTCATATCGTCAAACGAACAAACGTTCTTCTCAAAGACCCATTCGATGAGCTGCTTCGCGCGGAAGGCGGGCTGGCCAAGCTCGGCCACGAGCTCGCGAATATCGTTTTGGCTCAAGTCGCGAATGTCTTGAGATTTAGTCCTGGGATTCATGGAAGCCTTTCGATTTTGGGGAAACGTAGAGGGTATCGCTACAATATGGTATCAGCTGCAGAAATTATAGAGGAGGAGTCTGCCCATGCCGGGTAAAAGCCTAGAGAACATGCACGTAGCGGTCTTGGCGGGCGGTCATTCCGCTGAGCGCGAGATCTCGCTCAATTCGGGAAAGAACGTCGTGGTTGCCTTGAAGGAGGCCGGCTACACTTCGGTGGAGCTGCTCGACACGGCTGCCGATGATTTTATGGTAACCATGGCGACCGGCGGCTTTGACGTGGCGTTTATCGCCATGCACGGTGCCGGCGGCGAGGATGGCGCCATGCAGGGCGCCATGGAGACCCTGGGTATCCCCTACACGGCCTCGGGCGTGCTTGCCAGCGCCTGCGGTGCCGACAAGGAGGTCTCTAAGCTCCTGTACGCCAAGGCGGGCATCCCCATTGCCCCCGGCCTCGCGCTCGAGGTGGGCGATGAAGTCGATATCGATCATATCGTCGAGGTTTGTGGCGAGCGCTGCTTTGTGAAGCCGGCCGTCAACGGTTCCAGCTATGGCATTTCCCTGGTCCATGAGCCCTCCGAGCTGCCCGCGGCAATCGCCAAGGCGTTTGAGTACGGCGACAAAGTGCTGGTCGAGAAGTGCATCGAGGGTACCGAGATCACCGTCGGCGTGTACGGCGAGGACGACGTGCGCGCTCTGCCGATTGTCGAGATTCGTAAGCCCAAGGACTGCGAGTTCTACGATCTGGACGTGAAGTATGTCGACCCTACGGACATCCATCGCATTCCGGCGCAGATTTCACCCGAGAATTACACTCGCGCTCAGGAGCTTGCCTGCGCTGCTCACAAGGCCCTCGGTTGCCTGGGTATCTCGCGCAGCGACTTTATTGTGAGTGAGGACGGCCCCGTTATCCTCGAGACCAATACCATTCCCGGCATGACCGATACGTCGCTGTATCCGGATGAGATCCGCCACACCGACGACATGACGTTCCCGCAGGTCTGTGACAGCCTGATCCGTATGGGCCTTCGTCGAGCGGGCATTGCATGCTAATCGAGGACGCGGTTTCGTCAGGAACGCCGCAGTTTGTCATCGACTCCTATGCCACGCTTGCCGAACGCGCCAAAACGCAGTCCTTCGGCCTTATCGAGGAAGATGTGATTGTCCTCGATACCGAGACCACAGGTCTTTCGGTGCAGGACAACGAGCTGATCGAGATCTCGGCGGCCCGTCTTTCGGGCCGCGAGATCGTCGACCGCTTCGATACCTTCGTGCATCCCAAGCAGCTGATTCCCGCCGAGATTACCGAGCTCACGAGCATTACAAATGCCGATGTGGCAGATGCCCCGTCGGCCGTTGAGGCCGTCGCCGCTCTCGCCGATTTTGTCGGTGGTTGCCCGGTAATCGCACATAACGCCACGTTCGACCGCTCGTTTATCGAGTCGGTCAAAGGCGGCGTCAACGTGAGCGATATTTGGATCGATTCGCTGGCGCTGTCGCGCATCGCGCTTCCGCGCCTGGCCTCGCACAAGCTGTCTTTTATGGCCGATCTGTTTGGCTGTGACTCGGTATCACACCGTGCCAATGCCGACGTCGACGCCCTGTGTGGCGTATGGCGCGTGTTGCTCGTGGCACTCACCGACTTGCCCCAGGGCCTCATGGCGCGCCTAGCCGACATGCATCCGGACGTGCCTTGGTCCTATCGTCCAATCTTCTCATTCTTGGCGGGGCAGAACCCTGGTTCTATCTTCTCTCTCAGCGCCGCTCGTGCTGACGTTCTCAAGGCCGATCGCGCCGACGATCGGGTGGACGCCGACGAACTGCCGGTACTCAAGATGCCGAGTCGTGAGGAGATTGAGGCAGACTATGCGCCAGGTGGCCTGGTCAATCGCATGTATCCCACCTACGAGCCGCGTGATGAGCAGATCGCGATGGCGCTCGAGGTCCGCGATGCGCTGGTCACGGGCACTCATCGTGTAATTGAGGCGGGCACGGGCGTCGGCAAATCGATGGCCTATCTGGTGCCTTTTGCCGAGGCAGCACGCCGTAACAACATCACGGTTGGTATTGCGACCAAATCGAACAATCTTGCCGACCAGCTCATGTACCATGAGCTGCCAAAACTTGCCGAGCAACTGGACGGTGGCCTGTCATTTTGCGCTCTCAAGGGCTATGACCACTATCCGTGCCTGCGCAAGCTTGAGCGCATGAGCCGCGGCCAGGTCGAGATTACCACCAAGCGCGATCCGGCGGACACGCTCACGGCGGTCGCGGTCATTATGGCGTACGTCTGCCAATCAGCCGATGGCGACCTCGACTCGCTCGGCATTCGGTGGCGCAGCGTCAACCGCCCCGACTTTACGACGGCCTCGCGCGAGTGTGCTCGTCGCCTCTGCCCGTTTTTCCCTGATAAATGTTTGGTCCACGGCGCTCGCCGTCGTGCAGCGCATGCCGACGTGGTGGTCACCAACCATTCCCTGCTGTTCCGCAATGTCGCGGCCGAGGGCAGGATTTTACCTCCGATTCGTCATTGGGTAATCGACGAGGCCCATTCCGTCGAGCGCGAGGCGCGCCGTCAGTGGGCGCGCGTGGTGTCGGCGGACGAATCACGCGTTCTGTTTGAGCGCCTGGGTGGCTCGAGCACCGGTGCGCTAAGCCAGGTTTCCCGTGATTTGGCAACCTCCGAGGGCTCTACGCTCTATCTGGGCCTTACTGCCAAGGCGACGTCGACGGTTGCGCGCGCGAGCATGGCAATCGCCGACGTGTTCGATGGCGTTCGCGAGCTCGGCCGCCGTGCCCGTGGGGGTTATGACAATGCCAATCTATGGATTGGCCCCGAGCTGCGCGAATCTGACGACTGGCATGATTTCTTACCGTCGGCCTACGCTGCCATCGATGCATTGGAACAAGCTGACAAGAGCGTCGACGCGCTGGTGCAGGCTGTCGCCGCCGACAAGCCCGAGGTTGTTGTCGACCTGGGCGATATCTCGCGCCGCCTGCACGAGCTGGCCGAGAACCTCAAACTCATCATCGACGGCACCGATGAACACTACGTGTATTCGCTGCAGGTCAATCGCAGGTTGCGTGCCGGCGGAGAGTCAATGACCGCAGAGCGCATCGACATTGGCGAGGCCTTGGCAACCGAGTGGCTGCCCGAGGTTCACACGGCTATCTTTGCCTCGGCGACCATGACGGTGTCCAAAAGCTTTGAACACTTTAACCACGCGGTCGGCCTCGATCGCATCGGTGCTTCGACATCCTCATCGCTGCACTTGGACTCGAGCTACGACTTTGATTCGAACATGGCTGTAGTCGTTGCGGGCGATATACCCGATCCGCGCGATCGTGAGAGCTATCTTACGGCGCTCGAGCGCGTGCTGGTCGACGCCCATCTTGCCATGGGCGGATCGGTGCTCACGCTGTTCACCAATCGGCGCGACATGGAAGACCTGTACACCCGCGTTGAGCCCAAGATGGCCCGTGCGGGTCTGGAACTCAACTGCCAGCAGCGCAACTCATCTCCCCGTCGCCTGCGCGACCGGTTTATCAGCGAGCCGACTTCATCGCTTTTTGCGCTTAAGGCCTTCTGGGAGGGATTCGACGCCAGCGGCGAGACGCTGCGCTGCGTCATCATTCCCAAGCTGCCGTTCTCGAGCCCCACGGACCCGCTCTCGTGCGAGCGCAACCTGCGCGAAGACCGCGCTTGGGCGCGCTATTCGCTGCCCGAGGCGGTGCTCGAGGTCAAGCAGGCGGCTGGCCGCCTTATCCGCTCGTCGACCGATTGCGGCGTGCTGATTCTGGCCGACCCGCGCCTGGTGACGAAGGGCTACGGAAAGAAGTTCTTAACGTCGCTGCCCACGAGCTCCTACCAGCGCATCGAATCGGCGCAGATCGGGCACTATCTGCAACTGTGGCGTGCACGCCACGAGCGGCGGCGCTAAAGCGGACAAACGAGGGTTTTTGCCATATCGCACAGACGCTTTGACAGGGCGGGGTCATCCAAGATGCGGATGGCTCCGCCCGCTGCGATTGCCTGGCTCAGTAGCCAACGCTCGGAGCCGTAATGCACGGTTACCATTGCCATGTCTGCCCCGCTGCGCTCGATTAGGGTGATGCCGGCCCAGTCCAGATGTTCCGCCATATTGAATGGCATCAAGAGCTTTGCGCTACGCTGCGTCCGGGCAAGGGAATCGTGGAGGGATGCGACGTCCGGTGCGTGAGACACGACGGAGTCTTCCGTCAAGGTGAGTCCCTCGATTTTATCCATGCGATAGGTGCGCTGCTCATCGACTGCGATGTCCCAGGCAATCAAGTATGTTTGGTCGCCGTTTGCCGTAATGCGCAAGGGGTCGACCAGACGCTCGCGTGGCCGTGCATCGTCCATCGAGCGATACGAGATGCGGCAGCGAACGCCGTCCTGAATGGCGCAGCTCAGCTGCTGCCAGTGCGACCCGTGGTTGACGGTGTCAAAGACGCGCTGGTTATAGCCGAGCTCTTCGGGTAGAAGAGCATGCCGAATCCGGGCTGCCGTCTGTGGCTCGATCCCCAACGATTCAAGTTCGTGGTTGAGCACAGCGCCCTCGGCGGCACTCAGGCGCAACGGTAGAACACGCCCGGCGTCGCCGGTGAGGACCACACGCTCGCCGCGGCATTCGCAGATGATGCGCGCGCCCGATTCTCGGTCCGCGAGCGTCGAGACGATCTCGAGAATCTCGTCGAGCGACACCCCTGTGATGTCAAAGCGGCTGCAAATCTCGGCTCGTGTCATGCCGCTCTCGCCGGCGGCGTAGAGGGCCTCCATGATGTCGATGGCGCGCGAGAGTCTCTGCTCGCTGGTGAGTTTACACACGGGCATGCTCGTGCACCGTCCTTTCAATGAGGCGGTTCCACGCCTGCTTGAGCGATTTGGGGGCCACGGGCCTCATGCCGTCCACGGCGTGGGCCATGCAAAATGAGGCGGCGGCTTCAAGGTCACGCACGTCAACGGTCCAGGTCCATCCCGCATCGGTGTGTGCGAGCTCACCTCGCCCGCGCGTGAGGCCGTTGATCATATCGATCTGCGTCTGAGGGGCGAACGAGAACGTGGCTGCAACGGGCGGTCGGTCGGCAAAATCGAATTCAAAGAACAGATAGTCGTTGAGATTGAAGTCCGCAGGGATGGCGTAGGCCTTCGAAGGACGCCAAGCGCGAACGATACGGTCGCAGCGGAATGTCCTGATGCCGTCGGTGACATTGTCGAGGCCGCAGAAGTACGCCACGCCCTCGCGTTCGAACATGCCGTAGACGCAGACGGTACGTTCTTTCTGCTCGCCGCGTCCGTTCTGATATAAAAATCGCAGCGCGCATCGCTCGGCAAAGGCGCTCCATACCGCATCGACGGTGGGAGAGCGGCGGATTGGTGCTTCGTCCACCGTCGTCCTACCGGTGAGATAGGCAATCTTGGAGCGAATATCGGCAAGCGGTGCGGCAAAAGTGGATGAGCCGGCCGCTAGTGTCTGGTCGATGGCGTTGAGCAGGATATCGGCGTCGTCTGCGGTGATGAGGCCGCCTGCTGCAAAGGTGTGCTCGCGGTCGATTGTCCACGAGCTTTCCTCGGTCTCCTGCGCACCGGCGGGGCGAACCTCCTTGATTAAGATGCCACGCTCGAGCAGTTTGTCACGATCGCGCCGAAACTTGCGCTTATCCGAGTCGATATTGCCCGAGCCATATCCCAGGTCAGAATCCAAGACGATCTGCTCGGTCGTCAGCGGTTCGGGGGAGCTGTTGAGCACAAAGAAAAGATTGAGGATGCGCTGAGCCGTTTTATCGAAACCGGGCTCCGAATTCCCCTTTTTAATTGTTGCGGTCGCGTCGCTTGCCGTCATAGAGTCCTCGCATGAGAAGGTGGTTTGCTGCCATGATTTTAGTCCGATATGGAGATTAGGCTATATCCTTGTCCGCTCGGGGCGTTAAGATGGCCCGAATTCGGTCGTTTGCGCTCGCTCGGGGTATACTTTCGACTATATACGGTTCTAATGTGCATGCATTGGGCCTATTTGTCGGATTATGGATGTGGAGCGCACATGGCGAACACCCAGAACTATATTAACCACCTGCTGCAGAACACCGGCATTACGCCGGCATGCAGCGAAGAAGAGCGCTTGGCTGCCGAGGATATCGCTCAGATCTTCCGCAACCACGGCTTTGATCCCGAGGTTCAGGAGTTCAATGCCCCGGCGCCCAGTAGATTGGCATTTGCCGTTACCGGTATTCTTGCGTTTGCCGGCGCCCTGCTGATGGGTATCGGCGGCGGTATCGGCTTGGTCGGCACCTTGCTGGCCATTGTCGGTGCCGTTCTTTACGTGCTCGAGCGCACGGGCCGCCCCGTGGTTTCGCGCCTGGGCAAGACGGGCGTGAGCCAAAATGTCATCGCCTACCACAAGGCCTCGGGCCCGCTCGCATCTCCGCGCAACCGCCCGGTGGTCGTTGTCGCACACTACGACTCTCCCCGTGCTGAGCTGCTCGCCCGCGAGCCTTATGCCTCGTATCGTGCGCTCATCGCCAAGCTGTTGCCCGTTGCCACGGTTGCCCCCGCTGCCGTTGCCATCCTGCGTATCCTGCCGCTCCCCGGCGCGCTCAAGGTTCTGCTGTGGATTGTCGCGATCCTCGCTTCCCTCGTTGCGCTTGCCAACGCGGCAAACATCATCTCTAACCGCCATATTCTTCCCTATACGTCCGGCGCGGTGTGCAACAAGTCTTCTGTCGCCGCTATGCTCGGCGTTATGGACAACGTTGCTCCCTTCCAGGGCGAAAACGAGTTTCCCGACGATGTTCCGTTCGATACCTATTTTGGGGAGCAAAAGCGTCGTGCCGAGGAAATGGCGCGTGCAGCGGCGGAGTATGCCGCGGCCCAGCAGCAAAACGACTACGGCAACACCATCGAGTACGAAGAGCCTACCTACGCCGAGGACGAGTTCGGTCAGCCGATTGCTCCCGACACTCAGACTGAGCCCGAACAGGGCGAGGCTTTCGACGAGCAGATCGAGGGCTTTGAGGGTGCGTCTGCCGACGAGACGCTGATTGGCGCCATCGTGCCCGAGGATCAGAATCAGGCTGTCCAGGCCGAAGAGTTCAATGACGAGGTTTCCGCTGCCGAGCCGGTGGAGGAGCCTGTCGCGGCCGAGCCCGAGCCCAAGCTCTATCGCAATGCCGCCGGCAACATCCGCTTTGGTTCGGATGCCATCCGTGCGCTCGGAATGCTTCCCGAGTCCTGCACGCTCGATTACGAGGAGGGCGAGGAGCCGACGTTTGAGCCCGAGCCTGCGCCCGTTGTCACTGCGGATGATGAGTCTGCCGCGGTTACCGCTGCCGTTGCCGAGCCCGAGGCGGTGTCCGCGATCGATCCCGCGGCAGGACTGGACATTTTGGCTCCCGCCACGCCGGCGCAAGACGTTGCGGACGAGTCTGACGACGATTACGTTGAACAGCCGAGGCGCGTGTCTTACGAGAGCGATACTGATTTCTCTGCCGAGATTCCCGCGGCAACGCCCCATGCCGATATTGCATCCGCGTTCTCTTCGATTGGCGCCAGCGCTTCCAGCTTCTTTAAGGGTGGGCTTGCAAAGGGCAGGAAATTTGTCGACGATTTCGAGGAGAAGCGCGCTGCCGCACGCGAGGCTGCCGAGCAGGAGGCTATCGCTCAGCAGCAGGCAGCCGAGGCGGCACGTGAGCGCGCGGCGCAAGAGTTTGAGCAGAACGAGGCTATGCAGTCCGTGCCCGTCGACGCCGCCGAAGCTACAACGTCCTTTGAGTCCCAGCAACCGACGTCCGCGGATGTTGTTGAGGCGACAACGTCTTTCGAGGCTCAGCAGCACGTCGATAGCACCATGTCGTTTGATACCGCGCAGTTCGATTCCACGATAACGTTTGAAAAGCAGGGCACCGCGATTGCCGAGCCCCTTCCTGTGTCCGATGAGCAGGGCGACGCGGTGGACGATGACGAGCCCATTGATGCTGCCGAAATTCAGGATGCTGCCGAGGACGAGCCCGTCGAGGCCAACTCTGACGAAGAGCAGTACGCGGCAGCCGAGCAAGATGATTCGACCGAGGTCGAGCAGGAGGAAGTGTCTGCGGTTTCCGAGACTCCCGAGACGGATGAGTCGAGGCCTTACTCCACGCAGATTTTCACCATGCCGACCCCGAGCGGTTCCGGTGCCACGGTTGCCGATGTTGCTCCCACCCAGGACGAAACAGTCGATTCCCTTATGGCCCAGATTTCCTCCCAGGCATCGCCGCGTCCGCAGATGAATGTTCCCGATCCGGCGTCGGCACCGTCGCCTGCACCTTCCTCGTCTCCGCTGGCTTCGGTCCCCGATCCGTCGCTGCCGTCTATGAAGCAGGCAAACGTTGCGTCTCGCACGTCGCTGTTCGACCTTCCCGATCCCTCTGCCCAGGTCAACGACCCCTTTGCTACTGCCCAGGGTCCCGAACCCACATCGGCACCCGTTGCGCCTCCTATGCCCGTTGCGTCGGGCGCGCAGCCGATCGAGACCATTTCGGCTCCCGCCCCGGCGGCACCCAAGTCTCGCAAGCGCGGCCTGGGTGGCCTGTTCGGTCGTAAAAAGAAAAACGAGCAGGACAGCATGAGTGACTGGCTGGGCGTCGAAGACGATTACGATGCCAAAAAGTCCGGTCGCGGCATCGGTTCGTGGGATAACTTCGAGGACGATAACGATGGCTGGAAGGGTGGCGCTACGTCTTCCGATGGCGCTTCTTCCGAAGATATGCTCTCGGCTGTCGCCTCTATGGGCGATGATGAGCTGCTCGGTCACGATATCTGGTTTGTGGCAACGGGCGCCTCGGATTGTGATGGCGCTGGCATGAAGGCCTTCTTGGCTTCGCATCGCGATAAGCTCCGCGGCGTATTCTTTATCAATCTTGAATCCGTCGGCGCCGGTAGGCTTTCGGTGGTGACGGTTGAGGGCGAACAACAGCTGCTCAAGGGCGATCGCCGCATCATGAACCTGGTCAGCAAGGTGTGCAAGTCGTTCCATGTCGATTGTGGCGCGCTCGAGATGCCCTATGCCAAGACCGATGCCTATGCCGCGCTCGAGGCGAGCCGCCGAGCCCTCACCATCGCCGGCGTGGACGGCACGCGTCTGGCTTGCGCTCGTACTGAGGACGACCTGCCTCACAATGTCAACCCGACGAACATTGCCACGGTATCCGAGGTCGTGACCGAGGTTATCCGCCGTTCGTAGACGGAGCTCTAAGGAGTCAACGTGTTTTCGTATATTAAGCGCCATTGGCCTGTCTACGTGATTTTGACCTTGATTGCCATTGCGTTAGGATTTGGGGCTGCCTACATCGTGGGTGCGAAGGGCTCGACCCCTGCCTCCGCAATCAGCGAAGAGGTGGAGCAAGAACAGAGTACGGGTGCCGATGGGATTCCTGAGTCCGAGCAGACAATCGTTGATGGTTGATCTTCGTCTGCAGAGTAGATACGGCGATTTACATGATTGAAAGCGGGCGAGCCAGGGGACTGGCTCGCCCGCTTTTTCATCGCGCTAGCGCTTCTTTGGGATCGACCTAAGGCGAGCGAACCATAGGGCTGCGGCACCCGAGGTCAGGAGCGCGGTGATGCAAGCGGCGATGGGAACTGATCCTGTTGCCGGTAGGTCCTGCGGTAGGGTACAGCGTTGAATGACACGGTCCTCGTCATGTGACTCAAGTTTATCGCCGCCACCGTTGCGGCAAAGATCGACGCGTGCGCTGTTGGTGAGTGCGGTTTGGGGCGTATAAGCCGACGTTGCCTGCATGTGTACGACTGCGCCCCGAGCGTCTGTGCCAAGGATTGCTTTGGCATCGTCAAGGTCGTCGTGCTCATCCTTGAGATCATCGCGGGTCCAAGAATCCGCATCGCTTCGAGTCGTAAAGTCGGCGGCTACCGCACCGTATTCAATTCGAATGCCCGTTACGACGGTATTGGACGCAAGGTCGAGTTCTTTCGCCTCGAGTGTGGTGGATTCCGTGGTCGAGACATCCGCCTTCCAGAGGTGCCAGCCGTCGTAATCGACGAGGCGGCAATCCTCACCCAGACTCTCCCTTACTTCATCGGACTCAAGCCAAGGATTTTCGTGCCCATCGTCAAGTGTCGCGTTTGCCGGCTCATCGACGTCTGTCGAGTCCAACGGCGTCGTGCGATACCACACGTTGCACAGACCATTGAGGTCGCCGATGGCGACGGGGGTTTCGATTGAGACGAATCTCGCCGTATCGTCCTCGGCACACTCAAGATCATCGGTAAGTGTGAACTCATCAACCCAGGTAGTTGAATTGTTTCGAGCGTCGATGGTATAGGAGAAAAGCCCATCCGTATTGGTTTGCATCGCGGCACGGTTTTTACCATCGCCGTTAGCCAACAGGCCCTTTTCGATAGGTTGGACAAGTTCCTGACGCTTGTCGACCTGCCCCTTGATCTCGATGGGCGCATCCTTCATCGCGACGGATTGGACTTCTCCCGTATCCTTTATTTCAAACGTTATCTCCTCGGCAAGGTCATAGGTCCGCGGAGACATCATTTCGCGCAACGAGTAGGTGCCGAGTGCAAGATGTTCGACGCGGTGTGGCTTGTCGGATGAGGTCCAGGAGTCTATTTCGGTTTTATCGGGACCATATAAGGTGAGCCGTGCGCCTTCTACTTCCTGCTCACCGCTTGCATCGACCTTGGAGATATCAACCTTGGTGTAATCGTCGGATACGTTAAGCCGTGCTTCTACAACGGGTGTTTTCTGGTCGGCATAAGTAAGGTCGACAATATGGGTTGTCTGATCGAGCAAGAAGCCTGCCGGCGCTTGAGTCTCGACAACCTCGTAGCGTGCGGTGCCAGATCCCAGTGGGAGGTTGTCCGCGCGTGCTTCTCCAGTTTCATCCGTCGTGACGGTAGCGACAGTCTCACCGTCGAGTGCGGCAATGCTACCGTCGGGGCGCACGATATCACCCGAGGCACGGATCTCAAAGATGGCGCCCGCGAGGCTGCTGCCGTCTACGGCATCGGTTTTAACGATCCTGATATTTCCGGTCGCGGCGTGGTCATAATACGAGGCGATTGCAACGGGCGTTAGGTTCATGTCGGCGGGTATGTTTACCTCGATTTCTTCGCCGACAAGATAGGGCTCTTTGGCCGAGGTTTCGCGTACATAATAGGTGCCCGGCACGAGCGATTCGGGCAGTGTGACGGTCCCGGTCGCGTCAGTCGTAAAGGTGTCCATTACGTTATGTGCTGGATACCAGCAAGTTTGTGAGACAGGTTCGTGATTGCTGTCGAGGAGTTGGAAGGAGAATCCGGCTAGGGGAACAGAAGCGCCTGTTTGGGCATCGCGTTTTACAATCTGGAGATGCGTCGACAGAGCGTGGTTGTCCACGATATATTGAAGCTCGGCGCCGTCGGAAATCTGATTGGCCCCGACGGTCCATTCCCCTGCACGTTTAAAACCCTCGGGGACGGTTTCCGGAACCTCGCGAATCGTGTAGCCGGCACGGTCGTATGGGACGGCTCCGTGGACACCGGCGGGTCGCTTGCCTGTGCCGAACCATGCTTCGGGCTGATCTTTGGTGGAGGCAAAGCCATAGATGTTTGTGGTCAGTGTGCCAACAACCTGCTGAGAGCTGTTGCTGACAACCTCAAAGACAACACCACCCGCCGGCTGCTCCAGGCCGGATTGGTCGCTATTGCCGTAATCCTTGAATTTGGAAATCTCAAGGTCAAACGCAATGGGGATATCGGAAATGCGAGATTCGATCTCGACCACGCCTGAATCGCCGAGCTGGTCGGCTCCAACGGTATAGGTCCAGCTGTCGTTGGATGGCAGGTAGCCCTCGGGGGCTTTTGATTCGTAGATGGTAAAGGTTCCTAAGGGGACATCGGCGAGGGTGGCCTGACCGCTTTCGTCGGTCGTGAGGATTTGCGCCCATCCAGGGGTTGATTGCGACACACACGTGAACTCTGCTCCTGCGAGTGAAGAACCTACCTGGGGGCCGGCATTCGTCGCGGTATCGAGTTTTACGATACGCAGGTTGATGGTGCCGGGCTGTTCATCAATGGCGACCCGCCCGCCGTCATTCCCCGTGGTAAAGGCAATACGATCGTGGCGGGGGACATAGCCGGCCGGCGCCTTCGTTTCAACTAGGTAGTATGCCGTGTTGGGCAGAAGTGTTGCTTGCGCTCGACCGTTGCTGTCCATCTTGATGGTGCCGACACGCGCGCCGCTGGCGCTCTCAAAAATATCGAATGTTGCCCCGGTAAACTGATAGGTATTGTTTCCGCTGGTAATAACGGTGTTAGCAGACTGCTTTTGGAAGGAAACAGAGACCGCCGGCAGTACATAGAGCATGTCTTGACGTTTGCTGCCGCCCGATACGGCCCCTAGATAGCGTCGCGCGCGGTGCGGAGCGGCTTTGATGCTTCCTGATTTTGCGCTGTCGTGGAGCCACCGCGCAGCCGCCACGACTTCATTGTCGGCGGTAAAGTGTCCGCTCTTGGTTTTACCCTGAGCGGTCGTGTAGGAGTAGGTGCCGTCGACATGGGTAGTGCCGTTGAGCATCCATACGGCAAGCTGGGTGGCGGCGCGGGCGCGATCGGGTGAAAGATGGTAACCGCCAAACGACGTGGCGGTAGGATATCCGTGACAAACGATTGCCGCGAACTCGTCGTCGAGCCACATCCAGCCTTGATCAAAGTTGAGCCATGGGCCGCCCGGCTTGGTGGGGCCGGGGCGCTCCTGGTTCATGCAGTAGGCAATCGAGGCGTCTTGAGCTTCATACTTGCCGACGAAGAAGGGCCCACAATCATCGCTAATAGTGCGGAAGCCGAGCTGGTCGTAGCCATCGACGGCAAATGCGGCTCCCGGTGCCAGGCAGCCGAAAAGCAGGAAGAGGAGCAGGAGCAGCGGACCTGTTGCGATTGCGCTGTGGACAGAGTGCGTGGGTGCGTTGGACATGGCTGCTCCTTATCCCTCGTGCGCCGCACGGGGAGGCTGCGACGCGTAGGATGAGGCTACCCCCGAGGTTCATGCGGGTAAGTACCGGAGCCTGACCAAAAGCTTGCCCAATTCCTGACAAATTGAGCTCAAATTCAACAATCAAGCAAAAGTGCAGGTAGAAGATAGGGAGAACAGGAGGTTAAAGGTCCTCGTCTCCACAATTGACGCGATTTTCAAACGAATCTTCACAGCTAAAACAAGCATCGCCACCCTTGTATCGAACAAGACAACCGCGTTATACTATCCCCCACATATGCGGGCATCGCCAAGTGGTAAGGCATCAGCTTCCCAAGCTGACACTCGCGGGTTCGAGTCCCGTTGCCCGCTCCAGTAAAAAGCACAAGCACGGCAGCGTTACGTTGCCGTGCTTTTTACTACCAAGCGCCGGGACTCGAACCCGCCAGGGTGCGAGCGTTAAGCAAACGCGAAGCGTTTGTAGCGAGCAGGCGAAGGCGCCGACGGGCGCCTGAAGCCGGTGCGTATTTGCGAAGCAAATACGCGGATGTCCCGTTGCCCGCTCCATCGAGTACGGGGGACCTCGGGAACGTCGGGTCCAACCCGCTGTGCCCGTGCGTGTGCGCGGACCGGGTCTGCCGACCGCAGCCGGTGCGTATTTGCGAAGCAAATGCGCAGACGTCCTCATGGTCGCTCCAATTCCAAAATGTTAGGTTAATGCCTACTGCCCATACTTGCACCTGCGCACGGTACAATGGTTGGGTTACGACCAACGTGCCAATAACCAAAAAGGAGCCGCTATGATCGATCGCTATACCCGCCCGGAGATGGGACACATCTTCTCCCTCGAGAACAAGTACGCCATTTGGCAGGAGATCGAGGTTCTGGCCTGCGAGGCCCAGGCGGAGCTCGGCAAGATCGGTATTTCCAAAGACGAGGCCCAGTGGATCCGCGACCATGCCAACTTTGAGAAGGCGAAGGTCGATGAGATCGAGGAAGTCACGCGCCACGACGTCATTGCCTTCCTGACCAACATGAAGGAATACATCGATGCCGATGTTCCCGAGGGCGACCCCAAGCCCAGCCGCTGGGTTCACTATGGCATGACCAGCTCGGATCTGGGCGACACGGCCCTGTGCTACCAGCTCACCCAGGCCTGCGACCTGATCATCGAGGACGTCAAGAAGCTCGGCGAGATTTGCAAGCGTCGCGCCTTTGAGGAGCGCAACACGCTCTGTGCCGGCCGCACTCATGGCATCCACGCCGAGCCGATGACCTTCGGCATGAAGTTTGGCTCTTGGGCCTGGGAGCTCAAGCGCGATCTGGATCGTCTTGAGGACGCCCGCAAGAATGTTGCCTTTGGTGCCATCTCGGGCGCTGTCGGCACGTACAGCTCCATCGAGCCGTTCGTCGAGGAGTATGTCTGCGAGCACCTGGGCCTGGTTCACGACCCGCTGTCCACGCAGGTTATCAGCCGCGACCATCACGCCTATCTCGCCGGCGTTCTCGCCACCACCGCAGCCACCTGCGAGCGCATCGCTACCGAGGTCCGCAATCTGCAGAAGACTGATACGCTCGAGGCCGAGGAGCCGTTCCGTAAGGGCCAAAAGGGCAGCTCAGCCATGCCGCACAAGCGCAACCCCATCACCATGGAGAAAGTCTGCGGTCTGTCGCGCGTCGTGAAGTCCAACGCCCAGGTTGCCTTCGATAACGTCGCCCTGTGGCACGAGCGTGACATTTCGCACTCCTCTGCCGAGCGCGTCGCCCAGGCCGATAGCTTCATCGCCCTCGACCACATGTTCCAGTGCCTCATCCGCGTTATCGACGGCCTGCAGCTGTACCCTGCCCGCATGATGGCCAACCTCAATAAGACCCGCGGCCTCATCTTCTCCTCCAAGGTGCTGCTCGCCCTCGTCGACACGGGCATCACCCGCGAGGACGCGTACGCCATTGTGCAGGAGAACGCCATGGCAACTTGGCACGAGGTACAGGATTGTGTCTCCGGCCCCACCTTTAAGGAGCGTCTCGAGGCCGACCCGCGCTGCACCGTCAGTCAGGAGAAGCTCGACGAGATCTTTGATCCGTGGGACTTCCTCACCCGTATCGACACGGTCTTTGATCGTCTGGAGCAGCTGAGCTTCGAGTAGGTTCGGGCATAACGTTAGCTTTTTAGGGCGCTTTGCTGGTAATGTGTGTTGCCGGCAAAGCGCCTCGTTGCATTTAGGGAAAGACGGGGATAATAGTCGTCTCGAATAACATTCTGAGAGGGGATCGCATGATTTCGTTTGATTACAAGCCTCAGGGCGTGTGTGCTCGCAATATTCACCTTGATCTTTCCGATGACGGCAACAAGGTGATGGGCGTTGAGTTTACCGGCGGCTGCGACGGCAATCTCAAGGCTATCTCCAAGCTGGTCGAGGGCGCTCCTGCCGATCGCGTAATCGAGGTTCTCGCCGGTAATACCTGCGGTATGAAAAAGACCTCCTGCGCCGACCAGCTTACACGCGCTATCGAGGCCGCTCGCACCGAGATCGCCTAATGGGTATCGCCGATCACATCAAGAACGGAATATCGCGTCGCGGCTTTGTACTCGGTGGGGCTGCCGCGGGCGCTGCCACGGTGCTTGCCGGATGCTCGAAAAAAACGGGCACCAGCGATGATGCCGCCGGCGAGCCGCAGGTTATCAAGGACGATTCCAAGATCATCTCGATTACGGATGAGTACGAGGCAGTCGACATCGATCTTGAGCCGGCGGCGTCGTGGACGCTGCCTCTGGGTACGCTGCTGTACTACTGCGACGGCGATTACGCCGCGGCGATGATGGCGCCCGCATCGGCGCTGCACGCCAACACGCTCGGTGTGCTCAACCTGGGTGATGGCTCGCTTACCACATTAATCGAGGATCCTATCGAGGGCACGGGATATGCATTCTACGATGTCCGTGCCGGCGACGGCGTATTCGCGTGGGTTGAGATGAACTTTGCCAATTCATCGTGGAAGCTCTACGCTCAAAATCTGTCGGGCGCTTCGCTCTCTGGCGACGTGGTTGAGCTCGATCGAGGTGGCAAGGACTATGATCCGCCCCTGTTTACGGCGTTCGGGTCATCGGTCATCTGGTATAAAATGCCTTCGGCAGGCGGCAATAAAACGAGTAGTGATTCGTTTTGCTATCGTCGCTCGCTTGATGAATCCAAGGCCGAGGTAATTTGGAAATCGACGGGCCGCTTTGCATCGGCCCCGCGCGCGAGCGACGGCATTTTGACCATCTCGCCGCGTGTCCGCAACGACGAGGGCGTCTACTACGGCATAACGGCAATCGATCTGACCGACGGCAACAACACCAAGCGTGCCCAGTTGGTCCTCCCTTCGTCAGTTTCGCCTTTCGAGGCCGTATATATGGGCGATACCTTCGTGTTTTCTATCGAGGCGGCCTATAGTGGCGTGGGCAGCCTGGGCAATATGGGCACGTATATCGGTAATGAGGGAGGGCCGTACCTCTTCCTGTCACGCGAGCCGCTCGCATGTGCGGCTGGCAAGAAGAATAAATACCTTGTTAAGGTACAGGCGTCGCATTTCCTGATCGACACCTCTGCCAAGACCTATGGCTCGCTGCTGTCGCCCGACCGCGCTTTGGAGTATGGCGATTATCCAGCTACGGCGGGAAAATCGGACTCATTCCTTACGTACGCCACGGTGCGCAACAGCCAGGGTATACCAGAGACGGTCACTGCACGCCTATTCTCTCTTTAAGCTTAGAGGGGTTAAAAAGGCGCCAACAGGGGAATAAACGCGTTGTAATTGTGAGTACCGCCCGCCGAGCTGCCGCGTCATAGCGGCATCTGGCGGGCTCAGGTGCGTTAAAATGGGCTTGTTCTTAGCTAATTGAGACAGGGGGGCCGTGTTATGGCTTCAGATGCAAAAAAGATTCTGCTGGTCGAGGATGAGAAGGCAATCCGTGACGCCGTCGCTGCCTATCTCGAGCGCGAAGGCTACTGGGTTGTGGGCGTCGGCGATGGCCAGTCCGCGATCGAGGAGTTCGAGAAGCATCAGTTCGACCTGGTCGTGCTCGACCTTATGCTCCCCAAGATCCCCGGCGAGCGCGTTTGCCGCACCATTCGCGATACCTCGGATGTCCCCATCATCATGCTGACGGCTAAGGGCGAGATCGAGGACCGTATTATCGGTCTTGAGCTCGGCGCCGACGACTATCTGATTAAGCCGTTCTCGCCGCGCGAGCTCGTCGCCCGCGTTCGCGCTCTGTTCCGCCGTGCCCATCAGGCCGACGAGCCCGCCGTCGAGGTACTCGACTTCGGCGATCTGGTCATCGATATCTCGGGCCACAAGATCTTGGTCGAGGGCAAGGAAGTCGATCTGACGGCTTCCGAGTTCAAGCTGCTCACCACGCTTGCCCGCCATCCCGGCCGTGTGTATAACCGCATGGAGCTGGTCGAGAAAGTGCTCGGGTATGACTTTGAGGGCTATGAGCGCACCATCGATAGCCACGTGAAGAATCTTCGCGCCAAGCTGGGCGATGATCCCAAGAAGCCCAAGTGGCTCTACACCGTCCATGGTGTCGGCTATCGCTTCGAGGCTCCGGCCAAGACCGATAAGTCGGACGAGAAATAGGGAAATCACATATGACACCTGCGCGCTTTGAAATCGGACAAAAGCACAAGCAGGAGAGCGAGGCGGGTTCCAAGGCTAGTTGGAACACGCCTCGTTCCGATTCACGGCCAACGATGAGCTATCCCTCGCGCATGGCACTTGCTTTTGCTCTGACATCGCTCATGACGGTATTGGTGCTGGTGGGCGTTGTCTCTGTTGTGTGGGGTACGGTCTTTTCGGATTACACACGCTCCAATATCGTCGAAATCGCAAATTCCGCTGCCGAGAAGTTGGCGACCTCATATGAGGAAAACGGCTCTTGGACCGCGGGAGAACTGCGCACGGTCGCAACGTCGAGTTTGGTTTCCGACGATCTGGGCATGCAGGTCGTCAATAAAAAGGGTGTGATCGTTTATGACGATTCCTGGCCCTCGGCAAGCGCCACCGCCGATGTACGCGAAAACCAGGCTATGACCGACGACACGAGCGGCAAGAGGGCATCGCATAGCCCGGTCTCGTCTGCTCCAACCGACTCCGATAGCGTTGCTAACGTCGAGATTGTAACGTCTTCCGGCGAGCATGTCGGACAGGTAAAGCTGTGGGCCATCGGCTCCGACGCTCTGCTCACCAAGGCGGACTCTGCGTTTAGGGAGAAGACCTTTAACGCCATGGCCCTCGCCGCGGTTGTTGCAATCTGCATTTCGGTCGTTATCGGATCGCTCGTGTCGCGCATGCTCACCAAACCGATTCATCGCATCACCAGTACCGCAAAGCAAATCCGTGACGGCGACCTGTCGGCTCGCACGGGGCTGCGCGGTGATGACGAGATCGATCAGCTGGGTGAGACCTTCGATGAGATGGCCACCTCGCTCGAGAAGGATATGAAACACGAGAAGCGCCTGACCTCAGACGTTGCACACGAGCTTCGCACGCCGCTTATGGCCATGCTCGCAACGGTCGAGGCCATGCAGGATGGCGTGTATCCCACCGACGATGAGCATTTGGAGACCGTTGCTTCCGAGACGCGTCGCCTGGCTCGTCTGGTGCAGCAGATGCTCGACCTATCGCGTATGGAAAACAGCACGGCTCCGCTCAATCTAGAACCGGTGGACATGGTTCCGTTCGTGCGATCGATTGTGAACGGCCAGGAGCGTCTGTTTGCCGACCGTGACCTTCGTCTTCGCTTTGCAGATGAAACCCAAGGGCACGACGATGTCGTCGAGGCCGATCCCGACATGATCACGCAATGTGTTATCAACCTCATGAGCAACGCCATGCGCTACACCCCCGAGGGCGGTTGGGTCGTGGTGTCGGTGCTCAGTGACCGCAGGCACGTCAGCATTGCCGTTTCTGATACCGGCATCGGTATTGCCAAGGACGATCTGTCGCGCATTTTCGGGCGGTTTTGGCGCGCCGATGCCAGCCGCGCCCGCGAAGCTGGCGGCCTGGGCGTCGGCCTCGCCGTGACCAAGCAGATCGTCGAGCGTCACCATGGCTACATATCCGTGGAGTCGGAGCTTGGAAAGGGTACGACTTTTACAATTCATCTGCCCCGCGAGCACACGGCGGACGCGGCATCTACTACAATGGAGCACTAGCTTTTCGCTATTCGGTGAAGGAGGGGCCGCGTCCCTGCCGCTCCGAGTTTGCGAAAACATGCGGGAAAGAACCCGCATTTCTGTCGTATTTAGGTAAGGAGTGACTCACGTGACAACGATGGAGCGTCGTCCGGATTCCCGTGGCAAGGTTCGTGATATTTACGATGCCGGTGAAAACCTGCTGATGGTCGCCACCGACCGCATTTCTGCGTTCGACTTCATTCTTCCCGACGAGATTCCGTTTAAGGGAGAGGTGCTCAATCGCATCTCGGCATTCTGGTTCGATAAGTTTGCCGACATCGTTCCCAACCATCTCGTTTCCATCGACCCGGCGGATTTCCCCGAGGAGTTTGCTGAGTATCGTGACTACCTCGCTGGCCGCGCCATGCTGGTTAAGAAGGCCCAGACGATTCCTATCGAGTGCATCGTCCGCGGCTATCTGACCGGTTCGGGCAAGAAGACCTACGACGAGAACGGCACCGTCTGCGGCATCCAGCTGCCTGAGGGCCTGACCGAGGCTTCCAAGCTTCCCGAGCCGTTGTTCACGCCGTCCACGAAGGCCGAGATCGGTGACCACGACGAGAACATCTCGTTCGAGCGTTGCTGCGAGATCGTGGGCGAGGACATCGCCACGCGGATTCGTGACCTTTCCCTCAAGATCTACAAGGCCGCTGCCGAGTACGCCGCGACCCGTGGCATCATCATTGCCGACACCAAGTTCGAGTTTGGTGTCATCGATGGCAAGGTCACGCTGATCGACGAGTGCCTCACGCCCGACTCCAGCCGTTTCTGGCCTGCTGCCAGCTACGAGGAGGGCAAGATCCAGCCTAGCTACGACAAGCAATTCGTCCGCAATTGGCTCAAGGCCAACTGGGATATGACGGGGGAGACCCCGCACCTGCCCGCCGAGGTCATCGATGGCACGTCCGAGCGCTATCGCGAGGCCTTCCAGATCATCACGGGCTCCCAGTTCACAAGCATGAAGGAGAACGCATAAGTGAGTACCCGTAGCGCCACGAACAAGCGCACGCAATCCCACGAAGTTACCGGGGTTGCGCGCAAGTCTGCCGCATCTGCTAAGCCCGCCCGCCAAGCAGCGAGCTCCGTTCGCGTCGTGCCGGCTTCGTCTAAGGCACGCCGCAAAGAGCTCGAGAAGGGCGAGAACCTCGAGGGCCTCTCTAAAGAGGAGAAGCGCGCCCGCAAGGCTAAGCAGCGCGCCAAGGAGGACCGCATCTATACGGTGTCGAATATCCTTCTCAAGCAGGATGAGGACTACACCAAGCGCCGCCGCATCTGGTGGGCCGTGCTCACTATCGGCATGGTGCTCCTCGTGGCCATTTGGGCTTCGCTGTACTTCGCTCCCGCTGGCATGGTGTCCAGCCCTGTCCAGATGGTCGGCATCGTTTTGCTTTACATCGTCATTTTGGGTGACTTTATCTACGACTTCGTTCGTATTCGTCCCCTGCGCAACATGTACCGCACGCAGGCCGAGGGCATGTCCGAGAACAAGCTCAACGCCCTTATCGAGCGCTCGGCTGCCGAGGAGGACAAGAAGGACTCCAAGAAGAAGTAGCGTTTGCATGCATACTTATCGCTAAGATATAAGGCGCGTCGTTTTTGCGGCGCGCCTTTTTACTGTTCTATAGATAGATGGAGTGGCACATGATTCGAGCTGCCCTGACGGTCGAAGAGGCTCTGGAGGGCATGAAGGCCCTAGAGCCCAAGATTAAAAACTATGCGCGCCTGGTTGTCCGCAAGGGCGTAAACGTCAAGCCCGGCCAGGAGGTTGTCGTTCAGTCTCCGGTCGAGTGCGCGCCGTTTGCGCGCGTGGTGGTCGCGGAGGCCTATGCTGCCGGCGCCGGCCACGTGACGGTTATTTGGGCCGATGACGCCGTGACGAGGCTCACGTACGAGCATGTCGAGAAAAGCTATTTTGAGCAGACGCCCGAGTGGAAGCGCCTGCAGCTGGATTCCCTGGCCCAGGACGGTGCCTGCTTTATCTTTATCGAGGGTGCGGACCCCGCCGCCCTTAAGGGCATCGATCCCGCTAAGCCCGCTGCAGCTTCTAAGGCAAAGAACACGCAGTGCAAAGTTTTCCGCCGTGGACTGGATTACAACATCAATCCGTGGTGCATCGCCGGCGCTCCGGTCGTGGCTTGGGCGCGCGAGGTGTTCCCGGGAGACGCCGATGAGGTTGCAATCTATAAGCTGTGGAATGCGATTCTGCACACCGCTCGCGCCGATGGCCAGGACCCAGAGAGCGACTGGGAGCTCCATGACGCCGCATTCGAAAAGAACCTGCGTTTCCTGAACGACAATCGTTTCGACTGCCTGCATTACACCGCGGCAAATGGAACCGATCTGACGATTGGCATGACGAAGGGTCACGAGTGGGCCGGCGGCAAGGGCAAGACGCCCGATGGGCACCCCTTCTTCCCCAACATTCCCACCGAGGAAGTCTTCACTTCGCCCGATCGCATGCGCGCCGACGGTATCGTGTACTCGGCCATGCCGCTCATCCACCACGGCAATAAAGTCGACGATTTTTGGATTAAGTTCGAGGGCGGCCGCGTGGTGGACTACGACGCCCGCGTGGGCAAGGCAACGCTCGCAAGTATCATCGATACTGACGAGGGCGCTGCTCACCTGGGAGAGGTCGCGCTCATTTCCAAGAACACGCCGATCCGCGAAAGTGGTGTTCTGTTCTACGATACGCTCTATGACGAGAACGCTAGCTGCCATCTCGCGCTAGGTGTCGGTTTCCCCGAATGCATCGAGGGTGGGTATGACATGTCCAAGGAGGAGCTCCTGGAGCATGGCGTTAACGTCTCGAGCACGCACGTCGATTTTATGATCGGCACGGACGACATCGATATTACGGGCATTACGCCTGATGGACGTGAAGTTGTGATTTTCCAGAACGGCCAATGGAGTTGGGAATAGTCCCAGACCGTGGTACAATGCCACCCGCGGGCCGTTAGCTCAGCTGGCAGAGCAGGGGACTTTTAATCCCAAGGTCCAGGGTTCGAACCCCTGACGGCCCACCATGGAATAGAAAGCGATCAACTCCGGTTGGTCGCTTTTTTTGTTGCCGGTGCACGGGTTCGAACCCGTCGGGGCGCGGAGCTGAGTAAACGCGTGAGCGTTTGCCAGCGCAGCGCGCAAGGCGCGAAAGCGCCGCAGCGGCCGCCTGCGAAGCAGGCTGAACCCCCGACGGCCCACCCAAAGAAAAGAAAGCGATCGACTCCGGTTGGTCGCTTTTTTTGTTGCCAAGGCATGTGTTCGAATCCGAACTTCTCTATATATAAGAACGCTTGGCGAACAAAACCTGCCTTTTACCGACGGGAAACAAATGGATGATGCTTTTGGAGTAAAGTGACGCTCCAGAGATGACCGATGCCTTAACACCTATAAACCAGCTGGCCATCGCCAATATCAGAAGCCAATGCTTCAGTTTTAACCTCAGTGATGCGACTGAGGGACCTATTTATTTGTGAACAAAATATGGAGTGCGCGATTCCCGCCCCCGGGGCCCCTCCGGTCTGGCAATATATCTCCTTGCCGCGCGGCCCGGTCGGACCGGATCAGCCGCGGGGCGTGCACCTTGAGAACCGGATACTGCGAGGATGGACAC
>DBGDDN010000051.1:0-36313 GCA_048343195.1 Collinsella sp.
AGCGTAACGGGGATGCGCGGGAAGGCATTTAATGGCGGTGCCGAACGGCAATATTCGGTCGGGTGGGCGGCGGTGCTGATTCGCAATATAGGTGGTGTCGAAAGGGCCTAGGACTCACTCTGCCGTCGTGACTGAGGCGCCCGCTTCGGGCACGGGCTGCGACTGCCAGGCGTATAGCCCTACGGCGATGAGGGCGCAGACGATAGCCAGACAGACAACGACGAGTTTCTTGCGACGCCCCAGTCCTGCAAGGCGGGGCGGCTTCTTTGCACTCATGCGGCGTCCTTGGTGGTGTAGACGCGTGCGAACGTGGACGGGTCCGCTCCAAAGAGCATGTGAAGCATCAGGCGGCGCGAGTAGATGAGCTCGTCGAAGTCGTGAGGGAGCTCGATGTTGTGGATACGCGCGATGCGGTGGGCGAGCGCCGAGAACGACTCGGGGTCGCAGATAACATCGGTGGTGACGTGGTAGACCGCCGTATCGGGGAACGCCTCTTCGTCGAAAGGCAGGAGATAGGGATCGTCGTCGACCTCGATGGCGACGCCGTACTGGGGCCAGTAATATGCCATGGGAACCTCCCTGCTTCTGGGGCCAAAACTTCCATTGGTTTTGGCTGTCGATGCCGACCGTATCAGTCACTACTTGACCAATTTCTGACCAAATGCTTGACGGATTGACATCTCCGCAGGTAAAAGATGGCAAAAATAACTTCAACTTTTTTCGAGCGACAATTGCGTGGTCGCTGGCGGTAAAGCGACATGTGTCAAAAGCATCGTCTGCCGAGGAAACCTTGCCGCTCGCCGAATTGCACGAACGTAAAAATCGCCAATTATGGAGACGGTCTCGAACACGTCGACGAAACGATGCGGTAACATCTCCCTGCAAATACTGTAGTTAGCTAAAGGGGGGGTTCGCGTGTCGGCAACTATCAAACCCTTCACCGACGAGTTCGAAGAGTATGGCCGCGATGAGTCTCGCACATCGGGCGAGGCCTCGAGCATCTCGTTTCCGACAACGGAGGAAGAGGTCCGCGCCATTTTGAAAAAGCTCCATGCCGAGCGTGTCCCGGTGACGGTTCAGGGCGCCCGGACCGGTCTTGCCGCCGGCGCCGTGCCTCATGGCGGTCACATTCTCAATACTTCCCGTATGAATCGCTACCTAGGCATTCGCCGCGATGAGCAGGGCCGCTTTCTTTTGCGTGTGGCGCCCGGCGTCGTGCTGTCTGAGCTACGCAAGCAACTGGGCAAGAAAGTGCTGCCGACTGCCGGCTGGGACCAGACATCGCTTGAGGCCTACGAGGAGTTCCAGGAAGCCCCCGAGCAATTCTTTCCTACCGATCCCACCGAGGCATCTGCCTGTCTGGGCGGCATGGCGGCATGCAACGCTTCCGGCGCCCGTAGCTACGCTTACGGCCCCATGCGCCCTCACGTCACGGGCCTTCATGTCGTGCTGGCCGATGGCGACCTGCTCGAGCTTCACCGCGGCGAGGTTTTTGCACAGGGTCGTCGCCTTTCGCTCGTCACGGTGCAGGGCCGCACGCTCGAGCTCGACCTTCCCGACTACACCATGCCCAAGACCAAAAATGCTTCGGGCTATTTCGTCGCTGACGATATGGATGCCATCGATCTGTTTATCGGTGCGTGTGGCACACTCGGCGTCATCACCGAGCTCGAGATTGCCCTGCAGGCGGCGCCTGCGGTCGTTTGGGGTGTGAGCTGCTTTTTCGATAGCGAAGACAAGGCCGTGTCCTTTACCGATTCCGTGCGTCCCGTCCTGTCCCATGCGGCTGCCATCGAGTACTTCGACGCTGGCGCCCTGGATATTCTACGTCGCCAGCGCGAGCAGTCGACGGCGTTTGCCTCGCTGCCGGCGCTCGACAAAGAGGCCAAGGTCTGTGTGTACGTGGAGCTCGACTGCGATGACGAGGCCCAGGCGACCGAGGAACTGTACCACCTGGGATGGGTGCTCGAGTTTGCGGGTGGCCGCGACGATGCGACATGGGTCGCGCGCACCGAGGTTGATCGCGAGTGCCAGCGGTTCTTCCGCCATGCGGTCCCCGAGAGCGTCAATATGCTTATCGACGAGCGTCGCCGCACGGATCCCACCATCACCAAACTGGGTTCGGACATGTCGGTGCCCAACGCACGCCTTGCCGATGTCGTGGTCCTCTATCGCCGCACACTGGCCGAAAGCGGGCTTGAATCTGCTGCCTGGGGGCACATCGGTAACAACCATCTGCATGTGAACATCCTGCCGCGCGATGCGCAGGACTACCGTCGCGGTGGCGAGCTGTTTGCCCAGTGGGCTGCGGAGGTAACGGCTATGGGCGGTGCCGTTTCTGCCGAGCACGGCGTCGGCAAGATCAAGGCGGGCTTCTTAGAGACGATGTACGGTCACGAGGCCATGGTCGAGTCGGCGCGGCTCAAGCTCCAGCTCGATCCTGCCGGGCAGCTGGGTCGCGGCAACCTGTTTTCGGAGAAGCTCTTGGATGAGCTCGTCCAGAAAGGGGGCGCGTGAAGATGAGCAATTTCCATATGGTGGTGTGCGTCAAGGCGGTGCCGGGCAGCACCGAGGTCAAGATGGACCCCAAGACCAATACCATTGTGCGCGATGGCAAGCAGGCAGTCATTAATCCCTTTGACGCGAGCGCTTTGGAATGCGCGCTGGCGCTGAAGGACGACTTTATCGGCTTTGGCATGGACGTGCGCGTAACGGTGGTGTCGATGGGCATTCCCGCGACCGAATCGCTGCTGCGCGACTGCATCGCCCGAGGCGCCGATGACGCACTGCTGCTAACCGATCGCGCCTTTGCAGGCGCCGATACCCTGGCAACCACCTATGCCCTCAAGTGCGGCATCGAGGCGCTCGACGAGGACTTCGACCTGCTCATCTGCGGCAAGATGGCGGTGGACGGCGATACGGCCCAGATTGGTCCCGAGCTTGCCGGTGCCTTTGAGATTCCCTGCGTGACCGACGTGAGCTGCGTGCAGAGTGCGGGCTTTACGACCTGTGGTTCACTGGCGCTTGTTCACGGCTGCGATGCCGGCGAGGAGACGGTCTATCTTGAGATGCCGTGCGCGATGACGGCTGCCAAGGAGATTGGCCAACTGCGTATGCCGAGCATTGCCGGTATTCGTGCGGCCGAGGAGGCGGACGTGCGCGTGGTCAACGCTGCCGACGTGAACGCCGACCCCGCGCGCTGCGGCCTTGCCGGCTCGCCGACACAAGTCGTGCGATCGTTTGTGCCCAACCGCGACCAAACGTGCGAGGCCGTTGACGGCACGGCGTCCGAGCAGGCGGCAAAACTTGCCAAGATTATCGAGGGGATGGCATAGATGAGCGGACTGATTATCGATAGCGAAGCCTGTATCGGCTGCGGTCGCTGCGTTCGCGCCTGTGCCTCTGGCGGCATCGTAGTGGAAGGCGAGCGGCCCAACCGTTGCGCCCGCGTAACCGACGGCTGCATCCTATGCGGCGGGTGCGTCGATGCTTGCCCCGTCAACGCTATCTCGATCGAGCGTGACGAGGCCGCTGGCGCGGTTGACCTCGATGCGTATCGAGATATCTGGGTATTCGTTCAGACCAACGAGTACGATGTCGTGGCCCCGGTGGCCTACGAGCTCATGGGCAAGGGACGCGAGCTTGCCGATGCCCGTGGTTGCCGTCTGGTGGCACTGGTCGGTATGGGCCCCGAGGGTTCTCTCGGTGACCTGGAGCATCTGGTTTGCGCCGGTGCAGACGAGGTTCTGGTCTGTCGCGACGAGCGTCTGCGCCAGAACGATGCGGAGGTCTACGCCCGGCTGATCTGCGATTTGGTGGCAGAGCACAAGCCCGAGGCCATTCTGTACGGTGCGACCGCCTTTGGCCGCGAGCTGGCGCCTGGCGTTGCCGTACGCCTGCAGACGGGCCTTACGGCCGACTGCACCGTGCTTTCGATGGATGCGGAAACGGGCCTGCTGCAGCAGACGCGCCCGGCGTTTGGCGGCAACTTGATGGCCACCATCATTTGCCCCAACCACCGTCCTCAGATGGCAACGGTGCGCCCCGGCATCTTTAGGGAGCCCGAGTTTGACTACAGCCGCTCTGGCACGATTACCCAGGTATTCCTTGCGGAAGACACCAAGGCTCGTGTCGAGATCTCGATTCCCGCCGAGGAGTGGGGGCAGCAGGCATCAATTGCCGATGCCGAGCGCCTGGTCGTGGTGGGTCGCGGCATTGGTTCCAAGAAAAACCTGCCGCTGATGCGAAGGCTCGCCGAGGCTCTGGGAGCCGAGCTTGGCTGCACGCGACCTGTCGTGGAGGCCGGCTGGTTGGAGTATCACCATCAGATTGGCCAGACGGGCGTCTCGGTTTCGCCCAAGCTTCTCGTGAGTATCGGCGTTTCGGGCGCCATCCAGCATCTTGCCGGCATCGGTGGGGCGGAGTGCATTATCGCCATCAACGAGGACCCGGATGCCCCCATCTTTGGTGCTGCCCAGTACAAGGTTGTCGGCGATGCCGTCGAGGTCGCTGAGGAGCTGCTGGTCCAGTTTGAGCGCTAGGCGCGCGCCAGCCAGTCGCGCATCTCGTCCTTTAGGCGCTCCCAGGTCGCTTGCGTGGCGGAATCGGTAAAGGAGCGCGTAATGCCAAAGGGTGCGTCGAGCAGGCGGTGGATATCGCCCTGCTCGCGCGCCAGCGCGCGGCTCGCTGGATAGACGAGCTCAAACATAAAGCAGATGAGTCCCACTAGGTAGTCCGCCGGCTCGTTGCGCTCGTCGCGCGCGACGCAGCGGTGCTCGTCAAAGGCGGCAAGCGTCGGTGCCGAGAAGTGGCTGGCAAGAAATACATCCTCATCAACCTTGAGGATGGTATCGACGGTGCTGTCGGCGATGGTGCGCATGATGTCGATCTTGTCGCCATCGCGCACGATATCGCAGAAGCACCGTGTACGCTCGTCGAGTTGTGCGGGTAGACGGAAATCGCTGTGATAGGCAATGCTTGCGCGGATGAGCTCGTCGTGCTCTTCGGTCTCGATAAAATCTCGGATGCTTGTTGTGGCAGGTGCGTCGTCGGGGCTCTCGCCAAAGAGGACCTCGACGCCCAACGCCGCATGGCTCATGCTCTCAGCATCCTTAAACGTGTCCCAGCGCCGCAGCTGCTCAAAGCGGCCCATATCGTGCAGCAGGCCGCAAAGCCAGGCCAGGTCAATATCCTCTGTCGACCAGCCCTGCTCACGCGCCACGGCATCACATGCCTCGGCAACGTGGTACGTATGCTCGATTTTGAGCGCGATGCGTGGGTTGGTGGCGTCGTAGGCATCGGTATAGCGTTTGAAGGCCGCGGTCGCCCGGCCCCGATCGATAGCTGTCATAATGACTTCCTAAAAAGCTGTGTCTTTCGATCCGGTGGCAATTGTAGGTGAACTCGGTTGCTGTCGGGCGATGATTCTGCCATGTCGTTGCCTGACCCAACGAATCGAATTTCTCACCGAGCCGGTCTGCTTCTTCTGGTACCATGGTCAAACTTTACTGTAGCAAAGCGTGATGTGGGCTTTTGTTCTGCGTCAGCGGAAATGGGGGTTTCATGGCACAGGAAGCGACCGCCAACGAGCAAAAAAAATTCAAGGTACCGCGTATCCCGGGCGACATCATGATCTATCCCATGATTGTTGGCCTTTTGCTCAACACTTTCTGCCCGCAGGTCTTTGAGATCGGCGGCTTCTTTACCGCTGCCTGCCGCGGTGGTTCCAACACCATCGTTGCCGCGATCCTGCTGTTTGTGGGTGCCGGCATCAGCTTTAAGTCCACGCCGGGCGCCATCAAGACCGGTATCGTCGTTCTGATCCCCAAGCTTGTTGTTGCGGCCGCCCTTGGCTTGGGTGTGGCATATTTCTTTAACGACAACTTCCTGGGCCTGAGCTCCGTGTCTATCATCGGCGGCATCACGTTTTGCAACATGGCGCTCTACACGGGCATCATGGGCGAGTTCGGCGACGAGTCCGAGCAGGGCGCCGTCGGTATCCTGTTCTTTACGGCCGGCCCCGCCGTCACGATGATCATCCTCGGTGTCTCGGGTCTCGCCAACATCCCCGTCGGTACCATCATCGGCTCCATACTGCCGCTTGTTATCGGCATGGTCCTGGGCAACTTGTTCCCGTTTATCAAGAACCTGCTGGTCCCCGGCGCCAATCCCGCGATCGCCGTTATCGGTTTTCAGCTCGGTGCGTCCATGAGTCTTTCGAGCTTTATCACCGGCGGTATTTCCGGTATCTTGCTGGGTCTCATCACGCTCTTTATCGTCGGCCCCATCACCTTTGCGTTCGAGCGCCTGTGCGGTGGTAACGGCAAGGCGGCCGTTGCCTGCTCCACTATCGCCGGCACGGCTATGACCACGCCGGTCGCCCTCGCCGAGGTCGCCCCGCGCTATGCCGAGCTTGCGCCCACTGCGTATGCGCAGATCGCCACCGCCGTCATCATCACGGCAATCATGGCCCCGATTCTGACCGGCTGGGTCGATAAGAAGTTCTGCCACGGCAAAGAGGATCTGTCGGTCGAAGGCGTCGAGGCCATCGAGGAGGCCGTCGCGACCGACATCGACGGCGAGTAATCGTCGACGCGAGTCAATCAAGCCGGCGTGTGCAATTCGCGCCGTATGAGCGCCCGAACGATGACTGTTCTGCAGCAACGTTCGGGCGCTCTGCTATTATTCCCCTTACCCCTGCGGAGTTAAGGGGTGTTTATTGCCCTGATTCGAATTGGGCGATTCTGACCACTTGGATATTGAAGGGATGGCGCTAGTGGTTAAGGCACTCAAGATTGAGATATTCGTGCTATGCATGATTGTTCTTATCGGGCTTGCCGTGCGAAGTCGTCGCTCCTTGTTCTCGAGCACCCAGCAGCTATTGTTTAGCATGCTTGGCTACACCTCTGCCGCGTACATATTATTCGATATGATCTGGACGCTTTCGGACGGTGTGGACGGCACGTTGGGCATTGCTGCCAACTGGATTTCCAACGCGGTTTCGTTTTCGCTCTTTGCTATCGCGTGTCTCATTTGGTTTATCTATTCCGAGACGGTGCAGGGTTCTCGCCTTTTGACCTCGCGCTATAGGGTGGTGCTTGTAGCGTTGCCTACGGCTCTGGTGGTCGTGCTGGCGTTTACCAGTTACTGGACGCACGCCCTGTTCTATATCGATTCGCAGGGCGTGTATCGTCGCGGCTTTGCCTATATGATCCAGCCCATCGTCAGCTACTGTTACGTTATACATACGTCCCTGCATGCATTTGTGCAATCTCGCAGGGTCGAGAGCCTGCAGACGAAGGCCATCTATCGAACCTTGGCATTTTTCGCCATTCCGGCCCTGGTGGGCGGTACCTTTCAGGTCGTATACTCGGTGCCCGGCCTTTGTGTCGGCATAATGATTAGCATGTTGCTGCTCTATATCATCTGCCAGGAGCAACTGATCTCGACTGACCCGTTGACTGGACTCAACAACCGCAACCGTTTTGAGACCTATATGCTGTCGCTCTTTTCAAATGTGGATCAGGCCGAAGATGTGTATCTGCTTATGATGGACGCTGACGGCTTTAAGCAGATTAACGATCGCTATGGACATGTGGAGGGCGACCATGCTCTTCAGGTAATATCCGCTGCGCTCAAAGAGGTCTGCTCGGCGTCTGGTGGCTTTATCGCGCGTTATGGTGGCGATGAGTTCGTGGTGCTCCAAAAGGCAGCGGCGGAACAGGATATCATGCATCTGTGCGCGACAATCAACGACGAGCTCGCGCATGCCGAGGTGCCGTATGCATTGCGGATGTCCATCGGTTGCGCGCGGGTCGGCGATGGTATTGATACCTGGCAAAACCTGCTTCGCGCCGCCGACACGGAACTCTACCGTGTCAAGGCCGAGAAAAAGAAAGCCGGCGTTCAGATACGCTAGGAAAAGGGGCACACGACCGTTGCGATGGTCGTGCGCCCCTTTTGCGTTTGTGGGGGCCACCGGCCATAATGCCCGGGCGCGGTGCGGCAAGGCGGGCGTCTGCCGCTGCGACTCGGTACGAAATCAACGAGAACCAGTGCACTCCATTAAGCTAAAGTGTTTGAAGGCCCTCCCTAAAAAGGTGAGCTCGCTAGGCTTTTTTGGGTTTGTTGACGATGATGATGCCGCCGCAGACCAACAGCAGGGCAACGATGACGGTAACGAGGCTCGTGCCAGCGCCCTCGTCGAGCAGCAGCGCGCTCAGCACCACACCAAAGACGGGGTTCATAAATCCAAAGACAGAGACGCGGCTGACGGGGTTGACGGCAAGCAGGCGCGACCACAGCGAGTAGGCGACCGCGGAGATAAGCGCCATGTAGATGATGAGCGCGATGGCGGGGACAATCGCTGTGGGGGAGAGCGCGTCACCCATCAAAAAGCCGATGGCGGTGAGGATCAGGCCGCCGACCAAGAACTGCCACCCGGCAAGCAAGACGCCGTCGTGCTCGCGCGAGAAGATACCGATCAGGCAGGTCGAAAGAGCACCCGCGACAGTGGAGGCTAGGATAAAGCCCTCGCCATCGAGCGTAAAGCCAAAGGTGCCATCTGCGCCCGAGAGGTTGACGAGCGCGACGCCGGCAAAGCCCAGCGCACAGCCAAGCACCTTGGCCGTATTGAGCTTCTCGGTGTGAAATGCCAGGGCGGCAAAGAGGATTGCGAGGAAGTTGGCGCTGGCCTCGATGATGGAGCTCGACATGGCGCTGGCGCGCGAGAGACCCAGATAGAAAAAGAAGTACTGCCCGATAGTCTGGAAGAGCGACAAGATAAAGATGGGCTTGATATCGCGTGCCTGTGGGACGAGCGGGCGGCGCTGGGCTGCACTCATACCGGCGATAACCAGGATACCGGCAAGTGTGAAGCGCAAACCTGCAAAGAGTAGCTGCGAGGCGCTATCGTGCGCCGGGATACCAAACAGCTCGTAACCGATCTTGATGCAGGGGAAAGCCGACCCCCAGAGCGCGCAGCAGACGAGGCAACCCAGGATGAGTCCGGGCAGAGTGGCGAGATACGGCTTGCGGCTTTCCATGATGTTCTTCTCCCATACGCGCAAATAAAAAAGAACCCGCCACCGGGCGTGCCGGTGGCGGGTGTTGTTACCCGAAGGGATTGTACCCGATGGGAAAGGTTTAAGCGAAGTAGGCTACGCCGCTCTCAAAGATCGGCATGAACTTGTCGCCGGGGACATGCTCGGGCACGTTGCGGTACAGGTTGTCGCCGCGACGCTCGGCATGGCCCATCTTGCCCAGAACGCGGCCGTCGGGGCTCGTGATGCCCTCGATGGCGAGTGCGGAGCCGTTGGGGTTGACGGAAAGATCCATGCTGGGCTTGCCGTCCTCGCCCACGTACTGCGTGGCGACCTGGCCGTTGGCGATCAGCTGGGCGAGCACCTCGTCGTTGGCGACAAAGCGGCCCTCGCCGTGGCTGATGGCGACGGTGTAGGGGTCATCCAGGCTGCACTGCGACAGCCACGGGGACAGATTGGACGAGATGCGAGTGCGCACCAGACGGCTCTGGTGACGACCGATGGTGTTAAAGGTCAGCGTGGGCGCATCGGGTGTGGCGTCGACGATGTCGCCATAGGGCACCAAGCCGAGCTTGACCAGGGCCTGGAAGCCGTTGCAGATGCCCAGCATTAGGCCGTCGCGGGCCTTGAGCAGGTCGCGGACTGCCTCGGTGACCTCGGGAGCGCGGAAGAACGCCGTGATGAACTTGGCGGAGCCGTCGGGCTCGTCGCCGCCCGAGAAACCGCCAGGGATCATGATGATCTGGCTTGCACGGATGCGGCGGGCAAGCTCGTGGGTGCTCTCGGCGACGGCCTCGGGCGTGAGGTTGTTAATTACAAAGGTGTCGGCCTCGGCGCCGGCGGCGCGGAAGGCACGGGCGCTATCGTACTCACAGTTGTTGCCGGGGAACACGGGGATAACCACGCGCGGACGGGCGATCTTGGCGCCGCCGTACACGTGGATGTCCTTGGCGCGGAAGTCGATGGTCTCGACCTCGGCGGTCTCGTCGGCGCTGCGGTAGGCAAAGACGCCCTCGATGCCGCTCTCCCAGGCCTCCTGGAGTTCGGAGAGCTCGATGACTTCGGAGCCGGTGTCGATGACATAGCCCTCGACGGTGGTGCCCAGGGGCTCGACGACAACGCCGTCGGCGACCTCGGGCAGCTCGGCATCCTCGGCGAGCTCGACGATAAAGCTGCCGTAGAGCGGGGTGAAGAAGCTCTCCACGTCCACATCCTCGGCAAGCTCGATACCGATCTGGTTGCCGACGCACATCTTAAAGAGGCTCTCGGCGCCGCAGCCGTAGCCGGGCGTGGAGACGGCCAGGGCGTCACCGGTGGCGGTGAGCGCCTCGACGGCGTCAAACGCGGCGAGCAGCTGGTGGGCATCGGGGCGGTAGTCCTCGCCATAGGTGGCGGGGGCGATGCGCACGACGCGATGCGTCAGGCCCTTGAACTCGGGCGAGACGGCACGGGCGGCCTTGCCCACGGCAACAGCGAAGCTGATCAGAGTCGGCGGAACGTTGAGCTCGCCGGCCTCGTCCTCAAACGAACCGCTCATGGAGTCCTTGCCGCCGATGGCGCCAGAGCCCAGGTCGACTTGGGCCATAAGGGCACCCAGGACGGCGGCCATGGGCTTGCCCCAGCGCTCGGCCTCGGTGCGCAGGCGCTCGAAGTACTCCTGGAAGGAGAGGTAGGCGCGCTTGTGCTCAAAGCCGGCGGCCACGAGCTTGGCGATGGACTCGACCACGGACAGGTAGGCGCCCGCAAACTGGTCGGCCTCCATCAGGTAGGGGTTGAAGCCCCATGCCATCGCACTCGCCGTGGTGGTCTCGCCGTCCACGGGGAACTTGGCGACCATGGCCGAGCTCGGAGTGAGCTGCGTCTTGCCACCAAAGGGCATGAGCACGGTCGCGGCACCGATGGTGGAGTCAAAGCGCTCGGAAAGGCCCTTGTTGGAGGCGACGTTGAGGTCGGTGACAAGCGAAGTCATACGCTCGGCAAGCGTGGTGCCGGCCCAGCTGGGCTGCCATACGCTGCGGGCACACACGTGGGCGACCTGGTGCTTGGGTGCGCCGTTGGAGTTGAGGAACTCGCGGGACAGGTCGACGATGGCGACGCCGTTCCAGGCCATGCGCATGCGCGGCTCGGCGGTAACCTCGGCGATAACGGTCGCCTCCAGGTTCTCCTCGGCGGCGTAACCCATGAACTCATCGACGTCACCATCGGCGACGGCGCAGGCCATGCGCTCCTGGGACTCGGAGATGGCGAGCTCGGTGCCGTCCAGGCCGTCGTACTTCTTGGTCACGGTGTCCAGGTCGACATACAGGCCGTCGGCAAGCTCGCCTACGGCGACCGAGACGCCGCCGGCGCCAAAGTCATTGCAGCGCTTGATCAGACGGCAGGCGTCGCCGCGGCGGAACAGACGCTGCAGCTTGCGCTCGACCGGGGCGTTGCCCTTCTGGACCTCGGCGCCCGAGGTCTCGATGGACTCGGTGTTCTGGGTCTTGGAGGAGCCGGTGGCACCGCCGATGCCGTCACGGCCGGTGCGGCCGCCCAGCAGGATGATCTTGTCGGTGGGGGCGGGGCACTCGCGACGAACGTGGTTTGCCGGGGTAGCGCCCACGACGGCGCCGACCTCCATGCGCTTGGCCACGTAGCCGGGGTGATAGAGCTCGTTGACCTGGCCAGTGGCAAGTCCGATCTGGTTGCCGTAGCTGGAGTAGCCGGCGGCGGCGGTGGTTACGAGCTTGCGCTGCGGCAGCTTGCCCTCGAGCGTCTCGGACACGGGGACGGTGGGATCGCCGGCGCCGGTGACACGCATGGCCTGGTACACGTAGCTGCGGCCCGACAGCGGGTCGCGGATGGCACCGCCCACGCAGGTGGCGGCACCGCCGAAGGGCTCGATCTCGGTCGGGTGGTTGTGGGTCTCGTTCTTAAACAGGAACAGCCAGTCCTGGTCCTCGCCATCGACATCGACCTTCACCTTGACGGTGCAGGCGTTGATCTCCTCGGACTCGTCAACATCGGTCATGACGCCGGTCTTCTTGAGGTACTTGGCGCCGATGGTGCCCATGTCCATGAGGCAGACGGGCTTGGCGTCGCGGCCGAGTTCGTGGCGCATCTCCATGTAGCGGTCGAAGGCTTGCTGCACCACGGCGTCGTCGATCGTCACGTCGTCCAGGACGGTGCCGAAGGTGGTGTGGCGGCAGTGATCGGACCAGTAGGTGTCGATCACGCGGATCTCGGTGATGGTGGGGTCGCGGTCCTCATCGCGGAAGTACTGCTGGCAGAAGGCGATGTCCGCCTCGTCCATGGCAAGGCCGCGCTCGGAAATAAAGGCGGCAAGGCCGGCCTCGTCGAGCTCGCGGAAGCCGTCGAGCACCTCGACGGGCTGGGGCTCGGGGGTCTCCATGTACAGCGTCTCGGGCAGGTCGAGCGAGGCGATGCGCGCCTCGACGGGGTTCACCACGTAGTGCTTGATGGCATCGATGGCGGCTTCGTCCAGAGCGCCCGAGATCATATAGACCTTGGCGGAGCGCACGGCGGGGCGCTCGCCCTGGCTGATGAGCTGCACGCACTCGCTGGCGGAGTCGGCGCGCTGGTCAAACTGGCCAGGCAGGAATTCGACGGCAAAGACGGCGCCATCGCTTGCGGGGAGCTCGTCGTAGGTCACATCGACCTGGGGCTCGCTAAAGACGGTCGGCACGCAGGAGCGGAAAAGCTCCTCGTCGATGCCCTCGACGTCGTAGCGGTTGATGATCCTCAGGGCCTCGATGCCCTTGATGCCGAGAATCTCGGTCAGCTCGCCCTTGAGCTGCTGAGCCTCGACGTCGAACCCGGGTTTCTTCTCCACGTAGATACGAGAGACCATTGGTTCCTGCCTTCCTGATCGGTTGGGCGTACGGTACGGTATGCGGCAGCGGTCGGTTTGCGGGGTCTGCCCTGCGGTCGCCTTGAGCCACATGTTTGTAAACCTCACTATGATACGACAGCTCGCGGCGCGTTGAGGACGGCGAGGGTGCTACAGTGAAGCGCAAACAAGAGAAAGGCATCACATGGCATTCGTTTCGCTCGCCATCATCGCACTCGTGGCCTTTGCGAGTCCTTTTATCGCCTCGGCGATTCCCGGAAAACCCGTTCCCGAGACGGTCTTTTTGCTCGTGCTCGGCGCGGTGCTGGGACCCCATATGCTCGGCGTCATCCATGTAGATGCCGAGGTCTCGCTTGTGTCCGAGCTGGGCCTGGCCTTCTTGTTCCTGCTTGCCGGCTTTGAGATCGACCCCAAGAGCATCACGGGCGTCGAGGGGCGCTACGGCTTGGCGACGTGGGTCGTCACGTTTGGTATCGCCTGGCTTGCCGTGCGCTTTACCCCGTGGTTCTCAGTCAGTCATTTCGACGGTATCGCCGTGACGCTTGCCCTCACTTCGACGGCGCTCGGTACGCTCGTGCCCATCATGCGTGAGCGCTCGCTCACCGGCACGCGCGTGGGCGACTCGATTCTCGCGTATGGCACTTGGGGTGAGCTCGGTCCCGTGCTCGCCATGTCGGTGCTGTTGTCTGCCCGCACTGGCATACAAACGCTCGTAATCCTTGGCTTGTTTGCGGTGGTTTGCGTGTTGCTGGCTGTGGTCCCGAGCCGCTCCAAGCGCGTCGGCAGCCGCTTCTTTGCGTTTGTTGAGGAGCGCGCCGATACCACGTCGCAGACCTTCGTGCGCCTGACGGTGCTTATCCTGGTCACGCTCGTGGCGTTCTCGGCTGTCTTTGATCTCGACATCGTGTTGGGTTCTTTTGCTGCCGGCTTTGTCCTGCGCTATATCATCCCCGAGGGCAACCATACGCTCGAGACCAAGCTCGACGGCCTGGCCTACGGTTTTTTGATTCCGGTGTTCTTTACCGTATCGGGCGCAAAGATCGATCTGACGGCCGTGGCGTCGCGCCCGGGTCTGCTCGTGGGCTTTATCGTGGCGTTGTTGATTATTCGTGCCGTGCCCATTCTTATTTCTATGAGCATTTGTCCTGCGACGCGCGATGTGTCGGCGTATGGTCGTATTACCGTGGCCCTGTACTGCACCACGGCCCTGCCGATCATCGTTGCCGTTACGAGCGTTGCCGTCAACGCGGGCGCGCTGTCGCAAGATATTGCGTCGGTCATGGTTGCCGCCGGTGCCATCACGGTGTTCTTGATGCCGCTGCTCGCGCAGCTCTTCTACCGCGTGGTGGATGCTGCGCCGGTTGCCGCCGTGGCAGAGGTTGCCGAGCATCCATCCGATGCGCTCGACATCCTGCGCGCCCACCACGACCTAGCGAGCTTGCTCGCGCGCGAGCATGAGCTGCTGACTTCGCATGGCCATGGTCGCGTATTCGAGGGCCTGCCTACGCTCGATACGATTGCCGAGCGTCTTTCCGCCGAGGCGGCGAGCGGCCATATCGATGCCCGTATTGTGGACGCGGCGCATCTTCTTGCCGATAAGACCTATGGAGACGAGGTCGACCCGTCCGAGCTGACTCCGCGCGAGCGTCGCCGCCTGGAGCGCGCCAAGCTCGCCGTGCGCGAATACCGCCGCCGCATGCTGGAGCTCTATGCAAGAGAAGAAGCCGAGGACGACGACGGCAAGTAGTCGATACTCTCTCGGGGAAGCCGCGTCCTGCTTTGAAGGCTCGGAACGGGATGTGGTTTCCGAAACGGGGCCGTTGGGAAACTGTGTCCCGGAATGGGCGAAATACTGGGACATAGTTTCCCTTTCATAACAGAAGAAGGCGCGCTGCCTGCAGTTGATGCAGACGGCGCGCCTTTTTGGTTGAGCTATGTTGAGGCTTGAAGCCAAAGCTTGTGGCTCTCTAGGAGCGGGCGGCTCCGTCGACGGGGAGCACAGCGCCCGTAACGTAGGCGGCCATGTCGCTCGCTAGGAAGACAAAGGCGTTGGCGACATCCTCGGGCTCGCCCATGCGGCCGAGCGGGATGGTAGCGATGATGGGCTTGATGACTTCTTCGGGCAGGTTGGCGACCATGTCGGTCCTGGTTACGCCGGGGGCGACGGCATTGACGCGAATGCCCACGGGGGCGAGCTCGCGTGAGAGCGACTGGACCATGCCGTTGACGGCGAACTTGGACGTGGGATAGCCAACGCCGGAGGGCTGACCGTACTTAGCGACCATCGAGCTCGTGGTGGTGATGGTGCCACCGTGGCCGGCTTCGGTCATGATCTTGGCAGCGGCCTGGTGACCATTAAAGACGGCGACGACGTTGAGGTCCATGACCTTGGCGAACTCCTCGGCCGTGTAGTCCAAAAGGGGCGAGCGCTGGGAGATACCGGCATTGTTGACGACCGTGTCGAGACCGCCCATGTCGGCTGCGGCCTGCGTAAAGGCCTCGGTTACGGCCTCGAGTGAGGTGAGGTTGCACGAACGGCCCCAGATCTTTGCCTCGGGATAGGCGGCTGTCAGCTTCTCAACGGCCGCATCGGCGGTCTCCTGACGCGAGCCAAAGACGGTGACGGCGGCGCCTTCCTCGATAAAACGGCAGGCGATGGCATAGCCGATACCGCGCGTGCCTCCGGTGATGATTGCTTTCTTGCCCTCGAGCAACATGGTATTTCCTCTCATCGCGGGCGGACATTCGCAGCACAGCGTAGCCGTAACTGGAATCGGCCGTGTTTGCATATCGGTGAACGGTAGCCCGCGTTACCGATGAGCGGCTCGCGCAAATGTGCCCTGTCGTTGTGCTTAGGGCAGGAGACAAAAAGGCTCCCATCCCACATCGGACGGGAGCCCTTCGAGCAAATGCGTTGTGGGGTGTAAACCGAACTAGTTCGCCATGACGCCTTCGGTCCAAGCCTCAACGTCCTCGATGCGCAGGACGTTGGCGACCTCGGCTACGCAGTCGACGCTGGCAAGCTCGGCGGTGGCAGCCTGGACGTCCTTCTCGAGCGCGCGGTGCGTCAGGAAGATGACCGAGCAAGTATCGCTGGCGCCCGACTTGCCGTCCTCGACCTGGTTGATGAGCGAGATCGAGATGTTGTGCTTGGCAAAGATGTCGACCGTCTCGGACAGGGCACCCACGCGGTCGGCGACCTTCAGGCGCACATAGTACTTAGTCTGGAGCTCGTCCATGGGCTTAAAGGCGAGGTTGTGACCATAGGGCTCAATCTCGGGCAGCGGAGCCACGCCGCGGCTGATCTGCTCGGAGAGCGACAGGATATCGCCCACGACGGCGCTCGCGGTGGGGAAGGAGCCTGCGCCCGCGCCGTAGAACATGGTTTCGCCCACGGCGTCACCCACCACGTAGACGGCGTTCATGGCGCCGTTGACCTTGGCGAGCATATGGTCTGCCGGGATGAGCGTGGGATGCACGCGGACGTCGACGCCGGCGTCGGTGTTGCGTGCGATCCCCAGCAGCTTGATGGTGTAGCCGAGCTCGCGGGCCTGGGCAATGTCCTCGGCGCCGATGGTACGGATACCCTGCTGGTAGACATCGTCGGTGGTCACGCGGGTGCCAAAGCCGATGGAAGCGAGGATTGCCGTCTTGCTGGCGGCGTCGAAGCCGTCGACGTCGGCGGACGGGTCGGCCTCGGCATAGCCCTTTGCCTGGGCGTCGGCGAGCACGTCAGCGTAATCGGCGCCCTCGGCGTCCATGCGCGACAGGATGTAGTTGGTGGTGCCGTTGAGAATGCCAGCGATGGTCAGGATCTTGTTGCCCACCAGGTCGTGCTCGAGCGTGCTGACAATGGGGATGCCACCGCCGCAGCTGGCCTCGCACTTAATCTGCACGCCGCACGCGCGCGCCTTCTCGGCGAGCGTCTCGACATGACGGCCCAGCAGGGCCTTGTTGGCAGAGACGACATGCTTGCCGTTCTCGAAGGCAGTGGTGAAGATCTCGGTTGCGGGGTGCTCGCCGCCGATGAGCTCGACGACGATGTCGACGGCGGGGTCGGTGACGACATCGTGCCAGTCGCTCGTAAAGGCCTCGCGCTCAATACCGGCGGCTTCGGCCTGCTCCCAGGCAAGCGCGCAGGCGCGGGTCAGCTTAAGGTCGATGCCGTAGGCGGCCAGGTACTCATCGTGGTGGCTCTTGATCAGACGGGCCACGCCGCCGCCGACGGTTCCCAGACCGATGAGGCCGACGTTCACGGTGCGCAGGGGTTCGCTCATAGATAGCTCCTTCGTGCATCTTATGGATGGATTAACCGCTTAAAGGTTGAGTGCATTCTAGCGTGAACCGAGGGCGCGTGCTCGCTAGGCAACAGGAGTCGCACAAAACGGCACCCCCGAAACGCTGCGGAAACATTGGAAACATGCTCGCTACAAACGAACTTCCGTAACAAACTGTCAACGTTTGCACCATAAGGTTTGCCCTGTACCGCAACACGGCCGCATGGCGGCCAGCGAAAGGGGGACCTTATGTTCAACATCAACAATGCGCTCAGCCGTAGAACCTTTTTGGCCGGCGCCGCGGCGCTCGGCAGCACCGCCGCACTTGCCGGCTGCTCGTCGGCTGGCTCGGATAGCGGGTCTGCCGACGAGGGCGGCGCGTTCAAGATCGGCGTCATCGGCCCTCTGACCGGCGCCGCGGCAACCTATGGCGTCTCGGCCGAGAAGGGCGCCAAGCTCGCTGCCAAGGATTTCTCGACCAAGGACCTCAAGCTCTCGCTTAAGTCCGAGGACGACGTCGCCGACGGCGAGAAGGCCATCAACGCCTTCAATACCCTGTGCGACTGGGGCATGCAGGCACTCGTCGGCCCCGTCACCACCGGTGCCGCCGTCGCCGTCTCGGGCGAGATTGCCGACGACATGCTCATGGTCACGCCTTCTGCCTCGTCGCTCGACGTCACCAAGGACAAGACCACGGTCTTCCAGGTCTGCTTCACCGATCCCACCATGGGCACGAGCGCCGCGAAGTTCTTGGCCGAGGAGTACGCGGACGCCAAGATCGCCCTGTTCTACAACTCCGGCGATACGTACAGCTCGGGCGTCGCCGATGCATTCGCCGAGCAGGCCAAGGAGTCCAAGCTCGATATCGTCGATACCGAGACCTTTAAGGACGATTCTTCCACGAGCTTTACCAACCAGCTGACCAAGGCCAAGGAGGCCGGCGCCACGCTCATCTTTGCGCCGATCTACTACACGCCGGCGTCCGTCCTGCTCAAGAACGCCAAAGACATGGGCTATGACATGACGCTCATGGGCACCGACGGCATGGACGGTCTGCTCTCCGTCGAGGGCTTCGACACCTCGCTTGCCGAGGGCGTGCTGCTCATGACGCCGTTCTCCGCCGATGACGAGAAGAACGCCGACTTCGTCAAGTCATACAAGGAGGAGTACGACGAGACCCCCAACCAGTTTGCCGCCGACGCCTACGACTGTGTCCACGCGATCGCCGAGGCTATCGACAAGGCTGGCATCGACACGACGGCCGACGGTGCCGACATTGCCGCCGACCTTGCCAAGGCCATGCGCAAGATCAAGATCGATGGCCTGACCGGCGAGCTCACCTGGAACGATGAGGGCCAGGTCGAGAAGCCCGCTACGGCCTATGTGATTCAGGACGGCAAGTACATCGCCGCCTAAGAGCGTATAAAACGGAACTGGTGAGGCTCTTTTATTCCGGGCGAGGACGCTTGTAACAGAATGGAAACATTACTTTTACACAATAAAGTGACAGACCTGCATAAAGCGGTAAAAATACGCAGAAATATGGATAAATATCTGAGTCCAAAGAAAAGTTGAAATAATCGCCACTTTTCTTAACTAAAGCGTCTACTATTTTGCGAACGCCGAACACGGCGAAGGATGGCCTGTCGGGTAACCGAAACCCGACGAGATTTGAGAGGAGAGCCGCATGTCGAGCCTCACCGGTAAGTCATTGAACCCTGTTATGAATCGCAGGAGCGTTATCGCGAGCGCAGCAGGCCTGGGGGCGATGTCCATTCTAGCTGGCTGCTCCTCCAACGGCGGCGATAGCGGTTCCGCTTCGAGCGACGCTTCGTTTAAGATCGGTACCATCGGCCCGCTGACCGGTGCAAATGCCTCCTATGGCAAGTCCGTTACTCAGGCCGTCGAGCTTGGCTGCAAGGATTTCTCCACCAAGGAACTTCCGCTTGCCAGCAAGGCCGAGGACGATCAGGCCGACGGCGAGAAGGCCGTCAACGCCTTTAATAATCTTCTGGACTGGGGTATGCAGGCCCTCGTCGGCCCGACCACCACGGGCGCATCGGTTGCCGTTGCCGCCGAGTGCGGTAAGGACCCCGAGACGTTCATGATCACCCCGTCCGCGTCTTCCGAGGACGTCACCAAGGGCAAGGATTGCGTCTTCCAGGTTTGCTTTACCGACCCCAACCAGGGCGTCAACGCTGCCAAGTTCCTGGCCGAGAAGTATGCGGACGAGAAGTTCGTGCTCTTCTATAACTCCGGCGACGCATATTCTTCGGGTATTGCCGATGCCTTTAAGGCCCAGGCCGCTGAGTCCAAGCTCGAGATCGTTGACGAGGAAACCTTTAAGGACGACTCTTCCACGAGCTTCACCAACCAGCTGACCAAGGCCAAGCAGGCCGGCGCCACCATGATCTTCGCACCGATCTACTACACGCCGGCGTCCGTCCTGCTCAAGAATGCCAAGGACATGGGCTACGACGTCAAGATGATGGGCTGCGACGGCATGGACGGCATCCTGGGCGTGGAGGGCTTCGACACCTCGCTTGCCGAGGGCTTGCTGCTCATGACCCCGTTCTCCGCCGACGACGAGAAGAACGCCGACTTCGTCAATGCTTACAAGGATAAGTACGGCGATACCCCCGACCAGTTTGCCGCCGACGCCTACGACGGCGTGCATGCTGTGGTCGAGGCTCTCAAGGAGGCCGGCCTGGGCGTCGACGCCGACCCCACCGAGGTCGCCGAGAAGCTGCCCGAGGCTATGCTCAAGATCACCGTTGATGGCCTGACCGGCAAGCTTTCCTGGAACGACAAGGGCCAGGTCCAGAAGGACCCGACTGCGTACGTCATCACCGACGGCAAGTACGTACAGGCCTAATAGGCCGCCTTACATAGAGCGGTTTTGATCCCAAGCAGGGGAGGTTTTGGCCTTCCCTGCTTGCTTGGTATCTAGGGACGATGTAACGTCCCTGTTTCGTACATCAACTGGAAACCTATTCGAAAGGGGGATGTGGAACATGACGGTCTTTATCCAATACCTGGTCAACGGCCTGTCCATGGGTAGCGTCTACGCCATCATCGCGCTGGGCTACACCATGGTCTACGGTATCGCCAAGATGCTGAACTTCGCTCACGGCGACGTCATCATGGTCGGTGCCTATGTCTCGTTCTGCGCCACGTCGTATCTCGGCCTCCCGGGCTGGGCTTCTGTAATTCTCTCTTGTGCGGTCTGCACGGTTCTGGGCGTTCTCATCGAGGGCCTTGCCTATAAGCCGCTGCGCCAGGCGGGCCCGCTGGCCGTTCTGATCACGGCCATCGGCGTGTCCTACTTCCTGCAGAATGCCGCCCAGCTTCTGTGGGGCGCCACGCCCAAGAACTTTACTTCGCTCGTCACCTTCCCGGTGCCGGAGTTCTTGGCCAAGTACAACGTGAGCGCCGTCTCGCTCGTCACCATCGTCGCCTGCCTGGTTATCATGGCCGGCCTGGTGTTCTTTACGGGCAAGACCAAGATGGGCAAGGCCATGCGTGCCGTGTCCGAGGACAAGGCAGCCGCTCAGCTCATGGGCATCAACGTCAACCGCACCATCTCGATGACGTTCGCCATCGGTTCTGCCCTTGCCGCCATCGCCGGTGTGCTCCTTTGCTCCTATTCGCCGGTGCTGCAGCCCACGACGGGCGCCATGCCTGGCATCAAGGCCTTCGACGCCGCCGTCTTCGGTGGCATCGGCTCCATCCCCGGCGCCTTTGTCGGTGGCATTCTCATCGGCATCATCGAAGCGATGGCACAGGCTTACATTTCTACGAGCCTTGCTAACTCCATCGTCTTTGGTGTTCTGATCATCGTCCTGCTCGTCAAGCCTGCCGGCCTCTTGGGCAAGTACGTCCCCGAGAAGGTGTAGGTGAGCGTTATGAAGTTCCTTAAAGACAAGCAGACGCGTCACGACTTTGTCACGTATGCCATGTGCATCGTGGCCTTCGCCATCGTGTTCTTTATGCAGTCCAACCACATGATCCCGCGCATGATCGCCGGTCAGCTGGTTCCCATTACGGCCTACATCGTCATGGCCATCTCGCTTAACCTCGTCGTCGGTATCGCGGGCGACCTGTCGCTGGGCCACGCGGGCTTTATGAGCGTCGGTGCCTACACGGGCATCGTCACCGCGGTCGCGCTGGAGAGCGCCGTTCCCTCCGATCCGGTGCGCCTTATCATCAGCATCGTGGCCGGCGCTATCGCCGCAGCCATTCTGGGCTTCTTGATCGGCATCCCGGTCCTTCGCCTGAGCGGCGACTACCTGGCCATCGTGACGCTGGCCTTTGGCGAGATCATCAAAGAGATCGTCACCTGCCTTATCGTGGGCGTCGACTCGCGTGGCCTGCACGTGATCTTCAATATCACGGGCAACTCCACGATCGACGACCTGCACCTGCTCGAGGACGGCACCGCCATCATCAAGGGTGCCCAGGGCGCCTCGGGCGTGTCGACGTACTCGACCTTCCTCGCCGGTGCCATCCTGGTCATGGTCGCGCTCGTAATTGTGCTCAACCTGGTTCGCAGCCGTACCGGCCGTGCCATCATGGCCGTTCGCGACAACAAGATCGCCGCCGAGTCCGTGGGTATCTCCGTCACCCAGTACCGTATGATCGCCTTCGTGGTTTCCGCTGCCCTCGCCGGTGCTGCCGGAGCCCTCTTTGGCGGTAACTTCTCGCAGCTCTCCGCCACCAAGTTCGACTTCAACACGTCGATTCTCATCCTGGTGTTCGTGGTCCTGGGCGGTCTGGGCAACATGCGCGGCTCCGTCATCGCTGCGGCGCTGCTCACCGTGCTTCCCGAGCTGCTCCGCCAGTTCTCGGACTACCGCATGCTCATCTACGCCATCGTGCTGATTCTGGTCATGATTTTTACCAACAACCCGCAGCTCAAGGCATTCTTCGGTCGCGTTAAGGACCGCTTTGCTCCCAAGAAGGAGGTGGCAGCCGATGCCCAGTAAGTTTGAGTTCAACAAGGGCAAGATGGTCCCGTATCCTTCTGGTGCCATCGTTCCCGACCGCGACCTGGGCGAGCGCCCGGCGCTCGAGTGCATCCACCTGGGTATTGAGTTCGGCGGCCTTAAGGCTGTCGACGACTTTAGCCTGACCATCGGCAAGACCGAGATCGCCGGTCTGATCGGCCCCAACGGCGCCGGTAAGACCACGGTCTTCAACCTGCTCACCAAGGTGTACCAGCCCACGCACGGCACCATCCTGCTCGATGGCGAGGACACCTCGGGTAAGTCGGTCTATCAGGTCAACCGTATGGGCATCGCCCGTACCTTCCAAAACATTCGCCTGTTCAACACCATGACGGTGGAGGACAACGTCAAGGTCGGCCTGCACAACCAGGAGCGCTACTCCGGTTTTGAGGGCGTGCTGCGCCTGCCGACGTACTGGAAGCACGAGAAGGCCGCCCACGAGCGCGCCATGGAGCTACTGTCCATCTTTGATATGGAGCACCTGGCAAACGAGCAGGCCGGCTCGCTGCCTTATGGCGCCCAGCGTCGCCTGGAGATCGTCCGCGCGCTTGCGACCAACCCCAAGCTGCTGCTGCTTGACGAGCCTGCCGCCGGCATGAACCCGTCCGAGACCGCAGAGCTCATGGAGAACATCGTCAAGATCCGCGACACCTTCGGCATCGCCATCATGCTCATCGAGCACGACATGTCACTCGTCATGAACATTTGCGAGGGCATCTGCGTGCTTAACTTTGGCAAGGTCATCGCCAAGGGCACGGCCGAGGAGATCCAGAACAACGACGCCGTTATCGAGGCGTATCTGGGCAAGCAGGATAAGGGGGAGAACTAAATGGCAGAGCCGATGCTTTCCGTCTACAACATCAACGTCTGGTACGGCGCCATTCACGCCATCAAGGACATCTCCTTTAACGTCAACGAGGGCGAGATCGTGGCTCTGATCGGTGCCAACGGCGCCGGCAAGTCCACGACGCTTAAGACCGTCTCGGGTCTGCTGCGCTCCAAGACCGGCTCTATCAAGTTTATGGGCGAGGACATTACCCATACGCCCGCCGACAAGCTGGTGGGCAAGGGTCTGGCCCAGGTCCCCGAGGGCCGTCGCGCTTTTTTGCAGATGACGGTCGAGGAGAACCTGGAGATGGGTGCCTACACGCAGCCCAAGTCCACGGTAGCCCCGGGCCTTGAGCGCGTCTACGAGCAGTTCCCACGCCTTAAGGAGCGCCGTCGTCAGGTTGCCGGCACCCTTTCGGGCGGCGAGCAGCAGATGCTCGTTATGGGCCGTGCCCTCATGAGCAACCCCAAGCTGCTTATGCTCGACGAACCTTCCATGGGTCTGGCACCGATTCTGATCGAGCAGATCTTCCAGATTGTCGAGGACCTGCACAAGGCCGGCACCACGGTGCTTCTGGTCGAGCAAAACGCGCAGATGGCGCTTTCCATTGCCACACGCGGTTACGTGCTCGAGACCGGCAAGATCACCATGACCGGCACGGGCCAAGAGCTCCTGCACGACGACAACGTCCGCAAGGCCTATCTGGGCGGTTAATCCATTCAACAAAGGGGGCGCTGACCAACCCGGTCAGCGCCCCCTTTTAAGTTGCGGTGAAATAGGGACTGAATACGGGCTCCAGAGGCCAAATGAGTCCCTATTCCACCGCAACTTCATGGGGATGTGTGACAATGCCCGTCGGAAAACATCTGCTGTCTTTGGGGGTCTATCTATGCTGTACGAGTTTTGTGCCGAGAACTTTGAGCGGGTGCCGGCGGCTATCGATGCCGGTGCAAGGCGTATTGAACTGTGCGACAACCTTGCCGTTGGTGGCACCACGCCTTCGGCCGGCGTTATCAGCGCTACGACCAACTATGCACACGAGCACGATGCGCGGGTGATGTGCATGATTCGCCCGCGTGGCGGTGACTTTCACTACAACCAGGACGAGCTGCGCATGATGGAGATGGACTTGGGTCTTGCCGTGAGCGCCGGCGCCGACGGCTTGGTCTTTGGCTGCTGCAAGCCTTGTGCCGGCGGATGGGCGCTCGATGAACTTACGCTCGGCGCCCTCGTGATGGCTGCGGGCTGCGCGACCGAGGAGTGCAAGCGTGAGCCCATTGACATCACCTTCCACATGGCGTTTGACCAGCTCTCGCCCGAGGCTCAGATCGATGCTGTCGACACGCTCGCCGACTGTGGCATCACGCGTATCCTGACGCATGGTGGTGCTGCCGGAACGCCGATCGAGGACAATCTGGAGCATCTATCGCGTCTTGTCGAGTATGCGGGCGACCGCCTGACCATCCTTCCCGGCGGCGGCATTTCCACGGCCAACCGCGATACCGTGGCGGCGGCATTGGGCGTCTCCGAGCTCCATGGCACCAAGATCGTGCCGCTGGAGGCGTAACCCGTGGCGCTGGTATTTGACGTTCAGCAGGCGAGCGGCAAGCCCGACGACAACCGGCGCCCTGGCACCGCGTGCCCCTTTTGCGATACCGAGGGACTCGCCAATATCATCCGGCGCGACGGCGACTGCATCTGGCTCGAGAATAAGTTCAAAACCCTGCGCGCCACCCGTCAAACCGTGCTGATCGAGTCAGCCGATCACGATGCCGACCTGGCGACCTATGAGCCAGATGAACTCCACCATGTGATGAGGTTTGCCCTGGATTGCTGGCAGCAGATGATCGATTCACAGCAGTATCGAAGCGTGCTCATGTACAAGAACAAGGGTCCTCTCTCGGGCGGTAGTCTCGTTCATCCGCACATGCAGATTGTGGGTTTGGAGCAGGAAGACGGCTATGCTTCGTTGACTTCCGCCAATTTCGAAGGCATCAATGTCTGGCAACAGGGGAGAATCGCGGCCAACATCTCAACCGAACCGATCATGGGGTTCTTTGAGGTCAACGTTTCAGCCCCGCAGGGAATTGCCGCCAGCGATGACACAAGAGACCAAGCCGAGGCAGATCTCTTCGCCGATGCGATCCAGGTGGCTCTGCGCTATATCCTGAACGAGCACCACGGTGGTCGCGCAGAGTCGTACAACTTGTTCTTCTATCACCTGGGCGGTCGGACCATTGCCAAGGCGCTGCCGCGTTGGGTGGTTTCGCCCTACTTTGTCGGCTATCGTTTGGCCCAGGTCAATGCCGAGACAACGCTCGATATCGATGCTGAGCGCTTGCGTGCGCATCTGGAAACGCTCGTATAGCAAGATTAACACCCGTGTAATGCGGACAGTCTAGCGCGCCATGGCGTCGCGGCCGGCCTCGACACGCTTGCGCTGGGCGGCGCGCTCCTCGTCGGTCAGACGCTCAAAGAGATGCCCGATAAACGAGGCGAGTATCTGCTGAAACAGCGTTCCGCACATGACGGGAAACACGACTTCGCCTGGAAAGTACTGTGTGGCGATGACGGCGCCCGAAGAGATGTTACGCATGCCGCAGGTAAAGCACATGGTAGTCGTCTCGCTATATGGCAGATGCAGCGCACGGGCGACCAGAAAACCGACGACAAAGCCGCTGATGGCGAAGGTCAAAATAAAGAGGGCGACTTCCAGACGCATCGCGTTCATGTGCAGGACGTACTCGCTCATGGCGGTGGAGTTGGAGGCGATAATGCCCATCATCATGAACTTGCAGGCGGGCGAGAGCGCGGGGGAGAGCTTCTCGTGTCCCCATCCACGTGTGAGCTCGTTGATCACGATGCCGAGCACGGCGGGGATGGCGATCATAAAGGCCATGTCCTGCATCATGCTCAGCACATCGATCGAGACGGTGGCACCCAGCAAGAGCTTCAGCGTGAGCGGAATCGTCACAGGCGAGATAACCGAGGACGTCAGGATGATGGTGAGCGCGAGCGGGCCGTTGCCGCCGAACATGCTAATCCACATAAAGGCAGTGACCGCCACGGGTACGCTGTACTCGAGCACGATGCCGCAGACAAGGTTGGGATTGGAGCCAAAGAACAGCGATCCCATGGCATAGGCTGCTATGGGAATAAGCACCGCCGAGACGAGCAGCGCCAAAATCAGGTGCAGGGGACGGCGGAACACCTCAGCGACCTGGTGGAAGGTGTTGCTGAGCGCACCTTGGAACGTCATAAAGGCGAAGAGGGCGGGAACGATGGGCTTGAGTACGCCGATCTGCTGGGGAAAGAGCACGCCGAGCGTTGCGCAAATCGGAACGATGACCTGCATGTGCCCCGCGAGGAACTTTCCCAGTCCAACCCATTGCTTCATATGCCCCGTGACTCCCTTTATCCGCGAACTCGTTTGAATGGATATGCTAGACGCTCGCATGAGTCCATGCGTCAGAAACGCTCGATTATTTCGAGGCTATTACCGTCATCGTTTACCGAAACCACGGCGTGCTGCGAGGTTCTGCGTCCGTGCCGCACGGTATAATAAATCCGTTCAACAGATCTGCCTGCCGAAGCGGGCATACACAGAGGACTCATCGCTATGAACCGTGAGAGGTATCGCGGCGACCTGCCCCTATCGGGGGTGGGCGCCTATGTCATCGCTTAAGACGACGCATCGCTGGGCGGTCGCTCAGCAAAATCCCGAGCTCGAAAAGGAGCTTTCGGCTGGTCTGGGCATACCCGGGCTGGTGGCACGCATTATGGTTGCGCACGGCATTGCCTCGATTGAGGAAGGACAGCTATTTTTGACGCCTTCGCTCGACCGTGATTGGGCCGATCCGCTCGTCATTCCGGGCATGTCGGTTGTTGCCGATCGTGTCGAGCGCGCCATTCGCAACCACGAACGCATCGCCGTCTTTGGTGATTTTGACGTCGACGGCATTACGTCGACTTGTCTGTTGACCGAGGCGCTGCGGACGTTTGGCGCCGATGTCACACCATTCATCCCGCACCGCTTTGACGAGGGATATGGCCTTTCGCGCGCGGCGCTCGACCGCGTTAACGAGCTCGCTCGTCCCCAGCTGATCGTGACCGTCGATAACGGCATTGCCGCCAAAGAAGAGGTTTCCTATCTGGAGAGCCTGGGGATCGATTTGGTGGTCACGGACCATCACGAGCCCTCCGATCAGGTGCCGCAGGGCGTGCCCCTAACCGACCCTAAGCTCGAGGACGAGGGTCCTTCGCGTGAACTTGCCGGCGCCGGCGTGGCGCTCAAGCTGGTGCAGGTCCTGAGCGAGCGTTTGGGCAAGCCGTCGTATTGGCGTTCGCTGATAGAGGTCGCGGCGCTGGGCACCGTGTCCGACATGATGCCGCTCACGCCCGAGAATCGCGCACTGGTCGCCGAGGGCATCCAGCAGATGCGCGTGACGGCCCGCCCCGGTTATATCGCGCTTGCCGCACTTGCCAAGGCCGACCTTTCTACCATTACGGCCGACGGCCTGTCGTTTTCGCTCATCCCTCGTCTGAATGCTGCCGGCCGCATGGCTGATCCCAAGCTGGCGCTCGACCTGCTGCTTGCCCGCGACCCCATCGAAGCGAGCGCGCTTGCCGCCGAGCTCGAGGAAATCAATCGCCAACGCCGCGAGATCGAGGCCGAGCTTACGCGCGATGCCATGGCGAAGGTCGAGGAGACTTATGACGGCGGGCGCGCGATTGTCGTGGGCGGCGAAGGTTGGCACGAGGGCGTCAAGGGCATCGTGGCGAGCCGCCTGACCAACCGTTATCACGTGCCGGCGCTGCTGTTCTCGATCGAGGACGGTATCGCTCGCGGTTCGGGTCGCTCGGTGGGCAAAGTCAACCTGTTCGACGCCGTAGAACGCTGCTCCGACCTGCTGATTCGTCGCGGCGGGCATGCCGGTGCGGTGGGCGTGACCATCGAGGCATCCAAGCTCGATGAGTTCTGCCGTCGCCTTTCGGCCGTGCTATCGGAGCTTCCTGCCGAGGACTTTGAGGACACCGACGAGGTTGCCGCCACGGTCGACCTTTCCGAATTGAATATCGAGACCATCGAGCAGATTTCCCGCCTTGAGCCGTTTGGCCAGGGTAATAAGGTGCCGCTGCTGGCTGCCGAGGGCGTGACGATGTGTGATCGCGCCGTGGTGGGTAAGACTGGCGAGCACATGCGCTTCGTGGCGACGGATGGAGCCGCGAGCGTGCCGGCAATCATGTTTCGCGTACCGCAGATCGACAGGCTTATCAATTGCGACAGCGCCGTCGACTTGGTGTTCGAGGCCGTTGCCGAGCATTGGCAGGGGCGCGTGAAGCCCAAACTCATGATCAAAGATGTCTTGGTGCGCGATGCCACGGCGCCCAATATCGACGATCCGGCATGTGAGCTTCGCCGCGGCGTACAACCGGCGGATTCTGGCCTGCGCCTGGAGTCGCGTAAACGCGAAACGCTCGCTCAGCTTTCCTATACCGAGCTCACGCGCTCGCTCATTCACAGCTTTATCGGATCGAACCAGCCGCACCGCGCACAGGTCGAGGCGCTTGACGCCCTGGCCGACCACCAGAGCGTTTTGGCCGTTATGGGAACGGGTCGCGGCAAGTCGCTCATCTTTCATGTACATGCCGCACGCGAGGCGGTTCTTCGCGGGCGTGCGAGTATCTTTGTCTATCCGCTGCGCGCACTCGTTGCCGACCAGGCCTATCACCTTTCCTCGACGATGGCCGCGCTCGGCATTGGCGTTGGCGTGCTGACCGGCGAGACCGTGGAGGCGGCGCGCGATGACGTGTTTGCCGGCCTGGCTTCGGGCCGCACCGGCATCGTTCTCACGACGCCGGAGTTCCTGTCTATCCATCGCGATCGCTTTGCACGTTCTGGACGTATTGGCTTTGTCGTTATCGATGAGGCACACCATGCCGGTCTTGCCAAAGGCGGCGACCGGAGCGCCTACCTCGACATGCCCGATATTCTCAAAGCCCTGGGCGACCCCGTTGTCATGGCGGCAACGGCTACCGCGACGGCCCCGGTCGTGGCGGAGCTTGCTCGTGTATTGCCGATTACCAGGACGGTGGTCGACGAGACCGTTCGCGAGAACCTGCAACTCGAGGACGACCGTGACCTTGCGAGCCGCGAAAATCGCCTGGTGTCAATCGTGGCGACGGGGGAGAAGACCGTCATCTACGTCAACTCGCGCGACCAGTCCGTGGCGCTTGCCAAGACGTTGCGCAAACGCGTGCCCGACTGCGCGACCCATATTGCGTTCTATAACGCCGGGCTTGCGCGCTCCGATCGCCGCCGTGTCGAGGAAGCCTTTAGAGACGGAAGTCTCAGCTGCATCGTTTCAACTTCGGCCTTCGGTGAGGGCGTCAACCTGCCCGATATCCGCCATGTCGTGCTCTACCACATGCCGTTTGGTGCGATTGAGTTTAACCAGATGAGTGGCCGTGCCGGCCGCGATGGACAGCCCGCCGTGATTCACCTGCTCTATTCGTCGCGTGACGCTCGTATTAATGAGCGCCTGCTCGATTGTTACGCGCCCGAGCGCGATGAGCTTGTCACGCTCTATCGAGCGCTGCAGACCATGTGGCGCTCCAACCGTGGCAAGACGGGGGACGATTCATTCTGCGCGAGCGATATCGACATTGCGCAGATGTGTCTTGCCATCGATGCTCGCACGCCGGTCGACGAGCGCTCGGTGGAAAGCGGCCTGGGAATCTTCGAAGAACTCGGTTTCTGCCGCGTTTCGGGGTTTGACGATACGCGTCGCATCGCGATGGCGGAAAACCCCGGTCGCGTGCAATTAAGCAGGTCAATTCGCTATTTGGAGGGCTTGCGCTCGCGCATGGAGTTCACGGCTTTTCGGAGCTGGGCACTCGATTCGTGCGCTTCTGATATGCTAGCCAAAGTTAATCGCCCGATCGTACCGCGGGCCTAGGGGAAGGGGACCTCGATGGACGCCGCAGCCCGTACCGCCCATGATTCCACCCTCCAGCCGTTTTCGGAGATGGAGCACTATAAGCATGCCGATGAGCTGCCGCCCGAGATTATGGCGGACAGCTACGACAAGCTGGAGCGTCTGTGCCTCAAATATATGAACGAGGACGACTTCTCCAATGTGGAGCAGGCCTACTGCTTTGCTGCCGAGAAGCACTGCAACCAAAAGCGCCGCTCGGGCGAGATGTACATTAACCATCCCGTCGAGGTAGCTATCATTCTGGCTGACCTCAAGATGGACTGCGATGTGGTGTGCGCCGCGTTGCTGCACGATACCGTCGAGGACACCGAGACCTCGCTTGCCGATGTTTCGGGTCTGTTTGGCGAAACCGTGGCAGGGCTCGTCGACGGCGTGACCAAGCTCACCAACATTGAAGTCGACAGCATGGACGAGAAGCAGGCGCTTACGCTGCGCAAGATGTTCCTCGCCATGTCCAAGGACATCCGCGTCATCATCGTCAAGCTCGCCGACCGCCTGCATAACATGCGCACGCTTGCCGCTCTGCGTGAGGACCGCCGCCTGTTTAAGGCACGCGAGACCATGGACGTGTACGCGCCTTTGGCCGACCGCCTGGGCATGAGTTCAATCAAGTGGGAGCTCGAGGACCTGTCCTTTTTCTACTTGGAGCCCGATGCCTACCAGCGCATCGCGCGCATGGTATCCGAGTCGCGCGAGGTTCGCGAGCGTTATCTGGCCGAGACCATCAAGACGCTCACCGATGAGCTCAATCGCATTGGTCTTGAGGGCTTTCAGATCAACGGTCGTTCCAAGCACTATTGGTCCATCTATCAAAAGATGAAGCGCAAGGGCAAGGAGTTCTCCGAGATTTACGACCTGGTGGCGCTGCGCGTCATCACTCATTCGGTGCGCGATTGCTATTCCACGCTTGGTGCCGTGCATACCCTGTGGCATCCCATGCCCGGTCGTTTTAAAGACTATATCGCCATGCCCAAGGTCAATAACTACCAATCGCTTCACACGACGGTTATCGGCCCCACGGCCCGTCCGCTCGAGATTCAGATTCGAACCTACGAAATGCACGAGCAGGCCGAGTATGGCATCGCTGCCCACTGGCTGTATAAGAAGTCGGGCGGATCGTCTGCCTCCAAGACTAACGATGCGCAGCGTCTGGACGACCAGATCAACTGGCTCAAGCACTCACTCGACTGGGCGGCGTCTGACGAGATCACCGATGCCAAGGAATACCTGCATTCGCTGAAGGTCGACTTGTTCGACCAGGAAATTTTTGTCTTTACGCCCAAGGGTGAGGTCATGGCGCTTCGTGCCGGCTCTACACCGCTCGACTTTGCCTACGCCGTTCATACCGAGGTCGGTAACCACTGTGTCGGCGCCAAGATCAACGGTGCGGTGGCGCCGCTCACGCACGAGATCAAGACGGGTGACCGTGTCGAGATCCTGACCAACAAGAGCTCTAAGCCGTCGCGCGATTGGCTCAAGATCGTCAAGACGCCTTCGGCCAAGTCAAAGATTCGCCGTTACTTCGCCGCCGCGACCAAAGACGATGACGCTGCTGCCGGCCGCGATATACTGGCTAAGGACCTGCGCAAGCGCGGGTATGGCATCTCTACGCCGCGATCCACGCGTGCGCTCAACGCCGTGGCGGAGCAGTTTAACTTCAAGCAGCTCGAGGACCTTTTTGCAGCCGTTGGCGCGGGCAAGGTCGCCCCGCGCGCTGTGGGCAATAAGGTCGAGCAAATCTTGGACCCCAAGCCCGAGGAACAGCTCACCAAGGCCGAGGCTATCGCCGAGGTCGTCAAGCAGCCTGCCCGCGGCTCCAACCGCAAGCCGCAAAAGCGCGGCAAGAGCGCGAGCAACGGCATTATCGTCAAGGGCGAGAGCAACAGCGGTCTGCTGGTCCGTCTGGCGCATTGCTGCAATCCGGTGACGGGCGACGATATCGTCGGCTTCATCACGCGCGGCCGAGGTGTCTCGGTGCATCGTGCCAACTGCCCCAACGTCAAGGGCCTCATGGAGCACCCCGAGCGCATGATTGACGTAGAGTGGGATGGTGCTGCCGATACGCTTTTCCAGGTCGAGATTGTGGTCGAGTGCTTGGATCGTATGGGCCTGCTCAAGGACGTCACCATTGCCATTGGCGATGCAGGCGGCAATATCCTTTCCGCCGCCACCTCGACCAACCGCGAGGGCATTGCGACCCTGCGTTTTATGGTCGAGATCTCGGACGCGAGTGGTCTGGATCCGCTGCTGGCTTCTATCAGCAGCGTTGACTCGGTCTACGACGCGCGCCGCCTGATGCCCGGCGAGGGCGGAGCCCAGCTTAAGCGCCGCGTTTAGTCGCGACGAACGTGCCACATTATCGATATTCGCTACACTCGAGGCATCGTTTGATGCCTCGAGTTCTATAGAGAGGAGAGGGACATGAGTGCTGTGTCCTTGGATGTAACTCCCAAGGGATCGGTCGAGATCGAGACGCTCGTAAACGGTCCCATTCAAACCAATAGCTATGCTGTTATTTCGGACAATGAGTGCGTGATTATCGACCCCGCATGGGAAGGCGAGCGCCTGGTGGAGCATGTTCGAGCCGAGCATCCCGGCGTACGCATGCTTGGCGCCGTTTGCACTCATGGCCATGCCGATCATGTTGGTGGTGTTGCCGGCGTACGAACCGCCGTTGGCGAGGGCTGCCAGTATGAGCTGTGTGCTAAGGATGTGGCGGTGCCGCATGCGAACATCGAGGAACAGCGAGCTATGTGGGGCATTGAGACGCCCGACCCCGGGGAGCCGACGCGCCTACTCGCCGAGGGCGATGCTCTCGAGGTGGGCGATATCTGCCTGCAGGTGATCGAGACGCCAGGGCATACGCCGGGCGGGATCGTCTTGTTTGCTGCCACCGAGCAGGGATGCATCGCCTTTGTTGGCGACACCCTGTTCCCGGGTAGCCACGGCCGCACCGATCTTGCCGGTGGCGACGAGGCGGCGATTCTGCGCTCGCTCTCCAAGCTCGCCCGGCTTCTCCCGCCCGATACCGTTTGCCTAACCGGCCATGGCGATTCGACCACCATGGCACGCGAGCTCATGCAGAACCCTTTCATGCAGGTGTAGCTTTATAGTCAGCTTCTAAAGCACGAGAAGCGTCCAAACGTCAAGCTATTTTTCCCCAACGGGTCGATTCCGTAGGGCAAACGGTCAAAAAAAGTCTGTTTGGACGATATTCGTGAACAAACGAACGTTTATGCTCGGGTGCGCCGTGGTAAAATCTCAGGCGTTATCGGAGCAACCTTACAGGAGGTTTCTTTTATGCTCGTCAACGCAGCAGACATGCTCAAGAAGGCCGAGGCCGGCAAGTACGCTCTCGGTGCCTTCAACACCAACAACCTCGAGTGGACCCTGGCTATTCTCCAGGCCGCCGAGGAGGCCAAGTCTCCGCTGATCCTTCAGTGCACCGCTGGTGCCGCTAAGTGGATGGGCGGTTTCAAGGTCTGCGCCGACATGGTCAAGGCTGCCGTCGAGGCCACGGGCGTTACCGTTCCCGTCGCCCTTCACCTCGATCACGGTTCTTACGAGGACTGCTTCAAGTGCATCGAGGCCGGCTTCACGTCCATCATGTATGACGGCTCTCATGAGGAGACCTTCCAGCTTAACCTCGACCGCACCAAGGAGCTCGTTGAGCTTGCCCACTCCAAGGGCATGTCCATCGAGGCCGAGGTCGGCGGCATCGGCGGCACCGAGGACGGCGTGACCTCCAACGGCGAGCTCGCTGACCCCGCTGAGTGCAAGCAGATTGCTGACCTGGGCGTCGACTTCCTCGCCTGCGGCATCGGCAACATCCACGGCGTGTATCCCGCCGACTGGGCTGGCCTTTCTTTCGAGCGTCTGGGCGAGATCAAGGCTCAGACCGGCGACCTGCCCCTCGTCCTGCACGGTGGCACCGGCATCCCCGAGGATCAGATCAAGAAGGCCATCTCCCTGGGCATCTCCAAGATCAACGTCAACACCGACCTGCAGCTCGTCTTCGCCAAGGGCGTCCGCGAGTACATCGAGGCTGGCAAGGATCAGCAGGGCAAGGGCTTCGACCCCCGCAAGCTCCTCAAGCCTGGTCGCGACAACATCGTTGCTCGCACCAAGGAGCTCATGGAGGAGTTTGGCTCCGTCAACAAGGCGTAAGCGTCGCTAAACTTCCCGCCGGAAGCCCCGTCCCCCTACATTGTTTCCTTTGCGCTCACCTGGCTTCGCCAGAAGTCGCGCCAAGGAAACAGTTCCGGGGGACGGGGCTTCCTTCGTTTAACGCCGCAGGGTTACTGGGCTGAATTCATTTTTAATAGGTACCGTTTATCGGTGTTGAGGGTTCCTTTATTGGGGCTTTCTTTTTTATCTCGCTACAATGGGCTTCAAGAGTTCTAATGACTTGGAGTTTGGTATGGCTGTTATTGATGTGCTGCCTTCGGATGGGAAGGTTATTGACGAGGGTCCTGTTGGTTGCTCTGTTGATGTTTGCTGTGATGACTTTCGTCATCTCGATATTGGACTGCCGCCCGAGATTCTTCGTCTCAAGGATGCCGGCTATTTGACGCAGGCTGTTGCTGCCTGCGATCGCCTTTTGGAACAGAACCCCGAGCCTTCGCTTGCTGCTTGTGTTCGTGCCGAGCGGTATCGCATGCTCGAGACGCCGCTTCATTTTTCGGTGTCGCGTGATCGAGCCATTGCGATGATTCGCGAGGAGTGGCCAGAGTTTACCGAAGAGCAGTTTGACGACCTGATTAATCGCAAGCGTATTGACTGGCGCTTTATCGATGGCGAGCTGTTTGTTCTCGATAACTTCCTCGATTCGCTTCGCGTGTACCCCAAGGAGGTTCCGGGCCTGCGTCCCGATTCTACGGACGGCATAGCGCTGCGTAACCAGATGCTCAGGGAGATGGAGTCGCAAAACGGGTTGACTCGCGTCATCACGCTTAAGGCATCCGTGTCTGTCCCCGGGGCTCTGGAGGGAGAGACTGTTCGCGCGTGGCTACCTGTTGCTGCCGCCTGTCGTCAACAGTCTCAAATCGAGGTTCTCGATATGACGTCGGAGGGTACCGTTGCCTCTGAAAACGTTTCGGCTCGTACTGCCTCTTGGATATCTTCGACTGAACATTCATTCTCGGTGACTTATCGCTATCACATCGATGCCGCCTATTGCGATATCTATGGTGGCGCGCTCCCATCGCATCCCTGTATGGACGCGCCACTGCCCGAGGACACCTCCGAGGACCGTCCGCACATTGCGTTTACGCCGTACCTGCGACAGTTGACGGAGCGTGTTGTTGACGGGCTCGAGGATCCGCTCGATCGCGCTCGTGCTATCTATGATTACCTGACACAGCATATCGACTATCGCTATCAGCCACCGTACCTGCTTTTGGGATCTATTGCCGACGACTGCGCACACTCGCTCCGCGGCGATTGCGGCGTTATGGCGCTCACGTTTATCACCATGTGCCGCATCGCGGGGGTGCCCGCCCGTTGGCAGAGCGGCTTGTATGTTGCGCCCGATTCGGTCGGGCCGCACGATTGGGCAGAGTTCTTTACGCCGCAGACCGGTTGGCTCAACGCTGACGTATCGTTTGGCTCCTCGGCGCGTAGGATGGGGGAGGAGTGGCGCCGTCGTCACTACTTTGGCAACCTCGACCCGTGGCGTATGGTGGCAAACAATCTGTTCCAGGCTGAGTTTGAGCCGGCTTTCGCCGGCATGCGCGAGGACCCCTACGACAATCAGATGGGCGAGGCCTCGGTCGACGGTCGCGGATGCCGCCAGCGCGAGATGCTTCGCTCGGTCGAACTCGTCGAAATGCTCGAAGTTCCATTTTCGGACTAATCGGTAGAAAGCTGTGATAAACTAACTCACGCATTGTGTGCCCGAGTGGCGGAATTGGCAGACGCAGTGGACTCAAAATCCACCGTTGGCAACAACATGCGAGTTCGAGTCTCGCCTCGGGCACCATTCATGCAAGCGAGCGTTCAAGGGGGTTGCGGCCCCCTTTTTCGTGCCGAACTCGCGTGAGCGCGCGAAGCGTTAAGCAAACAGGCTTGTGGCCTGTTTGTAGCGGAGCGTGGCGAGGGCGCCACGCGCCCGAAGCCTGGAGCTTCGCGAAGCGAAGGCCCTTCGAGTCTCGCCTCGGGCACCATACATACAAGCGAGTGTTCAAGGGGGGTCAAGGTTGATTTCCGATCTCAGCCGAACACATTAGGCGGACAGGCCGTTCCCGCAGCTAGCCGAACGCCCCCGAGGCCCCATCCGGGCCCCGGGGGCGCCGTTTTCCCAGTTGAAGGAAC
>DBGDDN010000052.1:0-11825 GCA_048343195.1 Collinsella sp.
CGTTCCTTCAACTGGGAAAAGGGCGCCCCCGGACCCCAGGAGGGGCCGCGGGGGCGTTCGGCTAACTGCGGGAATGGCCTATTTGCTCAATGTGTTCGGCTGAGATCGGAAATCAACCACGTTAACCCTATATTCCCCGCGAACGGCAGACTTTTAACGGCAAACGGCGGCTAAGCCCGCGGCGATGCGATGCGCCAGGCGCTCATAGCCAGCCGGGCTGTAGTGCAGACCGTCCGGCATATAGAGCTCGCGGTGCTCCGGCAAAAACGGGCTGATACCGCTTTGCGCATACAGGTCAATCACCGGAACGGAGTAGCGGTCACAGACCTCGAGCATCGCCTTTACGTAGGCGACCTGCGTCAACCCCAGGTGATTGAGCTCATCGCTTGCCGGGATATCCTTCTCGTGCTTACCGCTCGTCTTGCACGGCGTCATAAACACCAGCTTTGCCTGAGGCGAACGCGCCGTGATAGCGCGAATCAGGTAGTCGAGCGCACCGTAGAACTCATGCACGTCCGTGCTGCCCAGCTCTCCCAGCGGCACGTTACGGCTAAAGTCGTTGACGCCGCCAAAGACGATGTAGATATCAGCCGCATTGCCGATGCCGTCCAGGCGCTCGACAAACGAATCGCTGCGGTCGGCCTTGATGGCGATACGCGAACCCTTGATGCCAAAGTTCTCGATGACCGCGCCTCCCAGCAACGCGCCCAAATGCGAGGTCCACGAGATGTCGTTGCCTCCCCCACCGCAGCCGTTGTCGCCCCAGGTCGTTGAGTCGCCAAAGCAGCAAATGGTCGATTCACTCAAGCTCTTCGTTTCCATAATCTTCTCCTCATCCGCCCATCGGCGGTCATACAGGAACGTACCGTTTATTCGCAGCATGCCGAGGGGCTATGCACGGGGGCGCATTCCGCAACGTGCGAATCGAGCCATTCGATATCCTCGGCAAGATGTGCCACGCCCAGATGGTGTTCACCCGGACACACCTCGTGCCGTAGGCCATCTCTGCGACCCAGCAACTTGTAGGCATCGCGCACGATCTTGAGCTGCTCGTCAACATTTTTCAGCCCGCGCGCACCGTTCAGATGATCCTCTTCGCAGCTCTGCACCAACAGCGGATGCGGCGCGATGAGCGAGGCAATATCGCCCATGTCGAGTAAGCGCCAAAGTCCGGGTGTGTAGTTGCAGCTGCAATTGCCATTGAGATGCAGCAGCGAATCACCGACACCATACAGATAGCCCGAGACAAACGCCTTGCGCACACGCGGGTCGAGTGCGGCCAGGTACAACGTCATGTAGCCGCCACCCGAAAAACCAAAGCAACCCAAGTCATCCATGGCAATGTCGCCGCGCGCCTCCAAGTAATCGATCAAGCGCATGTTGTCCCAGACGTTGAGGCCCGCAACCGTAAGACCCAGTGGCTCGGCCATACGTGCTTGATTCAGACACGTACCGCGCAGGTAGCTGTTCTCGTCATCGCCCTGGCCCTTCCAGTCACGACGGTATCCCCAACCGCGCGCATCAGGACAGACGGTTACGTAACCCATGCGTGCCAAACGCAGACCGTAGTCGTAATTGAACTTACGCACGGCATCATCGACAGCCGGCACGCCCGCAACACCGGCTACGCTTGCAGCACCCGCTCCCTGATGGCCATGCGGGCAGATATAACAGCGTTTGAGCCCCCGCTCATCAAGCTTAGGACAAGACGGCTCCAACAGGTAAAACGGCATCCACACATCGTGCTCAACCTGCAATATCGCATGGGTGCGCACGATGCCGCCGGCAACCCGCACGCGGCTGAGCTCACGAATCTCAATCGGGACGCGGTCTATAAGCGAAAGGCCCAAAACATCGTACAGACGAGTCCTGGTCGCAATCTTCCATGCCTCAAAATCTGCAGGAGTCTTGCCCGTAAAAGCAGCCGAACGTCCCTCGCGCTTCAGCCGGGCACGCAGCGCAGGCTCGTCTTCGCAGTACGTCTCGATGTGCACGGTGCGGCCATTGGCAGATAGCCCAGCCGTCTCCACCGCATCACCGTCGCCGCCCTCGGGATCCCAGCCGTCCGCACCGGCAAGCACCTGTTCGCGGGCGTACCCGGCAGCAGCCATCACATCGAGTTCATTCGCCCACGGCACCCAGCCGGTAGCATCACCCGCCGGCCCATGCAGGATCGTGCCAGCATACTGCACGCAGTTGTGCGCCGCCGGCTTATTCCAATCCCACCAGCCTTCGCGCTTGATATGTCGCCCCAACCAGCAATCGATCAGCACAGTTTGCGCCCATTCGCGCCAAGGACGACCCAGGTAGACCGAATCCGGCGCCACGTCATCCGGAGCTGTAAACGAACAACCATGAAACACGAATCCGTACGGCTCGCCTTTAGGCGTGGAGGCTGCCGTTACATACCCGTTGACATCCATATCGCGATTGAGCGAGCGAATCTCGCACCCCTCAAAGTAGGCACGCGCGCCGCCAAAGATAAAGTCGACATCGCCCTCGATCCGGCAACGTCGGAAATACCGGCGCCCCACCCGGCGCGGCGCATACTGTTTGGGTCCTATGAACCCGCCCGGTTTGGCCTCATGCGGCGGCAGCGGACCCAAAAACAGTGTGTCCTGGCGCCCCGTAATGCAACAGGCGTCGACAACCAGACGGTCGCCATCGGCATACAGGGCAATCGCCTGACCGACCTCGCGCCCATCGCCCGCATCGTTTTCGATCGTGAGGTTTGCAAGCGTCACGTCATCGGCATCGACCAGCACCGTATACGTGCGGAAGGTGCCGAGCTTTCCGTCCTGGCCGCTGCCGTCCTCCGAGGGCATCTGCGCCGCAAGGCCGCCAACGATACGCACGCTGTCGGCCGTCTCTCCCTCAATCGTCACATGCGGGCGATGAATCTCGACCCGTTCGCGGTACTCACCCGGCTCGATATGGATTGTCACCGGCCGTCCGTCATTCGGACAGGATTCGCCAATTGCCTCCAAGGCCTTAGAGATACTGTGATATGCCCCCGCACGCTCGGGCGAAACCTCAAAAAATCGTCTCTCACTCATCATCAGTCACCGCGTCCTTTCGTCGTAGACCGTCTACGTTGCAGTTTCGGCATATAAAAAGTTCGCGCAATGGGTCGGGAAGGCCCTGCCCATCGCGCGCCACGACATACCGAATTTAATTGTTTAGGAGCAAACGCCTACGCACGGATAACCTTGTCAACGTTCTGGAGCTGCAGCTCCTCGCCGTCCTGGCCCTCGATCACCACATTTTGCAGGTCGAGCACCTTGACGTTTTGCGCAATGATGCCCTGACGCACCATGGGCTCAACGCCGCAGGCCATGGCCGGAACAAAGGGCTCAGCATCGTCGGCAAAGGTCACGTGGACATCCTGGAACGTCAGGCGCGTTACTTTGCTCTCGGGCAGGCCCGTGATGTAGGCAGCGGCCGCGTGGCAGTTAGTGGCCTCGATATCGCAAAACGTCGTGGCACCAAAGCCGGGCGTGCGGTCGTCGACGGGCAGTGCCTCGCGAGACTGCACGTAGTCGGTCTTGCCGTCCTTGTCGCAGAAGTAGAAGGAGTTGACCACGAAGGGCGTGAGCACCTCGTCCATGCGAATGTGCTCAAAGGTAATGCCCTCGTTGACGGCATCCTTGCCGCGCCCGCGGCGGGTCTTGACGCGCAGGCCGCGGTCGGTGCGCTCAAAGAGGCACTTGCTCACGGTAAGGTCCTTGATGCCGCCGGCAGCCTCTGAACCCAGGACCACGGCGCCGTGACCATCGTGCATGTAGCAGTGAGAGATCAGCACGTCGTGCGTGGCGGGACGAAGCTCGGGCTCAATGCCCAGCTTGCCGCTCTTGATGGCGATGCAGTCGTCACCCACTGAGAACTGACAACCAAGGATGCGAACAAAACCGCAGCTCTCGGGATCGAAGCCGTCGGTGTTGTGGGAGTTCTTGGGGCCCTCGATGGACAGGCAGAGCGCATCGACGTGCTCGCACAGGATGGGGTGGATGTTCCACGCCGGGCTGTTGCGGACGGTGAAGCCGGCCAAGCTCACGTTCTCACACTCGGATAGGAAGATCATGCGCGGGCGGGCGACCTCGCGGCCCTCCTCCGGGCGAAAGATGTTCTTAAAGTCCTTGTTCCACCAGTTGTCCTCGGCAAAATCAGTCTGACCGTCGATGGCACCACGACCATAGATGCACACGTCGTGCACGCTCAGACCCGTAAAGGTAGAGCAGTAGGTCGAGAAACTCTCGCCCTCCCAGCGGCCCAGGGGCAGCATATCGGTGCCGGCATACCCGGCGCCCTCGTCGCCTGTGACCGTGCCCGGAATGTAGGCAAGCGCCGCGCGATCGTGACGGGCCAACAGCACCGCTCCCTCGGCGAGCTCGATGTTGATATTGCTCTTAAGGAAGAGGGACTTGATGCGATAACTACCGGCGGGGATCAGCACGCGCCCGCCCTTGGGGCAGGCCATGATGGCAGCCTGGATGTTGGTGGTGTCGTCGTGCTCGGCATCGCCCTTGGCGCCACAGTCGCGAACGTTGATGGTAAAGGGCTCAGCCGGCGTGGTGACACCTACGCTCAGCTCACGCTCGCCACAAACAAAACGAACCAGGTTGCGCTTGCCGGGGATCAGGCCGTCGACATAGGTCTCGACCGTATTCGTGGTACCGGCGGGCTCGTCGTTGACAAAGATCTCCCACGTATCGGCGCAGGTAAAGTAACCGCCGTCGTCAAGCTCGATAACCGCCGCGCGCGCGTTGCGCCAGATAACGTTCGTCTCCATGGGTTTCTCCCTCAAAAAGATGCTCTAAAGGCAAATTGTACGCTGTTGAAAAAGGGCCGTGCCTGCCGGCGGAATTCCGGTGGCACGGCCCTGTGATTTGGACGATATGTCGGCCTTACTCGGCGGGAGTTACGCTACCGTCCTGGAAGCCAACGTTGTTGTGGGCAAAGCAGTCCTCGTACTTAAAGCCGGAGAGCTCCTCGCAAAGCGCCTTGACCTCGGGCTTGACGTCGGCCATCTTGCCACCCTCCTTGACTCGGTGAATCTCGTCGCAAAGGACGTCGCACTGCTCCTTGTCGATCTTGATGCCGCGGGCAAGGACGGCCGCAAGCAGGAAGAAGCCGGCGCAGCCGATGATCATGTAGCCGCAGATATACAGAGGCACGGTAGCGGGCTGGGTCACGGCGTCGCTATTGCCGGCGGTCTGAATGAAGCCGGAGGCAGCAAGGACGATAGCCCACACGTTGACGGCGATGGCCTGGGCGATCTGCTGGCAGAGCTGCTGCGCGGAGCTGTAGATGCCCTCGCGACGACGCAGGGTGATGAGCTCATCGACATCGGGGATGTAGTTGAGCAGAACATCGGGCAGGTACTGGAAGCCGACGTAGAAGAACTTCCAGATGGCGAAGATGATGGGGTAGGCGATCATGGCGATGGCGACCGTGGAGGTGCCGTTGATCTGACCAAAGGCGAAGTAGTTGTAGGCAATGATGCACGCAGCGCAACCGACATTTGCGAGGTACCAAGACTTGTGGAAGCCCTTCTTGGCCATGAGGGCGACCCAGATGGCGGTGCAGACGATAGCGACGACCTTGCCAGGCATCTCCATCACGGACTCGTAGGACTTAGGAATCTGCAGGCAGTAGACGATGAAGAAGGACAGGCAGGCAGACCAGCAGGCGGCGGCGAGCTTTGTGGAGACCTGTGCGTACAGAACCTTGCGGAAGGACTTGTTGCGGAAGGTGGAGATAACGTCGATGAAGAACTTCTTGATACCCTCGCCGACGCTCTCGATCTTCTCCTGAGCGACCTCCTCGGGGGTGTGCTCCCACGTGGACAGGTACACGCAGAGCAGCGAGATTGCCATGACCGAAGCGTTGACCGTAGCGATGATGAAGTAGCTGAACGGGTTGGTCTCGCCGAAGGTGCCAAAGCCGAAGCCCACAAGTGCAGCCATCAGGAAGCCGGCGGCGTTACCAAAGAGATGCTTGTAGCCGGTGAGGTACGTACGCTCCTTGAAGTCGTCGGTCATCTCGATGGTAAGCGGCGACAGGTTGGCGGTGCAGAACGTGTACGCGACGTTGTAGATCAGGTACAGCACAAAGTAGTACGGGAAGCCAAACGGCGTAGCCACGAAGATGAGCGGCTCGGCGATCATCATCGGGATGGCCAGCAAGATCCAGAAACGACGACGACCAAAGATGCGGCCAATCTTGGTGGCATAGAAGTTATCGGCCACAAAGCCCATCAGCGGGCAAAGAATGGCGTTGACATAGATGGCAAACGAGCTGATCAGTGCAGCCTCACCTGCGGACAGGCCACACTCCGTGGACAGGAACAGCACCATGTAACTGTGCGTAAAGGTCGGGCACCGGAATTGAGCATACCGCCCATACCAAAGCCCAAGCGCGTCCAGAATGTGATCTTGCGCTTTTTTCCGATCTTATTAGTCATCGAGCTCCCTCTCTTTTCTCGATTGTCTTGTAACAAGACATTTGAGTCCATACCGACGTCTGTCTGCATGCCGTTCAGGGTGAACGTTTAGCTAGATTATGCGCGATTGCTTATGATAGGTGAACGTTCACTTGTATATTATCCTTGAACGGTCGTTTTTTGCCGTTGAACGGGCCTGAAAATGAAAAAATCCCTGCATTTTTGATTATCAAGTCAATTCAGCACCACGCAACAACTAGGTGAACGTTCATTGTTCTCTGGAGATGAGGGAGGTGCCGGGCACCCTTCCCCAAAAAAGCCGTGCACGACAACGCAACGAGAAACGAAAAACGACCCCGCCGAAATTGTCCTCGGCGGGGTCGCCCAGTCTTTGCAGCAGCTTATTCAATCACGCGCTCAACGTGTCATCGCTACAAGCAGACGCCGTCCTTCCAGATACTGATCTCGTGACAGCCACGGCGCTCAGCACTCGTGAGCTTACCGCTCGCCGTCTCCAGCACCAGCTGGTACAGATCGTGGGCAGCCTCGTCGAGCGTACGCTCACCCGTGGCAATCACGCCAGCGTTAAAGTCCATCCAGTTGGCCTTGTGGTCGCACAAACGCTGATTGGTGAACACCTTGAGGGTAGGCGCCGGCGCGCCAAACGGTGTGCCGCGGCCGGTCGAGAACAGAATCACGTGGCAGCCGGCAGCCGTCAACGCCGTGGTGGATACCATGTCGTTGCCCGGACCGCACAGCATGTTCAGGCCGTGTTTATTTGCCTGGCCGGCATACGGCAGCACGTCGACGATGGGGGCAGATCCGCCCTTTTGCACGCAGCCGCAGCTCTTGTCCTCGAGCGTGGTAATACCGCCGTCCTTGTTGCCGGGACTCGGGTTCTCATAAACGACCTCGCCGTGGCTAATAAAGTAGTCCTTAAATCCATTGAGCATGTCGGAGGCAGCGTTAAAGACCTGCTCATTCTCGCAACGGTCGAGCAGGATGCTCTCCGCGCCAAACATCTCGGGCACCTCGGTAAGCACCGACGTGCCGCCACGGGCGACGACCATATCGCTCACGCGACCGATCGTGGGGTTGGCGGTAATGCCCGAAAGACCGTCGGAGCCGCCACACTTAAGACCAATGACCAGCTCGGAGGCCGGAATGGGCTCGCGCTTGGACTGCTTTGCCAGGTCTGCCAGCTCGGCCAGAATCTTGTGACCCTCGATTTGCTCGTCGGCTACATCCTGGCAGGTGAGAAAGCGAACGCGCTCGTGATCGAAGTCACCGAGCTCGTCGAGCACCTGCTGGTGTGTGCAGTTCTCGCAACCGAGCGACAGGAACAGCACGCCGGCCGCATTAGGATGACGCGAGAGCGCCACCAGCAGACGACGCGTCTGGGCATGGTCGGCGCCGGTCTGCGAGCAGCCAAAGGGATGCGGGAAGTAGTAAACACCCTCCAGCGAGCCATCGACCAGATCCTGGGCCTGCTCACACATGGCACGGGCGACTTCGTTGACACAGCCGACCGTGGGGATGATCCACAGCTCATTACGCGTCGCGGCACGACCGTCGGCGCGGCGGAAGCCCATAAAGGTCTCAGGCTCAACGGGATCCACGACCGGATGCGTGGGGTTGTAGGCGTACTCGACCTCGCCCGAAAGGTTGGTCTTCACATTGTGCGTGTGGAGCCACTGACCGGGCTGGACATCGCCCGTCACATGGCCGATAGGAAGGCCGTACTTGATGACGTCCTCCCCTGCGGCAATCGCGCGCACCGCCATCTTATGGCCCTGCGGAATATCCTCCACGGCCACGACCTCGCCCACCCCGGGAACCGCGACGGCAGTGCCCTTGGCAAGCGGCGACAGCGCAACGATCACGTTATCGGCCGGATTGATCTGGATAGTATTCATTACAAATGGTCCTAACCCTACAGGTTGAGCAGAAGTCGAGACGCGGGCACGCCGTCCCGCGCCCGCGTCTGCGCCGGAAATTTACGCCTGAGCGTTGGCGAAGGCCTGCTTGGCGCCCTCGGCACGCACGACAGCGAGCGCGCTGACGACAAACTCCTCAAGACCTGCGATCTGCGTAAGGTCCTCGCCCCACATCTGCTCGTTGGTGAGCACGTCGTGCACCAGCTGGGCATCGTCGGCGCCGGCATGGGCGGCGTAGAAGTCGAGCACGAAGGCGTCGTCCTGAGCGGTGTACTCGGTGCCGTCGGAGCGACGCAGGTGCAGGCCGTCGCCCTCGCGGGACACGAGCTCCTGCGTGTAGAAGGAGATGAGCGTAGCGAGGCTCGTCGCCAGGCACTTGGGCAGGTTGCCGGTCTCGGCAACGTAGTCCTTGAGTGTGGGCAGGTCGCGAGCGCGCCACTTAGCCGTGGAGTTGAGGCAGATGGAGAGCAGCGCATGATCAATAAACGGGTTGTCGAAGCGGTTTTCGACGGCGGCGGCAAAGGCCTTGCAGTCCTCGACATCCAAGTCGGCGGCAAGCGTCGGAATGACCTCGTCGTAGAGCATGGTGTTCATGAAGCCGCGAATGGTCTCGTCATGCATGCAGTCGCGCACGATATCAAAGCCGGCAACCCAGGAACCCGGAACGAAGGCGGTGTGGGCACCGTTGAGGATGCGGACCTTGCGCTTCTTGTACGGGGTGACGTCGGGAGTCACAAAGACACCCGGAAGACCAGCCTTCACAAAGGGAAGCTTCTCGGCAAGCGACTCGTCACCCTGGATGCCCCACATCTGAAAGGGCTCGCGCACGGCCAGGAAGGGATCCTCGTAGCCCAGACGCTCAGCCACCGCGGCGGCCTCGGATGCGTCGCGGATACGGCCCGGTACGATGGTGTCGACGAGCGTGGTGCAGACGGTGCAGTCGTTGGCCATCCACTGCGCAAACTCGTCCTCCCAGCCCCAGTCGCTCACATACTGGTTCATGATGCGCAGCAACTCCTCGCCGTTGTGATCGATGAGCTCGCAGGCGAGGACGATGACGCCCGGCTTACCGGCAGCCCAGCGGGTGTGGAGCACCTGGGCAAGCTTGGCGGGGAAGCTCGCAGGTGGCATGTCGTCGGCCTTGCAGGACGGGTCATAGGCGATACCGGCCTCGGTGGTGTTGGAGACGATGATCTCTAGGTCGTCGGAGACAGCGACCTCCATCATGGCGCGGTAGTCGTCCTCACGATACGGGTTAAGGCAGCGGCTGCAGGCGCTGATCACGCGGGACTCGTCAACCGTGTTGCCGTTCTCCTTGCCGCGCACCAGCACGGTGTACAGGTCGTCCTGGGCATTGATGCCGTCGGCAAAGCCAAAGGCACCGCTGATGGGCTGCACCATGACGACCTTGCCGTTCCAGCCGGTGGCCTCGTTGCCCATGTCAAAGAAACGGTCGACGAAGGCGCGCAGGAAATTGCCCTCGCCAAACTGTAGAACCTTCTCGGGAGCGTCCTTGGGCAGCAGATAGCCCTTGTAGCCGATCTTCTCGAGCGCATCGTAGCTGATGTTCTCCATCTGTGTCTCTCCTTAGATAGCTGTTAGCGTGCAAGCAAAACGGGGGCGCCGTGTGTGGCAACGGCGCTCCCGTGTTCGATGTGATTCGATGCGGGCTTAGGCCTCGACGGTGTCCAGGTCAAAGCCAAAGTAGCGGACCGCATTGTTGTAGCTGATGTCGCGCACAACCTCGCCCAGCAGCTCCATGTCGGCCGGGTACTTGCCCTGCTCGACCCACTCGCCGATCACGCTGCACAGCACGCGACGGAAGTACTCGTGGCGCGGATAGGACAGGAAGGAGCGGGAATCGGTAAGCATGCCCACAAAGTTGCCCAACACGCCCTCGTTAGCCAGAGCCGTAAGCTGCTCGCGCATGCCGACCTCGTTGTCGTTGAACCACCAGGCGGAGCCGTTCTGGATCTTACCGGCAGTCGGAGCCTCCTGGAAGCAGCCCATGACGGTATCGATCATGGTGTTATCGATGGGGTTCAGGCTGTACAGGATGGTCTTGGGCAGGCCGCAAGTCTCCTGGATGGAGTTGAGGAAATCGGCGAGCTGGTCGGACGGCGTGTAGTTGGAGATGCAGTCGTAGCCGGTGTCGGGACCGAGTTTGGCGAACATGGCGCGGTTGTTGTCGCGCTTGCAGCCAAAGTGCAGCTGCATGGCCCAGCCCAGACGGACATACTCGCCGGCAACGAACTGCATAAAGGCAGTCTTGTACTTGAGGACCTCTTCCTCGGTAAGCGGCTCGGCAGCCAGACCCTTGGCAAAGATAGCCTCGATCTCGTCGGCGGTAGCCGGGACGTACATAACGTAGTCGAGTGCGTGGTCGGAGGCGCGGCAGCCCAGCTCGTGAGCAACGTCGTAGCGCTTGGAAATGGCAGCCTTCATGCCCTCAAAGTCGCTGACCTCAACGCCGGCAACCTCGGAAAGGTGCTTGCAGTAGTCGGCAAACTCCTGGCCGCGCTCGATGCGCAAAGCGGCATCGGGGCGCATGGCGGGAACGATCTGAACGTCAAAGCTGTCGTCGGCGGCAATCTTCTTGTGCCACTCAAAGCTGTCGGCGGGGTCGTCGGTAGTGCAGATCATGCGGACGTTGGACTGCTTGATCAGGTTGCGGCAGGTAAAGCTAGCCTCAGCGAGCTTGGCGTTGGCAAGGTCCCAGACCTCCTGGGCAGTCTTGCCATTGAGGACGCCCTCGTAGCCAAAGTAGCGCTTAAGCTCCAGGTGGCTCCACTCAAAGACGGGGTTGCCAACGCAGCGACCCAGGGTCTCGGCCCACTTTTGGAACTTCTCGCGAGCAGGGGCGTCGCCAGTGATAAAACGCTCGTCGACGCCGTTGGCGCGCATCAGGCGCCACTTGTAGTGGTCGCCGCCCAGCCAAACCTCGGTGATGTTCTCGAAACGCTTGTCCTCCCAAATCTCCTTGGGAGAAATGTGGCAGTGATAGTCGACGATGGGCATGCCCTCGGCAAAGTTGTGGAACAGCTCCTCACCGGTCTTGGTGCTCAGCAGGAAATCCTGATCGTCCATAAAGTTTTTCATCAAACAGCCCCTTTGCTGGCAACGCGGGCGCACGGCGCGCTCGTTATCCTTTAGGTGAACGTTCACCATACTAATCCATTACGACTCAAAAGGTGAACGTTCACCTAACAACCATGGGGTGAACGGTAGGTTTTGCCCGTTCAACGGTTGCCGGAGCTGTGACTTGCATGCATTGCGGACCGGTTGGCGTCCCCGAACACCGAACTTGAGCGCTTTTGCTCAGGTGGGTGGTCGCGCGCGCAGACGTGGTGTAAGAGTGTCCTGAGGTCCGTCGCTGCAAGTCCCGATGTTACTCCTTCTTGAGACCGCGCTTCTCGACTATCTCGTCCACTATCTCCCTGGCGCGC
>DBGDDN010000053.1:0-45768 GCA_048343195.1 Collinsella sp.
CCGTTCCTTCAACTGGGAAAAGGGCGCCCCCGGACCCCAGGAGGGGCCGCGGGGGCGTTCGGCTAACTGCGGGAACGTCCTATCCGCTCAATGTGTTCGGCTGAGATCGGAAATCAACCCTATCCTCCTTACGGGTTTTCCTGGGACGGGGCAAAAATAATCACTCTACGAGCGATTATTTTTATCCACCGTCCCGATAAAACCCTGATGGGATAGTCCTTACTTGTAGAGGTAAGCGATGGCGATACCGGTGTGGACTTGGATCTTGGCCGTTCCCCTGACGACGTTAGAGATGCCGGTGTCGGCCAACAAGCCTAGCGGGGCGTGATCTAGTTCCCACTCCAAGCCGTGTTCGCTTACTTCGGTGTTGGGGGCGATTGCGATTATGGAGAAGGTTTTGCCGGTTGCGTTTTCGATGGTCCAGGTTTCGTTCTGGTGGAGGATTCTGGTCGTCACTTCGTCTTCTTCGATCCAGACGGGGGCGTCCGTATAGCCTGCTAGTAGGCCCAGCACGGCCAGGGCCATGTCGGGGCGGCCTCCGGTGGCGCAGCTTGCGTACAGCTCGGCTCCGGGCCAGCGGCTGCGGATGGTGTCTAGGGCTAGTGCGAGATCGGTATAGTCCTTGTAGGGGTTGTGGCGTTCTACTTCAAAATCGGCAGCGGCATCGACCAGAGCGCGTCCCTCATCGCTAACCGTGTCAGCGTCGCCCACGTAGACGTCGCAGCTCAAGCCGGCACCCAGCAGGGCGTCTAAGCCGCGATCTACGGCAACGATGTTGTCGCACTCCCCTGACAGGCGGCGCAGCAACTCGGCACTTGCCACCAGCGGCGAGCCGCACACAACCAATACCTTGTAAGCCACGGCCCTCGCCTATCCCTCAAACGCCAGTACGCTATCGAGCGCAAGCTCTTCATAGCTATCGATAAAGATGTCGCAGTTGGCGCGCACCTCATCGCGCTCCATGCGGCCATGAGGGTCATAGATACCCACGCGCTTAAAGCCGGCGGCGCCGGAGCTCTTAAGGCCAAAGACCGCGTCCTCAAACACCCACGCGCGTTCAAACTTGCGCCCGTGGCGCTCCTCCAGACGGCGCAACGCCAGCTCGTACACATCCGGGAACTGCTTGGAGCGCCCCGCCTCACCCGTCGTGGTAATAAACTCCATGTAGGCGTCAAGCCCGGCACCAGCGAGTGCAGACTTTACAAGCTCGGCCGGCGTGGACGTGGCAACGCACATGGCAATGCCCGCAGCCTTCGCCTGCTCCAAAAATGCCAGGAGCCCTTCCCGCGGCGACACCTTGGAGTACCCATCAATCAGAATCTCGCCCAGCTCGCGATACAGCTCCTCGCCATTTGCGCCAATGCTCCACGTATCGTGGTAGGCCCGGCACTCGTCCTCCAGCGAAAGATGCTCAAACTGGGCAAAATCGTCGACCGTCACATCAATGCCATGACGGCACAATAACTCGGTCTGTGCATGGCCCCAGACGGGGGAACTATTAACCAGTGTTCCGTCGCAATCGAAAATAAAAGCAACACTTGGAGCAGCGATGTGGTTCATAAACGAGCCTTTCGATGTCAAATGGTAAACAACCTGCTAAAAACGTTTTACCAAACGTAAGCCTATCAGTTTTGAAACCCTAATTGGTAAAACTGTCAAGGGTTTTACCACGGCAATTCTGCCAGTGGTATAAACATGTCGCTTACCGATTAAACGCCCTCGCAAATCCGCTTTCGTCCATAAAACTAACGTACAGGTGTTATCGTAGTTTCTGCCGAAAGTTCCACCGAGCACGCGAGGTGGAACGAATCATAGAACTATCGCCGTCCCTTCGATTCGTGCAGCCTTGGACCTTTCGCATCTAGTCACCAAGGCAACACGCTGCCGCGTCATGATGGGATCAAACGTGAGCGATACAAAGCTAAAGCCAGCACCCAAAAAGCCCGCTACCCGTAAAGCCGCCCCGCATGCACCGGAGCTCACCAAGGACGATGTCTACCTGTTTGGCATCGGCACATGGGAGCGCAGCTGGGAAAAGATGGGCGCGCACCCCGACACGCAGAACCGTACGCGTGGCTGGCGCTTTTGCGTTTGGGCGCCCGACGTAAAGAGCGTCCACGTCATTGGCGAATTTAACGACTGGGATGAGGAAGCCAACCCGCTGGTGCCCATGCATACAAGCGCTATTTGGGAAGGCTTTATTCCTGGCGCCGAGCAGGGTCAGCTCTATAAGTACCTTATCGAGACCAACGAGGGCGAAAAGCTCTACAAGGCCGATCCGTACGCCTTTAAGGCCGAGTGCCCCCCGGGTACCGCCAGCGTACTGTGGACCCTCGATGGCTACCAGTGGAACGACGCCGCGTGGCTCAAGCGCCGCGCCAGCCACAACCACATGTCTCAGCCCCTTAACATCTACGAGGTGCATATTGGCTCGTGGAAGCGCCACGGCGATGCGCCGCAGGGCGAGCCGGACGAGTACGGCAACTACCCCGGCCCCATGGATCCCTTCCCCGCGCAGCGCGGCGAGTTTTACACCTACGACGACCTGTCGGTAGAGCTCGTGGACTACGTGCACGACATGGGCTATACGCATATCGAGGTTATGCCGCTCATGGAGCATCCCTTCGATGGCTCCTGGGGCTACCAGACGACCGGCTACTATGCTGCCACGTCGCGTTACGGCAATCCGCAGCAGCTCATGCACTTTATCGATGCGTGCCACGAGGCGGGCATCGGCGTAATCATGGACTGGGTGCCCGGCGGTTTTTGTGCCGACTCCCACGGCCTTGCCACCTTTAACGGCCACATGCTGTTTGAGCACGAGATTCACCCCAACTGGGGCACGCACAAGTTTGACTTCGCCCGTGGTGAGGTCCGCTCCTTCTTGGTTTCCAACGTGCTGTACTGGCTCGAGAACTTCCACGTGGACGGCATTCGCATGGACGGCGTTTCCAGCATGCTGTACCTCAACTTTGGCATCGACGATCCGGGCCAAAAGAAGTTCAACAAGTACGGTACCGAGGAGGACCTGGACGCCAGCGCGTTTATCCGTCAGGTCAACTGCGCTGTTGAGGCGCACTACCCTGACGTGATGATGATGGCCGAGGAGTCCACCGCGTGGCCGCTCGTGACCTATCCGCCGCAGGACGGCGGCCTGGGCTTCCATTACAAGTGGGACATGGGCTGGATGAACGACACCCTGCACTACATGCAGACCGATTTTCCGTGGCGTCCCGGCAACCACGGGCTGCTTACGTTCTCCATTATGTATGCCTTTACCGAGAACTTCATTTGCCCGCTGAGCCACGACGAGGTCGTACACGGCAAATGCTCGCTCATCGGCCGCATGCCGGGCGACTGGTGGCGCCAGTTTGCCGGCCTGCGCACGCTTGCCTTTTACCAAATGACGCACCCCGGTGCCAAGCTCAACTTTATGGGCAACGAGATCGGCCAGTTTATCGAATGGCGGTACTATGAGTCCATCCAGTGGTTCCTAACCGAGCAGTACGAGACCCATGCGCACCATCAGGCGTTTATCAAGGCGCTCAACCACCTGTACACCGCCGAGCCCGCCCTGTACGAGCGCGGCTACACCGACGACGGCTTTACGTGGATTGACGCGGACAACTCCAAGCAATCCATCGTGAGCTATGTGCGCCAAGGCGAGAACATCGATGACGACCTGGTGATCCTGATCAACTTTGACCCGGCGAGCTACGAGAGCTTCCGCGTAGGTGTGCCGCGCGAGGGCGACTGGGAGGTCATCTTCGATTCCGACCGTCCCGAGTTTGGCGGCAGCGGATACGCCGGCGATGAGCCCTACACCTGCTCGAGCGAGCCCTACCCATGGAACGGGCAGATGGACTCCATTGAGATTAAGGTGCCTGGCCTGGCAGGTGTGGTGCTTAAGCGCCGCGGCCCCAGCAGCTACAAGCCGCCGGTGATTGAGGAGCCCAAGGCTGCGCCCAAGAAGCGCACGTCCTCGGTGAAGCCCAAGCCTGCGGCTGCCAAGAAGGCTCCGGCCAAGGCGAAGGCTACCAAGCCCGCTGCCAAGGCCAAGACCGCCGCAAAGCCCGCTGCTAAGGCTACCGCGACCAAAAAGCCGGCTGCCAAAAAGGCTGTTGCCAAGGCCAAGTCTGCTTCTGTTAAGTTGTCTGCCAAGGATGCGTAACAAAGCCGTTACAGCTGTAATTACCCGCCCCGAAGGGGCGTAGGATACAAGTCATAACCGTTCCGGGAGAAACATCCCCGGGGGAAAGGAGCGTATGAATAAGATCTTCGACAACAAGCAGGAGTTTACCGAGCTCTATCGCGATGCTGTCATGAGCATCAGCGGCAAGAGCGTCGAGGCCGCCAGCGACCTCGACCGCTTTAATGCCCTGGCCAAGCTCGTGGCCGAGAAGGCCCGCACCGTTGCCACCAAGAGCGACGCCCGCGCCACCGCCGAGGGCAAAAAGCGCGTGTACTACTTCTCGATCGAGTTTTTGATCGGCCGCCTGCTCGACAACTACCTGCTCAACTTTGGCGTGCGCGATATGGTCGCCGAGGCGCTCGACGACATGGGCTTCGACCTTTCCGTCATCGAGAACCAGGAGCCCGATCCGGCGCTGGGCAACGGCGGCCTGGGCCGTCTTGCCGCATGCTTCCTGGATTCCATGGCAGCCGAGGGCATTGCCGGCTACGGCAACGGTATGCGCTACCGCTACGGCCTGTTTAAGCAGGAGATCGTCAACGGCAGCCAAGTCGAAGCTACCGACGAGTGGCTCACCCACGGCTATCCCTGGGAGGTCCGCCGTCAGGACAAGGCCGTGACCATCAAGTTTGGTGGCCATGTTGAGGGCTTTGAGGAGAACGGCCGCACGTTCTACCGCACGGTGGACACGCAGGACATCCTGGCCGTCCCTTATGACATCCCCGTGGTCGGCTATGCCGGCGAGACCGTCAACAAGCTGCGTGTGTGGGCTGCCGAGCCGGTCGAGGAGCACTTTGACCTGGAGGCCTTCAACCGCGGCGACTACGCCCAGGCCGATGCCGAGCGCGCCGAGGCCGAGGCCATCAGCGCCATCCTCTACCCCAACGACGCCGGCGAGCACGGCCGTCTGCTGCGCCTGAAGCAGGAGTACCTGTTTGTCTCGGCCGGCATCTACAGCCTGCTCGACACCTTTGAGAAGGAGCACGGCGAGAACTGGGAGCTGCTGCCGCAGTTTGTGGCCATCCACACCAACGACACCCACCCCGCCATGTGCGGCCCCGAGCTCATGCGTATCCTGATCGACGAGAAGAAGCTCGAGTGGGACGACGCTTGGAACATCGTGACGCAGGTCGTGAGTTACACCAACCACACCATCCTGCCCGAGGCTCTGGAGAAGTGGCCCATCGGCACGTTCTCCAAGCTCCTCCCCCGCGTGTACCAGATCATCGACGAGATCAGCCGTCGTTGGCACGAGTCGTTCGACACCACGCAGGAGGGCTGGCAGGAGCGTCTGCGCCAGACCGCCATTCTGTGGGACGGCGAGATTCGCATGGCCAACCTGTCTGTGATTTGCAGCCACAGCGTCAACGGCGTGGCCAAGATCCACTCCGATATCATCAAGAACATCGTGCTCAAGGACTTCTATGCCTTAACGCCCGAGAAGTTCAACAACAAGACCAACGGTATCTCGCACCGTCGCTTCTTTGCCGAGTCCAACCCAACCTACGCCAAGCTCGTGACCGAGGCCATTGGCGATGGCTGGCTCAAGGACGCCTTTGAGCTGGAAAAGCTCAAAGAGTTCCAGAACGACACCGAGTTCCTGAAGGCCGTGGGTGCCTCCAAGCGCGCCAACAAGGAGCGCCTGGCCGCCTACGTTAAGGCCGAGACCGGTCTAGTCATTGACCCCAACACCGTCTTTGATGTTCAGGTTAAGCGCTTCCATGCCTACAAGCGCCAGCTCATGAACATCATGAAGGTGATGGACATCTACAACCGTCGCATCGCCGATCCCAACTTCCACGTGACGCCGACGACCTTCATCTTTAGCGGCAAGGCTGCCTCGAGCTACACCTTTGCCAAGGAGACCATCCGTCTCATTAACTCCGTTGCCGAGGTCATCAATAACGACGCCCGCGTCAACGAGGTCATGAAGGTCTGCTTTATCCCCAACTTCCGCGTGAGCAACGCCCAGCTCATCTACCCCGCCGCCGAGATCTCGGAGCAGATCTCCACGGCCGGTAAGGAGGCCTCGGGCACGTCCAACATGAAGCTTATGATGAACGGCGCCATTACGCTGGGCACCCTCGACGGCGCTAACATCGAGATCGCCGACCTGGCCGGCCGCGAGAACGAGGCCATCTTTGGCCTGACCGCTCCCGAGGTCGAGCAGCTCTGGGCATCCAACAGCTACTTTGCGTGGGATACGCTCAACAACGACCGCGAGCGTCTGGGCCGCGTGATGGACGAGCTCAAGGACAACACCTTTGCGGGTCTTTCGGGCAACTTCGAGAGCATCTACAACGAGCTCATGAACAACAACGACCCCGACCTGGTCATGGCGGACTTCCGCAGCTACGTGGATGCGTGGGAAAAGCTCACCGGCAGCTACGGCGACCAGGAGACCTGGAACCGCAAGGCCCTGCTCAACACCGCCTCCTCCGGCTGGTTCTCGAGCGACCGCACCATTCGCGAGTACCGCGACGAGATCTGGCACGCGTAAAGGCGCGCGAGCTCCCTTTGCCGCACGGCATTATTCGGCGGGCGCGACCAGGTGCCGTGCCCGCCGCTAATGGGTTAGAAACATCGATGACAGAAGGAGAAATCGATGAGTAAGAAAGAATGCATCGCGATGCTCCTCGCAGGAGGACAGGGCAGCCGATTGGGGGCACTCACCCAAAAGATCGCTAAGCCGGCGGTTAGCTTTGGTGGTAAGTTCCGCATTATCGACTTTTCGCTGTCCAACTGCTCCAACTCAGGCATCGACACGGTGGGCGTTCTGACGCAGTACCGTCCCTACCTGCTGCATGCCTACGTGGGCTCCGGCGAGGCGTGGGATCTGGACAGCCGCGACGGCGGCGTGTCGATCCTGCCGCCGTACGAGACGCAGACCGGTGGCGCTTGGTATGCGGGCACGGCCGACGCCATTACGCAGAACCTGGACTACATCAAGGCCAACGACCCCAAGTACGTCCTGATTCTGTCTGGCGATCACCTGTATCGCATGGACTACCGCAAGATGCTCAAGACGCACATTGAGAACAACGCCGACCTCACGGTGAGCGTTATGCCCGTTCCGTGGGAGGAGGCCAGCCGCTTTGGCATCCTGACCACCGACCCCGAGGACGGCCACATCACCAAGTTCACCGAGAAGCCCGATAAGCCCGATTCGAATCTCGCGTCCATGGGCATCTACATCTTCTCGGCCGACGTGCTGATCGAGGCGCTCGAGGAGGACGCTCTGGACCAGCGCTCGAGCCACGACTTTGGCAAGGACATCATCCCCAAGCTGCTCGGCGAGGGCAAGCGCCTGTACAGCTACGAGTTCCACGGCTTTTGGAAGGACGTCGGCACTATCGCCAGCTTCCATGAGACCTCGATGGACCTGCTGGGCAACAACCCCGAGTTCGATCTGTTCGACAAGCACTTCCCCATCATGTCCAACATCACCACGCGTCCGCCGCACTACATTGGTCCGGATGGTCGCCTGGACGACTGCCTGGTCTCCAACGGCTGCAAGATCTACGGCACCGCTCGCCACTCGATCCTTTCGACCGATGTCGTCATCGAGGAGCGCGCCGTGGTCGAGGATTCCGTGCTGCTGCCGGGTGCGCACGTTAAGAGCGGCGCGCACATCTGCCGCGCTATTTTGGGCGAGAACTCCACGGTCGAAGAGGGCGTGAAGCTCGGCTCTGTCGATACCACCAAGGATACGGCCGTCGTTGGAAATGACGTCGTTATCGGGAAGGGGGAATGATCCGATGATCAATCGCAAGGCCATCGGTTACATCACCGCTAACTACTCTTCGACCTACGGCAGCGTGCTGCTCAAGGACCGCCCCATCGCGTCCGTCCCGTTTTTGGGCCGCTACCGCCTGATCGACTTTCCGCTGTCCAACATGATGAATGCCGGCATTAAGACCGTCGGCGTCGTCATGCCGGGCAACTACCGCTCGCTGATCGACCACGTGGGCTCGGGCAAGGACTGGGGTCTGGACCGCAAGAAGGGCGGCCTGTTCATGGTCCCCGGCAACGCGTACGGCACCACCAAGGGCGGCATGCGCTTCCTGCTGCGCGACATCATCTCCAACAAGACGCTGTTCCAGCGCTCGGAAAAGCCCTATGTTGTGATGATGGGCACCAACATTATCTTTAACATGGACCTCAACACCATCATCGAGGCGCACGAGAACTCCGGCGCCCAGATGACCGTCGTGTACTGCAAGGCCACGCGCAACGTTGACGACGAGACCAAGCTCGAGATTAACGAGAACGGCCGTCTGACGGGCGTGAGCGCCGGCGTCGTGTACGGCGATAACGCGTCCATGGACTGCTGCATCGTCAACCGCGAGACCCTACTCGAGATCATCGATCACTATCAGGCCGCCGACTATCTGGACCTGCTCGAGGCACTCCAGGGCGACTTTGGCAACATCGACGTGTGCAGCTACGAGTACAAGGGCGAGGTCGTGGGCGTGTTTAGCGAGAAGTCGCTGTATCGCCGCAGCATGGACCTGCTCGACCAGACCGTGGCCGACCAGCTCTTCGACCCCGAGCGCCCGATCTTGACCAAGGCCCACGACGTGCCGCCTTCGCGCTACGCGACCGGCAGCCACGCGTGCAACTCGATCATCTCGGCCGGCTGCATCATCAAGGGTACCGTGCGCAACTCGATCCTGTCGCGCGGCGTTGTGGTCGAGGAAGGCGCCTCGGTGACCAACTCGATCATCAACCAGAGCTGCGTCATCAAGAGCGGCGCCCGTGTTGAGAACGCCATCCTGGACAAGAACAACGTGGTTCCTGTCAACACCGAGCTTCGCGGCACGCCCGAGAACATCCTGGTGCTGGGCAAGGCTCCGTTAACTTCCGATACCACCATCGCTCGTTAACATTGGCGTCGCATAATCGCACGTAAACTGAAGAATAGCCGCCCGGTTTGTACCTGGCGGCTATTCTCGAATTGCAACATGGGAGACAATATGGCAGAAACCAGCAAAAAGATGCAGATCGTGTTTGCCTCGGCCGAGTGCGCACCGTTTGTTAAGACCGGTGGCCTGGGTGACGTGGCGGGCTCGCTGCCTGCGGCGCTCGTTCGCGCCGGCGCCGAAGTCATCGTGATGGTGCCCAAGTACGCCACCATCAAGGACGAGTACAAGGCGCAGATGGAGCACTTTGCCGACTTTTATGTGAGCCTGGGATGGCGCAACGAGTACTGCGGGCTGGAGAAGCTCGAGCACGACGGCGTCACCTATATGTTTATCGACAACGAGCGCTACTTTGCTCGCGACTATCCGTACGGCTTCTTTGACGACGGCGAGCGCTTTGCGTTCTTCTCCAAGGCCATCACCGAGAGTCTGCAGCACCTGCCGGCCGGCTTTGAGTGCGACATCCTGCACTGCAACGACTGGCAGACGGCGCTGGCACCCGTGTTCCTGCGCGAGTTCTACCAGGGCCTACCGCTGTACGACCGTGTGAAGACCGTGTTCTCGATCCACAACGTGGCGTTCCAGGGCCAGTTTAGCGACACCGTGTTGGAGGACATCCTGGGTGTGGCGCACATTCCGGCGGCCGCCTCGCAGCTACGCTGCGACGCCTGCAGCGTCAACTACATGCTGGGCGCGCTGCGCTATGCCGACGCCATCACCACGGTGAGCCCCACCTATGCCGGCGAGATCCAGACGCCCGAGTTTGGCGAGGGCCTGGACGGCGTGCTGCGCGAGCGCTCTTACGCGCTGCAGGGCATTTTGAATGGCATTGACGTGGCGGGCTTTGACCCGGCGACCGACAAGCGCATTGCCGCCAACTACACGGTTGAGGACCGCTCCGGCAAGGCCGTCTGCAAGGCCAAGCTGCAGGAAGAGCTGGGGCTCGAGGTGCGCGACGATCGTCCGCTCATGGTGATGGTCACGCGTCTGACGCGTCAGAAGGGCATGGACCTGGTCATGTACGCGCTTGACCGCATTCTGGCCGGCGGCGTACAGGTGGCGGTACTGGGCACCGGCGACCGCGACTACGAGGACGGTCTGCGCTACTTCCAGGACAAATACCCCGGCACCATGGCCGCGCGCATCGAGTTTGACCCGGCGCTGTCGCAGCGTATGTACGCCGCTGCCGACATGTTCCTGATGCCTTCGAAGTTTGAGCCCTGCGGCCTGTCGCAGATCATCGCCATGCGCTACGGCACCCTGCCCATCGTGCGCGAGACCGGTGGCCTGAAGGACACTGTGATCCCGTACAACGAGTTTACCGGCGAGGGCACGGGCTTCTCGTTTAGCAACTTTAACGGCGACGAGATGGGCGACGCCGTGTTCCGCGCGGCACGCCTGTTCTGGGACAACCGCGATGCCTGGAACCAGCTGGTCACGCAGGCTATGAGCCAGGACTTTAGCTGGACGCGCTCGGCCGATAAGTATCTGGACCTGTACTTCTTTATGCATCCGGAGATCGAGAGGCCGGCGGCTGTAGTTGAGGAGGCTGCGCCTGTTGAGGAGCCTGCCGCTGTTGAGGAGCCTAAGGCTGAGGCCGAGCCAGAGCCCAAGGCCGAGGAGAAGGTGGCCGAGCCTGTTAAGGCAGAGCCTGATGTGAAGCCCGCTGCGAAGCCTGCCGCCAAGAAGACCACGACTCGTAAGACGACGGCCAAGAAGGCCACGACGACCAAGGCTGCTGCGACCAAGACGACGACCACGCGCAAGCGCACGACCGCCGCTGCCAAGAAGGCTGCCGAAGCTGAGGCTGCTCCCGAGGTAAAGGCCGAGGCCAAGACTGAGGCACCTGTCGCCGAGACCAAGCCGGCCACCAAGGCTCCGGCAAAGACCGCTGCCGAGAAGACGGCCACGACCAAGGCCACGGCCGCCAAGAAGGCTACGGCTTCGAAGACGACGGCCACCAAGGCCACCGCTACGAAGGCTGCCACCAAGGCCGCAGCAAAGCCTGCTGCCAAGGTCGAGGAGACGCCTGCCGAGCCCAAGGCCGAGGCACCTGTTGAGGCTAAACCGGCCGCCAAGACCACCACGCGCAAGCGCGCCACGACGGCCGCCAAGAAGACCGCGACCACGACCAAGGCCACAGCTTCCAAGGCTGAGGCCAAGCCCGAGGTAAAGACCGAGCTCAAGGCTGCGGCAAAGACCGCTGCCAAGGTTGAGGCAACGCCTGAGGTTAAGGCTGAGCCCAAGACCGAAGCCGCCCCGAAGGCCGCTACGAAGGCCGAGCCCGCCAAGGAGGCCCCGGTCTCCCCCGCCGCTCCGGCTGAGGAAAAGGCACCGTCCAAGAAGACCTCCGTCCGCAAGGCAACCGCCACCCGCAAGCGCCGCTAATCCGGGCGATCAAAAACCAAACCTCACCATGCAAGGGGGCGTCGTTTAACGCGACGCCCCCTTCTTCTATAGATGCGGTAAAACGATTTTCTAGGACAACCGTTCGCCGATAGTGAACGGCTGTGGTTTAGACAACTAAAGTACAACGATATACTTAAGAACTGTGCGTTAAGCCCATGACCCGTTGGCCATGATTGTATAGAACTGGACCGTACTATGAGATTGATTCACAACAGCCGCCTGCCGCAGTTTCGCAACCCCTTTGGCGCTGTGACCACTGGAACTTCCGTTGCACTCTCGGTGATTCTGGAGGATGCCGACCCCAACCAAGCAACGCTTACCCTGCGCACCTGGGTTGATGGCGTCGGCGAGACTCTCATCCCCATGGACCACGAAGGCGACGGTATCTTTACCGGCGAGCTCAAGTGCGCCGAGCCCTGTCTTATCTGGTACAGCTTTATATGCAATATCGAGGGCCAGCCCGAGGTCCGCTTGGGTGCACCGCAAGGTCGCACCGGCGGCGAGGGCGTAACCTACGATTACGTCGAGGTACCGTCCTTCCAGCTCACCGTTTACAAACACCGCGAAGTTCGTCCCGAGTGGTATGAGCGCGGCATGGTCTACCAGATCTTCCCCGACCGCTATGCACGCGACGAGCATTGGCGCGAGCGCACATTGGCCGAGCTCGAAAAGCCACGCAAGGGCATTCAGCGTCGTATGGTCGAGGACTGGAACGAGCCGCCCGTGTATGAACGCGCGACCGATGGATCCATTACCACCTGGGACTTCTACGGCGGCTCACTCAAGGGCATCCAGGAAGACCTGCCGCGCATCGCCGAGCTGGGCTTTACGGCCATCTACCTCAACCCCATCTTTGAGGCGACGAGCAACCACCGCTACGACACCGCCGACTACACCAAGATCGACCCGATTCTGGGCACCGAGCAGGACTTTACCGAGCTGTGCAAAGCGGCCGAGAAGCTGGGTATTTCCATCATCCTGGACGGTGTCTTCAACCACACGGGCGACGACTCGATCTACTTCAACCGCTATGGCAACTACCCCGGCGTGGGCGCCTGGCAGAGCGAGGATTCGCCGTGGCGCGACGCCTTCACCTTCCACGAGGACGGCTCGTACGATTGCTGGTGGGGCGTGGGCAACATGCCCGCCATCAACGAGAACTCCGAGCTGGTACGCGAGAAGCTCCTGGGCAAGGACGGCGTCATCCGCAAATGGCTGCGCGCCGGTGCCCATGGCTGGCGCCTGGACGTGGCCGACGAGCTCTCCGACGACTTCCTGGCCGAGATCAAGAAGGCCGTGCTCGCCGAAAAGCCCGATGCGCTGTTGCTCGGCGAAGTCTGGGAAGACGCCTCCAACAAGATCAGCTACGGTCACCTGCGCCGCTACCTGCAGGGCTCCGAGCTGGACTCCGCAATGGACTACCCCTTCCGCGACATGGTCATCGGCTTTTTGATGGGCTACAAGAACGCCTATCAGGCGGCCGAGGACATCGAGACCCTGCGCGAGAACTATCCGCGCGAGGCCCTGTCTTGCGCGCTCAATCTGCTGTCGAGCCACGACCGTCCGCGCATCATCTCGGTGCTCGGCGGCGGCCCCGACGAGTCGCAACTGCCCGAGTGCGAGCGCAGCAAATGGCGCTTGGACGAAGGCGCGATGGGCCTGGCCAAGAGCCGTTTTTGGCTCGCCACGCTTATGCAGATGACCTTCCCCGGCGTGCCTTCGATTTACTACGGCGACGAGTACGGCTTGGAGGGCCTTACCGACCCAGGCAACCGTCGTACCCTGCCGACCAAGGAAGACCTGCACGACTTCGACACGCTCGCGATCGTCAAGAACGCCTCGGCCGTGCGCCGTGCGCTGCCGTTTATGATCGACGGCGAGATCAAGGCCTTCGCGCTCAACGACGAGGTGCTGGCCTACAACCGCACGGGCAAGGACGGCGAGTCCGCAACCGTCATCATCAACCGCAGCCTGCGCAATTCGCACCGCGTGACGATCCCGGCGCTCGGTGAATGCGCGAGCGACGTTATTAGCGGTCGCGAGTGCGAGATTCACAACGGCACGGTCACGCTCGACCTGTATCCGCTAGGTTCGTCGATCATCTACCACCACGCCGAGCAGCGCCTGCAGGAGCCGCTCGATCACGGCGCGGGCGTCGTGTGCCATATCACCTCGGTGCCGACCGACGACGGTAAGCCCGGCACGATCGGCGCGGCCACGCGTCGCTTTATCGACCACCTGGCCGCCATGGGCATGCGCTACTGGCAGGTCCTGCCCGTCAACCCGACGGACTTCTTCCGCTCCCCCTACGCTGGCCCTTCGGCCTTTGCGGGCAATATCGACCTGCTGCCCGAAAGCCACGAGGAACTGGCCGCCGACTTTGAGACCTGGAAGGCTCGCGGCGGCGAGGATGCCGATCCGCTCTACACCGCATTTAAGCATCGCAATGCCGATTGGCTCGAGAAGTACTGTGTCTATATGGCCGTCAAAAAGTACTTTGAGGGTGAGTCGCGCCACGATTGGCCGACCGATGTCGCGCGCTACAACGAGCACCTGATCGACGACAAGCGCTTCTGCGACGAGGCCGAGCTACAGGCGTACATGCAGTATCGCTTTGACCTGGCCTGGTGCGAGCTTATGAACTACGCACACAAGAAGGGCATCGAGGTTATCGGCGATATTCCGATGTATGTCTCGGACGATTCGGCCGACGCGTGGAGCGAGCCCGAGAACTTCTGGCTGTCCGATACCGGCAAGGCGATTGAGATTTCCGGCGCGCCGCCCGACAACTTTGCGCCCGAGGGCCAGGTGTGGGGCAATCCCACCTTCCGCTGGGACCATATGAAGAAGACCGGTTACCGCTGGTGGATGGACCGTCTGCGCCGCGCGTTCTCGCTCTACGACCGTGTGCGTTTGGACCACTTCCTGGGCTTCCACAGCTACTTTAGCATTCCCACGGGCAAGGCCTGTGCCGACGGGCGTTGGCTGGCAGGCCCGGGCAAAGACCTGTTCCAGACCGCCTACGACGAGCTGGGCCCGCTCAACTTTATCGCCGAGGATTTGGGCTACCTGACACCCGGTGTTCGCGCGATGGCTTCGACCTGCGGCTTCCCCGGCATGGACGTGCTGGAGTTTAGCGATTACGACGTCCGCAACGGGATTAACCCCACTCCGGGAAAGATTCTGTACACCTCGACGCACGATACCTCGACGCTTGCCGGTTGGTGCACGCGTTCCTTTGCGGGCGGCGACGAGCCGAGCGGTAAGGAGTTTGCAGGCAAGCTGATGGGTGATGCGTTGGCAAGCGACGCACCGCTCGTGATGATGCCGCTGCAAGACGTGCTGGGTCTGGGCGACGATGCACGCATGAACGTGCCGGGTGTCGCCACGGGCAACTGGACCTGGCAGGCCGATGAGGCTGATATTGAAGCCGCCGAGGATAAAACTGCACAGCTCCTGCGCAACACCCATAGATTCTGGGGCGAAGCGTGATAAAACCCCCGATATAGGGTACAGTTACAGATGTTTGAATTTATGCGGGCAGAGCGATCTGCCCGCTTTGTGCTGAAAAGGAAGTATTATGGCGCGCTACGATTACAAGTGCTCGAGCTGCGGCAACGTGTTTGAGGTTGAGCATCCCATGTCCGAGACTCCCGAGGTCGTGTGCCCGAGCTGCGGCGCTCCAGCCGCCAAGACGTTCTCGGCCAGCGGCATCAAGTTTGAGGGCAGCGGCTTCTACAACACCGACCAGCGCAGCGGTGGTTCCAGCACCAGCGCCACCAGCGGCTGCTGCGCCAACTGCCCGCACAGCCACTAGAAACCAAACAGCCCCGCGACCGACACCGATCGCGGGGCTGATTCTTTAACTACCCAGGCATCTCTATGAGTTGCGGTGAAATAAGGACTGTTTGGCGAGTTGAAGCCGCTATTCAATCCCTATTTCACCGCAACTTAGTAGTTAGTTGCGGACCAGCCTGGCGCAAAAGTGGCCGTCGTAGGAATCGGCGTTGACCGGGACGCTTTGGAAGAGGCCTCGAGCGTTTTGACGGACGGATACGAGCTTCTTGGCCTGCTCGAACTCGGGAAGCTGCAGGATCTGGGCTTCGGAGAGCGGCGCCACGGAAAAGCCCTCGCCCTCGGGAGAGCTCAGGAACGCGTCCACCACCTGCGTGTTCTCCTCATCAAAGACCGAACAGGTGGCGTAGATAAGCTCACCGCCGGCAGCCACACGCGCGGCCGCCTCCTTAAGCATCGTTAGCTGCAACTTGGGCAGCTCGCACGTCACGTCGTTCTCGGTCAGACGCCACGGGATCTCGGGATGACGACGCATGGTTCCGGTGCCCGAGCACGGCGCATCGATAAACACCGTATCGAACTTGACCCGATCACCGCGCATGGCATCAAACGATGTGAGCACCTCATCGAGCTCGCAGGCATCGCCCGAGACAGTTCGCACGCCCTTGATGCCCGCCTTGTGCAGGCGCGCGAGATTGAGGTCGCACTTGCGGTCGTGCAGATCAAGTGCCGTATGCTGTCGTTCATAGCCGGCACGCTTGGCCTGGCACATCATCACATAGGTCTTGGTACCGCGACCGGCACCAATCTCAAGGCAGCTTCCAGGACGCGTAGCAGCTGTGGCGATGAGCTGCGCGTTGAGGTCAGATGCCACCGCGGCAGCACGCTCAAACACACCGGAAGCAACGGTAACCTGGGCATCAACCGGAGCATGGCAGCCCGGGAAGACAGGCGCGACGAGCTGCGAGATATACGGATCGGGCTTAGTCGCAAAGGCGTTCTCATGCAGGGCCAGCGGCGCGGGGGCCAGATTGCCGGCAAAGTTAAGCGCACCCTCAGGCGTGTCGAACGATGCCATAATGCGAGCGCACAGCCAACGCGGTAGACCCATCAGGCGTGACAGAAGAACCAAGCGTCGCTCAGACTCGTCTATATCGGACGCAGTGGCAAAGTCATTAACATTGTCCGCAACCTTATGCAGCACGGCATTGGTCAAACCGGCGGCAGACTTAGCTCCGCTGCGCACCAGCTCAACACCCTGACTTACGGCAACGCGGCCAGGGGTATGAAGGTAGAGCATCTCGAAGGCCGAGATACGAAGCGCCATGCGAACACGCGGCGCAACCTTTTTAGGCTTATCGAGAAACAGGTCGAGCAGCTCGTCCAAAATACCCTGCGTGGCGGCCACACCAAGCGCCAAGCGGGCGGCAAAAGCGGAATCGCGCTGGTCAATAGCCTTGGCCGATGCGCGAGAGGACAGCACGTCGCGCGCATACATGCCGCGGCGATCGGCCTCCATCAACACATCGAGCGCAAGCTTGCGCGCGGGAGACAGCTTGCTCATGACAGAACACCCCAGATAAGATCGGCATCCTGCAGGCCAGCAGCCCAAGCAGAAGCAGACATAGCACGCTTGCCGTCAGGCTTAACCTCGAGCAGCTCAACCGAGCCATCGGAAAGGCCAAGGTAAACACGCTTGGCCTTAACAAGAACCTGACCCTCGTCAAGCGACACATCAGCCGGCGCAGCATCGAGCACACGCACAGTCTTGCCGGCAATCACGCAACGAGCAGGCGCGGTATCGGACGAGGCCAGCACATGACGCACGCAATCAAGCGCCGCCATGTGCGGATCCAAGCGCATCTCCTGCTTAGAAATCTTGGCAGCATGGGTAACGAGCGCTTCATCCTGTTCAATCCACACGGCGGTGCCATCGGCAAGAGAAGGAAGCGTATCGGCAAGCAGTTTGCCGCCCAGCTCGCCAAGCTCCGTAGTCAGTGCCTCGGCATGCTTGCCAGCAACCGACGTAGACGCCTGGGCGCAATAAGCGCCGGTATCCACGCCATGCCCAATGCGCATGATAGAAACGCCAGCAACCTCATCACCAGCGAGAATCGCACGCTGAATAGGAGCAGCCCCACGCCAACGAGGCAGCAAGGACGCATGAACATTCACGATACCGAGCGCCGCCATATGCAGCACCTCATCGGGCAAAATGCAGCCATAGGCAGCCACGCAGAAAATATCCGCCTGGGCAGCCTGAAGCGCCTCAACAACCTCAGGCGTCATACGATTAGCCTCAATAACCGGCAACCCAAGCTCAAGCGCCTTGGCTTTAACAGGAGACGGCTCCAGCTTCTTACCACGCCCACGAACAGCATCAGGACGAGTAATAACAAGCGCAATCTCGTTCCCAGCCTCAACAAGTGAAGTCAACGAAGGCACAGCAAAATCAGGCGTACCCATAAACACAATACGCATAAAATAGACCCCTCAAACCCAGAGCCAAGAAGGCTACAAATAACAGCGCCAGGCCAAGTCCCAACCAAGACGCCAGATCAATTCAACACGTTCAAATATACCCAAAAACAAAGAAAGGACTGCAGCAAAAGCAGCCCTCCCAACAAAGCAATTATCAGCGAAGACGCCCCTCCCTGGCCCAACGGCACCCGGGAGAGACGAGCACGTAAACGCAGTCCCCTTCCGCCGCAGGGCTTAGGTTATTGCTCCACGCGCAGTTCCGCACGAGCCGAAGAGCACTTAATGTGCTCTTCGTGCGAGCAGGACTGTTTGAGCATGGAGCAAAACCTAAGCCCTGCGGCGGAAGGGGACGGACAAACCTACTCCGTCTCGCCCGGTCGAGCGCCGCGGGCCAGGGCGTCCTGGTATTCCTTGACTGCCTTGAGCCTCTGCATCGGCTTCAGTCGCTCGAACATGGTATTGCCGTGCAGGTGATCGATCTCGTGCTGCAGGCACACGCAGAACAGGTCGCCCGAAGCCTCGTAGCGAATCAGGTTTGCGTCCAAGTCGTACGCCTCGACGACGACATGGTCGGGACGCTCGATCTCGCAGCTAATGCCAGGGATGGAAAGGCAGCCCTCGCTAAACGGCACCAGATGGTCGCTCTGCTCAACAATGACAGGGTTGATGAGCACGTACGGGTCGTAGTCGTTCTTGTCGCTGTAGTCGCAGTCGATGGTGACGAGCTGAATAAGCTCGCCGATCTGCGGAGCAGCCAGGCCGCAGCCGCTGTTCTCGAACATCATCTTCTTCATCTTCTCGGCAAGCGCCTCGATCGCCGGGGTGATCTCCTCGATGACGGCGCACTCCTGGCGCAGACGAGGGTCGGGCGACAGTACGATTCCGTTGGCTTCCATGGCCATCCTTTCGGGTTGTTACATCAAATCATAGGCGTCGACGTCAACGCTCACGCTCACGCCGCGCACAGAGCCCACCTCTTTGAGGCAGGCGTCGATATCATCAGAGACATGGTACCCCACGGGCGACTTCACAAGCAGATGGAAGCGGTAACGGTCCTTGGCTCTCTCGATTACACACGAAGCCGGGCCCAGCACCTGCGGCACGGCACTCCCTGCCCGCAAAAAATCGGGCGCGGCGGCATGCCAGCGACGCTTGAGGAGCTTAGCGATGCGCCCAATGTAGTCCTGCGCGTCGTCTCGGTTCGCCGACCACACCAAGATGTTGACCAGGCGAACAAACGGCGGGTACAGCGCGTCGCGGCGCTGGTCCAGATCGTAGTCGGTAAAGATCGAACGGTCGTGCTCAGCGACGGCACGAATGACCGGATCCTCGGGCAGGTAGGTCTGGATGATGACCTCGCCGGGACGATCGCCGCGACCGGCACGGCCCGCGACCTGCTCCAGCAGATCGTAGGCGCGCTCCCCTGCGCGAAAATCGGGCAGCTTGAGGGCGAAGTCGGCATTGACCACGCCCACGAGCGTGACCTCGGGAAAATCGAGACCCTTTGCGATCATTTGGGTGCCCAGCAACACGGCGCAATCGGCCGCATCGAACTGCTCGAGCAGCTTTTTGTGCGCATCCTTGCCGCGCGTGGAATCGGCATCCATGCGGATGATGGCGACGTCCTCGGGCAGCATCTGGTGCAGTGCGTCCTCGATCTGCTGCGTGCCCAGCCCCATTTTTGCAAGGTAGCGACTACCACATTTGGGGCAACGGCTTGTGGGCGCCGGATAGGGCTGCACGCGCCAAGACGAACCGCATGTGTGACACTGCAGCGTGTGCGTGCGCTCGTGATACGTAAGCGCGGTGGAGCAGTGGTTGCAGGTGGGAACGCAGCCGCACTCGCGACACATCAGGAACGGCGCAAAGCCACGGCGGTTATGCAGCAGCACGGCCTTCTCGCGACGCTCGACCACACGCTCCAAGCCCTCCATCAAGGGTTTTGAGAACATGGAACGGCTGCCGTGCGAGAACTCGCGGCGCAGGTCGGCAATGCGGACTGTCGGCAGCACGGCGTTTCCCGGGCGCTCGGGCATCTCGACACGCGTCCAGGTGGCACCGTTATACATGCCGCGGCGGCAGCGGTCGAGGGCCTCGGCAGAAGGCGTGGCGGAGCCCAACACGAGCGGGCAGCGGTAGCGCCGCGCCATCTCGGCCGCCACCTCGCGCGCATGGTAGCGCGGGCTGGAACCCTGCTTGTAGCTGGTCTCGTGCTCCTCGTCGATGATGATGAGACCCAGGTCGCTAAGCGGGCAAAAGAGCGCCGAGCGGGCACCAACGACCACGCGTGCGGCGCCGCTGGCAACCATGTCCCACTGGTCCAGGCGCTCGCCGGCCGAAAGGCGCGAGTGGAACACGGCAACCGTCTCGCCAAAGCGCGAGCGGAAGCGGCCAACGGTTTGGGCCGTCAGCGAGATCTCGGGCACGAGCACGCAGGCCGAGTGACCGGCCGCAAGCACGCGCTCGATGGCGGAGAGATAGACCTCAGTTTTGCCGGATCCGGTGACGCCGTCGACAAGGACCACATCGCCGTGGGCGTCAAGACGGGCGCGATCTATCTGCGCGAGCGCCTGCTGCTGGCCGTTCGTGAGCGCGACGGGCGCCTTGCCGCTCGCGGAAGACAGCGTAGTCTGCTCGCTGCAGCCGCGCCAGGCACGGCGCTCCTCCACAACCACGACGCCGCGTTTTTCGAGCGCCTTGATGGTCGCCGACATGCTGTTGTAGAGCAGGTTGAGATCGCGCGTCGTGACCGGCCCGCATTGGAGCGCCTCGATGAGCTGACGCTGGCGAACGGCGGTCTTGGGCGGCGTATAGTCGAAACCCTCGGGGGTGAGCATGACCCAGCGGTTTTGGATAGGCTTGACGGCGGGGCGCTCAACCGACCATGCGCCGTCATCGCCCTTAACGACGCGCGGACTACCACCCGGAGGCAAGAACAGGCGCAGGCACTCGGAAAGTGTGGCGACGTACTCGCGGCTCATCCAGCGCGCGATGCGGGCAGCCTCGGCGGTAAAGAGCGGTTTGCCGAGGATGGCTTCGACGGGCTTGATGCGCGAAGGGTCGATGGCGTTGTTGCCTTGCAGGTCGCCCAGCTCGGGCGCAATGTCGACAATGTAGCCTGCGGCGGCACGGTTGCCAAAGTGGACCAGGACCGTCGATCCGACCTGGGCCTCGTCGGCAAGGGACTCGGGAATGCCGTAAGCAAACGGTTCGGACAGCGCACGGGTGGGGATGTCGAGAACCACGCTCGTGTAGGCGACAATGGAATCAGGTACAGGCTCGGGCTTGGCCAAGGCAGCAGCGGATGCCGGCGCCGTCGGAGACTTCTCCGGTTCCGGCAAACCAAACAGCGAAAGTTGCTCGGCCATGGCGCCAGCACCTCCTATCCCATACGTCTACAGAAACAAGAGCCCCGCTCGAGGGAACGGGGCTCGGATACATGCGTTTGCGCGTCTACTACAGCGCCATCGTGCGGGCGCGGTCGATGCGCGCCAGGCAGTCGTCGCGGCCGACGAGCGCCATGGTCTCGCCCAGCGGAGGGCTCACCATGTTGCCGCAGACGGCGACGCGCACGGCCTGGAACACCACGCGCTTCTTAAGGTCCATCTGCTCGGGCAGCGGCTCAAGCGCGGCATCGATGGCCTCGGCAGTCCACTCGTCCACGCCCTCGAGCGCGGCCTTGGCGGCGTCCAGAATGGCGCCCATGCCTTCCTTGGCCAGGCCCTTGTTAACGGATTTCTCGTCATACTCGAGCGTCTCGGCCGTAGCAAAGATGGGAGCGGCGACGGTCACGGCGTCGGCCGGCATCTTGGTGCGCGGCTTGACGATGGCGGCAAGCGCATCAATCCAGTCCTCGCCGTACTCGACGTTACCCTCGATGAGGCCTGCCTCGTGCAGTTCGGGGACCATGATCTCGTCGGCAAACTGGGCATCGGACATGCCGTTGATGTACTCGGCGTTGACCCAGTCGAGTTTCTTGGGGTCGAAGGTCGCCGGGTTCTTGGAGATGCGGTCGAGCGAGAACTTGCTGGCCAGGACATCGCGCGGAATGATTGTGGTCTCGCCGTCGAGCGACCAGCCGAGCAGCGCCAGATAGTTGACGAAGGCGTCGGACAGGTAACCGGCGTCGCGGTACTCCTCCACCGAGGTGGCGCCGTGGCGCTTGGAGAGCTTCTTGCCGTCGGCACCCAAGATCATGGAGATGTGGGCGAACGTAGGCACGGGCGCGCCGAGGGCCTCGTAGACCATGACCTGACGCGGGGTGTTGGACAGGTGGTCGTCGCCGCGGATGACATGGGTGATCTTCATCATGGCGTCGTCGACGACGGTCGCGAAGTTATACGTGGGCGTGCCATCGGAGCGGAAGATGACAAAGTCGTCGAGCTCCTTGGCGTCGAAGGTCACCTCGCCGTGGACGGCGTCGTGGATGACGACGTCGCCGCGGTCCTCGGGCACCTTAATACGCAGGACGTAGGACTCGCCAGCCTCGATGCGACGGCGGGCCTCCTCGGGATCAAGATCGCGGCAACGACGCTGATAGCCCTGGAAGGGGTCCTTGCGCTCCTGCGCGGCCTTGCGGTCGGCGTCGAGCTGCTCCTTGGTGCAGAAGCAGGGATAGGCCTTGCCCTCGTCCCAAAGCTTCTGGGCGGCCTGCTTGTACAGGTCCAAGCGCTCAGTCTGGGCGTAGGGGCCAAAATCGCCGCCCACCTCGGGACCCTCGTCCCAGTCCAGGCCCAGCCAACGCATGGCGCGCAAGATGATCTGCGTGTTCTCGTCGGTGGAGCGGGTGGGGTCGGTGTCGTCGATGCGCAGGATGAACGTGCCGCCGTTTGCGCGGGCGAAAGCCCAGTTATAGATAGCGGTGCGGGCGCCGCCGATGTGCAGCTTGCCCGTGGGTGAGGGTGCAAAGCGGACGCGAACGTCTGATGCCATGGAAATCTCCTCGATTGCAGGATGGATGTCTAACCGCACCAGTATAAAGCATCAAAGCAACCTCCGCACAAAGGGCACCGACCTACTCATTGGGGACAGACTTAAACCTTGAATATCAACTTCATCCGAACACCTCCCATATTCATCCGTACATGTACGGATGAATATGGGAGGTGTTCGGATGAAGTTGATATTCAAGGTTTAAGTCTGTCCCCAATGAGTAGGTCGGTGCCCTTTGTGCGGAGGTTGCTTTGATGCTTTATACTGGTGCGGTTAGACATCCATCCTGCAATCGAGGAGATTTCCATGGCATCAGACGTTCGCGTCCGCTTTGCACCCTCACCCACGGGCAAGCTGCACATCGGCGGCGCCCGCACCGCTATCTATAACTGGGCTTTCGCCCGCGCAAACGGCGGCACGTTCATCCTGCGCATCGACGACACCGACCCCACCCGCTCCACCGACGAGAACACGCAGATCATCTTGCGCGCCATGCGTTGGCTGGGCCTGGACTGGGACGAGGGTCCCGAGGTGGGCGGCGATTTTGGCCCCTACGCCCAGACTGAGCGCTTGGACCTGTACAAGCAGGCCGCCCAGAAGCTTTGGGACGAGGGCAAGGCCTATCCCTGCTTCTGCACCAAGGAGCAGCTCGACGCCGACCGCAAGGCCGCGCAGGAGCGCAAGGACCCCTTCCAGGGCTATCAGCGTCGTTGCCGCGATCTTGATCCCGAGGAGGCCCGCCGTCGCATCGAGGCTGGCGAGTCCTACGTCCTGCGTATTAAGGTGCCCGAGGACCGCGGCGACGTCGTCATCCACGACGCCGTCCACGGCGAGGTGACCTTCGACGCCAAGGAGCTCGACGACTTTGTCATCTTCCGCTCCGATGGCACGCCCACGTATAACTTCGCGACCGTCGTCGACGACGCCATGATGAAGATCACCCATGTCATCCGCGGCGACGACCACCTGTCCAACACCCCGCGTCAGGTCATGGTCTACGAGGCCCTCGGCGCGCCCGTGCCTACGTTCGCCCACATCTCCATGATCTTGGGTGCCGACGGCAAGAAGCTCTCCAAGCGCCACGGCGCCACCTCGGTGGAGGAGTACCGCGACGCCGGTTACCTGTCCGACGCCTTCGTCAACTATCTGGCGCTGCTCGGCTGGTCGCTCGACGGCGAGACCACAATCATTCCGCGCGATGTCCTGGCCAGCAAGTTCTCGCTCGACCGCATCTCCAAGAACCCGGCGACCTTCGACCCCAAGAAACTCGACTGGGTCAACGCCGAGTACATCAACGGCATGTCCGATGCCCAGTTTGCCGACGAGATCATGGTCCCCGAACTGCACGAGGCAGGCCTCATCGAGGGTAACGTCGAGTACGGCGAGGACTGGATTGATGCGCTTGCCGCCATCGTCAAGCCGCGCACCAAGATGCCGGCCGACGCCGTGACCGTCGCCGCTCCCATCTTTGCTACGGCCGAGACGCTCGAGTATGACGAGAAATCCGTTAACAAGGGCCTGGCCAAGGAAGGCATGGGCGCCATTCTGGACGCCGCCAAGGCCGCGCTCGAGGGCGTGGACGAGTGGACTGCCGAGGCCATCGATGCCGCGCTTGAGCCGCTGCCCGAGCAGATGGACCTTAAGAAGCGCGTGGTGTTCCAGGCCGTGCGCGTCGCCGTCTGCGGCAACATGGTGAGCCCTCCGCTGGGCGAGACCATGGCGCTCGTCGGCCGCGACGACTGCCTGGCGCGCATCGACCGCGCCCGCACGATGGCGCTGTAGTAGACGCGCAAACGCATGTATCCGAGCCCCGTTCCCTCGAGCGGGGCTCTTGTTTCTGTAGACGTATGGGATAGGAGGTGCTGGCGCCATGGCCGAGCAACTTTCGCTGTTTGGTTTGCCGGAACCGGAGAAGTCTCCGACGGCGCCGGCATCCGCTGCTGCCTTGGCCAAGCCCGAGCCTGTACCTGATTCCATTGTCGCCTACACGAGCGTGGTTCTCGACATCCCCACCCGTGCGCTGTCCGAACCGTTTGCTTACGGCATTCCCGAGTCCCTTGCCGACGAGGCCCAGGTCGGATCGACGGTCCTGGTCCACTTTGGCAACCGTGCCGCCGCAGGCTACATTGTCGACATTGCGCCCGAGCTGGGCGACCTGCAAGGCAACAACGCCATCGACCCTTCGCGCATCAAGCCCGTCGAAGCCATCCTCGGCAAACCGCTCTTTACCGCCGAGGCTGCCCGCATCGCGCGCTGGATGAGCCGCGAGTACGTCGCCACACTTTCCGAGTGCCTGCGCCTGTTCTTGCCTCCGGGTGGTAGTCCGCGCGTCGTTAAGGGCGATGACGGCGCATGGTCGGTTGAGCGCCCCGCCGTCAAGCCTATCCAAAACCGCTGGGTCATGCTCACCCCCGAGGGTTTCGACTATACGCCGCCCAAGACCGCCGTTCGCCAGCGTCAGCTCATCGAGGCGCTCCAATGCGGGCCGGTCACGACGCGCGATCTCAACCTGCTCTACAACAGCATGTCGGCGACCATCAAGGCGCTCGAAAAACGCGGCGTCGTGGTTGTGGAGGAGCGCCGTGCCTGGCGCGGCTGCAGCGAGCAGACTACGCTGTCTTCCGCGAGCGGCAAGGCGCCCGTCGCGCTCACGAACGGCCAGCAGCAGGCGCTCGCGCAGATAGATCGCGCCCGTCTTGACGCCCACGGCGATGTGGTCCTTGTCGACGGCGTCACCGGATCCGGCAAAACTGAGGTCTATCTCTCCGCCATCGAGCGCGTGCTTGCGGCCGGTCACTCGGCCTGCGTGCTCGTGCCCGAGATCTCGCTGACGGCCCAAACCGTTGGCCGCTTCCGCTCGCGCTTTGGCGAGACGGTTGCCGTGTTCCACTCGCGCCTTTCGGCCGGCGAGCGCCTGGACCAGTGGGACATGGTTGCCAGCGGCGCCGCACGCGTGGTCGTTGGTGCCCGCTCGGCGCTCTTTTGCCCGCTTAGCGACCTGGGTCTCATCATCATCGACGAGGAGCACGAGACCAGCTACAAGCAGGGTTCCAGCCCGCGCTACCATGCGCGCGAGGTGGCGGCCGAGATGGCGCGGCGCTACCGCTGCCCGCTCGTGTTGGGCTCCGCCACGCCTTCTGCCGAGGCCCTCGACCGCTGCCGCCGCGGCATGTATAACGGTGCCACCTGGACGCGTGTCGAGATGCCCGAGCGCCCGGGAAACGCCGTGCTGCCGACAGTCCGCATTGCCGACCTGCGCCGCGAGTTCTCGCACGGCAGCCGTTCCATGTTCTCAAAACCCTTGATGGAGGGCTTGGAGCGTGTGGTCGAGCGTCGCGAGAAGGCCGTGCTGCTGCATAACCGCCGTGGCTTTGCGCCGTTCCTGATGTGTCGCGAGTGCGGCTGCGTTCCCACCTGCAACCACTGCTCCACCGCGCTTACGTATCACGAGCGCACGCACACGCTGCAGTGTCACACATGCGGTTCGTCTTGGCGCGTGCAGCCCTATCCGGCGCCCACAAGCCGTTGCCCCAAATGTGGTAGTCGCTACCTTGCAAAAATGGGGCTGGGCACGCAGCAGATCGAGGACGCACTGCACCAGATGCTGCCCGAGGACGTCGCCATCATCCGCATGGATGCCGATTCCACGCGCGGCAAGGATGCGCACAAAAAGCTGCTCGAGCAGTTCGATGCGGCCGATTGCGCCGTGTTGCTGGGCACCCAAATGATCGCAAAGGGTCTCGATTTTCCCGAGGTCACGCTCGTGGGCGTGGTCAATGCCGACTTCGCCCTCAAGCTGCCCGATTTTCGCGCAGGGGAGCGCGCCTACGATCTGCTGGAGCAGGTCGCGGGCCGTGCCGGTCGCGGCGATCGTCCCGGCGAGGTCATCATCCAGACCTACCTGCCCGAGGATCCGGTCATTCGTGCCGTCGCTGAGCACGACCGTTCGATCTTTACCGACTACGATCTGGACCAGCGCCGCGACGCGCTGTACCCGCCGTTTGTTCGCCTGGTCAACATCTTGGTGTGGTCGGCGAACCGAGACGACGCGCAGGACTACATTGGGCGCATCGCTAAGCTCCTCAAGCGTCGCTGGCATGCCGCCGCGCCCGATTTTTTGCGGGCAGGGAGTGCCGTGCCGCAGGTGCTGGGCCCGGCTTCGTGTGTAATCGAGAGAGCCAAGGACCGTTACCGCTTCCATCTGCTTGTGAAGTCGCCCGTGGGGTACCATGTCTCTGATGATATCGACGCCTGCCTCAAAGAGGTGGGCTCTGTGCGCGGCGTGAGCGTGAGCGTTGACGTCGACGCCTATGATTTGATGTAACAACCCGAAAGGATGGCCATGGAAGCCAACGGAATCGTACTGTCGCCCGACCCTCGTCTGCGCCAGGAGTGCGCCGTCATCGAGGAGATCACCCCGGCGATCGAGGCGCTTGCCGAGAAGATGAAGAAGATGATGTTCGAGAACAGCGGCTGCGGCCTGGCTGCTCCGCAGATCGGCGAGCTTATTCAGCTCGTCACCATCGACTGCGACTACAGCGACAAGAACGACTACGACCCGTACGTGCTCATCAACCCTGTCATTGTTGAGCAGAGCGACCATCTGGTGCCGTTTAGCGAGGGCTGCCTTTCCATCCCTGGCATTAGCTGCGAGATCGAGCGTCCCGACCATGTCGTCGTCGAGGCGTACGACTTGGACGCAAACCTGATTCGCTACGAGGCTTCGGGCGACCTGTTCTGCGTGTGCCTGCAGCACGAGATCGATCACCTGCACGGCAATACCATGTTCGAGCGACTGAAGCCGATGCAGAGGCTCAAGGCAGTCAAGGAATACCAGGACGCCCTGGCCCGCGGCGCTCGACCGGGCGAGACGGAGTAGGTTTGTCCGTCCCCTTCCGCCGCAGGGCTTAGGTTTTGCTCCATGCTCAAACAGTCCTGCTCGCACGAAGAGCACATTAAGTGCTCTTCGGCTCGTGCGGAACTGCGCGTGGAGCAATAACCTAAGCCCTGCGGCGGAAGGGGACTGCGTTTACGTGCTCGTCTCTCCCGGGTGCCGTTGGGCCAGGGAGGGGCGTCTTCGCTGATAATTGCTTTGTTGGGAGGGCTGCTTTTGCTGCAGTCCTTTCTTTGTTTTTGGGTATATTTGAACGTGTTGAATTGATCTGGCGTCTTGGTTGGGACTTGGCCTGGCGCTGTTATTTGTAGCCTTCTTGGCTCTGGGTTTGAGGGGTCTATTTTATGCGTATTGTGTTTATGGGTACGCCTGATTTTGCTGTGCCTTCGTTGACTTCACTTGTTGAGGCTGGGAACGAGATTGCGCTTGTTATTACTCGTCCTGATGCTGTTCGTGGGCGTGGTAAGAAGCTGGAGCCGTCTCCTGTTAAAGCCAAGGCGCTTGAGCTTGGGTTGCCGGTTATTGAGGCTAATCGTATGACGCCTGAGGTTGTTGAGGCGCTTCAGGCTGCCCAGGCGGATATTTTCTGCGTGGCTGCCTATGGCTGCATTTTGCCCGATGAGGTGCTGCATATGGCGGCGCTCGGTATCGTGAATGTTCATGCGTCCTTGCTGCCTCGTTGGCGTGGGGCTGCTCCTATTCAGCGTGCGATTCTCGCTGGTGATGAGGTTGCTGGCGTTTCTATCATGCGCATTGGGCATGGCGTGGATACCGGCGCTTATTGCGCCCAGGCGTCTACGTCGGTTGCTGGCAAGCATGCCGAGGCACTGACTACGGAGCTTGGCGAGCTGGGCGGCAAACTGCTTGCCGATACGCTTCCTTCTCTTGCCGATGGCACCGCCGTGTGGATTGAACAGGATGAAGCGCTCGTTACCCATGCTGCCAAGATTTCTAAGCAGGAGATGCGCTTGGATCCGCACATGGCGGCGCTTGATTGCGTGCGTCATGTGCTGGCCTCGTCCGATACCGCGCCTGCTCGTTGCGTGATTGCCGGCAAGACTGTGCGTGTGCTCGATGCTGCGCCGGCTGATGTGTCGCTTGACGAGGGTCAGGTTCTTGTTAAGGCCAAGCGTGTTTACCTTGGCCTTTCCGATGGCTCGGTTGAGCTGCTCGAGGTTAAGCCTGACGGCAAGCGTGCTATGTCTGCTTCTGCTTGGGCTGCTGGCCTGCAGGATGCCGATCTTATCTGGGGTGTTCTGTCATGAGCAAGCTGTCTCCCGCGCGCAAGCTTGCGCTCGATGTGTTGATGGAGGCCGATCGCCGCGGCATGTATGCGCGCGACGTGCTGTCCTCTCGCGCATCGGCCAAGGCTATTGACCAGCGCGATTCCGCTTTTGCCGCCCGCTTGGCGCTTGGTGTGGCCGCCACGCAGGGTATTTTGGACGAGCTGCTCGACCTGTTTCTCGATAAGCCTAAAAAGGTTGCGCCGCGTGTTCGCATGGCGCTTCGTATCTCGGCCTTCGAGATGCTCTACCTTCATACCCCTGGCCGCGTTGCCGTAAGTCAGGGTGTTGAGCTGGTGCGCAGCGGAGCTAAGTCTGCCGCCGGTTTGACCAATGCCGTGCTGCATAAGGTTGCGGACAATGTTAATGACTTTGCCACTGCGTCCGATATAGACGAGTCTGAGCGACGCTTGGTTCTTCTGTCACGCCTGATGGGTCTACCGCGTTGGCTGTGCGCTCGCATTATGGCATCGTTCGACACGCCTGAGGGTGCGCTTAACTTTGCCGGCAATCTGGCCCCCGCGCCGCTGGCCCTGCATGAGAACGCCTTTGCGACTAAGCCCGATCCGTATATCTCGCAGCTCGTCGCGCCTGTCTTCCCGGGCTGCCATGCTCCGGTTGATGCCCAGGTTACCGTTGCTTCCGGTGTGTTTGAGCGTGCTGCCGCGGTGGCATCTGACCTCAACGCGCAGCTCATCGCCACAGCTGCTACGCGTCCTGGAAGCTGCCTTGAGATTGGTGCCGGTCGCGGTACCAAGACCTATGTGATGATGTGCCAGGCCAAGCGTGCCGGCTATGAACGACAGCATACGGCACTTGATCTGCACGACCGCAAGTGCGACCTCAATCTCGCGCGCCTGCACAAGGCGGGCATCAAGGGCGTGCGAACTGTCTCGGGCGATGCCTGCGAGCTCGATGAGGTGCTCACATCGTTTGATGCCATGCGCGGTGATCGGGTCAAGTTCGATACGGTGTTTATCGATGCGCCGTGCTCGGGCACCGGAACCATGCGTCGTCATCCCGAGATCCCGTGGCGTCTGACCGAGAACGACGTGACGTGCGAGCTGCCCAAGTTGCAGCTAACGATGCTTAAGGAGGCGGCCGCGCGTGTGGCTGCCGGCGGTGAGCTTATCTACGCCACCTGTTCGGTCTTTGATGAGGAGAACACGCAGGTGGTGGACGCGTTCCTGAGCTCTCCCGAGGGCGAGGGCTTTTCCGTGGCGCCGCTCTCCGAAGCCCAGATCCTGCAGCTTCCCGAGTTCGAGCAGGCCAAGAAGCTCGTATCCGTCCGTCAAAACGCTCGAGGCCTCTTCCAAAGCGTCCCGGTCAACGCCGATTCCTACGACGGCCACTTTTGCGCCAGGCTGGTCCGCAACTAACTACTAAGTTGCGGTGAAATAGGGATTGAATAGCGGCTTCAACTCGCCAAACAGTCCTTATTTCACCGCAACTCATAGAGATGCCTGGGTAGTTAAAGAATCAGCCCCGCGATCGGTGTCGGTCGCGGGGCTGTTTGGTTTCTAGTGGCTGTGCGGGCAGTTGGCGCAGCAGCCGCTGGTGGCGCTGGTGCTGGAACCACCGCTGCGCTGGTCGGTGTTGTAGAAGCCGCTGCCCTCAAACTTGATGCCGCTGGCCGAGAACGTCTTGGCGGCTGGAGCGCCGCAGCTCGGGCACACGACCTCGGGAGTCTCGGACATGGGATGCTCAACCTCAAACACGTTGCCGCAGCTCGAGCACTTGTAATCGTAGCGCGCCATAATACTTCCTTTTCAGCACAAAGCGGGCAGATCGCTCTGCCCGCATAAATTCAAACATCTGTAACTGTACCCTATATCGGGGGTTTTATCACGCTTCGCCCCAGAATCTATGGGTGTTGCGCAGGAGCTGTGCAGTTTTATCCTCGGCGGCTTCAATATCAGCCTCATCGGCCTGCCAGGTCCAGTTGCCCGTGGCGACACCCGGCACGTTCATGCGTGCATCGTCGCCCAGACCCAGCACGTCTTGCAGCGGCATCATCACGAGCGGTGCGTCGCTTGCCAACGCATCACCCATCAGCTTGCCTGCAAACTCCTTACCGCTCGGCTCGTCGCCGCCCGCAAAGGAACGCGTGCACCAACCGGCAAGCGTCGAGGTATCGTGCGTCGAGGTGTACAGAATCTTTCCCGGAGTGGGGTTAATCCCGTTGCGGACGTCGTAATCGCTAAACTCCAGCACGTCCATGCCGGGGAAGCCGCAGGTCGAAGCCATCGCGCGAACACCGGGTGTCAGGTAGCCCAAATCCTCGGCGATAAAGTTGAGCGGGCCCAGCTCGTCGTAGGCGGTCTGGAACAGGTCTTTGCCCGGGCCTGCCAGCCAACGCCCGTCGGCACAGGCCTTGCCCGTGGGAATGCTAAAGTAGCTGTGGAAGCCCAGGAAGTGGTCCAAACGCACACGGTCGTAGAGCGAGAACGCGCGGCGCAGACGGTCCATCCACCAGCGGTAACCGGTCTTCTTCATATGGTCCCAGCGGAAGGTGGGATTGCCCCACACCTGGCCCTCGGGCGCAAAGTTGTCGGGCGGCGCGCCGGAAATCTCAATCGCCTTGCCGGTATCGGACAGCCAGAAGTTCTCGGGCTCGCTCCACGCGTCGGCCGAATCGTCCGAGACATACATCGGAATATCGCCGATAACCTCGATGCCCTTCTTGTGTGCGTAGTTCATAAGCTCGCACCAGGCCAGGTCAAAGCGATACTGCATGTACGCCTGTAGCTCGGCCTCGTCGCAGAAGCGCTTGTCGTCGATCAGGTGCTCGTTGTAGCGCGCGACATCGGTCGGCCAATCGTGGCGCGACTCACCCTCAAAGTACTTTTTGACGGCCATATAGACACAGTACTTCTCGAGCCAATCGGCATTGCGATGCTTAAATGCGGTGTAGAGCGGATCGGCATCCTCGCCGCCGCGAGCCTTCCAGGTCTCAAAGTCGGCGGCCAGTTCCTCGTGGCTTTCGGGCAGCAGGTCGATATTGCCCGCAAAGGCCGAAGGGCCAGCGTAGGGGGAGCGGAAGAAGTCCGTCGGGTTGACGGGCAGGACCTGCCAGTAGCGCATGCCCATGGCGGCCAGGTGGTCGATAAAGCGACGCGTGGCCGCGCCGATCGTGCCGGGCTTACCGTCGTCGGTCGGCACCGAGGTGATATGGCACACGACGCCCGCGCCGTGATCGAGCGGCTCCTGCAGGCGCTGCTCGGCGTGGTGGTAGATGATCGACGAACCTAGCGGATACAGGTCGAGCGTGACCGTGCCGTTGTGAATCTCGCACTCGCGACCGCTAATAACGTCGCTCGCGCATTCACCGAGCGCCGGGATCGTCACGCGGTGCGAATTGCGCAGGCTGCGGTTGATGATGACGGTTGCGGACTCGCCGTCCTTGCCCGTGCGGTTGTAGGCCAGCACCTCGTCGTTGAGCGCGAAGGCCTTGATCTCGCCGTCGATCATAAACGGCAGCGCACGGCGCACGGCCGAGGCGTTCTTGACGATCGCGAGCGTGTCGAAGTCGTGCAGGTCTTCCTTGGTCGGCAGGGTACGACGGTTGCCTGGGTCGGTAAGGCCCTCCAAGCCGTACTCGTCGCCGTAGTAAATCGAAGGCACGCCGGGGAAGGTCATCTGCATAAGCGTGGCGAGCCAAAAACGGCTCTTGGCCAGGCCCATCGCGCCTTCGTCCAAGCGCCATTTGCTGCGCTCGCACTCGGGCAGTTGCGACTCGTCGGGGCCGCCGCCGAGCACCGAGATGATGCGCGGACGGTCGTGGCTCGACAGCAGATTGAGCGCGCAAGACAGGGCCTCGCGCGGATAGTTCTCGCGCAGGGTCTCGATGTCCTCGGCCGCCTGATAGGCGTTCTTGTAGCCCATCAAAAAGCCGATGACCATGTCGCGGAAGGGGTAGTCCATTGCGGAGTCCAGCTCGGAGCCCTGCAGGTAGCGGCGCAGGTGACCGTAGCTGATCTTGTTGGAGGCGTCTTCCCAGACTTCGCCGAGCAACAGCGCATCGGGCTTTTCGGCGAGCACGGCCTTCTTGATCTCGGCCAGGAAGTCGTCGGAGAGCTCGTCGGCCACGTCCAGGCGCCAGCCATGGGCACCGGCGCGCAGCCATTTGCGGATGACGCCGTCCTTGCCCAGGAGCTTCTCGCGTACCAGCTCGGAGTTCTCGTTGATGGCGGGCATGTTGCCCACGCCCCACCAGCAATCGTACGAGCCGTCCTCGTGGAAGGTGAAGGCGTCGCGCCACGGCGAATCCTCGCTCTGCCAGGCGCCCACGCCGGGGTAGTTGCCATAGCGGTTGAAGTAGATCGAGTCGTCGCCCGTGTGGTTGAAGACACCGTCCAGGATGATGGAAATACCCAGCTTCTCGGCCGCTTTGCACAGCTCGGTAAAGTCCTGCTCGGTGCCCAGAATCGGGTCGATCTTGGTGTAGTCGGCGGTGTCGTAGCGGTGGTTGCTCGTCGCCTCAAAGATGGGGTTGAGGTAGATGGCCGTAAAGCCCAGCTCGGCGATGCGCGGCAGGTCTTCCTGGATGCCCTTGAGTGAGCCGCCGTAGAAGTCCCAGGTGGTAATGGATCCATCGGTCGCGCGTTCATACACGGGCGGCTCGTTCCAGTCCTCGACCATACGACGCTGAATGCCCTTGCGTGGCTTTTCGAGCTCGGCCAATGTGCGCTCGCGCCAATGCTCGTCGCGTGCATAGCGGTCGGGGAAGATCTGGTAGACCATGCCGCGCTCATACCACTCGGGACGAACTTCGCGGTGTTTGTAAACGGTGAGCTGGAAGGACGGTACCTCGACGTAATCGTAGGTTACGCCCTCGCCGCCGGTGCGACCTTGCGGTGCACCCAAGCGGACCTCGGGCTGGCCCTCGATATTGCATATAAAGCTGTACCAGATAAGACAGGGCTCGGCGCACTTGAGCTCGCCGGTAAAGATACCGTCGCCTTCGTGGTCCATGGGGATGAGAGTCTCGCCGACGCCATCAACCCAGGTGCGCAGGGTAAGCGTTGCTTGGTTGGGGTCGGCATCCTCCAGAATCACCGAGAGTGCAACGGAAGTTCCAGTGGTCACAGCGCCAAAGGGGTTGCGAAACTGCGGCAGGCGGCTGTTGTGAATCAATCTCATAGTACGGTCCAGTTCTATACAATCATGGCCAACGGGTCATGGGCTTAACGCACAGTTCTTAAGTATATCGTTGTACTTTAGTTGTCTAAACCACAGCCGTTCACTATCGGCGAACGGTTGTCCTAGAAAATCGTTTTACCGCATCTATAGAAGAAGGGGGCGTCGCGTTAAACGACGCCCCCTTGCATGGTGAGGTTTGGTTTTTGATCGCCCGGATTAGCGGCGCTTGCGGGTGGCGGTTGCCTTGCGGACGGAGGTCTTCTTGGACGGTGCCTTTTCCTCAGCCGGAGCGGCGGGGGAGACCGGGGCCTCCTTGGCGGGCTCGGCCTTCGTAGCGGCCTTCGGGGCGGCTTCGGTCTTGGGCTCAGCCTTAACCTCAGGCGTTGCCTCAACCTTGGCAGCGGTCTTTGCCGCAGCCTTGAGCTCGGTCTTTACCTCGGGCTTGGCCTCAGCCTTGGAAGCTGTGGCCTTGGTCGTGGTCGCGGTCTTCTTGGCGGCCGTCGTGGCGCGCTTGCGCGTGGTGGTCTTGGCGGCCGGTTTAGCCTCAACAGGTGCCTCGGCCTTGGGCTCGGCAGGCGTCTCCTCGACCTTGGCAGCAGGCTTTGCTGCGGCCTTGGTGGCAGCCTTCGTAGCGGTGGCCTTGGTGGCCGTCGTCTTCGAAGCCGTAGCCTTCTTGGCGGCCGTGGCCTTGGTCGTGGCCGTCTTCTCGGCAGCGGTCTTTGCCGGAGCCTTGGTGGCCGGCTTGGTCTCGGCGACAGGTGCCTCAGTCTTGGCCTCGGCCTTTACCTCGGGAGCAGCCTCAGCTTCGGCAGCCTTCTTGGCAGCGGCGGTCGTGCGCTTGCGCGTGGTCGTCGTCTTGGTCGCAGCAGCCTTGGTCGTCGTGGCCTTCTTGGCCGTCGTCTTACGAGTCGTGGTCTTCTTGGCGGCAGGCTTCGCAGCGGGCTTCACATCAGGCTCTGCCTTAACAGGCTCGGCCACCTTCTCCTCGGCCTTGGGCTCTGGCTCGGCCTCAGCCTTAGGCTCCTCAACAGCGGCAGGCTCCTCAACAGGCGCAGCCTCCTCAACTACAGCCGCCGGCCTCTCGATCTCCGGATGCATAAAGAAGTACAGGTCCAGATACTTATCGGCCGAGCGCGTCCAGCTAAAGTCCTGGCTCATAGCCTGCGTGACCAGCTGGTTCCAGGCATCGCGGTTGTCCCAGAACAGGCGTGCCGCGCGGAACACGGCGTCGCCCATCTCGTCGCCGTTAAAGTTGCTAAACGAGAAGCCCGTGCCCTCGCCGGTAAACTCGTTGTACGGGATCACAGTGTCCTTCAGGCCACCGGTCTCGCGCACGATGGGCAGGGTGCCGTAGCGCATGGCGATGATCTGCGACAGGCCGCAGGGCTCAAACTTCGAAGGCATCAGGAACATGTCGGCAGCGGCGTACATACGCTGCGACAGCGCCGGGTCAAACTCGATGCGCGCGGCCATGGTGCCGGGGTATTTGTCCTGGAAGTAGCGCAGACCGTCCTCGTAGTCGCGGTCGCCGGTGCCCAGTACCGCCACCTGTACGCCGCCGGCCAGAATGCGGTCAAGCGCGTACATGACCAGGTCCATGCCCTTCTGACGCGTCAGACGCGTGACCATCACCATGAGCGGACGATCGTCGCGCACCTCGAGCCCCAGCTCTTCCTGCAGCTTGGCCTTGCAGACGGCCTTGCCGGAGCGGTCCTCAACCGTGTAGTTGGCGGCAATGCGCTTGTCGGTCGCCGGGTCAAAGCCCGCCACGTCAATGCCATTCAAAATGCCCTGCAGCGCGTAAGAGCGCTCGCGCAGCACGCCGTCCAGGCCCTCGCCAAACTCGGGCGTCTGGATCTCGCCGGCATAGGTGGGGCTCACCGTGGTGATGGCGTCGGCATAGCGCAGCGCGCCCAGCATGTAGTTGACGCTGCAGGCGTCGCAGCGTAGCTGCGAGGCGGCCGCCGGAATGTGCGCCACACCCAGGATGTCCTCCAACACGGTGTCGCTAAACTGGCCCTGGAACGCCACGTTGTGGATCGAGAACACGGTCTTCACACGGTCGTACAGCGGTAGGCCCTGGTAGAACTCGCGCAGGAACACGGGTGCCAGCGCCGTCTGCCAGTCGTTGCAGTGCAGGATGTCGCACTCAAAGCCGGCCGGCAGGTGCTGCAGACTCTCGGTGATGGCCTTGGAGAAGAACGCAAAGCGCTCGCCGTCGTCAAAGAAGCCGTACGGATAGTCGCGAGCAAAGTAGCGCTCGTTGTCGATAAACATATAGGTGACGCCGTCGTGCTCGAGCTTCTCCAGCCCGCAGTACTCGTTGCGCCATCCCAGGCTCACATAAAAGTCGGCAAAGTGCTCCATCTGCGCCTTGTACTCGTCCTTGATGGTGGCGTACTTGGGCACCATCACGATGACTTCGGCGCCGGCGCGAACGAGCGCCGCAGGCAGCGAGCCCGCCACGTCACCCAGGCCACCGGTCTTAACAAACGGTGCGCACTCGGCCGAGGCAAACACGATCTGCATCTTTTTGCTGGTTTCTGCCATATTGTCTCCCATGTTGCAATTCGAGAATAGCCGCCAGGTACAAACCGGGCGGCTATTCTTCAGTTTACGTGCGATTATGCGACGCCAATGTTAACGAGCGATGGTGGTATCGGAAGTTAACGGAGCCTTGCCCAGCACCAGGATGTTCTCGGGCGTGCCGCGAAGCTCGGTGTTGACAGGAACCACGTTGTTCTTGTCCAGGATGGCGTTCTCAACACGGGCGCCGCTCTTGATGACGCAGCTCTGGTTGATGATCGAGTTGGTCACCGAGGCGCCTTCCTCGACCACAACGCCGCGCGACAGGATCGAGTTGCGCACGGTACCCTTGATGATGCAGCCGGCCGAGATGATCGAGTTGCACGCGTGGCTGCCGGTCGCGTAGCGCGAAGGCGGCACGTCGTGGGCCTTGGTCAAGATCGGGCGCTCGGGGTCGAAGAGCTGGTCGGCCACGGTCTGGTCGAGCAGGTCCATGCTGCGGCGATACAGCGACTTCTCGCTAAACACGCCCACGACCTCGCCCTTGTACTCGTAGCTGCACACGTCGATGTTGCCAAAGTCGCCCTGGAGTGCCTCGAGCAGGTCCAGATAGTCGGCGGCCTGATAGTGATCGATGATCTCGAGTAGGGTCTCGCGGTTGACGATGCAGCAGTCCATGGACGCGTTATCGCCGTACACGACGCCGGCGCTCACGCCCGTCAGACGGCCGTTCTCGTTAATCTCGAGCTTGGTCTCGTCGTCAACGTTGCGCGTGGCCTTGCAGTACACGACGGTCATCTGGGCGCCGGAGTTCTCGTGCGCCTCGATGATGGTGTTGAGGTCCATGTTAAAGATAATGTTGGTGCCCATCATCACAACATAGGGCTTTTCCGAGCGCTGGAACAGCGTCTTGTTGGAGATGATGTCGCGCAGCAGGAAGCGCATGCCGCCCTTGGTGGTGCCGTACGCGTTGCCGGGGACCATGAACAGGCCGCCCTTCTTGCGGTCCAGACCCCAGTCCTTGCCCGAGCCCACGTGGTCGATCAGCGAGCGGTAGTTGCCCGGCATGACGACGCCGACGGTCTTAATGCCGGCATTCATCATGTTGGACAGCGGAAAGTCGATCAGGCGGTAGCGGCCCAAAAACGGGACGGACGCGATGGGGCGGTCCTTGAGCAGCACGCTGCCGTAGGTCGAAGAGTAGTTAGCGGTGATGTAACCGATGGCCTTGCGATTGATCATCGGATCATTCCCCCTTCCCGATAACGACGTCATTTCCAACGACGGCCGTATCCTTGGTGGTATCGACAGAGCCGAGCTTCACGCCCTCTTCGACCGTGGAGTTCTCGCCCAAAATAGCGCGGCAGATGTGCGCGCCGCTCTTAACGTGCGCACCCGGCAGCAGCACGGAATCCTCGACCACGGCGCGCTCCTCGATGACGACATCGGTCGAAAGGATCGAGTGGCGAGCGGTGCCGTAGATCTTGCAGCCGTTGGAGACCAGGCAGTCGTCCAGGCGACCATCCGGACCAATGTAGTGCGGCGGACGCGTGGTGATGTTGGACATGATGGGGAAGTGCTTGTCGAACAGATCGAACTCGGGGTTGTTGCCCAGCAGGTCCATCGAGGTCTCATGGAAGCTGGCGATAGTGCCGACGTCCTTCCAAAAGCCGTGGAACTCGTAGCTGTACAGGCGCTTGCCCTCGCCGAGCAGCTTGGGGATGATGTCCTTGCCAAAGTCGTGGCTCGAGCGCTGGTCCAGAGCGTCCTCCTCGAGCGCCTCGATCAGCACGTCGGCCGAGAAGATGTAGATGCCCATGGACGCGAGATTCGAATCGGGCTTATCGGGCTTCTCGGTGAACTTGGTGATGTGGCCGTCCTCGGGGTCGGTGGTCAGGATGCCAAAGCGGCTGGCCTCCTCCCACGGAACGGGCATAACGCTCACCGTGAGGTCGGCGTTGTTCTCAATGTGCGTCTTGAGCATCTTGCGGTAGTCCATGCGATACAGGTGATCGCCAGACAGAATCAGGACGTACTTGGGGTCGTTGGCCTTGATGTAGTCCAGGTTCTGCGTAATGGCGTCGGCCGTGCCCGCATACCAAGCGCCACCGGTCTGCGTCTCGTACGGCGGCAGGATCGACACGCCGCCGTCGCGGCTGTCCAGATCCCACGCCTCGCCGGAGCCCACGTAGGCATGCAGCAGGTAGGGACGGTACTGCGTCAGAACGCCCACCGTGTCGATGCCTGAGTTGGAGCAGTTGGACAGCGAAAAGTCGATAATGCGGAACTTACCACCAAAGCTAACCGCCGGCTTAGCGATCTTTTGGGTGAGTGCCCCCAATCGGCTGCCCTGTCCTCCTGCGAGGAGCATCGCGATGCATTCTTTCTTACTCATCGATTTCTCCTTCTGTCATCGATGTTTCTAACCCATTAGCGGCGGGCACGGCACCTGGTCGCGCCCGCCGAATAATGCCGTGCGGCAAAGGGAGCTCGCGCGCCTTTACGCGTGCCAGATCTCGTCGCGGTACTCGCGAATGGTGCGGTCGCTCGAGAACCAGCCGGAGGAGGCGGTGTTGAGCAGGGCCTTGCGGTTCCAGGTCTCCTGGTCGCCGTAGCTGCCGGTGAGCTTTTCCCACGCATCCACGTAGCTGCGGAAGTCCGCCATGACCAGGTCGGGGTCGTTGTTGTTCATGAGCTCGTTGTAGATGCTCTCGAAGTTGCCCGAAAGACCCGCAAAGGTGTTGTCCTTGAGCTCGTCCATCACGCGGCCCAGACGCTCGCGGTCGTTGTTGAGCGTATCCCACGCAAAGTAGCTGTTGGATGCCCAGAGCTGCTCGACCTCGGGAGCGGTCAGGCCAAAGATGGCCTCGTTCTCGCGGCCGGCCAGGTCGGCGATCTCGATGTTAGCGCCGTCGAGGGTGCCCAGCGTAATGGCGCCGTTCATCATAAGCTTCATGTTGGACGTGCCCGAGGCCTCCTTACCGGCCGTGGAGATCTGCTCCGAGATCTCGGCGGCGGGGTAGATGAGCTGGGCGTTGCTCACGCGGAAGTTGGGGATAAAGCAGACCTTCATGACCTCGTTGACGCGGGCGTCGTTATTGATGACCTCGGCAACGGAGTTAATGAGACGGATGGTCTCCTTGGCAAAGGTGTAGCTCGAGGCAGCCTTGCCGCTAAAGATGAAGGTCGTCGGCGTCACGTGGAAGTTGGGATCGGCGATGCGACGGTTGTAGATGTCCATCACCTTCATGATGTTCATGAGCTGGCGCTTGTAGGCATGGAAGCGCTTAACCTGAACATCAAAGACGGTGTTGGGGTCAATGACTAGACCGGTCTCGGCCTTAACGTAGGCGGCCAGGCGCTCCTTGTTGGCGCGCTTGGAGGCACCCACGGCCTTCAGGAACTCGGTGTCGTTCTGGAACTCTTTGAGCTTTTCCAGCTCAAAGGCGTCCTTGAGCCAGCCATCGCCAATGGCCTCGGTCACGAGCTTGGCGTAGGTTGGGTTGGACTCGGCAAAGAAGCGACGGTGCGAGATACCGTTGGTCTTGTTGTTGAACTTCTCGGGCGTTAAGGCATAGAAGTCCTTGAGCACGATGTTCTTGATGATATCGGAGTGGATCTTGGCCACGCCGTTGACGCTGTGGCTGCAAATCACAGACAGGTTGGCCATGCGAATCTCGCCGTCCCACAGAATGGCGGTCTGGCGCAGACGCTCCTGCCAGCCCTCCTGCGTGGTGTCGAACGACTCGTGCCAACGACGGCTGATCTCGTCGATGATCTGGTACACGCGGGGGAGGAGCTTGGAGAACGTGCCGATGGGCCACTTCTCCAGAGCCTCGGGCAGGATGGTGTGGTTGGTGTAACTCACGACCTGCGTCACGATGTTCCAAGCGTCGTCCCACTCGAGCTTCTTCTCGTCGATCAGGATACGCATGAGCTCGGGGCCGCACATGGCGGGGTGGGTGTCGTTGGTGTGGATGGCCACAAACTGCGGCAGCAGCTCCCAGTTCTCGCCGTGCTCCTTCTCAAAGGTGTCGAGCAGGCTGTAGATGCCGGCCGAGACAAACAGGTACTCCTGCTTCAGGCGCAGCAGACGGCCGTGCTCGCCGGCGTCGTTGGGGTAGAGGATGGCGCTGATGGCCTCGGCCTCGGCGCGCTCGGCATCGGCCTGGGCGTAGTCGCCGCGGTTGAAGGCCTCCAGGTCAAAGTGCTCCTCGACCGGCTCGGCAGCCCACACACGCAGCTTGTTGACGGTCTCGCCGGCATAGCCGACCACGGGGATGTCATAAGGGACGGCCAGGATGTCCTGCGTGTCCACCGTGCGGTAGAACGTGCGGCCGTTCTCCTCAAAGCCCTCAACATGGCCACCAAACTTGATGGTCACGGCCTTGTCCTGACGGCGGACCTCCCAGGGATAGCCGTGGGTGAGCCACTCGTCGGTAGCTTCGACTTGGCTGCCGTTGACGATCTCCTGCTTAAACAGGCCGTAGCGGTAGCGCATACCGTTGCCGTAGCCGGCAATGCCCTCGGCTGCCATGGAATCCAGGAAGCATGCGGCAAGACGGCCCAGGCCGCCGTTGCCCAGCGCCGGATCGGGCTCCTGGTTCTCGATGACGGAAAGGTCGAAGCCCATGTCGTCGAGCGCCTCGGCGACCATATCGCGCACGCCAAAGTTGAGCAGGTAGTTGTCGAGCAGGCGGCCGATCAAAAACTCGATCGAGAAGTAGTACACGCGCTTTTTGCCCTCGGCGGTGGCGCGGGCGTCGCTCTTGGTGGCAACGGTGCGGGCCTTCTCGGCCACGAGCTTGGCCAGGGCATTAAAGCGGTCGAGGTCGCTGGCGGCCTCGACGCTCTTGCCGCTGATGCTCATGACAGCATCGCGATAGAGCTCGGTAAACTCCTGCTTGTTGTCGAAGATCTTATTCATACGCTCCTTTCCCCCGGGGATGTTTCTCCCGGAACGGTTATGACTTGTATCCTACGCCCCTTCGGGGCGGGTAATTACAGCTGTAACGGCTTTGTTACGCATCCTTGGCAGACAACTTAACAGAAGCAGACTTGGCCTTGGCAACAGCCTTTTTGGCAGCCGGCTTTTTGGTCGCGGTAGCCTTAGCAGCGGGCTTTGCGGCGGTCTTGGCCTTGGCAGCGGGCTTGGTAGCCTTCGCCTTGGCCGGAGCCTTCTTGGCAGCCGCAGGCTTGGGCTTCACCGAGGACGTGCGCTTCTTGGGCGCAGCCTTGGGCTCCTCAATCACCGGCGGCTTGTAGCTGCTGGGGCCGCGGCGCTTAAGCACCACACCTGCCAGGCCAGGCACCTTAATCTCAATGGAGTCCATCTGCCCGTTCCATGGGTAGGGCTCGCTCGAGCAGGTGTAGGGCTCATCGCCGGCGTATCCGCTGCCGCCAAACTCGGGACGGTCGGAATCGAAGATGACCTCCCAGTCGCCCTCGCGCGGCACACCTACGCGGAAGCTCTCGTAGCTCGCCGGGTCAAAGTTGATCAGGATCACCAGGTCGTCATCGATGTTCTCGCCTTGGCGCACATAGCTCACGATGGATTGCTTGGAGTTGTCCGCGTCAATCCACGTAAAGCCGTCGTCGGTGTAGCCGCGCTCGTACAGGGCGGGCTCGGCGGTGTACAGGTGGTTGAGCGCCTTGATAAACGCCTGATGGTGCGCATGGGTCTCGTACTGCTCGGTTAGGAACCACTGGATGGACTCATAGTACCGCCATTCGATAAACTGGCCGATCTCGTTGCCCATAAAGTTGAGCTTGGCACCGGGGTGCGTCATTTGGTAAAAGGCAAGCGTGCGCAGGCCGGCAAACTGGCGCCACCAGTCGCCCGGCATGCGGCCGATGAGCGAGCATTTGCCGTGTACGACCTCGTCGTGGCTCAGCGGGCAAATGAAGTTCTCGGTAAAGGCATACATAATGGAGAACGTAAGCAGCCCGTGGTTGCCGGGACGCCACGGAAAATCGGTCTGCATGTAGTGCAGGGTGTCGTTCATCCAGCCCATGTCCCACTTGTAATGGAAGCCCAGGCCGCCGTCCTGCGGCGGATAGGTCACGAGCGGCCACGCGGTGGACTCCTCGGCCATCATCATCACGTCAGGGTAGTGCGCCTCAACAGCGCAGTTGACCTGACGGATAAACGCGCTGGCGTCCAGGTCCTCCTCGGTACCGTACTTGTTGAACTTCTTTTGGCCCGGATCGTCGATGCCAAAGTTGAGGTACAGCATGCTGGAAACGCCGTCCATGCGAATGCCGTCCACGTGGAAGTTCTCGAGCCAGTACAGCACGTTGGAAACCAAGAAGGAGCGGACCTCACCACGGGCGAAGTCAAACTTGTGCGTGCCCCAGTTGGGGTGAATCTCGTGCTCAAACAGCATGTGGCCGTTAAAGGTGGCAAGGCCGTGGGAGTCGGCACAAAAACCGCCGGGCACCCAGTCCATGATTACGCCGATGCCCGCCTCGTGGCACGCATCGATAAAGTGCATGAGCTGCTGCGGATTGCCGTAACGCGACGTGGCAGCATAGTAGCCGGTCGTCTGGTAGCCCCAGGAGCCATCGAAGGGATGCTCCATGAGCGGCATAACCTCGATATGCGTATAGCCCATGTCGTGCACGTAGTCCACGAGCTCTACCGACAGGTCGTCGTAGGTGTAAAACTCGCCGCGCTGCGCGGGGAAGGGATCCATGGGGCCGGGGTAGTTGCCGTACTCGTCCGGCTCGCCCTGCGGCGCATCGCCGTGGCGCTTCCACGAGCCAATATGCACCTCGTAGATGTTAAGGGGCTGAGACATGTGGTTGTGGCTGGCGCGGCGCTTGAGCCACGCGGCGTCGTTCCACTGGTAGCCATCGAGGGTCCACAGTACGCTGGCGGTACCCGGGGGGCACTCGGCCTTAAAGGCGTACGGATCGGCCTTGTAGAGCTTTTCGCCCTCGTTGGTCTCGATAAGGTACTTATAGAGCTGACCCTGCTCGGCGCCAGGAATAAAGCCTTCCCAAATAGCGCTTGTATGCATGGGCACCAGCGGGTTGGCTTCCTCATCCCAGTCGTTAAATTCGCCAATGACGTGGACGCTCTTTACGTCGGGCGCCCAAACGCAAAAGCGCCAGCCACGCGTACGGTTCTGCGTGTCGGGGTGCGCGCCCATCTTTTCCCAGCTGCGCTCCCATGTGCCGATGCCAAACAGGTAGACATCGTCCTTGGTGAGCTCCGGTGCATGCGGGGCGGCTTTACGGGTAGCGGGCTTTTTGGGTGCTGGCTTTAGCTTTGTATCGCTCACGTTTGATCCCATCATGACGCGGCAGCGTGTTGCCTTGGTGACTAGATGCGAAAGGTCCAAGGCTGCACGAATCGAAGGGACGGCGATAGTTCTATGATTCGTTCCACCTCGCGTGCTCGGTGGAACTTTCGGCAGAAACTACGATAACACCTGTACGTTAGTTTTATGGACGAAAGCGGATTTGCGAGGGCGTTTAATCGGTAAGCGACATGTTTATACCACTGGCAGAATTGCCGTGGTAAAACCCTTGACAGTTTTACCAATTAGGGTTTCAAAACTGATAGGCTTACGTTTGGTAAAACGTTTTTAGCAGGTTGTTTACCATTTGACATCGAAAGGCTCGTTTATGAACCACATCGCTGCTCCAAGTGTTGCTTTTATTTTCGATTGCGACGGAACACTGGTTAATAGTTCCCCCGTCTGGGGCCATGCACAGACCGAGTTATTGTGCCGTCATGGCATTGATGTGACGGTCGACGATTTTGCCCAGTTTGAGCATCTTTCGCTGGAGGACGAGTGCCGGGCCTACCACGATACGTGGAGCATTGGCGCAAATGGCGAGGAGCTGTATCGCGAGCTGGGCGAGATTCTGATTGATGGGTACTCCAAGGTGTCGCCGCGGGAAGGGCTCCTGGCATTTTTGGAGCAGGCGAAGGCTGCGGGCATTGCCATGTGCGTTGCCACGTCCACGCCGGCCGAGCTTGTAAAGTCTGCACTCGCTGGTGCCGGGCTTGACGCCTACATGGAGTTTATTACCACGACGGGTGAGGCGGGGCGCTCCAAGCAGTTCCCGGATGTGTACGAGCTGGCGTTGCGCCGTCTGGAGGAGCGCCACGGGCGCAAGTTTGAACGCGCGTGGGTGTTTGAGGACGCGGTCTTTGGCCTTAAGAGCTCCGGCGCCGCCGGCTTTAAGCGCGTGGGTATCTATGACCCTCATGGCCGCATGGAGCGCGATGAGGTGCGCGCCAACTGCGACATCTTTATCGATAGCTATGAAGAGCTTGCGCTCGATAGCGTACTGGCGTTTGAGGGATAGGCGAGGGCCGTGGCTTACAAGGTATTGGTTGTGTGCGGCTCGCCGCTGGTGGCAAGTGCCGAGTTGCTGCGCCGCCTGTCAGGGGAGTGCGACAACATCGTTGCCGTAGATCGCGGCTTAGACGCCCTGCTGGGTGCCGGCTTGAGCTGCGACGTCTACGTGGGCGACGCTGACACGGTTAGCGATGAGGGACGCGCTCTGGTCGATGCCGCTGCCGATTTTGAAGTAGAACGCCACAACCCCTACAAGGACTATACCGATCTCGCACTAGCCCTAGACACCATCCGCAGCCGCTGGCCCGGAGCCGAGCTGTACGCAAGCTGCGCCACCGGAGGCCGCCCCGACATGGCCCTGGCCGTGCTGGGCCTACTAGCAGGCTATACGGACGCCCCCGTCTGGATCGAAGAAGACGAAGTGACGACCAGAATCCTCCACCAGAACGAAACCTGGACCATCGAAAACGCAACCGGCAAAACCTTCTCCATAATCGCAATCGCCCCCAACACCGAAGTAAGCGAACACGGCTTGGAGTGGGAACTAGATCACGCCCCGCTAGGCTTGTTGGCCGACACCGGCATCTCTAACGTCGTCAGGGGAACGGCCAAGATCCAAGTCCACACCGGTATCGCCATCGCTTACCTCTACAAGTAAGGACTATCCCATCAGGGTTTTATCGGGACGGTGGATAAAAATAATCGCTCGTAGAGTGATTATTTTTGCCCCGTCCCAGGAAAACCCGTAAGGAGGATAGGGTTGATTTCCGATCTCAGCCGAACACATTGAGCGGATAGGACGTTCCCGCAGTTAGCCGAACGCCCCCGCGGCCCCTCCTGGGGTCCGGGGGCGCCCTTTTCCCAGTTGAAGGAACGG
>DBGDDN010000054.1:0-41741 GCA_048343195.1 Collinsella sp.
AGGGCCTACGAGGCATGGGTCGAGGCCGGACTTCCGCTCGATTGGGACAGGCAAGCCTTCGAGGCCGAGCGCAAAATGGATTCTAAAAAACACCTTGCCAAATAGGAGCGTCAGACCAGGAAACCCCCTTATCCGCGGCTCCGAAGGAGCAGGATAAGGGGGTTTCCATGGTCGAGGACGTTCTGAAAACTAAGTCCAGCGCGGGCCCGGACGATAACAACCGGCTACAGGTCGATGTGCGATTCCTTGATCGGGAACGGCTCCGCGAAGTGGCACGCGCAGCAGTGGCCCGGGGCGACTTCCTTAAACTCAGGCAGCTTCTCGGAGCAGATGCCCTGCGCGATCGGGCAGCGCGTGTGGAAACGGCAGCCGGTCGGCGGATCCAGCGGTGACGGCGGATCGCCGGCGAGGATAATGCGCTTGCGGGTCTTCTGGATATCAGGATCGGGCACCGGCACGGCAGACAGCAGCGACTGCGTGTACGGATGGTGAGGCTCGCTGTAGAGCGTCTTCCAGTCCGAAACCTCGACCATCTTGCCCAGATACATAACGGCAACGCGATCAGAAATGTGCTGCACGACGGAGAGGTCGTGAGCAATGAAGAGATAAGCAGTACCGAACTTGTCCTGAAGTTCCTTGAGCAGGTTCAGAACCTGGGCCTGAATGGAAACATCCAGAGCGGAAACGGGCTCGTCGCAGATGATCAGCTTGGGCTTCAGAGCGAACGCGCGGGCGATGCCGACACGCTGACGCTGACCGCCCGAGAACTCGTGCGGATAGCGGTTGATGTGCTCGGGGTTCAGGCCGACGACGTCCAGCAGCTCACGGACGCGCTCAATGCGCTCCTCCTTGGTACCCACGCCATGGATGGTCATGGGCTCGGAGACGATCTCGCCGATGGTCATACGAGGATTGAGTGAAGCATAGGGGTCCTGGAAGATGAACTGCATCTCACGACGCATGTCCTTGATCTCATGCTTGCTCATCTCGGCAACGTCTTTGCCCTGGAAGAACACTCTGCCTGCCGTCGGCTTGGTCAGGCGCATGATGGTGCGGCCCGTGGTGGACTTACCGCAACCAGACTCGCCGACCAGGCCAAAGGTCTCGCCCGGATAAATCTCGAACGAAATATCATTCACAGCAGAGACGACACGCTTGGAGAAGCGCTTGGCGAACATGCCGGACTCTGCGGGGAACTCCTTAGAGAGGTGCTCGACCTTCAACAGCGGAGTACGTTCGTTGGTATCTGCCATTACGCCTCGCCTCCCTTCTTGGAATCCTTGCGCGTACGGGACGTCTCAGGAGCGTTCTTGAGGAACTCGGGGTCACCGGAGTAGTGGCACGCAGAGTAATGACCAGACTCGGTGACAACGCGCTCGGGGCGCTGCTTGCGGCACTTGTCCGTCGCATAGGGGCAGCGAGGAGAGAAGACGCAGCCCTCGGGCAGGTTCATGAGCGAAGGCGGGTTGCCGTGAATCGGCGTAAGCGGTTTCTTCTCATCGATAGCCTGCTCCGGGATGGAGCGGATCAGACCCCAGGTATAGGGGTGACGGCTCTCGTAGAAGATTTCCTCAGCAGTACCGAACTCGACGGGACGGCCGGCGTACATAACCATGATCTTGTCGGCCATATCGGCGACGACACCCAGGTCATGGGTAATCATGATGATGGCGTTGCCGTTCTTCTCCTGCATTTCCTGCATAAGCTCAATAATCTGAGCCTGAATGGTAACGTCCAGGGCAGTCGTGGGCTCGTCGGCAATCAGAATATCGGGATCGCAGGCAAGAGCCATGGCAATCATGACGCGCTGACGCATACCGCCGGAGAACTGGTGCGGATACTCATTGACGCGCTTCTCGGGCTCGGGAATACCAACGAGGTCCAAAAGCTCGGTGGCGCGCTTGAGCGCCTCCTGCTTGGAGTAGCCACGGTGCAGACGAAGACCCTCGCCCACCTGCTTGCCGATCTTATAGACCGGGTTCAAGGAGGTCATAGGATCCTGGAAGATCATCGCGATATCGTTGCCGCGAATGTGCTGCATCTCTTCCTCGGTCATTTCGAGGATAGAACGACCGCGATAGCGAACGTCGCCGCCCTCAATCTTTCCCGGAGGCATCGAGATGAGGCCCATGATGGTCATGGCGGTCACGGACTTACCGGAGCCGGACTCACCGACGACACCCAGGGTCTCGCCGCGATCGAGCGTGTAGGACACACCGTCGACAGCGCGAACAACGCCATCCTCGGTGTGGAAATACATCTTAAGGTCATCGACCTCGAGCAGATGCTGGCCCTCGGGAACCGGCTGGTCCTTCAGGTCCACATAGTTCTTGTTCTTCTTCATCCTTATGCGTCCTTCATCTTGACGTCGAGGGCGTCGCGCAGACCGTCACCCAGCAGGGTGAAGGCGAGCACCGTCGAGAGAATTGCCAGACCGGGCATGATCATCATCCAGGGGGCGGTCAGAAGATACTGCTGGCCGTCCTGAATCATGGAACCCCACGAAGGCGTAGGCGGGATAACGCCCATGCCGAGGAAGGACAGAGCGGACTCGGTCAAAATAGCGCCACCAATGTTCATGGTCGCGTAGACCACGATGGAGGCGACGGAGTTCGGGAAGATGTGACGCACGACGATACGAGCATCAGATGCACCCATCGCGCGCGCTGCATCAACATAGTCGTTTTCCTTGACCGTCAAGATTGCAGAGCGGAAGACGCGCGCAATCGAAGGCCAGCCAAGAATGCCGATGGCGATAAAGACGTTCTGAAGACCACGGCCGATAACGGCGATCATGGCGACAACGAACAGCACGTACGGGAACGCCAGGAAGATGTCCGCACAGCGCATGATGATCGTATCCCAAATGCCGCCGTAGAAACCGGCCAGGGCGCCCATGACCAGACCGATCAATGTGGAGATGGCGGTGGCCATGATACCGACAGAAAGCGAAACGCGTGCACCGTAGATAACGCGGACGAGAATGTCGCGACCGAGGGCATCGGTGCCAAACGGGTGCTCGGCACACGGAGCCAGTAGCGATGTCTCGGCCATGGTGGTCGAATCGGAAGCCGTCGGCGAACCGAGCCAGGGCTTAGCCCACAGATCTGCGGTCAGGGCAACCACAACGACGATGATGATCCAGCAGACACCGATAACGGCGAGCTTGTTCTTACGAAGACGCTTAAAAGCGTCGCCCCACAGCGTGCGGGACTTGGCGGGAGCAGATGCGACCTTGGTGGCGGTAGCCTGCTCCTGAGACTGAGAATCAGTTTCCTGCATGAGACGTACCTCCCTTAGGCCTTATCCGACGGACCGCCAAGGCGGATGCGCGGGTCGAGGAATGCATAGCTAATGTCGACGAGCAGGTTGATCACCATGACGACGACAACGATGAGCGTAACGCCGCCCATAACGATGGGCCAGTCACGCATGCTAATGGCGCGATAGACCTCATAGCCGATACCGGGCCAGTTGAAGACCGTCTCGGTCAGGATGGCGCCCGAAAGCATGCCGCCAAAGTCGACACCAATATAGGTAACGACGGGGATGAGTGCATTCTTAAGCGCATGCTTGACGATGATCGCACGATTGGAGAGACCCTTGGCCTTTGCCGTACGGATGTAATCCTGGTTCACGACGTCAAGCAGCTGCGAGCGCATAATGCGCGCAGCATAAGCGGTCGAAACCGAAGCCAGCGTAATGGTCGGAAGCACATAGTGCATCCAATCCTGATACTGAGAGCTGGAACCACCGGCACCCGAGATCGGCATGGAGATTGCACCGCCCGTGGCGTCCTTGAGGATGACGCCAAAGAACAGCTGCAGCAACATACCGAGCCAGAAGGCCGGGACCGCAACGAGGATCGACGTGGTGAGCGTTACCAAAATATCCCAGAAGGAATAACGCTTTACCGCCGAAATGATACCCGCACCGATACCCATAATTGCCTCGAGCACGATGGCGCACGCGGCAAGTTTGACCGTATACGGATACTTCTGGGCAAAGATTTCCGTAACCGGCAGCTTGCGCTGATACGAATTGCCCAGATCGCCATGAAGCAGGCCGTTCATGTAATACAAGTAACGGTCCACGAGCGACGTTTGAACGGGGTCGCCGTTCTCGTCAAGGATCGCGTTGCCGTCCTCGTCCGACTGGACCAGGTGATAGCGGACGCGAAGCTGAAGCTCCACCTCGGGGGACAGAGCCTTGTCTCCACCGATCAGCTTGATCGGATCTCCCGGCACGATATTCTGGAGGGCGAACAGAATCAGCGTAACGCCCAAAAACACCGGGATGAACTGAAGCACACGTTTAACGATGTACTTACCCATACCACTCCCCTATCTAGGGATTAACCTAAATGGGATGCCGATCGCCAGACCGGCATCCCAAAATTACCATCAGCCAGTTTACCCCAGGTTAGGGAGAACTGTATGTTTCCCATGAGGTCTACGTAAATACTTGACCCTCACGGAAGCTGCAAACTCTTAGGCGAGCTCAGCGGTACCCAGATCGGCATGCTTCTGCGGATCGACATAGAGGTGCTTGATGCGATCGGAGCCGACGATGGTGTGCGTGTAGAACATAATCGGGATGACCGGGCAGTCGGCAGCGACCATTGCGTCGGCCTCCTGCATCTTAGCGACGCGCTCCTCGTCGTCAACAATAGTACGAGCCTCGTCGACCTTGGCGTCGAACTCGGGGTTGTTGTAACCGGAGCGGTTGTCGCCACCGAGGGAGTCGGAGTGGAACAGCGGATACAGGAAGTTGTCCATGATCGGGTAGTCGGCAATCCAACCCAGACGACCGAACTGATAGTTAAAGTTCTGATACTGCTCGAGCAGGGCAGACCACTCAGGGGTATCGGAGACGGCGGTAACGCCAACCTTGGCGAGGTCGCCGATGATGGACTCCATGATCTCCTTGTGACCGCCGTCCTGGTTGTAGGAAAGGGTCACGCTAATGCCACGATCCCCGTTAGCGCCAGCGGGAGCAACCTTGTCGAGGTACTCGTTAGCCTTGTCGACATCGTAGGCGCAGAACTCCCATGCGCCCTCCTTGTAGCCATCGATGCCCGGAGGAACAATGCCGTCGGCGGGGGTACGGGTACCCTTGTAGATGGTCTTGCAGATGGCCTCACGGTTGATGGCCAGGGAGATACCCCTGCGCAGGTCGGCGTTGTTGAACGGCTCGGCCGTGGTGTTGCAGGTCAGGTAGTACGTGGAAGGCTCGGCGCCGAGCAGCATGCGCTCGCCGTCACCCATGGTGTAGCCGTCCTTGGACACGCCGCGGTCCTTCTTGGCGGCATCGATCTGAGCGACGGGAACGTCGCAGACATCGAGGTTACCGGCCTGGAACTCCTTGTAAGCAGTCTCCATGTCCTTGATGACCTGGAAGTGGATGCCATCGATCTTGGCCTTGTCGCCATAGTAATCGTCGAACTTCTTGAGGTTGATCTCCTGGCCATCCTCCCACTTGCCGTCCATCATGAACGGGCCGTTACCGACCGGTGCAAGATAGAAGCTCTTGACATCGGACTCGGCGCACTCGGGAACCGGGGCCAGAGCCGGGTGAGAGGCGACGAAGGGGAAGTCGGCGTAAGCGGAAGACAGCTTGACGACGAGGGTCTCATCGTCGGGGCAGGTAACACCGCTGAGCTCGGTAGCGTTACCGGCAAGCAGGTCGTCATAGCCCTCGATCATAGAAAGGTGATAGGAGACCTCGGAAGGGCCGTACTCGGTAGCGATGGCCGACTTGGTGTTGACCAGACGCTCCCAACCGAGCTTGAAGGACTTGGAGGTAACGTCGTCACCGTTGTGGAACTTGGCCTTCTTGATCTTGAAGGTGAACTCGGTGGCGTCGTCGTTGGCCTCAAAGGACTCGCAAGCCAGCGGAACGATCTCGCCCTTCTCGGCGTCATAAGAGGTCAGAGCATCAAAGAGCTGGTACTCGACCTGAGTGCCCTGGTCCTCCTGGACGTTATAGGGGTCGATGCAGACCGGGTTGTTGATGTAGAAGTTCAGCGTCGAACCGGACTCAGAACCGGAAGCGTCGCCGCCCTTCTTGCCGCATGCGGCAAGAAAAGCCATGGAGCTCGCAGCAAGGGTACCGCCGACAAAGGCGCGACGACCCATAACGGGCTGGTGGAACATAGAATCAGCCATGCCATCCTCCTTATGAGATAGGACAAAGTAAGTTCGGTCGGGCAACGTCAAGACAGCCCAATCGAACCATTCAAACGCGGTCCGCCGTTTTGGCTGGTTATACAAAGCGGACCAACGTATTGCAATACAGTAGCGCATTTTATGCACGATTTGGGGCTAATTCCGGTTAACGGTCGAGATTTTCTTTAGTTGGGCGAAGTATATGAGGATATTTTGACTCTGTTACAAATATGTAAACAAATAGAGTCCCGCACTTGCGGGACCCTTTTCAAGTATTTATGCGGCTCGTGATTAGTAGCCCACGATGCCCTGCGGGAAGAAGAACATGCACAGCACGACGCACACGGCAAACACGACAGCCATGATGACGGTCAGGCGGTCAAGGTTCTGCTCCATAACGCCCGTGGCAGAGCTGGAGTTATACAGCGAGCTGGCAATCATATCCGAAACGCCGGTACCCTTACCGGAATGCATCAGGACGAGAATCGTCAGCGCCACGGCAGAAACAGCCCAAACGACAAACAGAAGAATCTGGAACGGACCCATAGATAAGCTCCTTAATAGAACAGTTCAAACTCCAGTACTGTACCACAATCCCCCGCTCTCCCCTACCTGCCACTCAAGGACGGGGTGGAAATGGCAGAAATACCAAAAAGGGGGTTGTCCGGTTGTGGACAACCCCCTTGCTAGAAAACGGTATTTGTTTTCTATTAGGCCTCGGTAGCGAGCACGCGGCCCGTCATCTCGGCGGAAGGCTCAATACCAGCCATGGTGAGCATGGTCGGAGCGATATCGGAAAGACGGCCGTCCTCGATACCGGTGAGCTTGGCCTTCTCATCAACGATGATGAACGGCACGCGATTGGTGGTGTGCGCCGTAAACGGATGCTTGGAACCGTCGGAAGCAACGTCAAACATGTGGTCGGCGTTGCCGTGATCGGCGGTAATCAGTGCAAAGCCGCCCTTGGTGAGAATCGCCGGGACAACCTTGGACAGGGCATCGTCAACAGCCTCAACGGCCTTAACGGCAGCGTCGAAGACACCGGTGTGACCAACCATGTCGCAGTTCGCGAAGTTCACGATGTAGAAATCAGCGCGATCCTCGTTGATGGCGGCGACAAGCTTCTCGGTAACCTCGGGAGCGCTCATCTCGGGCTGCAGATCGTAGGTAGCGACCTTGGGGGAAGCGACGAGCACACGCTCCTCGCCCTCCTTGGGCTCCTCGATGCCACCGTTGAGGAAGAACGTCACGTGGGCGTACTTCTCGGTCTCGGCAGTGTGCAGCTGCTTCAGGCCATTGGCGGCGATGACGTCGGCCAGGACGTTCTCGGGGAACGTCTTGGGGAAGGCGACCTCGACGTCAAACGTCGGATCGTACTCGGTCATCGTCACAAAGTGCGAGAGCTTGATCTGCTCGCGCTCAAAGCCGTCGAACTCCTTGTCCGTGAACACGCGGGTCATCTGACGTGCGCGGTCGGGACGGAAGTTGAAGAAAATAGCCGCGTCACCCTCGTGGATGCCCTCGTTGTGGGCAGCGAAGGGCTCGACGAACTCGTCGCCGCGCGGGTCCTTCTCGTAGTAGGCCTTGATACCGGCAACGGGGTCGGTATCAGCATCGGACGCGTTGACCATGACGTCGTAGGCGCGCTGGATGCGCTCCCAACGGTTGTCGCGGTCCATCGCCCAATAACGACCCGAGACGGTGGCAACGCGAGCGTCGCAACCGGTCTCCTCGGAGATCTTAGCCAGGAAGGCGCAGAACTCACTCATGTAACCGGCACCGGACTGCGGGTCAACGTCGCGGCCATCCATGAAGGCGTGGACGCGAACGGTCTTGACACCATGCTCGGCAGCCATCTTGACCAGAGCCTCGACGTGGTTCATGTGGGAGTGAACGCCGCCAGGGCTCATAAGGCCCATGAGGTGGAGAGTCTTGCCGTCAGCCTTGACATCGTCCATGGCCTTGACGAAAACCTCGTTCTTGGCGATGGAGCCGTCCTTGATGGCATTGTTGATGCGCGAAAGCTCCTGGAACACGATGCGACCGGCACCGATGTTGAGGTGACCCACCTCGGAGTTGCCCATCTGGCCGTCGGGAAGGCCCACGTCCTCGCCCGAAGCACCGAGCGTGGTATGAGGATACTTTTCGTACAGGCCATCAAGGAAGGGCGTCTTGGCAGCGGCGACGGCGTTCTCGCCATCAGCCGGAGCCAGGCCGCAGCCGTCCATGATAATCAGGAGTGCAGGAAGATGACGTTGTGCCATATGTCCTACTCGCCTGCCTTGACGACCATAGAGGCGAAGTCGGCAGCCTTGAGCGAAGCGCCGCCCACGAGGGCGCCGTCAACGTCGGGCTTGGCGACGAGCTCGGCGATGTTGCCGGGCTTGGCGGAACCGCCATACAGCACGCGGATGCCGTTAGCGAGCTCCTCGCCGAACATCTCCTTGAGGGTCTCACGGATAGCACCGCAGACCTCCTGAGCGTCCTCGGCGGTAGCGGTCTTGCCGGTGCCGATGGCCCAGATGGGCTCGTAGGCGACGACGACCTGCTTGGGGCAGGTGATCTCAAGACCAGCAAGGCCAGCCTTGACCTGGTTCACGACGTGCTCGACATAGGTGCCAGCCTCGCGGACCTCGAGGGACTCGCCGCAGCAGAAGACGGGAACAAGGCCGGCGGCAACGAGAGCCTTAGCCTTCTTGTTCTGGTCCTCGTCGGTCTCGTGGAAGTAGTCGCGACGCTCGGAGTGACCGATGATGCAGTAGGTGCAGCCAGCGGACTTGAGCATGTCGCAAGAGGACTCACCGGTGAAGGCACCCTTGGCCTCCCAGTACACGTTCTGTGCACCGAGGGCGATGGGGGCAGCCTGAATGCGGTCATGAACCGTGGTGATGTCGATGGTCGGAGGGCAGACGAGCACCTCGACGCCAGCCGGAACCTCGGGCAGAGCCTGAGCCAGCTCGTCGGCGAGCTTGGCAGCCTCGGCGACGTCGTTGTTCATCTTCCAGTTACCAGCGATAAGAAGGGTGCGATTAGGCATCGAGAAGCGCCTCCACTCCGGGCAGGGCCTTACCCTCGACGAGCTCCATGGAAGCGCCACCACCGGTGGAAATCCAGCTCATCTTGTCGGCCAGGTTGAACTTGTTGACAGCTGCGACAGAGTCGCCACCGCCGATGATCGAGGTGCAGTCGGCCTCGGCGACAGCCTCGGCGATAGCCTGGGTGCCGTGAGCAAAGTTGTCGAACTCGAAGACGCCCATGGGGCCATTCCAGAACACGGTCTTGGCGCCCTTGACGGCCTCGGCGTAGAGCTCCTCGGTCTTGGGGCCGATGTCCATGCCCTCACGATCGTCGGGGATAGCGTCGGAAGCGACAACCTCGGGGACAGCGTCCTCGCCAAAGTGATCGGCAACGCGGTTGTCGATGGGGAGCAGGATCTTGACGCCCTTCTCCTCGGCCTTCTTGAGCATCTCGCCAGCGCGCTCGACCCAGTCCTCTTCCTTGAGGGACTGACCGACGGACAGGCCCTGAGCCAGGAAGAAGGTGTAGGCCATACCGCCACCGATGATCAGGGTGTCAGCAGAGTCGATGAGGTGATCGAGAACACCGATCTTGGAGGAAACCTTGGAACCGCCGACGATAGCGACGAAGGGACGCTCGGGCTCGGCGAAGATGCCGGTCAGCGTGTCGACCTCCTTCTCGAGCAAGAAGCCGGCGACGGCAGGCAGGTAAGCGGCGGGGCCCACGACGGAACCCTGGGCGCGGTGAGCGGTGCCGAAGGCATCGAGAACGAAGACGTCACCATAGGAAGCGAGCTTCTTGGCGATCTCGGGATCGTTCTTCTTCTCACGTTTGTCAAAACGGACGTTCTCGAGAACGAGGACCTTACCCGGCTCGACGGCGGCGACAGCCTCAGCAGCCTTCTCGCCGTAGGTGTCGGCGACAAAGGCAACGTCGAGACCAGAGAGCTCAGCGAGCTTCTTGGCGACGGGCTCGAGGGACAGCTCGGGCTGGAAGCCGGTGCCCTCGGGACGACCGAGGTGGCTCATGAGGATGACGCGAGCATTGTGCTCAACGAGGTAGTTGATGGTGGGCAGGGCAGCCTTGATACGGGTGGTGTCGCCAACGACGCCATCCTTGATAGGCACGTTAAAGTCAACGCGGACGAGAACGCGCTTTCCGTCGACATCGATGTCGCGGACGGTCTTCTTGGTAAAGGCCATGTTTGCTTCTACCTTTCGTACGTGTCTGCCTCCCATTACGGCAGACGATTTCTTATAAAAAGGGCGCGACCCTAGGGTGTAAGCCCTATAAGGCCGCGCCCTTCTTTAGACGCTCAACGAGCTATTCGCTAAAAGCTAAATTAAGCAACGAACTTCTCGAAGTACTTGATGGTGCGGACCATCTGAGAGGTGTAGGAGTTCTCGTTGTCGTACCAAGAGGTGACCTGAACGAGGGTCTGGCCGTTGCCGAGGTCAGAGCACATAGTCTGAGTGGCGTCGAAGATGGAGCCGTGGGTCTCGCCGACGATGTCGCGGGAGACGATCTGGTCCTCGTTGTAGGCGAAGGTCTCGGAGATGGTCTCGGCGTAGGCCTTCATGGCAGCGTTGACCTCGTCGACGGTGACCTTCTTGTCAACGACGGCGTAGAGGTTGGTCAGCGAGCCGGTCGGCGTCGGGACGCGCTGGGCGGCACCGATGAGCTTGCCGTTGAGCTCGGGGAGAACCAGGCCGATGGCCTTGGCAGCGCCCGTGGTGTTCGGGACGATGTTCTCGGAGCAGGCGCGGGAGCGACGGAAGTTGCCCTTGCGCTGCGGGCCGTCGAGCGGCATCTGGTCGCCGGTGAAGGCGTGGATGGTGGTCATGATGCCGGACACGATGGGAGCGAAGTCGTTCAGACCCTTGGCCATCGGGGCGAGGCAGTTGGTGGTGCAGGAAGCAGCGGAGATGATGTTGTCCTCAGCGGTCAGCGTCTCATGGTTGACGTTGTACACGATGGTGGGCAGATCGCTGCCGGCCGGAGCGGAGATGACGACCTTCTTGGCACCAGCGTTGATGTGGGCCTGAGCCTTAGCCTTGCTGGTGTAGAAGCCGGTGCACTCGAGAACGACGTCGACGTCAAGGTCGCCCCAAGGCAGGTTGTTGGCGTCGGCCTCCTTGTAGATCTTGATCTCCTTGCCGTCAACGGTGATGGAATCCTCGCCAGCAACGACCTCGTGATCGCGAGCGTAGTTGCCCTGCGTGGAGTCGTACTTCAGCAGGTAAGCGAGCATATCGGGAGAGGTGAGGTCGTTGATAGCGACGATCTCGGAGCCCTCATGACCGAACATCTGACGGAAAGCCAGACGACCGATGCGACCGAAGCCGTTAATAGCAACCTTTACTGCCATTGTGTCTCCTTTCGTAAGGCCCCCGCGAGCTACAGCGCCCGCCGTTGAGGCCCACAAACTAACCACTCGCCTAATATACCTTTTTTTTGACTTGAATTTCACGAGAATGCTCGAAATTGAAAATCAAATTTACGTTAAAACGTTTTAAAGAGTAAAACAGCAGTTAAATCCGTATAGTAGCAGTTTCGCTCAACTACCTGTTTGCTTCAATGAGCTTTTCAAGCCGTAAAACACGATGGTAGAGGGCCGACTTCGACAAGGGAGGGTCAGCCATCTCCCCTAAATCACGCAGCGAAAGATCGGGATAGCGCTCGCGCAGGTCGCAAAAGACCGCCAAGGCATCCGGAAGCGCATCGCGAAGGCCTCGCTGCTCGAGCTCATCGATCAACGCAAGCTGATGCTGGGCGGCACCGGCGCTTCTGGTCTGGTTGGCGAGCTCGGCGTTCACGCGACGGTTTACGTCGTTCTTAACCAATTTGACCGCGCGCGCTTCCTCGATCTCGGCAACGCTGCGCTTGGCGCCGACCAGCTTTAGGAGCTGCTCGATCTCCTCGGCGCTCTTAATGTACACGGCATATGACCCCCGCCGCGCATTAACACGAGCATGGACCCCAATCTGCTCCAACAGATCGCAAAGCCCCTTGGCATATTGCTCGCCCTGCACCGCGATCTCCAAATGAAAATCGCCGCGTGGATCGGCCACGAAGCCGCCCGCGATGAGCGCGCCGCGGATATAGGCAAGCCTGCAGCAGGGACGGGCAACGATATGTCGGGGCACGCCGGCGACAAGTCCTCCCCTGCGGTCGAGGATGCCCAGCAGCACCAGAGCCTTATCCAGGTCTGGCTGATCAGGCAAGGTGATGAGGTAGTTTCGAACCTTATGCAATACAGATTTACGAACGGTGAATTCCGTTTTGAGCTTAAGGATGCGATGCGTCAGTGTGATCATCGTGCGCGCGACGGCGCCCGTCTCGGTCGCGACCGTCAAACGATACCGCCCGGAGCCGGCCAGCGAAAGTGTACCGCTCACACGCGTCAGGGCGGCAAGCGTCGACAAATCGCAGTATTCACATTCGGGTTCGCAGCGCGCGAGCTCGTCACGCACCTCGGCGGTAAACGACATGCAGGCCTATGCTTTCGTGTTGGCGCGCGACAGGTCGCGATGGGAAATGCTCACGTGATATTGGGCACCTTCCAAATAACGTGCCGTGGCCTCGGCGATGGCAACGCTGCGGTGTTGACCGCCCGTGCAGCCGATGGCAATAGAAAGCTGTGGCTTGCCCTCCGCGATATAGCCGGGCATGACCGTATCGAGCAGCTGCGTCCAAGCTTTCCAGAACTCCTGGGTCTTGGGATGGTCCAGAACAAAGTCGGAGACCTTCTTATCGAGACCGGTCATGGTGCGCATCTCGGGATCGTAGAACGGATTGGGCAGGAAGCGAACGTCGATCATAATGTCCGCCTCGACGGGCATACCGTGCTTAAAGCCAAACGAGAACACGTGAACGTCCATGAGCTGCTGGTCGGACAACTCGGAAAATGCCATACGCAGCTTGTTGCGCAGCGCAGAGGTGCGCAGACGGCTCGTGTCGATAATCATATCGGCTCGGTCGCGAACGCCCTGCAGCTGCAGGCGCTCGCGCTGAATCGCATCGGCCGTAGTCTCTCCCGGCTTGGCAATGGGATGGCGGCGGCGGTTTTCGCTATAACGACGGATCAGTACCTCGTCAGAGGCCTCGAGAAACACGATGTCACAGCTCATCTCGCGCTCCTCGAGTGCGGCAACGGCATCGAGCAGCTCATCGAACAAGCCCTGGCTGCGCAGGTCGCAGGTGACGGCAAGATGCCTGCCCACGCCCGTATTGATGCCGACGAGTTCGGCAAGCTGGGCGATCAGACGCGGAGGCAAGTTGTCGATGCAAAAGTAGCCCATGTCCTCGAACACATGCATGGCCTGCGTTCGGCCCGATCCAGACATTCCGGTGATGATGACGATATCGGGGATGCGCTCCGAGCGCTCCGCCGCATCCATGGCATCTCCCTTTTGCATGTGCGCCTCCTAAAACAAGCGCGGGACCCGGCCAGCGGATCCCGCGCGATCAATTGCCTTTATTGAGTATACCGCCCCGAGCGGATACGAGGCCTGTCTTACGCCTCAAGCGCAGCCTTGAACCAACTTGTAATACTCGTGGGGTGCGTGATGGCGGTGCCGACGACAACGGCCCAGGCGCCAGCATCGATCGCGGCGCGAGCCTCCTCGGGCGTGTGCACGCGGCCCTCGCAGATGATGGGAAGACCGGGGAATTCCTCGGTCGCCTGACGCAGGAGCGGCAGATCGGGGCCATCGGCCATGGTGCAGTCGATGGCAGCGACACCGTGAGAAAGCGTGGTAGATACAAGGTCGAAGCCCATATCAACCGCACGGCGAATGTCCTCGATGGTGGCACAATCCGCCATCAGGAGCACACCCTCCTCGTGCAGCGGGCGGAAGGTATCCTCGACCGACTTGCCGTCGGGACGCGGACGATCGGTGGCGTCGATCGCCACGATATCGGCACCCGCAGCAACGCAGGCGCGAGCGTGACGCAGCGTCGGCGTGATGTAAACGCCCTCGTGCCCATCCTTCCACAGGCCGATAACGGGGACCTCACAGCGACCCTTAATGGCGGCAATGTCGGCAAGGCCCTGGCAGCGAATGGCGGCGGCGCCGCCGAGCTCGCAAGCACGAGACATTTGAGCCATGGTCTCGGGCGTACGAAGCGGCTCGCCCATATACGCCTGAACGCTCACGACGAGCTTGCCCTTCAGGGACTGGATCAAAGGATCGACGGTCATAAGGCTGCAACCTTTCTTAGAACAGCCTCCCGAGGCCTGTTGTCTCGGGAGGCTCCTACAGCAGATACTTTTACTTCAACGAGGCAAGAAGATGCTCGGCGGCACCGATGAGCGGAGCATCGCCCTCCAGAGAACCGATGAGGATCGGCGTGTCCTGAAGCGGATCGAGCGCCTGGCTGGCATAGCCCTCGTGCACCGAATCCTTCCACGTCTGCGAACGCCAATCGGGACCTTGGTGAATCACGCCGCCCGAAAGCACGATGACCTCAGGGTCCAGGATGTTAGCGAGCGAGCCCAAGCTGGCCCCCAGCGCAAAGCCGGCGTCATGGATGACCTCGGTCGCCTTTGCGTCGCCCGCACGGCACAAATCGTTCACATCGCGACCGACCGAAGGACGGCTGGGGTCGACGCGGCCAAAACGCTCATCGTACATTCGACCAATGGAAGTGCCCGAAGCAACCGACTCCAGATGGCCGGAACGCCCGCAGGCGCAGGGAATGCCGGCGGCAGCCGAGCACTCGATGTGGCCCATATGGCCGGCAGCACCATGGAAACCCTGCATCACGCGGCCGTTCTCGACATATGCGCCGCCGATGCCCGTACCGATGCCAAGACACAAGACGGAGAACTTGCCCTTGCCGACGCCCCAGTGGGCCTCGCCCAGAGCATGAGCCTGCACGTCGCCTACAACGGCAACGGGAAGACCGAGGTCCTCGCGCAGGCGCGGCCCCAACTGAACGCCGGACCAGCCGGGCATGATCTCGTTGGCATACGCGATGGCGCCCGTCTTGGGATCGACGACGCCGGCGGCACCGATACCGACGCCAAGGACCTCGACATCGGGATTCGCCTCGAGAGCAGCCTTGATGGACGCCTCGATACGCTGGAAGACGGCCTCGCCGCCCTCCTGGGCCTCGGTAGGAACCTCGGCCTCAAAAACGGGATGGGGCACACTACCGTCAGCCGGGTACTCCATGATGGCAGTCGCGATCTTAGTTCCGCCGATATCGACAGAGCAGACGTACTTGTTCTCCATGTCGCTCTCCTTAGGAGATAAAAAACAACTACAGGAAATGCGCCGTCAGGCTAGCCGTCACAGCGCGGTAAAGGTTTTCCAGATGCCCGAGATCGCCGAGAAACCGTGTGGCCATTGACCTAATGGGTCATGGCCGCACGGTTGAACGGCGAGGTCGAGTGCCCGGGGAAGCTTTACAGGAGACCGTTGTCCTGGAGGACCTTCTTAATCGCCTCGACGTTCTCGCCGGTCATGGCCTTCACCGGGCGCGGCATGGTCGGGCTGTCGAAGATACCCATGAGGTTCATAGCGGTCTTGAAGGCGCCGACGCCACCGGCATAGCCCTGGACGCCCGAGGTGACATCCCAGATGTGCGAAATCTCATTGAGGCGATCCTGCTCGGCCTTGACGGTAGCCCAGTCACCAGCCTGAGCGGCCTTCCACTGACGCACGTAGCCCTCGGGCTCAACGTTGGCGAGACCCGGGACGGAACCGTCGGCGCCACCGAGGTAGGCGCCGTCGACAACAACCTCGTGGCCGGTGAGAATGCTCATCGGATGGCCGTTCTTTTCGTTCTCCTGAACGAGGTAGCGGAACGAGATGTCATCACCCGAGGAATCCTTGACGCCGGCCAGAACGCCCTCGGCGCCGAGCTTGGCAAGGAGCTTCCAGGGGAGCTTGGTGTGAACGCAGACGGGAATGTCATAGGCAAAGATGGGCAGGTCGAGCTCCTCGTGCAGGATGCGGAAGTGCTCCTCGACCTCGGTCATGCCCTGCAGGGCATAGAACGGGCAGGTGGCGACGAGGGCATCGGCGCCCAGCTCCTGGGCGACCTTGCCGTGCTCGATCATGCGCTCGGTCTCGGTATCGATGATGCCGACCAGAACAGGCACACGGTGGTCGACGATACGAACGGCCTCGGCGATAATCTGGCGACGGCGCTCGTCGGTGGAGAAGACGACCTCGCCCGAGGATCCCAAGAAGAACAGGCCATCGACGCCGGCGTCGATCATGCGGTTGATGCTGCGCTCAAAGGAGGCAACGTCGAGCTGGTGATCTTCGGTATCGGGAACTACGACGGGAGGGATAACGCCGGTGAATTTCTGAGTTGCCACAAGAATCTCCTTAGCTGTCTGGCGGGCGACCCTATGCCACCCACTCTTGTTGGCAGTGTCCAGGCCGTCTAGGCCAAAGAACACGAGTAGAACGTTTGGTTAAAAAAGTCGACGACTTCGTTTTCGAACGCATTGATGCGCTCGTGAGCGTATTTTGCATAGATGATATGCCTCCGGTCACACTCAAGACCGTTGAATACGGCAAACTGATCCTTGGGATCGCTCACGGTATCCATAAGCGATGTGCCCATGAGCACCGATCCGCGCACCCGAGACGACAGCGCCTCGAGGCCGCCAGGAAGCGGATTGGCAACCGCCGTGCAGGCGAGGCCCCGCTCGTCCAGAGCAGAAACCGCCAGCGCGACTCCGCCGCCAAGACCCTCGCCCCATGCAAAGATGCGGTCGGGGTCCATGCCATCAAGATTGCGCGCCACCTTCGCCAGCGCGCAACCCCAACGGACGCGCTCGACAAAAGCGGGCGAAGAAATCCCCCGCTGCAGGTCGTCCGCACCAGCAACATCGTCATCCAGCGCGAGGACGGCATACCCCATGGCGGCAAATCTCGTCATGTGATGCCAGCCGCGCACAGGCCGATCGATGTCGTGGAACATCAGGCACAACGGCACACGCTCAGATACTCGGGCACGACCGACAGGCTCGATCAAACGAGCGTGAATCGCATCGTCACCGAGCTCAAAGGAGACCTCCGAGTAACGGGCGCAGGGGTTAACAAAGTCAATCGCCGTAATGGTCAGGCCTTGAATCTTAAGATTCGAAGCGCATATCTCTAAATCAGAAACATCTGCTTGGACATCACCGCGCCAGTCCCGATATTCTGCGAGCCTTGACGAAACCGTTCCAGGAATTCCCACGAGTCCGGGGACAATCAGCTCGTCAACATTGCTCTCGCACTTAGACATGAGCCTCCCCTCCCTTGCAGAAAAACGGAATGATCAGATCGTCAAAATCCTGAATCTCCTCGTGGCCAAAGCCTTCAAAGAACTCATGACGCTTTTCGCAGGTCAGGTTGTTATAGACCGCAAACTGCGTCGCTGGCGGACAGACGATATCGGCTGTGCCGGTGCCAAACAGCACGGGGCATTTGACCATAGGGGCAAAGTTCTTGGAATCGAAGTACGCCAGCTTGGCATAGGCTTCGTCAATACGAGTCGAATCCTCGTCAAACCAGCGAGACCAATAGCGCAGGCCCTCGTAGGCAATGTCATCGGCATCCAAATCCCAGACTAGGCGGAAATCCGACAGGAAGGGATAGAGGATGGCGGCGCGATTGATAAGCTCGCTGTTAAGCGCACAGGTCGCAATGCCCAAACCGCCGCCCTGCGACGCGCCGTTCACAAACACACGCGCAAGATCGATGCCCTCGAGCTCGCGAACGATGCGGCACAGGATGCGAATATCTTGGTGCAAGCGGACATAGTAGAGGTTGGCCGGGTCGCCGTCGATACCGGCGACGATATGACCGGCAACCGTTGTGCCCTCAAATCCACCAATGTCCTCGGAGGGACCTCCTTGGCCGGGGCAGTCGAGGGCGATGAGTGCCATGCCCATGCCCGCAAACGACGCCTGCTCAAACCAGCTGCGGCTTGCACCCGGATACCCATGGAACTGAAGTACCAATGGCACGGGCTCGTCCGAGACGGGTTTAAGGTACTTGGCATGCAGGCGCGCGCCACACATGCCGGTATACCAGAGGTCGAAAAGCTGGCAGGTCGCGGCATCGGTGACCGATGCCGTCTCGATCGCATAGTCAAGCCCGACGGCGTCGGCCTCGGCCATGCGATCCTTCCAAAAGAGATCGAAATCTGATGGACGGGGCATGGCGCCTCGATATTCACCAAATTGATGTTGTAGCTCCTGAGCACTTGGCATGGCTCGTGAACCCAACCTTTCGAATTCGCAACGGAGGTGCGCCCGGCAAGGGAACCGGGCGCACGGGAGGGAAAGCGAGGCTACTCGCCGAGCTTGGGATGCAGCAGCGACGGCGCAGCGCCGAGCAGCATCTTGGTGTAGGGGTCCTGGGGGTGCTGGAAGACCTGCTTGGCCTCGCCCTGCTCGACGATCTTGCCGCCATTCATAACGATGATGTCGTCAGAGATATAGCGGACCGTCTGGATGTCATGGCTGATGAACACCATGGCCAGGCCGAGCTCCTTCTTAAGGTCGGTCAGCAGGTTCAGAATCTGTGCGCGGACCGAAACGTCCAGAGCCGAGGTGGGCTCGTCGGCGATGATGGCGTCGGGGTTCAGCGACAGGGCACGGGCAATTGCCACGCGCTGGCGCTGACCGCCCGAAAGCTGGCCGGGAAGAACCTCGGCGGCAGAGCTGGGCAGACCGGTGAGCTCCAAGAGTTCCTTGACGCGCTTCTCCTGCTCGGCCTCGGTACCCAAGTTGTGGACGCGCATGGGGTCGAGCAGCTGCTCGCGAACGACCATGCGGGGGTTGAGCGCCGTGGCCGGGTTCTGGAACACGACCGAGATGACGCGACCCATATGGCGACGGTCCTCGGCGGTACGTTTGGTAACGTCCTTGCCCTTAAAGTAGACCTTGCCGCTCGTGGGGGCCTGCAGGCCGCACATGACGTTAGCGGTGGTGGACTTACCGCAACCGGACTCGCCGACGATGCCGATCGTCTGACCGGGCATGAGCTTAATCGTTACACCCTGGACGGCGTGAACCAGGTTGGGGTGCAGAATCGAGCCGGTACGGGTCCTAAAGGTGACGTGGACGTCATCAAGGAAGATGATCGGCTCGACGCCGTTGACTGCGGTCTCGATCATCTACATCACCTCCGCGTGAGGGGTCAAACCATTTGCCTTGAGCACCTCGTCGGGGAGCTCGGAATAGAAGTGCTCGGTGCCGGGCACGCGCTTGAAGACCGGACGGGTGTCCAGGCCAATACGCGGATGGCTCGAGCGGGGCGCGAAGCGATCGCCCTTGGGGAAATCGCGCGGACTCGGAACGGCGCCGGGCACCTGGTGCAGGCGGCCCGAACCGCTCTCGATGGACAGAACGGAGCCCAGAAGACCGCGGGTGTACTCGTGAATCGGGTTGGTGAGCAGCTCCTTGGTGGGCGCCTGCTCGATAACCTGACCAGCGTACATAACCGTGATGTTGTGGGCGACCTCGGCGACCAGCGCCAGGTCGTGCGAAACGAAGATCATGGCAAAGCCGAGCTTGGCCTGAAGATCGTTGAGCAGCTTGATGACCTGCTTCTGGACGGTAACGTCCAGAGCGGTCGTGGGCTCGTCGCAGATGACCAGCTTGGGGTCGCGGGTAAGGGCCATAGCGATCAGAACGCGCTGACGCTGACCACCGGAAAGCTCATGCGGATAGCTCTCGAGCGTACGCTTGGGGTCGAGGCCCACGAGCTCCAGGAGCTCCTCGGCGCTACGGGTGCCGCCACGCTTGGTGAGCTGCTTCATCTGGGCAGAGATGAGCATGGAGGGGTTGAGCGAGGACAGGGCGTCCTGATAGACCATGGCGATATCGGTACCGCGCAGGCCGAACCACTCCTTCTTGCTCATCTTGAGCAGGTCACGGCCCTCCCAGAGGACCTCGCCGGAAAGGTGCTCGTCCTCATCGGTCAGGCCCATGATGGCCAGCGTGGTGATGGACTTACCGCAACCGGACTCGCCCACCAGGCCCATGGTCTGACCAGGACGGACGTCAAAGTTGACATGGTCGACAACGTTGATATCACCGTGATGCTCAAACTGAATGCAGAAGTCACGGACCGAGAGAATCGGCTCAACGGACTCGTCGGGCACGTGGCGATCGTCACGCTTGAGCTCGACATCGCGCAGGGCGCCAAGGCGAGCGGAGAGGGACTGGGCCTGCTCCTTGTAGGCGCGAACGGGGTCGGAGACCAGCAGATCGGCCTCGCGACGCTTGGAGGAATCGGTAGGATCCAGGGCGGCGGAGGGAGCAGCGGCCATGGCGTCGGTAATGCCCTCGGAGAGGATGTTGAGCGCCAGGCAGGTGATCATGATGGCCAGGCCCGGGAACAGCGCCTGCCACCAACGACCGGCGAGCACGCCGCCGCGGGCGTCGGCGAGGATGTTGCCCCAGGTAGCGGTGGGCTCCTGGATACCAGCGCCGATGAAGGTCAGCGAGGCCTCGAAGATGATGGCGTCGGCGACCAGGGTAACGGTAAAGACCATGATCGGGGCGATGCAGTTACGCAGAACATGCTTGATCAAAATCCACGGAGCCTTGGCGCCGGAAACGATGACCGCGCGGACATAGTCCTCGCCGTACTCGGACACGATATTGGCGCGCACGATACGGGCAATCTGCGGAGTGTACATAAAGCCGATGGCGAAGATGATCGACGGCACGGAGTTGCCCAGGATGGAGACGAAGACGGCCGCGAGGGCGATGCCCGGGATGGACATGATGATGTCCAAGATACGCATGATCGTCTCGGAGACGGCCTTGCGCGAAACCGCTGCAAGGGCGCCCACGACCGAGCCGCAGACCAGAGCCATGGCAGTGGCGCCAAAGCCGATAATCAGCGAGTAACGACCACCGTAGAGCATACGCGACAGAATGTCGCGACCCTTATCGTCGGTACCGAAGATAAATCCGTTGCCGGGAGCCTGGCGAGCCGTAAAGATCTCGACCGGGCTATAGGGGGCAAGAAGGGGCGCCAGAATCGCAGTCAGGGCGACCAGCACCAGCACGACGGCTGCAATCTTAGAAGACAGCGTCATCTTCTTCCAGCCACCGAGCTTGAGCCCCTTGGAGGCAGCCTTCTCGAGCTGCTCGGTTTGCTTCTCTCGAATCTTTACCATAATCTACACCGTCCTGATGCGCGGGTTGATGAGCAGGTAGAGCATGTCAACCACGATGTTGATGATGATGAAGGCAAGAGCAACGACGATGACGACGCCCTGAACCAGGTTCGCCTCGTTGCCCTGAACGCCCTGCAGAATCGCGGTGCCCATGCCGGGGAGGTTGAAGATAACCTCGATGACGACGGCGCCGCCCATGAGGTAACCGATCTTAAGACCGAGGGTGGTGACCGGGGTGATCAGCGCATTGCGAAGAACGTTGATGCCGACGACGACCTTCTCGGGAACGCCGGCGCCGCGAGCCATACGGACATAATCCTTGTCGAGCTCCTCGACCATGGCGGTACGCACGATACGAGTCATCTGGCCCGTCAGCGGAAATGCCAAGGCGATAGCGGGCATGATCATACGTCCCAGATAGCCAACCGGATTCGTGGTGAAGTGAGGCAGAGCACCCGATGCCGGGAGCACCTTAAGGTAGGAAGAGAACAGCAGGATCAACAGAACGGCAAGCCAGAACGACGGGGTTGCCAAGCCGGCGATGGAAAAGACGCGGATCACTTGGTCCGGCCATTTGTCGCGATACAGTGCCGCGATGACGCCGAGCAAAAACGAAACGACCGCACCGATAGCAAGACCGATAAAGGTCAGCTGCATCGTGACGGGCAGGGCCGTGGAGATGCGCTTGGCAACGGAGTTGCGAGCAGCACCATAGGTGCCCATGTCGCCATGGATCAGATCGCCCATATAGCGCACGTAGCGCACGGGCCAGGGGTCGTCCAGACCATACTTCTCATGGTACTCGGCAACCGCCTCGGGCGAGGCACCGTCACCCAACGCCGTGTAGGCGGGGTCGGTCTTGGAGAACGACATAAGGAAGAACACCAGGACGGTGACGCCCAATGCCATGATCGGCAGCGCCACAAGACGCCTTCCAATCAAACGTAGCAAGTTGTTCACGTTCTCTCCCCTTTCTTTTGTCGGTAGGACCAACTGGTATATGAGTACGGGTACTCATTACAAGACCCGAGCGACATCGTTGCCGCCCGGGTCTTTGTTTCAACTATGAGGATACGGTCCCAACGACCGACATCCTGCATACAGACTCAAGCGAGTCTTACGCCTTGACGGTCGCAACGCCCCTGAAGGACATGCTCGTCGTGCCGATGCCCTTGAAGCCATCGAGGGCCTCGCCGTTGGGTGCAGTGGACGGATCGTCCCAGGAAGCGGAGACGGTCTTGACGTGGACAACGGGGTACAGAACGGCGTTGTCGGCAATGATGTCGAAGCACTCGTTCCACTTCTTCTGCTGCTCGTCGCCCTCGGCGGCAAGAGCCTCGTCCATGAGGCCGTGGAGCTTCTGCCACTCAGCGGACTCCTTCCACGGGCAACGGGTCTGCATCCAGACGTTGTCGCCGTACCACCAGTTGAGCAGCAGGTCGGGGTCGGCGCCGAAGCAGGAAGGATCGCCAGGGGCAAGGAGGATATCGTAGGCCTCGCCGCCGTCGATGGCAGCGTAAGTGGCCGGCGAGGTATCGGTCTGGATGGTCACATCGAAGCCGAGAGCGTCGAGGTCGTTCTTGACCTGGGCGGCCATGCCCTTAATCTGCTCGTTGTCGGTGGTGCGCAGGGTGATGGCACCCGGGGTGATGCCAGACTCCTCGATGAGCTTCTTAGCCTTCTTGGCGTCGGTCTTGTACACCGTGGAAGCCTCATGATAGTTGGTGAAGCTCTTGGGCAGGTAGCAGCTGGCAGCGGTGGCAAGGCCGGCGAAGGTGTTGCTGACCATCTTCTCGGTGTCGAGCGCATACATGACAGCCTGACGGACCTTGACGTTGTTCCAAGGCTCCTTGGCGACGTTGAACATGATGAAGCGGGTGCCGAAACCCTGAACGTTATCGATCTTGCAGCCGGCGCTCTCGAGCTGGTCGACGGCGTCAGCGGTAACGAGCTCCATAACGAGCGTGGAGCCCTCCTGCTGAGCGGTAACGCGAGCGGTGGGGTCGGTCAGGATGCTGTACTGGATCTTCTTATCCTCGGCAGCATACTCACCGTTGTACTCGGGGTTGGGAACCAAGGTGATCTCGGTATCGGAGATAGAGTCGTACATCCAGGGGCCGGAACCGATCGGCTGCTTGGCGCGATCCTCCTCGGTCTGGGTGGCCGGGGTAACGCGGACGATGGCCAGACGATCCTTGAGCAGGGAGAAGTTGGGGACCTTAGTCTTGACCGTCACGGTGCTGGCGTCCTTGGCCTCGATGGACTCGAAGGGCTGGAAGAACGGAGCATAGGTAGCGGAAGCGGCGCAAGCGGTGTAGGAGGCAACGACATCGTCAGCGGTGACCTCGGTGCCATCGGAGAACTTGGCGCCCTTGCGGATGGTGACCTCGAAAGTGGTGTCGTCCACAGACTTGGGATCGTCGGTGGCGAGCTCGTTGAAGGTGCTGTAGTCGTGGTAATCGATGCCGTAGAGGCCCTCGACGACGTGCCAGTTAGCACCCAGGCCCACAGCGGAGCCAGTGCTGGCGGGATCGAAGCTGGACGGAGCGTAAGCGGAACCAGCGGTGATCACGCCGCCGCCACGGTTGGCGGAATCGGTGGAGCCGGAAGCGGAACCCTCGTCGCTAGAGCTGCCACCGCAGCCAGTGAGACCAAGGCCGGCGACAGCAGCGACGCTGCCGGTGAGGCCGAGGAACGAACGCCTGGACATACCCTTGTTGATGATGGCCATGTCTTCTCCTATCAATAGAGAATCTTACTCGGGAGCACCTAGACGTGCTCCCGCGCAACTTGCGGACGATATATACCTTACCTACCGACGAACCCAACTGAGGTGCCGCGCTCGGCGACCGATACATACATACGCTTGAACGGTATTTACTACCGTTCACCGAATTCATTGACAAATGATTCGCCAGACAGTATGTATCGGCGAGGTGAGATATCAGTCTTCGTCAACCCGCAGGATAGCAGGGTTTTCGCTTGGGTTAGTCAAACGTTTTAGCGTTAATAAAACCCGAAACCAGCAGGCAATCATGGCGAAATAAATGGTTGAAAATCGCGCAATCATGTATATCAGTTGTTTAGGCTCGTGTTTAGCTATCGGAATGGCCAGCCGCCGCCTCGGCGCGCTCGGCATTCCATGCAACGAGCGCCTCGTGGACCGCCTTGGCAACATCGGCAGGTATGCCGCGAACTTCCGCGATCTCTTGCTCGCTCGCCGCGCGCAAACGCTTCATCGAGCCAAAATGGCGCATAAGGGCACGTTTTCTGGTGGGCCCCACGCCCGGAACGTCATCGAGTACCGAAACCGTCATGGCTTTATCGCGCAACTCACGGTGGAACGTGATGGCAAATCGGTGGGACTCATCGCGTACCTGTTTAATTAGATAGAGCGAAGCAGACCCGGTCGGCAGCACGACGGGAGTCTCGTCCCAAGGCACGAAAACTTCCTCATCGGCCTTTGCCAAGCCACAAACTGGTATATCGAGCCCAAGAGCCTCAAGTTGCTTGATCGCAGCGGTCAATTGCGGCTTACCGCCATCGACAACGAGCAAATCGGGGCGCGAGCCAAAACGCTCGTCGGCCATGCGCTCGGGAGCATAGCGTCGTCCCAAAACCTCGGACATCGACACGAAGTCGTTTGCCTCGTCCAATTCGGCCTGAATTTTAAAACGACGGTACTGGCTCTTGTCGGCGCGTCCGTTGGTAAACACCACCATCGAGGCGACGGTAAAGGTTCCATGCAGCGTCGAGATATCGAAGCACTCGATACGCATCGGCGGCGCCGGCAGCGCCAGCGCGCTTTCGAGCTCCAGGAGCGCTTGATTGGTGCGGTCGTCAGCGTACCCCGTTCGCATCATGTAGCGCATGAGGGCATGGCGCGCATTTTTGGATGCCATATCGAGCAAACGGTGCTTTTCGCCACGCTGCGGCCTATGGAGATGGCAGGAACGCTCGCGCTTGCCTGCAAGCCACTCCCCCAGCGCCTCCGCATCCTCAAGCTCGACAGAGAGGTTTATCTCAGCTGGAATATCAGCCGTCTCGTCGTAATAGCGCTTAAGAAAGCCCGATTGAAGCTCCTCTTCGTCGACATCCAAACCCTTATCGAGAATAAACTCGCAGGTTCGAACCGTTCGACCCTCACGCACGACAAAGACGCAAGCGGCGGAGATGGTCTCCTCGCGATAGAAACCGATGACATCGATATCGACACTGGAGGGAAAAACGACTTGCTGACGGTCGTCCAGACCCCTGATGACCTCCAAACGACGTTTGACGCGTGCCGCGCGCTCAAAGTCGAGCGCCTCGGCGGCATCCGTCATCTCGGAGGTCAGCTCATCGACGACATCCTTGCGATGGCCCGACAAAAAACGTTCGACACGTTTGACGTTCTTGGCATAGTCCGTAGGAGAAATCGCGCCGACACACGCACCCGGGCCGCGCCCGACATGGTAGTCAAAGCAGGGACGCCCGTTTTGCGCGCAAATCATATTGACGATGTCTTCCTCGCCCCTGTGGGACTCGACGATACGACGACAACGACGCCACTCCGCACAGGATGCGGAGCAGATGGGGATAACCTTGCGCAGCGTATCTATCGTCTCACGTGCCGCACGGCTATCGGTATAGGGACCAAAATAACGCGTTCCCGGCTTATGACGCTCGCGCGTATATTTGATAGCGGGATACAGGTCGCCCTTTGTAATGGCGATAAAGGGGTAGCTCTTGTCATCCTTGAGGTCGACGTTAAAGTACGGATGGTACTGACCAATCAAATTGCGCTCGAGCACCAACGCCTCGTGCTCGGTCTCCACCACGATATAGTCAAAGCTCGCCACCAGCTGCATCATCAGCGGGATCTTTTGACGCTCATCCTGCAGTGTCACGTACTGGCGCATACGGGAACGCAAGTTTTTTGCCTTGCCCACGTAGATGACATCGCCCTTGGCATCCTTCCAAAGGTAGCATCCGGGCTGTGTGGGAACGCGCGAAACCTGCTCGGCAAGCGTTGGAATGTTGTCGTGACCGGCCACACGCACCTACTTGCGACGAAGCAGCGCCGAGACCTCAGGCATCTTAAGGACGACGGCAAGGCCAAAGGTAACAGCAAGCGAGACGACACCCGCAACGCAAACGTAGCCAAGAGTAATCAGAATCGAGCCGCCAAGTGCCCCGACAAAGTGTTCAAGCACCCACATGACGCCGGCGCCTGCGGCAGCACCTAGGCCACCGAGCAAAAGGCCAAAGAAACCGCCATGCAGGATAGATTTGACCTGAAGGCCACGCAGGCGACGACGCAGCCACCACAGCGAACAGCCGACCAAGATCACGTAGTCGACAACATACGAAAGCGCGATTGCCGGCATACCGAAGCCCAGCACAACGCCAAACAGCAGAACCGAGCCGGCCTGGCCGATGGCAGAATACAGGCAATAGCGGCTATAGGGCTTCATGTCGAGCAAGGCAGAGAAGCTCTTCTGCATCAACACGACCACGCCGTAGAGCGGCAGCGAGAGCGCCAGGTAGACAAGGTACTCGGATACCAGCGCCACGCCGGATTCATCGAACTTGCCAGCACAGTAGATCATATTGAGCGGACGTGCGAAGACAATCAGGTACAGTGCGAACGGAATCAGGAAGAACAGCATCTGGGCGACGCCACGCGAAATGCCCGTGCGAACGCTGTCGTAATCCTTCTCCTGTGCGTCATGAGAGAGCTCGGTATAGAGCGCCGTCGAAAGCGAGGCGGCAATCAGCGCGTAGGGCAGCGTGTACCACAGGCGCGCATAGGCGATGACGGAAGGACCCGTCTCGGGCTGGACCACCAGCGCGGCAGCGTTGGTGATAGAAGTCGAGACAAACATGCACACCGTGGCGAGCAGCGTCGGGATACCGAGCGCAATCGTCTGGCGCAGCGCGGGGTCCTTAAAGTCGATATGGATATGGGGATGCACGCCGTGCTTGCCAAGCGCGGGAATCTGACATGCCATCTGAACAAAGACACCGAGGGTCGTACCGGCCGCAATCAAGATGATGCCGGCACGTTCGCCAAACTGTGCGGACACGGGCGCAAAACCCATAAAGCTCGCAATGACGATCACATTGTTGAGGACCGGGGCAAACGTTGACCAAAAGTAGTCGCGGTGTGCGTTGAGAACGCCCGAGAACACCGAGCCCAAACCATAAAACAGAATCTGGATGGCAAAGAAACGGAACATGAACGCAGCGGTATCCATGCTGCCACCGTCACCCGAAAGGAACGATTGCGTCCAGATAAAGCCCGGGGCGAACACGGTCCCCAGCAACGAAATGCCACCCAGCACTAAAAGCAGAATGCCGAGCAGGTTGCCCACGTACTCGTTCGAGGCCTCGCGACCCTGCTCACGCCTCACGCCGATGTACACGGGCAAAAACGCCGTCACGAGCATGCCGCCCATCACGAGTTCGTAGAGCATATTGGGCAGGTTGTTGGCGACCTGATAGGAGGACGAGAGTAGCGACATGCCGATAGCGGCCGCCATTGCCCACGTGCGGATAAAACCGGTGACGCGAGACACGATAGTCAGGATGGTCATAAGCCCGGCGGAACGACCAACCGTGGAGTAGTCCGACGAGCCCATGTCGTCAGTGTCATCTCGCGACGAAGAAGCTTCGGATGAGGGTGTCTGAGGCGCAGATTCTTTTGCAAAATGAGCTCCGCGCTTCAATTCTTCCTGCGGCATCGCTCAGTCCTCTCTCGTAATCGCGGCAACCGTCGCCCCGCAAAATGCAATTAAATCATCGGGTGCAAGCTCGAGCTGATAACCACGCTTGCCTCCCGAAATAAAAATGGTATCTCAAAGGACGCATGTCTCATCAATGAGCGTCCGGTAGCGTTTTTTCATACCGACCGGGCTGCAGCCGCCGCGAACGTAGCCAGTCGCCGCAAGCAAATCCTTCACATGCATCATGGCCAAGGACTTCTCCCCCGCGGCACGCGCGGCGGACTTTAGATCGAGCTCGTCGGCAACAGGGATGCAGCACACGACATAGTCGTTGGACGGTGTCACGCAGACCAAAGTCTTAAATCCTTGACCGGGCTCCTCGCCAAGCTGCTCCGAAATCGCGACCCCCAGGCCCACCGACTCATCACCATCGTCTTCGTACGTATGTAGAACATAGGAAATGCCGGCGCTTTCCAGCTCGCGCATCGCATTGGTTTTTGGCGTCTTTACAGCCTTTGCCATGACATATCCTTTCCCTCGCATTCGGACGTAAAGATTAAGTATATGTCCAATTCGGCTGCATACGTCACTTCGACACAGCAAGCGCCATCGAATCACAAGGAGTCGATGGCGCCCATAAACTGAATCGCCTATTTATTGAGCATCAAGTTGAGCCTGACGCTCCCGGTCACGCCTGAGCAACGGCGCCAAAAACTTGCCCGTATAACTCTGCGGACGGTCCGCAACCTGCTCCGGTGTGCCCGAAACCACAACGGTTCCGCCGCCGTTACCGCCCTCGGGACCCATATCGATCAGACGATCGGCAACCTTGATGACATCAAGGTTGTGCTCAATCACCAGCACCGTGTTGCCCGCATCGACCAAGCGCTGCAGCACATCGAGCAGCTGGCGGACGTCCTCAAAATGAAGGCCGGTCGTCGGCTCGTCCAAAATATAGAACGTCTTGCCCGTCTGGCGTCGATGAAGCTCCTTGGCGAGCTTCACACGCTGCGCCTCGCCGCCCGAGAGCGTCGTGGCGGGCTGGCCCAGGCTCACGTAGCCCAAGCCTACATCGTACAGCGTTTGGAGCTTGCGCTTAATCTGCGGGATATTCCCAAAGAAGGCCAGCGCCTCGGCCACGCTCATGTCAAGTACGTCCGAGATGGTCTTGCCACGGTAGGTGACCTCGAGTGTCTCGCGGTTGTAGCGTTTACCGCCGCAAACTTCGCAGGGAACGTAGATATCGGGAAGGAAGTGCATCTCGATCTTGATCTGTCCGTCGCCCTTGCACGCCTCACAGCGCCCGCCACTCACATTAAAGGAGAAACGACCCGGCGAGTAGCCGCGCGCCTTCGACTCCGGCGTACTCGCAAACAGCGCGCGAAGATCATCCCACAGGCCGATATAGGTAGCAGGGTTGGAACGCGGCGTGCGGCCAATCGGCGACTGGTCGATATCGATAACCTTATCGATACACTCGATGCCCTCGATTTTCTTATACGGACCCACAGGGCGCGTCGAACGGTGAATGACATTCGTAAGGGCAGGCGCAATGGTGTCGGTAACCAGGGAGCTCTTGCCCGATCCCGACACGCCGGTAACAACCGTAAGCGTACCAAACTCGATTTTGGCGGTAACGTTTTTGAGGTTGTTGGCGCGGGCGCCCGTGATCTTAAGGCAGCCGCGACCGGGCTTGCGGCGTTCATCGGGAACCCGAATCATTCGCTTGCCGGTCAGGTAGGCACCCGTCATCGAATCGGGGCACGCCATGATATCGGCAGGCGTTCCCGCGGCGACCACGTGTCCGCCGTTCACGCCCGCGCCGGGGCCCATGTCGATCACATAGTCGGCAGCACGAATCGTATCCTCATCATGCTCGACGACGATGACGGTATTGCCGATATCGCGTAGGCGCTCAAGCGTCTTGATCAGGCGCTCGTTATCGCGCTGATGGAGGCCAATCGATGGCTCGTCCAAAATGTACAGGACACCCATGAGGCCGGCGCCGATCTGCGTTGCCAGGCGAATGCGCTGGGCCTCGCCTCCGGAAAGCGTCGCCGAGGCACGATCGAGGGTCAGATAGTCGAGTCCGACATCGACCAGAAAACGCAAGCGCTCCAGGATTTCCTTGACGATGCGCCCGCCGATAAACTGTTGGCGCTCGGTGAGTTCCAAGCCCTCAAAAAACTCGAGCGACTCGCGGCACGATAGGCAACAGACCTCGTAAATGGACTTACCGCCTACGGTAACAGCGAGCATCTCGGGGCGCAAACGAGCGCCGTGGCAGCTCGAGCACGGCTCCTCGCGGATGTACTTCTCCAAGCGCGCCTTGGTGTTCTCATTCGTCGTCTCGGTATAGCGCTCGTACAGGATATTGCGCACGCCCGAGAACTTGGTGTCCCACTGGCTGCGGCGCCCATCGAGCTTTTGATAGTCGACCGAAATCTTCTGGTCGCCCATGCCGTCTAAAAACGCGCGACGCACCCGCGGAGGCAGATCCTCCCACGGCGTATCGACGCTCACCTTAAAGTGTTTGCAGACCGCAGCGAAAATCTGCGGATAGTAGTTAGAGTTGCCAAACAGGCTGCCAAAGACCCCGTCGGCGATCGACTTCGAGGGGTCCTCGATCAACGCCTCGGCATCAACGGTTTTCTTAAAGCCCAGGCCGTCGCACTCAGGACATGCGCCATAGGGAGCGTTGAACGAAAAATCACGCGGCTGAAGATCGTCAATGGAGTGACCATGCTCCGGGCACGCCAAGGCCAACGAATACTCCAGCAGCTCGCCCTCGGTCCCCTCGGGAGCATCACGATCGGGCAGCATGTACACGTTTACATTGCCGTGAGCCAGCGCGGTCGCCTGCTCAACAGACTCGGCGATACGGCCCAGAGAGTTCTCACGGATCACGATGCGATCGACTACGACCTCGATATCGTGCTTGAACTTCTTGTCCAGATCGATCGGATCGTCGAGCGAGCGCACTTCACCGTCGACACGCACGCGGCTAAAGCCCTCGGCGCGAAGGTCCTCAAACAGTTTGGTGTACTCGCCTTTTCGCCCGCGCACCACCGGTGCCAGCACAAACGCGCGGCGGCCCTCCCCCGCCGCCAAGACCTTGTCGGCAACCTGGTCGGTCGTCTGACGCTCAATGACGCGGCCGCATTCGGGACAGTGCGGGGTGCCCACACGGGCGAACAGCAGGCGCAGATAGTCATAAATCTCGGTTACGGTGCCAACCGTCGAGCGAGGGTTTTTAGACGTCGTCTTTTGGTCGATCGACACCGCCGGCGAAAGGCCGTCGATTGAATCCAAGTCGGGTTTGTCCATCTGGCCCAAGAACTGGCGCGCATAGCTCGAAAGGCTCTCGACGTATCGACGCTGGCCCTCGGCATAGATAGTGTCAAATGCCAGCGAACTCTTGCCCGAGCCAGAAAGACCGGTAATGACCACGAGTTGGTCACGCGGAATGGAAACATCGATATCACGGAGGTTGTGCTCACGAGCGCCGCGAATAACGATAGAAGAATCAGACATGGAAGCTCCTTGCCTCCTATTGCATCGAATCATACTGCCGATGAGTTTAGCGCACTCGACGCGCACAGATGTTCGTAATACAAGATTCGCAGACCTTTAGCTTTGCGTATCGGGCGCTTTGTTTCTCGAAATGCCGTGGAAAGGTTACAGTAATCTAATACTGAACTTAATTTGCTGTACCAGAGGAACGTCCATGACCGAAGACATCCCCCTTGAAATCACTTCGAGCGACATGGCCAATCTGCCCATATTCATCGCCGTCCTTATCGTGGCCGCCGTCGTCGTGCGCGTGTATTTTTCAATCAAACGCAACGAAAAGCCACCCATTGCCCGCGTCTTTTGGTGCGCGACGCTCCTCATCCCGCTCGGCGTGGTAGCTGCATGGGTTACGAATCAATTGCTCGTAAATGAGGGCAGCTCCCTATGGGTCCTTTCTTATTCGGCGCTCGGTGCTGCCGCCGTCATGCTTCTTGTCGAGCCCTTGGTTTCGGGACTTATCGACCAAACCGACCTTACGACGGGAACGGTTGCCTGTATTTGCCGTGACATCCTTGTCATCGCCGCTGTTTCAGCGCTCTCGTTCGTTTCACTCGAAATTGCCTGCAACGAAACGTTCTATCGCATTCCCGCCAACTCATTCGGGTTTTCCGTCGGGCTGCTCGCGACGGTTCTGCTCTCCCTTTATTTGCTGGGACAGCGTCATGGAGGCGTCATGGCCCTCGTGCCCGTCGTCTGTTGCATCCTTGGCATTGCCGAGCACTTCGTCATAACGTTTAAAGGCGAAGCCATCCTGCCAAGCGATATCTTGGCCCTTGGCACCGCAATGGAAGTGAGCGAGGGATACGAGTTTACCTTTACCGCCGGAATCGTAACCTCTCTCGCCCTGCTGGAGATTTCCCTGGGGCTTCTTTCGCTCATCCGACCGCGAAAGCTCCGTACGCCCACCCATGTCTTCCCCGCTATCGCCGCTAACCTCTGTGCTTTTCTGCTAGTGACCGTTGTGGGGCTCTCAGGCTTTTCCAGCATCGACTTGGAGCAGGCGCTGGATTTTGGATTTGACCGTTGGCAGCCCATCACCACATATACGTCTCAGGGTTTTATCACTTCGTTCACCGAAATGGTCAACGAGTTGCCCATTGAGAAGCCCGAAGGCTATACGCCCGATGAGGCGCAGAGCATCGAGCAGGAGCTCGCCGCCGCCTACGACAGCACGTATGGCTCGAGCGAGCAGCGCGCGGCTGCCGTTGCCCAGTTCAATGAAATCAAGCCGACGATTGTTGCCGTCATGAACGAGAGTTTTAGCGACCTTTCGTGCTTTGAGCAGCTCCAGGCGGCCGGGTACACCGGCCCCGCATTCTACAACTCGCTTCCCGACACACTTGTTCGCGGCACCATGCTCGCTTCGGTCACCGGTGGCGGAACGGCAAACTCCGAATTCGAATTTTTGACCGGAGCGACAACGGCCTTTGTCGGATTAGGCAAGATCCCCTATCAGCTGTATCAGATGAATGGCGTCAACAGCCTGGCAAAGGACCTTAAAGAGCTTGGGTATACCGCTACCGCTATGCACCCGCAAAACCCCGTCAACTACCATCGAGATAAGATCTATCAGCAGCTGGGCTTTGGAGACTTTCTTTCAATCGGCGATTTCGAAGGTGCGCCCTGTTACCATGCCGGCGTATGCGACTACGCCACCTACGACAAGATACTCGACCTGCTTAGAACCGACGAAGCCCCGCAGTTCATCTTTGACGTCACGATGCAAAATCACGGCGGCTACGACTATGGCACCGTTCCCGCCGAAGAGCTGACAAACTATTGGGTCGAGGGAGCCAGTGAGGGTGCCAACAGCGCGCTCAACACCTATCTCACCTGCATCAACGCATCCGACCGGGACCTCGAGTACTTTATCAACGAGCTCCGCAATATCGGCAGACCGGTTGTTCTTGTCTTTTTTGGCGACCATCAGCCGAGCGCCGCAACGACTCTCAACGACGAGCTGTACCCTCAGGAAGATACGGCAAGCCACGCTTTCCGTATCTATCAGTCGACATATCTCGTCTGGGCTAACTATGAGATCGCCGGCAATACCGAGCTCAACGTCTACGACACCGTCGGGGCAAACGAGATTGCAGCCATTACCCTTAATAAGATCGGCGCCCCGCTCACCAATTACCAAAAGGCCCTGCTTGCGACAAGGTCAGATGTGCCCACCATCAATGTCGCCGGCTATCTCGGTGCCGACGGGCTGCGCTACGACTTGGAATCGGAAGACAGCCCCTACGCCTCGACGATCGACAAGCTGCAGCGCATGCAATACCTCGAGTTCGCCAGCAAAGTTCAGTAAGCCCGCCCATTCGTTTGGGCCCATCGTATTGCAAGCACGCTCGGCCCAAACGCATCGCAAATGACTCCCGCTCGCAAACGAGGGTACAATGACGCTCGTGTCACATCGCGGGGCCCCGGCCCCAGCATATACAAAGGAGTCATACATGGGTTGCGAACACGCACAGGCCGCCGGCGGACAAACGTCGCCGTCGCAATTTAAGGAGAACACGCTGTCCGAGGTCAAGCGCGTCATCGCCGTGCTTTCCGGCAAGGGCGGTGTCGGCAAGTCATTTGTCACCGGCGCCATCGCCACCGAGCTTGCCCGTCACGGCCACAAGGTCGGCGTCCTCGATGCCGACATCACCGGTCCCTCTATCCCCAAGATGTTCGGTATGAGTGGACGCCACGTCCATGCCCTTGGCAACCTTATGCTGCCCGAAATCTCCGAGCACGGCGTCAAGGTCATGAGCTCCAACCTGCTGCTCCAAAACGAGACCGACCCCGTCCTTTGGCGCGGTCCGGTCATCGCAGGCGCCATTAGGCAGTTCTGGAGCGAGACCTCGTGGGGCCCCATCGACTACCTGCTGGTCGACATGCCTCCGGGAACAGGCGACGTCGCGCTCACTGTCTTCCAGTCGCTGCCCGTCGACGGCATCGTCATCGTCACGAGCCCGCAGGATCTGGTTTCGATGATCGTCGCCAAGGCGGTCAACATGGCCGAGAAGATGAACGTCCCCATTCTGGGCATTGTCGAGAACATGAGCTATATTGAGTGCCCCGACTGCGGCAAGAAGATCGAGGTCTTTGGCAAGAGCAAGCTCCCCGAGGTCGCAGAGCGCTATAACCTCGACATCTTGGGCAAGCTTCCCATTAATCCGGCACTCGCCGAGGCCTGCGATAAGGGCGAGGTCGAGACCGCACTGCCCGATGGCATGTTGCCCAAGGCAGTCTCTGCCGTCGAGGCCATTACCCCGCACGAGACCGACGAGGCCTAAGTGAACACGAGCGCCTTCTATGACGTCCTGGTAATCGGCGGCGGGGCTTCAGGCCTCGCCGCCGCCATTACGGCCGCACGCGCTGGCAAAAGCGTCTGCATCGTTGAGCGCGATGTCGCCTGCGGCCTTAAGCTCCTTGCGACCGGCAACGGCCGCTGCAACCTCTCCAACGAATCGATTGATCCACAGCGGTATAACCACCCCGCATTCGTCGAATCCGTTATGGGCCCCCAGCCCGAACAAGAGCTTATGGGTTTCTTCTCCTCGCTGGGCATCATGACAACCTCCGAGGAAGGCCGGCTGTACCCGCGCTCCCTTCGCGCCGAATCGGTGCGCGACGCGCTTCTCAGCGTTTGCGACCGCCTAGGCATCACCTTAATCTGCGGAGCCAACGTTGCCTCGGCGCACAAAGCTTCCGAAGGCTGGGCACTCCAAATAGACCGTCCAGCGCGGGCACTCAAGGCAAAAAAGCACGATGACCGAAAATCGGAGCTCCGCTCGCTTCGGAAAGCGCTCACCGATGTCCCTCGCAAGAACGAGGCCCTGCAGGCACATGCCGTAATTATCGCTACGGGCGGCAAACCCACCGGTATCGCCGATACGTTTCGCCTCCCCCTCACTTCGCTGCGCCCCATCCTCTGCCCCGTATCGGCAACGGTCGTTGGCGATCGGGCGGCACTCAAAACGTTGGATGGCCTGCGCGTCCGTGCCCGCTTGACGCTCGCCCGCAATCATAATGAGCTCTGGCACGAAGACGGTGAGGTGCTGTTTCGAACCTTCGGTATCTCGGGCGTCGCTGTCTTCAACCTCTCTCGTCGTATCCAGCACGGCGATACGATCCTGCTCGACGTTTTCCCCGACCTCTCCAAAGACGAGCTGCTCGATATGCTCAACCGGCGCGTTGAGCTGCTCGGCGGCTTTTCGCCCCGCGATCCCCGTTGGCTCGACGGCATGCTCGCCCCGCAACTCTCCCGCGTCGTCTGCACAGCGTTCGAGCAGTGCCATCCAGGCTCCAACGATGTCATCCACCTGGTCTCGATCCTCAAACACTTTAAGTTGCTCGTCGAGGGAACAGCCGAGGAGCGCTCAGCGCAGGTCACGCGTGGTGGCATATCTGTCGAGAGCATTTCAACACCCAGCCTACGCGCGCGCAGCGTTGTCGACGCCCCGCTTTACGTCTGCGGTGAAGCGCTCGACATCGATGCCGATTGCGGAGGCTTTAACCTTGCGTGGGCCTGGATCTCGGGCATTCGCGCTGCAAGCAGCCTGTAGCCGCGCAGTCTATAATCAAAAACGCATTCGGGCCGTCTGGGATACCGGACGGCCTCTTTCTTGCCTCTAAGGAGACCTCGATGATCGAAATCACCCAAGTCAACGCGTCGCTCGATGAAGCCGGCGATGAAAATGCCTGCCTCATTGTTGGCAAGCGAGTCGCCAAGCGCGTCTTACGTTGCAAGGACTCCGAGATCAAGTCCATCGAGCTCCACCGCAAGTCAATCGACGCTCGCAAAAAACGAGACGTCCATTTTATCCTGAGCTTTCGTGTTGAGCTGACTAGTCCCCACCTCGAGCGAGAAGCGGTCGACAGCGTTGCCGAGCGTGACCACTCGCGCGTACGCGCGATAGAAGACGATGAGCCTTCATTCCCCTCCCCCGCCTCCGACGCACCTCAAGAACGCCCTGTCGTTGTCGGCGCCGGATGCGCCGGCCTTTTCGCTGCGCTTACGCTCGCCGAAGCAGGTCTTAAGCCCTTGCTCATCGAGCGCGGCGACCCGGCATTTCGCCGCTCGCAGGCGATCGATCTCTTTCTAAAGGAGCGCATCCTCGACCCCGAGAGCAATATCCAGTTTGGCCTGGGCGGCGCGGGAACCTTCTCGGACGGCAAACTCAATACGGGAACCAAAAATCCCGCCCATCGCCTTATCCTCGAAACCTTCGTCGAGGCGGGTGCGCCCCGCGATATTCTGTGGGATGCCAAGCCGCACATTGGCTCCGACATCCTTCCCACGGTTGTCACCGCTATATCCCAGCGCGTCGAGCAGCTCGGAGGTGTCGTCCGTTATCGAACGAAGCTCGTCGACATTCGCATCGACGCGTCTGGCGCCATCACCGGTATTGATGTCCAATCGTCCCAAGACGCCGCTTGTGAGCCAATCGAGACAAAGCACCTCATCCTCGCCTGCGGGCATTCTGCTCGCGATATTTTTGAGCTCCTTAAGGGCCACAACGTGGCCCTCGCACAAAAGACCTTTGCCATGGGCGTTCGCATCGAGCATCCGCAGCGCGACATCGACCGAGTCCAATATGGAGCCTCGGCGGGACATCCTGCCCTCGGAGCAGCCCCCTACAAGCTCGTCGCCCATCTTCCCAACGGCCGCAGCGTGTTCTCGTTTTGCATGTGCCCCGGCGGGCAGGTTGTCGCCGCCTCTTCCGAGCAGGGCCACCTGTGCGTCAACGGCGCCAGCCTCAATGCCCGCGACGGACGCAACGCAAACGCCGCCCTGCTCGTTAACGTCACGCCTGAGGACCTTCCCAACGATGACCCGCTCGCCGGCATCGAGCTCCAGCGCGCCTGCGAGGCGGCCGCCTATCGCCTGGGCGGTTCCAACTGGAACGCACCGGCACAACTCGTCGGAGATTTCCTCGCAGGACGCGCCAGCAAGGCGCCCGGAAAGGTAAAGCCCACCTATCCGCTCGGTGTGACCTGGACGGCAATTGACGAAGCCCTGCCGCAGCATATCGTCGAGTCGCTCCGCCTGGGACTTCCCCTACTCGGAAAAAAGCTACGAGGCTACGACCGTCCCGATGCCGTTCTTACCGGCGTGGAGACTCGTTCGAGCTCACCGGTCACTGTCACCCGAGACCGAACGTGCCATGCCGTGTCGACCCCGGGCCTCTTCCCTTGTGGTGAGGGAGCTGGATATGCCGGCGGCATCATGAGCGCGGCCACCGACGGCATCCGTTGTGCTGAAGCCCTCATTGCTGATCTCTAGTCCACTAAATAGCACTGCTCCCGAACTCCGCGAGAAGCTCGGGGGCAGTGCTTTTATTTCTTAAACCGCGCACCCTGGCGTTTTCTGCCCGAAGCGAACGTAGAGCCTTTGCGGGCCTGCGAGCGCAAGCGCTCAATCGTCTCGTCCTCAGTCGCACCCTCGAGCATCGCCCTAATCTGAACGACTGCATCGCGCAGACGCGCTGCCTCCTCGAAGTCCATGGCGGCAGAAGCATTGCGCATATCTTCCTCCATGGTTTCGACGATCCGCACAAGCTCGTCATGCGGCAGTTCTTCCAACTGCTCCGCAAGTGTCTGCTCGGGCGCCACCGTTTCCGGCACGCCGCCCTCGCCCGACTCATCAGGCGTATAGAATGCGCCATGGCCAAGAGAGTCGCCCTTCGAGCGCCCCTTGGAACCCACGGTTTTTTCGGCCTCGGCAATAAAACTTGAGATGTCGTTGATGGCCTTGCGCACTGTCTTGGGCACAATGCCATGCTCTTCGTTATATGCCATCTGAATCTCGCGACGGCGCTGCGTCTCCTCGATGGCCTCTCTCATCGAATCGGTCACAACGTCTGCATACATGATGACTTCGCCATCGGCGTTACGGGCCGCACGACCAATCGTCTGAATCAGCGAACGGCGGTTGCGCAAAAAGCCTTCCTTGTCGGCATCGAGAATCGCCACCAGCGAGACCTCGGGGAGGTCCAGGCCCTCGCGCAGCAGATTGATGCCCACCAGAACATCAATTTTGCCCTCGCGCAGCGTTCGCAGGATTTCGACACGGTCCATTGTCGCCGTATCGGAGTGCATGTAGTTGACCTTAATGCCAGCGTCGAGCAGGTGGTCGGTAAGGTCCTCTGCCATGCGTTTGGTCAGTGTGGTCACCAACACGCGTTCCTTGCGGGCCACACGCTCGCGAATCTCATCCTCGAGATCATCGATCTGGCCGCGGACCGGACGCACGTCAATTTTGGGATCGAGCAGGCCGGTCGGCCGAATGATCTGTTCAACATCGTTTTGGCTCACACGCAGCTCATAATCACCTGGCGTTGCCGAAACATAGATGAACTGGGGGATCCTCGCCTCAAACTCATCAAATCGGAGCGGACGGTTATCGAGCGCCGAGGGCAGGCGAAAGCCGTGCTCCACCAAGGTCACCTTACGCGAGCGATCGCCCTCATGCATACCGCGAATCTGGGGCACTGTCACATGGCTCTCGTCGATGATGCAGAGCATATCCTTGGGAAAGTAATCAATCAAAGTAAAGGGTGGCTCGCCCGGCTTGCGGCCATCCAGATGGCGCGAGTAGTTCTCGATGCCGTTACAAAAACCCATTGTCTCGAGCATCTCAAGATCATAATCGGTGCGCTGCTGCAGACGCTGCGCCTCGAGCAACTTGTCGGTCGCTTTGAGCTCTGCCACACGCTTCTCGCACTCTTCGCTAATCGATTTAAGGGCTGCCTTGACCTTGGGTTTCTCGGTCACATAATGCGATGCCGGCCACACGGGAATAGCCTCGTATTCACGAAGCATCTCGCCGGTGACCTCATCGATTTCGGCGATAAGCTCGACCTCATCGCCAAAGAACTCAAACCGCAACGGGTGCTCGGCATAGGGCGGATACACGTCGACGACATCGCCACGCACGCGAAACGTACCGCGCGCCAGGTCATAATCATTGCGATCGTATTGAATATCGATGAGCGCATGGATAAAGTCATCACGCTCGAGCGGCACTTTCTTGTCGACATTCGGCGCCAGCCCCGCATAGTCCTCAGGAGAGCCAATACCATAGATACAGGAAACCGATGCAACGACGATCACATCGCGTCGAGAGAGCAACGAGGCGGTCGCCTGATGGCGCAGCATCTCGACTTCTTCGTTGATCGAAGAATCCTTCTCGATATATGTGTCGCTTTGCGGCACATACGCCTCGGGCTGATAGTAATCGTAATACGATACGAAATAGACTACGGAGTTATAGGGGAAAAACTCCTTGAGCTCGCTTGCAAGCTGAGCGGCAAGGGTCTTATTGGGAGCCATGACGAGCGTCGGCTTACCCAAGGCCTCAATGGTTTTGGCCATCGTAAAAGTCTTACCCGAACCAGTCACACCCAGCAAAACCTGATAGCGGTCTCCGTCCCTCACGCCCCGCACAAGTGACTCAATGGCCTTAGGCTGGGAACCAGCGGGCTCGTATGGAGACACGACCTTAAACGGCACATCAGCGCCCTCAACGCCAAAGCGCTTAAGTTCACCACCAACGCGTTCTACTTCAAATTCCGCCATGGATACTCCTAACTCATACATCTGCAGTATACGCGGGCGGTGGGCTTAGTCCTATACGAACCGATCGGGATAGAGAGTCTTATATCGAACCCAGGCATTATTGACGCGAATCAGATAAGCCTGAGTTTCAGGGAAGGTAATCGCATTATGGAGTGACGTGTTCTGCTGCGCCCATCCGTCGACATTGCCCATACCGGCGTTATAGGCGGCGATGGCACTATCCGTCGACCCGTTGAAATAGGCCAGAAGATACGAGAGGTATGCGCAGCCAAACTCGATATTCGTAGCCGGATCGTTAAGATTGTCGGCCGAATACTCCCCTCCGTCGACAAGGCCCTTGGCGATCATATCCTGGGCAGTCTCGGGCATCAGCTGCATCAATCCCTGAGCACCCTGATTCGACTCGGCCTCGGGGTCCCAATTCGATTCCGACTTAATGACAGCGCACACCAGATACGGATCCAAATTATGCGAAATACTGGATTGCTTTACATACGCCTCGTAGTCAAGCGGATACAGCGGCTTAAAGAAAACGGCAGGGGCACACGAGTAGACGAGCGAAATAAGGCCGAAGGCGAACACAACGGCAATTGGCGCCACGCGATACCACGTAAAGAAACGTGTCTTAGGCATCGGCCTCCTCCTTATCCGCTACATCCCCGAAGCCATGGCGCGCAAGCCATGCGTCCAGTTGTTCAAAGAGCGAGTTATTGCCTGCCGCATTATCGATTACCGTCGTAGCGAGAGTGCAAAGCGAAGCCTCATCAGGTTGGCATGCAGAGCGAGCATCAAAATCAGAGGACTTCATACCGCGATGAATGGCACGCTCGCGACGAACTGCTAAAGGAGCGCTGATAACCAGAATTTCATCAGCCAGGCCAAAGGCATCCTCAAAACCAGTCGGGGCAGAAACCTCGACAACCGCAAAGGGATAACGGGGGGACGAAACCGTGCAGCAGACAGGATCGAGAATCCTCAGTGACAGCTGTTCGATGAGAACCGGATGAACGATGCCATTGAGCCGCGCAACTGTATCAGGAGAGGCGAAAGCTCGAAGGGCGAGGACATTGCGGCGAATGCCGCCCTCCCCGTCCAGAATGTCCCAACCGAATTCTTCCGCGAGGGCATTGACGATATCGGAGCCTGGCACATACAGCGATTTGGCAAGCTCATCCAGATCGATAAGCATGGCGCCATGAGATTTGAGATAGCGGCAGGCAGTCGACTTACCCGAAGCAATATTGCCCAAGACAAAAACGGTAAACATCAAGTCCTCCCTAACGCCAATGGGAGTTATTATCGCGCAAATACAAAAGAAGGACTCAAAATACAGCCAAACAGTAAGACAAGCTAAACGAAGGCGAGTTCTGTATTACAGCTCTCAATCAAACGCAAAAAAGGGGGAGGCCGCGAGGCCTCCCCCTTCTCAGTTCAAGCGCACGGCTCGGTGCCGTCCACCGGTCAGCGGCGCCCTGGCCTCCCACGGGCTGACCCCGCAGTACTCTCGGCGCGATGGGGCTTAGCTTCCGGGTTCGGAACGGGACCGGGCGTGCCCCCC
>DBGDDN010000055.1:0-16903 GCA_048343195.1 Collinsella sp.
GCGCGCCAGGGAGATAGTGGACGAGATAGTCGAGAAGCGCGGTCTCAAGAAGGAGTAACATCGGGACTTGCAGCGACGGACCTCAGGACACTCTTACACCACGTCTGCGCGCGCGACCAAGAAGGGCAAAAGTAATCAAAAAGCCCGTCCCGAATGAGCTACCCTTTACACCAATTACTCCCCTGGGTTGATGTTCGAGTAGAACTCCGCCCCATCATCGAGCCGCAGGATGCCCACGCGGCCGAACTCGGAGCCGGTGGCGGCAGCGCAGTCGATGTCGATGCGATCGGGCACACCGGCAGTGTCCTCGCCGCCCAATCGCACGATCTGCCCGCGTCCCGATTCCTCATCGAGCCCCGCCAGACCACCGACCTCGCAATAGCGCCCAAGCGATACCGTGGGCGTGTGACCGCTCACCACGACCGGACCCTTGCCCTCGGCAGAAAGCAGCCCGGTCGGCACATCCCAATAGCCGTGACGAATCCACAGCAGGTCATCGGACGACTGCACCGCGAGCATCTGCTGCAGCAGCTCGCGATCGGCACTCACCGCACCGACGCCATTGGCACAATCGACACCATGCTCAAGCAAAAACGCGCACGCCGCCTTCATCTCGATTCCAGCATGTACCAGCAGATACGGGCGCTCCTCGGTCTCGACCACCGCGTAGAGCGGCAGCGCGGCCATCCATCGCACGAGCTCCTCGTATGCCTCAAATTCCATGTCGTTGAGCTGCTCGCGCGTCGTCCAGCCACCGTTGATATCCCAGGTCTCGGCATCGAGCGGATCCTGGCCAATGATGGCATCGAGCATGATCTGCTCGTGGTTGCCCTTGAGCACATGGGCGTTGGGCAGCGAACGCACCAGATTAATAACGCCAAGCGGATCGGGCCCGCGATCGATCATGTCGCCCAGTACGTACAGCGTATCGTCGGACGTCAGCGAGATCTTGGACAGGGCCTCGTCAAGCGCACGCACGTGCCCGTGAGCATCAGATGTCACATAGATCGCCATGGAACGCCTCTCCTTGCATTGCGACCGAAGCCCAACGCCGCAACTAAAACTTCAAGTTGAACTTAAACGTTACCCATTGTACTCCGTCGTAATAAAGCTGGGAAGGGTTTACAAACGACAGTCATTCCAACGGTCTCCTGTGACGATATCGCGCACGCCCGCAATCCAGCCCCATAAACCCACCGTCTTTGGGTACAAATAACCGCAAATAACTGACCGTGCCACGCCAACCACCCAGGAGCGGACACCATCCATGAACCAGATACTTCTCTTTATCGGCCTCGTCATCATTTTGTGCCTGACCATCAAACCCGTCGGCAAAAAGCTCCCCTTCCCCACCCTGCTCATCTTTATCGCGCTCGGCATGCTGCTGGGCGTCAACGGCCCGGCGCACATCGACTTTAGCGACTACGCGCTCACCGAGACCGTCTGCAGCACGGCGCTGCTGTTCATCATGTTCTACGGCGGCTTTAACACCAATATCGACCGTGCCAAACCCGTCGCTGTGCCGGCGGTGCTGCTGAGCACGCTCGGCGTCGTCATCACTGCCGGCATCACCGGCGTGTTCGCCCGCTTCGCGCTGGGGTTCAACTGGATTGACGGCCTGCTGTTGGGATCGGTCGTGGCATCCACCGACGCGGCCAGCGTCTTTAGCGTGCTGCGCGAGCACAACCTGTCGCTGAGGGGCGGCACCGACTCGCTACTCGAGGTCGAATCGGGCTCCAACGACCCCGTCGCCTACATGCTCACCGCCGTGCTCGCCACACTCGCGGCCGGCGGCGACATCAACATTCCCGCACTGCTGGCCAAGCAGATTATCCTGGGCGCGGGCCTGGGCCTTGCCATCGGCTGGGCGGCGGGCCGCCTGATTGAACGCGCGCACGCAACGGCCGAGGGCGCGCAGACCATCTTTTTGTTCGCCGTGGCGATCGTCGCCTACGCACTACCAAGCTATCTGGGCGGCAACGGCTTTTTGGCTGTATACCTGGCCGGCATTGTGCTGGGTGCCAGCGACATCACCGGCAAAGTCGAGATGGCGCACTTCTTTGACACCCTCACCGAAATGGCGGAGATGACGATCTTCTTCTTGCTCGGCCTGCTCGTGACGCCCGCGCGCCTGCCGCAGATGCTGCTGCCGGGCCTGGCGCTCATGGCGTTCATGCTCTTCGTGAGCCGCCCCATCGCCGTCGGCCTGCTGCTGGCGCCCTTTAAGACCAACCCTCGCCAGGTTGCGCTCGTAAGCTGGGCGGGCCTGCGCGGCGCGGCTTCGGTCGTCTTTAGTCTCTTTGCCGTGGTGGCCGGCGTTCCTGGCGGTCACGACCTGTTTGACCTGGTATTTGTGATTGCCGTGTCGAGCATTGTGGTGCAGGGCTCGCTGCTGCCGGCGGTGGCGAAGAAGCTCGATATGATCGATGCGACCGGCGACGTGCGCCGCACCTTTAACGACTACCGCGACGAAGACGGCATGTCGTTTGTCAAGCTCAAGGTGGGGGCGGGGCATCCGTTTGCCGGACGCTCGCTCGCCGATATCGGCAGCGCCACGGACATGCTGGTAGTCTTGGTGCTGCGCGACGGTGCACACCCGGTGCTGCCCAACGGCGATACCGTAATTGAAGAAGGCGACCTTCTGGTTATGGCCGCGCCGACGTTTGAAGAGCGTGCCGAGGTTACGCTGCGCGAGGTCACCGTGACGCCCCACGGTCGCCTGGCCGGCCAGCGCCTGCGCGATGTGCCGCAAGGCAAACATCCGTTTATTGTGGTGATGCTCAAACGCGAAGGCCAGACGATCATTCCCGATGGCAACACCCTAATATACGCCGGCGACGAAGCCGTCATCGCCACACTAGCATCGTAGCCATCCCCACCCATAAGTTGCGGTGAAATAGGGACTGAAAAGGCGTTCTAGCAGCCTAAACAGTCCCTATTTCACCGCAACTTAGGAGGAGCCGGACGGGCGCATCCCGTCCGGAAGCATCGAACTATGCGGATAAAGGGACGCCATCTGAAAGCCGCCCGATCTCATGCTATAAAGAAGTCGGTGCCCTCGAATAGAGGGACCTCCAAGAGCCGGAGGCTTCCCTTCGGCATTTTTTATGCCAAATCCAGTTGCAAGGCGCTTTGGCGATAACCCTTTTATAAGTTGCGGTGATATAGGGACTGTTTATGCGCTCAAAAGCGCAATTAAGTCCCCATTTCACCGCAACTTATTGAGGGGATGGGATTGAGGGGCGGCTGTGGTTACCAGCCCTCGTCCGTGCCGTAGCCGTCGTCCGCGACGTCAACGGCAAAGTCGCGGAGGTCGAGGCCTTCGCGTTCGGCTCGAGCTAGGAGCTCTTGGGGCGACTCGTCCACGATATCCATCACGTCGAGCATGGCCGCCGGAATACCCACTCCAGCCGCGCTCCCCGCGCGGTCGAGCACGCCCTCGCGCAGCTGATCCACATCGACATTGATCTTCAAGGTGAAACCTCCTGCTGGGCAACCGCAACCACATAACCCGAGCACCACAAATGAGATGCAATAAATCTCAGACAACGCCATAATAAGTCATTGACCATCAAGGGGGGTTGTGGACAATGGACAAGCTCGATGCCATGACGGCGCAAGTCAGAGATTTTTGCGACGCACGCGACTGGCGCAAATATCACACGCCGAAAGAGCTCGCCATCGGCATGGCAACTGAGTCCTCAGAACTCCTTCAGCTCTTTCGTTTTATGAGCGATGAGCGCATTGCGGAGATGTTCGAAGACGCCGAGCAACGCCAAGCTATCGAAGACGAAGTCGCCGACACGCTCCTTTTCCTCCTGCGATTTACCGACCTCAACGACATCGACCTGCCAGCGGCGCTCTCGTCCAAACTCAAACGCAACGGCGAGCGCTACCCCATCGACACCGGCTCCAACGAATACAGAAAAGCGGGCCACCATGAGTAACGAGTTCGCCCTTCGGCAATATACGCTTCCCCTACCCCAGCCCTTTGAGACAAGTGAATCGTTGCAGGATTTTGGCACGCCAAAGCCCGGAGCTCACCATGACGAAAGCTGGCCCGTTCTCTACATCCTGACTAACAGCAAAAACAAAACGGCGTACATCGGGCAAACGACCAATTATCGGCGCCGCATGAAGCAGCACGCCGCAAACGTTGACAAAGACTTCGACCGCACCCTTTTGATCGACAATCCCACTTTCAATCAGTCCGCGACATTTGAGTTTGAAAACAGGCTCATTGAACTGTTCTGCGCTGACGAAAAATACCAGGTAACCAACGCCAACAATGGTTACGCCCAGTTCGATTATTTTGAGCGGCCTCAGTATCGACAGAAGTTCCGAGACCTCTGGACGAAGCTCCGAAAAGAGAACTACGCAATCCATCCCATCGAAGAGCTCGAGAACTCGGACCTCTTTAAGTTCTCGCCTTTCAAGACGCTCACGCCCGATCAATACGAAACGATCGAGACGATTTACAAGCGTCTCGAACAGGAACATGAAGACATTAAACATGGCGGCCCTAAAAGAAAGCGAGTAACCGTCGTTAACGGCGCGCCGGGAACAGGCAAAACGATTCTGGCCATCAGTCTGATGTTCAAAATCAAAAACGAGCCCAATCTCGCCGATCTGCGAGTTGGCTTCGTAACGCCCATGGAGTCTCTGAGCAAGACACTCAAAAAGCTCACGCACTTCCTTCCCGGGTTAAAGCCCGGCGACATCCTGAGCCCCAGCGATGTCACCAAAAACGATCGGTATGACATCTTACTTGTCGACGAGGCACACCGACTGGGAAACTACTTGACCGCCGGCGCCGGCATCGGAGCTTTTTACAACACTTGTGAACGACTCGACTTGCCGCGCACGAGCAGCCAGGTGGATTGGATTTTCAAATGCTGTGACAAGGCATATCTGTTTTATGACCCCAAACAGCAGGTTCGCGCGTCCGGACTCAACCGAGACGGCCTTGAGCAGCGACTTAATCAGCTTGAGGAAGCGGGAATCGAGACCGAAGAATTCAATTTGAGTACCCAAATGCGCGTGCGTGGCGGCGATGAGTACCTCGATTTTGTATACGACTTGCTCGATAACAAGGCATACATGCATGCCGGCATGAAGTTTGATGAGCTCTTTGCCTCGGAGCCCTACGACTCGCGAACCGGCGACCCGAACAGCGATATCCCCAGGTATCAGCTTGGCATCGTCGACCGGTTTGAGGATTTCTGTTCCCTGCAGCAAGCCAAGGAAGAAGAAGCCGGTCTATCTCGCATGACCGCTGGTTTTGCCTGGAAATGGGAAACCAAAAACAATAAAGATGCGTTCGATATCGTCATCGAGGACATACCCAAACGTTGGAACTCGAGCCAAAAGGATTGGGTTAACTCCGCAAATGCTGTCAACGAGGTCGGATGCATCCACACAGTGCAGGGCTACGACCTTAACTATGGTTTTGTAATTCTGGGTCCCGATATTTACTACGATTCGGACAAAGGTGCGGTCTGCGTTAACAAGGCGAACTTCAAAGATGCTGTCGCGAAGAAAAAGGCAAGCAACAATGACCTGCAAAAGATCATCGTCAATGCCTACTACGTCCTCATGACGCGAGGCATGCTAGGAACGTTTCTCTATGTGTGCGACCCCGCGCTCAAGGAGTATCTGTCACACTATATCCCGGTGATATAGGCGCAGGACAAACGTCGCAAATCGAAGGCATTACTCAAACGTTAAACACACGAACATATATTCGTTTTATATACTTGAGCTTGATACCCACAGCATGGTATAAAAGAGCTGCGTTCCGTTATGGAGGGCAGTCAAGGGCCGGGGGATCCCCCCCGGCATTTTCTTTTTTGAAAGGCTGTTTCATGAACGAACTGCCCGCATTCCCCGACAAATCAAGGCGCTGCCAGGAAAAGAATGGCCCAGGCGACGAGCGAGTACGAGTCCAGCAATCCATCGCCCGCGGCTACGATGACCTCGTCAGCGGCCGCGCGCGTTCCTGGAAGCAGGCGAAGGCCGAGGCGGATCGTATGCGAGTCATCAACCGCCCCTCCCCCATGTAACAACCCTGTAAATCATAGCGGCGCACTCGGGTTTTGCTGTGATGCGGTCGCGCCTGGCGCTCCACTGTGCTAAAGTATCCCGAACGTTCAAACGACTACGAGGGGGAACTAGAAGATGGCACGTGTGCACAACTTCTCAGCTGGCCCGGCCGCACTGCCCACCAGCGTGCTCGCCGAGATCGCCGACGAGATGATGGACTACCGCGGTTGCGGCATGTCCGTGCTCGAGATGAGCCATCGATCTAGCATGTACCAGCAGATCATCGACGACGCCGAGGCAACCCTGCGTCGCCTGCTGAGCATCCCCGACAACTACCGCGTCCTGTTTTTGCAGGGCGGCGCCACACTGCAGTTTGCGGGCATCCCCATGAACCTCATGCGCCGCGGCCGCGCCGGCTACATCGTGACCGGCAACTTTGCCAACAAGGCATACAAAGAAGCCGCCAAGTACGGTGAGGCTGTGCTGCTCGCGAGCTCCGAGGACACCAACTTCGATCGCATCCCCGACATGGCCGACATAAACGCGCGCATTGCCGCCGAGACCGCGGGCGACGGGCTCGACTACGTCTACATCTGCCAGAACAACACTATCTTTGGCACCATGTACCACGAGCTGCCCGCTTGCGGCGATGTGCCGCTGGTCGCCGATGTCTCGAGCTGCTTTCTGTCGCAGCCGCTCGACGTTGAGCGCTACGGGCTCATTTACGCCGGCGCGCAGAAAAACGCCGGTGCCGCGGGCGTGACCGTGGTCATCGTGCGCGACGACCTCATCGCCGACGGCCCCGCCTTTGCGCAGACGCCGCAGTACATGGACCTTAAGACCCAGGCCGCAAAGGACTCCATGCTCAACACGCCCAACACCTTTGGCATCTACATGTGCGGCAAGGTGTTCCACTGGGTCGAGCAAACCGGCGGACTTGCAGCCATGGCCGAGCGAAACTGGGCCAAGGCCAATCTGCTCTATGACCTGCTCGAGCACAGCGAGCTGTTCCATGGCACCACGCAGGCCGACAGCCGCTCCATCGCCAACGTCACCTTCCGCACCGGCGACGCCGAACTCGACGCGGCCTTTGTCGCAGGCGCGGCCGAGCACCAGATTCAAAACGTCAAGGGCCATCGTCTGGTGGGCGGCATGCGCGCCAGCGTCTACAACGCCGTAACCATGGAGGACGTGCAGGCCCTGGCCTCGTACATGAAGGACTTCGAAGCACAGCATAGTTTGAGTCCGCGATCTAACTAGCCCGCAATCCGCGGGCCGACCAGCCACTTCAAACCACTTCTTTTAGACAAACCTGCTAAGGAGTTTTCCATGCGCAAGATCAAAACCATCGATGACATTACCAAAGACGGCAAAGTCGAGTTTGGCGAGGGCTACGAGTTTGTGGACACCGCCGAGGAGGCCGACGCCATCCTGATGCGCTCGACCGACCTGCACGGCTACGAGCTGCCCGAGGGCATCCGCGCCATCGCCCGCTGCGGCGCCGGCGTCAACAACATCCCCGTCGAGGAGTACGCCAAGAAGGGCGTCGTCGTCTTTAACTCCCCCGGCGCCAACAGCAACGCCGTCAAGGAGCTCGTCCTGGGCATGCTGGTGCTTTCGAGCCGCGGCGTGGTGCAGTCGATGAACTGGGTGCGCGACAACGCCGACGACCCCGAGATTCAGGTCGATGCCGAGAAGGCCAAGAAGGCCTTTGTGGGCCGCGAGCTCAAGGGCAAACGCATCGGCGTCATCGGCCTGGGCAACGTGGGCTCCAAGGTCGCCAACGCCTGCGTCGATCTGGGAATGGACGTCTATGGCTACGACCCGTTCATTTCCGTCGAGCACGCGTGGGTGCTGAGCCGCGAGGTGCAGCGCGTGGGCACGCTCGAGGACCTGTGCCGCGGCTGCGACTACCTCACCGTGCACGTGCCCAGCAAGGCCGACACCATCGGCATGATCAGCACCGAGCAGATCGACCTGTTGGCGCCCAACGCCGTGCTGATTAACTACGCGCGCGAGACTATCATCGATGAGGACGCCGTCGACGCCGCCCTGCGCGAGGGCAAGCTGAGCTGGTTTAGCTGCGACTTTGCCACGCCCAAGACCGTCAAGATGCCCAACACGTTTATCACCACGCACTCGGGCGCCGGCACCGGCGAGGCCGAGGCCAACTGCGCCGATATGGCCATTAGCGAGCTCAAGGATTACCTGGAGAACGGCAACATCGCGCACAGCGTCAACTACCCCGCCTGCAGCATGGGCAAGGCACGCGCCGCAAGCCGCATCGCCTGCCTGCACGCCAACGTGCCCAACATGATCGGTCAGATCACGGCCATCCTGGCCAAGGACAATGCCAACGTGCAGCGCATGACCAACGAGTCCGCCGGCGAGAACGCCTACACCATGTTCGACACCGACGAGCACCTGGACACCAGCACCATCGAGGCGCTCAAGCAGATTCCGTCGATGTATCGCGTGCGCGTGATCAAATAGCACCGGCTGATCTGACGGGCAGCTCCCCATGTGGCCTGCCCGTCACTGACATTGAATGCCCGCGGGGGCGCCTTTCGCACGAGAGGCGTCCCCGTTTTTGTGAGCGCTCCATTAAATGCACCGAGCCGCTTCTTGGCATACAATCTGTATGTTGACCTAACTATCTGTGAGGTGCCTATGGTTGATACAGATTTTGCTTGGCGGCTTACGCAAGGGCTCGTGCGGATCGACAGTTCCGACCCAGGTGCGTATGAGAGCGAGATTGAACGCTATATCAAAGCGTTGGTTGAGGAACGGTTGGCGCAGCTGAGCCATCCGGTACTCGATACCGCGCAGATTGCAGAGCTCGAAGTACTCCCCGGGCGCCGCAACCTTATGGTCACCGTGCCGGGCCAAAGCGACGAGCCGCGACTCGTCTATATCTGCCATATGGATACCGTTACGCTGGGCGATGGCTGGGACGCGGACATTCCGCCGCTCGAAGCGATCGTGCGCAACGATAAACTCTATGGCCGCGGCGGCTGCGATATGAAGGGTGGCCTGGCCTGCGCCATTGCCGCACTGGTCCATACACTCGAGCGCGTGGCGGCAGAAGGCGAGCTGCCCCGCCGTGGCTTCTCACTCATTTGCTCGGTCGACGAGGAGGACTTTATGCGCGGCTCAGAGGCCGCGATCGATGCCGGCTGGGTCGGCTCGCGCGAATGGGTGCTGGACACCGAGCCCACCGACGGACAGATCCAGGTGGCACACAAGGGGCGTACGTGGTTCGAGATTGAAATGGCTGGCGTGACGGCGCATGCGAGCCAGCCTTGGAAGGGCGCGGATGCCGTCGCCGCCATGGCCGAGGTCGTGTGTTCGCTTCGTCGCGCGTTTGCGGCGCTGCCCGCGCACGATGAGCTGGGGTCTTCGACCATCACGTTTGGCCAAATCGAGGGCGGATATCGCCCCTATGTCGTGCCCGACCGCGCCAAAGTCTGGGTCGACATGCGTCTGACCCCGCCGACCGATACGGCCGCCGCGACGCGCATGGTAGAGCAGGCCATCGCCGTCGCCGAAGCCGCCGTTCCCGGTTGCCATGGCAGCTACACCGTGACGGGCGACCGCCCCGCCATCGAGCGTGACCCGAACTCTCCCCTTCTAGCAGCGCTCAAGCGTGCCGCCGATGACGTGATGGACGCGGACACGACCGTCGGCTTCTTTACCGGCTACACCGACACCGCCGTCATTGCCGGCAAGACAGGTAACCGCAATTGCATGAGCTACGGTCCCGGGTCGCTCGCGCTCGCGCACAAGCCCAACGAATATGTGCCCCATGCCGATATCGTTCGTTGTCAGCAGGTGCTAATCGCGCTCGCCGATAACGTGCTCTGGGACGCGAGCGGCCAAGTTGGGGCATAATAAGCCGCGAACAAACCGACTCGTGCGTTAGGACCGCCCATGAAAGCACTTCCGTTTCCCTGCATCCGCCCGGCTCAGGACCGCGTGCTCGAGGCGCTGCCTGCAATGGGCAGCATTCTGAGTGACGACGAAGCCCTGCGCGGCGCGATTGCCGATGGGCTCATGCTCAAGGATCCGGGTGCGGCATACTACGTGTACGAATGTTCGGGGGAGCCGGGGCGCGTAACAGGTGTCGTGGCGATCTGCCCGGTTAACGTGCTGACGGGTAGCGACGAGGCCGCCGCCAAGAGCGTCGACGCACTCGCCGCCGCGCGCGCGATCGCCGAACTTAAGGTGCAGCCGCGCCCCGTGTCGCTCGCCTACGAGGCCTCGCCCGTCATGGATATCATCTTGGGCGCCGCCAAAGAGGGCGCGTCGCTCTACGCCGTCACCGACCCCGCGGGCATTATGCACCGCGCGTGGGAGGTCAAGCGCGAGGACGCCGTCGGGGCCATCCGCGCTATGCTCGACCAAGCACCGGAGCCGGCACTGGCCGACGACCCCGCCTACGCCGCCGCTCTGACCGGGGCGTCGCAGCTGCTGGTCGATGAGACCCGTGCCGCCGGAACGTACACCGGCAAGGAGCCGTTCAACTTTACCGTTGCCGTGCTCTTCCCCGCCGCGCAGGTCAGCGGCGCCGCGCCGCAGGTTCCGACAGGTCTGTTCACGCACCAGGTCGCGCGGTTCTAGCAAGACCAGACCGCCCAACACAAAAATCGGCAGCTCAACAAACAGGGGGCGGAGATGCAGCAGGTACATGCATCTCCGCCCCTTTTGCGTCGAGAAGTTATGCCGGCGACCCGCGCCGCCGCGCTCGCGTTATCCGCGCTGCGGACCTGCAGTAGCCACAAGCGGTTCAAGCCCCAGCTCGCGCGCGTAATCCTCCTGCGTAAAGACTTCGACCAGCTCAAACGTGTCGGATTCGTCGTCAAACGCAAAGTGCAGCACCGAACAGTTGCCCGGCACGCGCTCGTGCTCGTCGGCCGCCGCTCCCCTCACGTGATCCAAAAACTCCTTGATGGCCGAGCCATGGCTTACCGCGAGGACGCACGTATGGTCCGGACGCTGCATAAGCTCGGTCAGCGTCGCCACCATGCGCTCGCGCACCTGCATCTGGCCCTCGCCGCCAAACTGACAATAGAAATCGCGCCACGGACGCTCGGGCATAAGCATCACGCGCTCGGCCTCAAAGTCGCCAAAGAACCACTCACGCAGGCCGTCCAGGCGCTCATACGCCAAGCCCGGCCACAGGTTGGCGATAGTCTGCTCGGTGCGATGAAGTGTGGAGGTGTAGGCATGATCGGGCTCAATGCCGCGCGCACGCAAGAACATGCCGGCACGCGCCGCCTGGTCGCATCCCAGCTGCGTGAGCGGCGAGTCACTCCAACCCTGAATAATGCGCTTAAGGTTGAATATCGTCTGTCCATGGCGAACCAGATACAGGTCTTTATTCATAGGGGTCCTTTCGTTCGTTACCAATCAAGGAGCGAAAACGCCCCGTCGCAATAGCCAAAATGAAGCACGGCACCGTTGTCGGGTAGCTCTCCCCTGCCAGTCACATACTCAAGAAACTCCTGGCAGGCTGAGCCGTGGGAGACTGCCAGCACGCAGTCGTGCTGCGGCCTGGCCATGATGCGGGACAGCGCCGCGACCATGCGCACCCGTAGCTCGCCTTCAGACTCGCCACCAAAGGCCACCGGATAATCACCCCAGGGCTGCGGCGGCATATCGCGATTTGATGTGCCCTCCAGCGAGCCAAAATGCCACTCACGCAGGTCATCGACCAGCTCAATGGAACGGCCCTCGCCAACGATAAGCTCGGCCGTATGCCGCGCCCGGCCCAACGGCGAGGAATACACATGATCAAAGGCCACGCCACGCGCCGCAAACGCCGTACGCGCCGTCAGCGCCTGCTCGCGCCCGCGCGCCGTAAGCGGCGAATCGTGCCAGCCCTGCAAAATGCTCTGCACATTGAGCTCAGTCTGCCCATGCCGCACCAAATACAGATCTGCCACACACCCTCCCCTCGTACCACCACAAAGGGGACAGGAGCCTTTGTGGTGATTTTGCCGCCGGATTGCACCGCAACGACGCACAACTACAGCAGCACGTCGGCAAGCGGACGCTTGGGTACGTGGTGCACCCGCGCCTCGTCGCGCCAATAATTGATGGAGCCGTCGGGGTTGGAATCGATCGCATCGATCACCTGTGTCTCGGCCGGAACGCCAAACGCCATGATCAGCTTGAGCTCATACTTGTCGTTATCGAGCCCCATGGCATCGATCGCGTGGGGCGTAAAGGCCTTGAACATGCAGGCTGCCACCTCGGGCGTGGCGCTGCGGGCGGCGAGCATCATCGTCTGCGCGGCAATGCCCGTGTCGACCTCGGTAATGGGAGCGGTGGGCTTGCCCGGAACGGCGCGCTCAGCAAGAATCGCGATGTAGCCGGTCGGGCGCTCACCCTCGGCAGGACCCGGCCAGTCCTTAAGCGCGCCGGCCCATGCGAGCTCGTCAAATACACGCGCGCAATCCTCGGCACCGCTCACCACGTGAAAACGCAGACGCTGAGCATTGGCGCCGCAGGGAGCCAGGTGCGCCAGTTCCGCCAGCTCGAGCAAAAACTCGCGCGGCACGCGCATGGACTCGTCAAAGCGGCGGCACGTACGGGCACGACGGACCAGCGCGTCAAACGCTTCCAGACCGAGCTTTTCGCAACCTTGCTTTGCCATCGATTCGACACTCGACGGTGCCTCAGGAACTGCTTCGTTCATAGGGACCCCCAATACAAGCCAATTGTCCTTAGGAAAATCTAACCTAAAACGTAGGCAAATACGAACAGGGCTGCAATGTTCTACACCTGTTGAATAGAAAATCGCGACGTGGGGAACAACGGAAACAATTCGGGACCTTTGGGTTACGTTTCGCCCTCCCCGACCCATACGCCAGCGCCTTTAGGCGATACTGGTTGTAACGATCAAGGCTTACGCCGCACGGAAAGGAGACATTATGGGCATCTTTAAGAACGATGACCAAAAATCGAGCCAGTTTGGATTTGACGAGAAAAGCATGGCAGGCAAGGCCGTCAAGGCCGTGCGCTGGATTTACGCCATCACGGGCGTCTTGGCGCTCGTCGCCGGCATCGCACTGCTGTTTGCGCCCGCCAAGTCCCTCGTCTTTTTGACGACCGTCTTGGGCTTCTACTTTGTGATCACGGCCGCGATCAGGCTGTTTACCGCTGTTTTCGAGCCGCTGCTGCCCACCGGCTGGCGCGTGACGAGCATCATCTCCAACCTACTCATTATCTTGGGCGGCGTCATAATCCTGCGCAACCAGGCCTTCTCGACCGCGACGCTCACCACGATGGTGGTTATCGTGGCCGGCTTTGGCTGGATCGTCGAAGGTGTCATGTCCATTCTGGAGTCCGAGCTTTCGTCCAACCGTGCCCTCGCCATCCTGAGCGGCGCGCTCTCCATCATCGCCGGCATGTTCGTGTTTATCTATCCGCTGTGGTCGGCCAAGATGCTCGTCATCTTTAGCGGCGCCGCGCTGCTGGTGTTTGGCGTAACGCTGATTGTTCGCGCTATTCAATTTGGCAAACTGGTGCACTAGATGCCGCGAACGCTCTTTATTGATGCAGACGCCTGCCCGGTCACGCGCGAGTCGATTGACTGCGCGCGGCGGGCGGGCGTTGCCGTCGTTATCGCCGGCAACAGCACACAGAACCTGGAACGCCACATTCGCCGCGACGATCCGCGCGACGTCGAGCATGCGCGACGCGGATTTTGGGTCACGACGCTCGATGTGAGCGTGGGCGCCGACAGCGCCGACTTTGCCATTGTCGAACGCCTGCAGGCGGGCGACGTAGTCGTAACGCAGGACATTGGCTTGGCGAGCATGGTGCTCGGGCGCGATGCCGCCGCCATCGGCGTGCGCGGGCGCGTCTACGATAAGGCGACCATCGACATGCAACTGTTTATTCGCCACGAGGAAAAGAAGGTGCGCCGCGCCGGCGGACGCACCCGCGGTCCGGCGGCATTTACCAGCGAAGACCGGGCCCGCTTTAAGCGCAACCTCACCGAGCTGCTGCGCTAACCAAGGTAGATTTTCGGGACATGCCCGGAAATCTACCTTTTTGTTTTGGCAGCGGAAATGCCCTGGTCACAGGGGTAGATCGTAAGACATGTCCCAATAATCTACTTAAAGGCCAACGGCGGAGAGGATGAGGCCCCAGCCGGCACCGATGACGTACATCATGATCAGGAACAGGACGTTTTCGCGGGCGCTGCGGTTGGTGCGGAACAGCACCAGGTAGCCCACACCGGCAGAGATGAGCGTGCCGGCGAGCATCGGGGCCAGCTGCAGCGCGCCTTCCAGGTACAGTTGCGTAATGACCACGCTGGCCGAGCAGTTGGGGATCAGGCCGACGAGTGCCGAGCCCAAGACGGCGAGCGTCTCGTTGCCACGCAGGAACTGCTCGATCGCGGACTCGCCGAAGGTCTCGAGCACGGCGACCAGAATCAGCGTCACCAGAAAAATGAATACCGATACCTGCACGGTGTGCGAGATGGCGCTGCGAATAATCGACAGGAGGGGCGCGCTCTCGTGAGAGTGGTCGTGGCTGTGGCCGTGGTGGTGCTCATGCTCGCCCGTGTGACCGTGATCATGGCTGTGTCCGTGGTCGCGCTCGTGTTCATCTTCATCATCGCAACCGCAATGGTCGCGCTCGCACAACTCGTGGATGTGGTCGGCGCTCACGCCCGCCTCGGCCACCTCGTCGATGATGTCACCGCCGCTGTGGTCATCGTGCGCGCAGTTCACATGGGCAGGATTGGCCGCGGTTCCCAGCACGGTACGGCGAATCGCCGCGTGCGCGCGGGCGTTACGGCGCAGGCCGCGAATGGCAGCGTCCACGATAAAGCCCGTGACCAGCGCGATCAGTGCTTTCGAAGCCAAAAGCATCGCCATGGTCTGCACGGGCACCTGCTCGGCGAGCAACAGCGGCAGCATCTCATCGGAGGTCGAAAGGAACACCGCCACCAACGTGCCCAAGGTCACGACGCGACCGGCGTACAGTGTGGCCGCCATTGCCGAAAAGCCGCACTGCGGCACCATGCCCAGCAACGAGCCAACCACGGGACCCGCGGCGCCGGCGCGCTTGATGGCCCCGTTAACGCGGTCACCCGCGACGTGCTCCAAGGTCTCGAGAGCCAGATACGTCACCAACAAGAATGGCACCAGCGAGAGCGTGTCCTTGCCGGCGTCAAGCAGAATATCAATCAGCAAATCCATGACGGATGGAACCTTTCGTGTCTTTCGGCAGCATTGTAAAAGTCCTAGCGGTCAACTAGGGTATTGTAGTTGTCCTAGGCGCGATGCCAATAGTTGCCCATGGTAAACTATCATCTCGCCACATCTCGATGAACCCGAGCCGCGCGGTGCGGCCCGTCCAAGGAGCAGTTATATGAACGTTTCACAAGCACTCGAATACGAGCGTCAGCCGTTTATCCCCATGTTTATCTATGGCGATCACGGCGCCATGGAATCCGAGCGCCAGAAGGGCGAGGAGGCCCTTAAGGTGCTCGAAACCGAGTACTTTACCGCCGAGGGCGACCCCAGCTTCGACTTTGCCACCGTGCGCGACCTGGCTGACCGCAACCGCGACCTGTGCGACCAGATTGGCGAGGCACGCCTGCGCAACGTGACGCCCGCGACGCTTTCGCGCGGCCTGTCCGACGCCGACACCTGCGCCGCCATCGGCAAGATGCAAAAGCGCACCGCCGCGTCCGTTATGCGCGAAATCCGCGGCGACCGCGACGCGTTCGGCGTGGCCTACGCCCGCAAGCCCATCCAGGGCACCGTGCTCGGTATCGACATCGAGACCACCGGCCGTGCACCCGAGCGCGGTTATATCATCAACGTCGGCTGGGAGATCATGGAGCTCACCAGCGACGCCGTCCCGCACGACGCCGAGGCACACTACTGCGGTCTGCCCGACATCTACCGCGGCGAGGATGTGCCGCTATCGAACATCCATCACATTACCTGGGACGACATCGACGGCAAAAAACCATTCCGCGAGAACAAGGAACTGCAGAAGCAGCTGCTCAAACTTATGAAGAAGTACCCGTACATGGCGCATAACGCCGCGTTCGAAGACAGTTGGTTCAAAATCCACCTGGACGGTTACGCCGAGGCACGCCGCGCCGGCAAGATCATCGTCATCGACTCGCGCCAGATCTGCCGCAGCCTGGATGCCGACGTCCGCTCGCTCCCCCGCGAGTCCGCGCCCGCCGCGCTCGAGAACTGGGCGCGCCGCCGTGGCACCCTCGCCGCCGACGCCAACGAGCAGCACCTGGGCCTCGACGACACCGACCTCATGCTCCGCACGGTTCAGGCCGAGTTCAACCTCAAGAACCTATTCGCGAAATAACCGATCCATCTGCGGGAGCGCCTGCCAGGTACAGCGCAATCCGTCTGGGCACACCGACACGCAGTAAACTAGGGCGCAGCCTTATGGCTGCACCCTAGTTTTCATCAAAACGAGCAAATACGCGTGCTTCACATAGTCGGCAGGTTGGCCCACCTACATTTTTCGAGTTGTTCGGCCAGCTGAACCACTAGTCAAGGCCCCTTGAACCGCAATCGAAGCTAAAATCGCCTTAATTTCGCAACCAAGCCCCATAAATCTACCTGAATCAATTCGAATAGGACGTTGCGATCGCACCATTTGTATAGGATAAGGCCGAATAACTCAAATTATGTTGGTGAGGCATCTGAGCGGTCGGCAAAAACGCTTAGAAGCTACGAATCCGCGGTCGCGCGCGCAGACGTGGTGTAAGAGTGTCCTGAGGTCCGTCGCTGCAAGTCCCGATGTTACTCCTTCTTGAGACCGCGCCTCTCGACTATCTCGTCCACTATCTCCCTGGCGCGCC
>DBGDDN010000056.1:0-39255 GCA_048343195.1 Collinsella sp.
TCGTGCACGCGGTCGGCCAGGGCGGTCATCTTCTTGCCGGCCTCGTAGACGTTCCTGCCGTCCTCGAGGTAGCCCTCCTGGTCGAAGTGCATGATCTCGATCTTCTCGGTCTCCTTCATTCCCGCTCCTTTCACGAGCAGTCTGAATTGTCGCACGGACACGAACGGGCTTGCCGTCCCATTAGTCCCGTTTAACCTTGTGGTCATCTTGACCACAAACTCAACAATTCAAAGGTTCTTAATACCAGTAAACGATTACAGGTTAGCCGTTTTTAATACCGATTTTTCGATTTAATCCTCCTCTCTCGGTAGACGGTCAGTTTTGACCGCTCATCGGTCGAGCGGCACATGTCCTAAAAAAACGAGCGTCCTCGCCGTGCGCAAGGACGTTCTAGATACTAATAGTTGTAGGCATAACCGCCGGCATCGCCGCGAGTAGAGGATTTGGCGCACTCGATGACCTGTCCGCTCGCATCGTAAGTCAAGCATTCCAGCACAAGCGCCAGATCTCCTGGCTCAAGATTGAGCAGGCTCGCATCGCGTGCGCCCAAAGCCTCGATATCGAGCTTCTCAATCGATTTATCCGGCTTTCGACCCAACATGTCATAGGTTTCATACAGACTGAAAACCGAAATATCGACATCCTCGATACCCGGGAACAGCAGGCACGGAATCAGCGTCATCTCGATTGACACGGGCTCGCCATCGATGCAGTTAAGACGGCGCACCGAGTAAAGCAAATCGTCCTCGGCGATACCAAACAGGTCGGCATAGTACAGGCCGGCATAGCGCTTGGAACGCGCGAGGATGCGTACCGATGGCGTCGCGCCCGAGGCCAAAACCGTCTGGCGAAAACCGCCTTTGCGAACGTGCTCATCAAACCACTTATGCCCCACAAAGGCGCCCTTGCCCTGCACGCGACGAATCTGACCGCTCTTGACCAGCTCGTCCATGGCGCTACGAATTGTCAGGCGCGTGGTGCCAAACTCCTCGGCCAGTTCATTTTCGGATGGAATCATCGAACCCGTCGGATAGTCGCCGCGCTCGATCCGCTCCGCAATACAGCGGCGGATTTGTTTGTAGACCGGCAGGCCCCCTACCGCTTCAGCCATTCGACACCCACCTTCGTTGCAACGCCGTCCGCCTCGCCGTTATCGGCAAAGCGATACTTGGTCGGCAGAATCACGGACTTGCAATACTCGACAAAGCCATCGTTCTCGTCGCGTTCGTGAGACGCCTTGTAAAACACCGGCGTGCCCTCCTGGGCATCCAGTAGCTTGGCCTCGTCGGCGTTCAGGCGGCTGATGGAAATATGCTCCTTGCCGTGCGTCACATGGACATTTCCCTCTTTGAGCAAAACGTCGTAGAGGCTCTCCTTCTCAAAATCGTGATCGGGAAGCGAGGGACACAAAGACAGATTGACGTATGCCGTCTCGATCGATGCGGGGGATCCATTGACCACGCGAACGCGTCGAATGCAGAAGAGCGGCATGCCCAGATCGATCTGCGCCTTTTGAGCCAAATCGATATCGGAATACACGACCTTGGACCATATCAGGCGTGCGGTGGACTTTGAGCCGACCCTCTCGACGGCCTGGGTATAGTTCCACGTTTCCTGGAAAATGTTCAGCGGTTTGGGCGGGCACACATAGGTGCCCGAACCACGACGGCTCTCCAAGGTTCCACACGATATAAGGCGCGTGATGGCGGCACGAAGCGCCGTGCGCGATACGCCCAGCTCTTCGCAGAGCACGCGCTCGGCAGGCAACCGATCGCCACCCTGTAAGTCATAGTGTTTGATATACCAAAGAATACCCTCAAAGGCGCGATCTTTGGGCGGAATCGCATATGGTTCGCTCGACATGGGCAAGGCTCCTCAACCGCTTGATGCTGCGGGCATCATTGCTCCGAACACCCCATGGCGTCGAAAGCTACCTTAATCTGCTCCGCAACGTTCCGATACGACCGATATAAGCCGGAGTCTCGCTTGACTTCGCCCGCAGTCACCGGAATCTCAAGCTTCGAAATCTCATCCTCGCCGGTTCGCACGGCAACGATGACACCCATACCAAGGCACATATTACGCTTGGCGGCGTTGTTTTTAGTGGCCTGAGCTGGATTGATCAAAATCTGCTGAGCGAGCTCACGATTGCTGAGCTCCGGCACATCCTCGGGATTCCCAGTCTCAACGATCTCGCACTGCAGCACATCCGCGTAGTCAAAGATCTTCGGCTGCGCACCGCGCTGGTGCACGGCCCACTTGCGACGCGTGGCATCCTGGTAGATGGCCGGCAAAAACGTAAACCGCGGCGGGTCCAAAATCGTATCCGTGATGGTAAACACATCGGGATCAAAGGCATCCTGCGGGTTTTTCTTCTTGAACAGCCCCATATCAGCCTCCCGTACTAGTATTAAACAACTCAAGCCGAATATAGCACCAATTTGAAGTTGCAACGGCAACCCTTCGGTACACGGCGGCAATCACGCGCTCAGCGGAAAAGTGTACGGGCGAGGGCCGGGGTGCCTGCTTTGTTTTGAGAAGTGGGCTCCGCGAACTTCTCAAAACAAAGCAGGCACCCCGGCCCCGGCGATGTATCTCGGGCTAGCCATAGTAAGACTTCCTGTTTCCAAGGCAGCAACAGCCATGTCCCCAATACATTAAAAAAATCAGCCCCCGCATATCGAAACGGTCGAGAGGGCCGCCTCCGGGCGGGTTGCCTTGGTCTGAGAAGTTCGCGAAGCCCACTTCTCAGACCAAGGCAACCCGCCCGGAGGCGGCCCCAGCGCGAGACCGTCCCGAATGTCTACCCGCACAGTGTGGTTACGAGTGGGATAGTCAGAATGGAGCAGATGATCGACAAAAACGTGCACTGCATCATGGGGCGTGCATCCTTGCCGTATTGTAGACAGTACAGCGTACCGTTGCTGCCCACCGGCATTGCCATCTCGAGCACAAGCGTCGCGATAAACATGGGCGTCATGCCCGGCCACACGCGAGCCACGGCAAGACACGCCACGGGCACGATAACCAAACGGAATGCAACGGCGACATAGGCACGCCAGTTGGTGAGCATGTCGAGCGGATGATACTTGGCAATGGACGAACCCATGAGCAGCAGCGCCGCCGGGGTGGTCATGGTGCCCACAATGGAAATCGAATCGCCCACCACGCCCCAATCGGTCCATCCCGTCAACACGATCACGAGCACAACGACGCTTGCGATGAGACCAGGGTTTTTGCAACAAGCGGCAAGGTTTCGAAGTTGCTTCTTCAGGCCGCCTTGTGCACCACTAAAGAGCATGACACCGACGGTAAACATAAATATGTTGAGGGGGATGAGCGCAATCGAAGCATAGAGCAGCGCCTGCTTGCCAAGCACCGCCTGAACAACCGGAAACCCGATAAAACCGGCATTTCCAAAGAGCACGGCAAAGCGATACGAGCACTCGGTTCCCTTAGGCACACGAAGGACAGCGGTAACGGCAAACGCGATTACGATCGCCACCACATACATGACAATAGACAGGCCCATGAGCGAAAACGTATCGGCAACGCTCGGCAGCTGCACATCGTCACCCAGCGCCGACGAAAGCACCAAGCACGGCAACGCCACCTGAAGCAGCAGACGTGAAAGCTCGCGCTCAAACTCAGCCTTCATAAATCCCAGCTTGGAGATACACCACCCCAACAGGATCGGCAAAGAGACCGTCACCATCTGCAACGCCACGCTCGTAAAGCTCATCTACTCCCCCTCTTAGCTATTCCACGAGGGCCGGGGCGGCCTGGTTAGGTTTGGGAAGTGGGCTTCGCGAACTTCCCAAACCTAACCAGGCCGCCCCGGCCCCGGCAATGTAATCCTAGCTGACCAAAGTTAGATGCGCAGTCTCCAGGGCAGCATCAGCAAAGTCACCATTGCATTAAAAATTTTCAGCCCCGCAAAACGAAACGGCCGAGAGGGCCTGCTCCGGGCGGGTGCCCTTCCTCGGGGAAGTTCGCGAAGCCCACTTCCCCGAGGAAGGGCACCCGCCCGGAGCAGGCCCCAGCGCGAGACCGTCCCGGATGCTATTCGTTGTCGCCAGCGGTCATTTGCGTTGCGGAGAGCGCGCCGTCGGCAGCGGTTGCAGCTGCTGCGTCGGGCCAGACCCAGTCGGTGAAGGCCGGGTGATCGTAGCCCTCATCGCACGCGAACTCAAAGGCCTCGGTGCGGAATGCCTCCCACTCATCAATCTGCTCGGCAAACTTATCGGCGTCGACCATGCGCAGCACGTCGGCGGCCAGTGCCCAGCGGTCCATGTTGTTCAGGCGCAGCATGTCGAACGGCGTTGTCGTGGAGCCTTTCTCCTCGTAGCCGTGGACGCGGAAGGCATCGTGGCCGGGGCGGTTCCAAATCAGACGGCGAATCGTGCCGGCATAGGCGTGGAACGCGAAGAGGACGGGCTTATCGCCGCAGCCGAACAGCTCAGCCCAGCGCTCGTCACTGAGAGCCTGGTCGTTCTCGCAGACGTTCTGGATCTTGAGCAGGTCGACCACGTTGACGAACCATACCTTGATGCCCAGCTCGCGCAGCATGTCGGTTGCAGCCAGAGCCTCAAGCGTCGGCACGTCACCGCAGGTGGCGACCACGACGTCGGCCTCGGCGAGCGAATCGGCGGTCGATGCCCACTCCCAGGTCGCAACGCCCTCGGCGAGCTCCGCCTTGGCCTCGTCGACCGTCTGGAAGGTCGGAGCAGGCTGCTTGCCGCAGAAGATGGCGTTGACGCAGTCGGTGGACTGGTAGACGCGCTCGGCGACGGCGAGAGTCATGTTGGCGTCGGCCGGATAGTAGGCGTTTACGATGTGCGTGTCGTTGGCCTTGTTGAGCAGCAGGTCGATAAAGCCGGGGTCCTGATGCGAGAAGCCGTTGTGGTCCTGACGCCAAACGTGGCTCGACAGCAAAATGTTAAGGCCGCTGATGGGGGCACGCCACGGAATCTCGCGCTTGGTAGCCTCGAGCCACTTGCAGTGCTGGTTGACCATGGAGTCGACCACATGGACAAAGCTCTCGTAGGAGCTCCACACACCGGAACGGCCAGTGAGCACGTAGGCCTCAAGGAAGCCCTCGCATTGGTGCTCGGACAGCTGCTCGACGACCTTACCGGAGCCTGCCAGCAGCTCGTCGTTGGCCTCGTCCTCGTAGAAGCCGGCATCCCACTGCTTCTTGGTCACCTTGTAGGCAGCCTGCAGGCGGTTGGACGCGGTCTCGTCGGGACCGAAGATGCGGAAGTCATCCATGTTCTTGGCCAGAACGTCGGCAGTGTACTCACCAAAGACGCGGGCGGCCTCGGTAGAGCCCCAGCCATGACCCTTAGTTGCGACGGGGACCTCGTGGGCATGAATATCGGGCAGCTCGAGCTCGCGGCGCACCTTGCCACCGTTCGCGTTGGGGTTGGCGCCGATGCGCAGCTCGCCGGTCGGCATAAAGGCCGTCACCTCGGGGCGCACCTGGCCCTCGGGCGTAAAGAGCTCCTCGGGCTTGTAGGAACGCAGCCACTCGCGCAGCACGCGGAAGTGCTCGTGGGTGTCTTTGGCACTCGCCAGCGGCACCTGATGCGCGCGCCAGGAGTCCTCGGTCTTCTTGCCGTCGATTTGCTTGGGGCAGGTCCAGCCCTTGGGCGTGCGGAACACAATCATGGGGTAGGCCGGGCGGACCACGGTCTCGCCTGCGGCGGCCTGGGCCTGCGCGGTTGCCTTGATGTCACAGATCTCATCGAAGACCTGCTCAAACAGGGCAGCGAAACGCGCATGAATGCTTGCGTGGCTCTCGTCGTCAAAGCCGGCGACAAAGAAGTGCGGCTTATAGCCCATGCCCTCAAAGAACTTGGTGAGCTCCTCATCGGACACGCGGGCAAGGATGGTGGGGTTGGCGATCTTGTAGCCGTTGAGGTGCAGGATCGGCAGGACGATGCCGTCGGTTGCCGGGTTCACGAGCTTGTTGGACTGCCAAGAGGTCGCGAGCGGACCGGTCTCGGACTCGCCGTCGCCCACCACGGCCACGGCCAGCAGGCTCGGGTTGTCCATAACGGCACCGTAAGCGTGGCTGAGCGTGTAGCCGAGCTCGCCGCCCTCGTGGATGGAACCGGGCGTCTCGGGCGCAAAGTGGCTCGGGATGCCGCCGGGATAGGAGAACTGGCGGAAGAACTTCTGCAGGCCGGCCTCGTCATTGGTGATGTCGGGGCGAATCTCGCGGTAGGTGCCGTCGAGCAGCGACTGAGCAGTACCGGCGGGGCCACCGTGACCAGGGCCCATCAAGAAGATAGCATTCTGGTTGTGGTCGGCGATCAGTCGATTGACGTGACCGAACAGGAAGTTGATGCCGGGCGTGGTGCCCCAGTGGCCAACCAGGCGGTGCTTAACGTCCGGACGACCGAAGTCGCGCACCTCACCGGTTTTCTCGTCGACAAAGTCGGGGCGCATTAGCGGGTTAGAGCGAAGGTAGATCTGACCGACGGACAGATAGTTCGATGCGCGCCAATACAGGTCGACGCCCTCGAGCTCGGAAGCCGGCACCTCGTGGCCCAGCTTTTGCCACGGCGTCCCCAGTGTTTTAGCCATTGTTTATGTCCCTTCGCTGTGCGGTCACCCTCCAATACGGCAACCTTTCGTTGGGACCAGTATATTTGCTAAAACGTTTTATCATGGTGAAAAAACGTTTTACCACCCTTATCAATTCCATCGATTAGCAAAACGCGACATTCACCTGCGGCGTTGATTGTCACAGGTGCTCCACATTCGGTCTCTGCAAATTGGTAAACGTGTTTAGTTGTGTTTAGTAAGCTCGAGCACGCTGTCCTTAACGATAAGCTCCGGCTCCAGAACGACCTCTTCGGCACGCCTGCCGCCCCTACCGGCAAGACGCTTGGACATGCAGCCAAAAGCATGCTCCGCAAGGACACCAGGGTCCTGCTCAATCGCGGTCAGCGCCGGCTCAAAGAGAACGTCGGCCGCCGAGTTGTCATAGCTCACCACCGAGATATCGCCCGGGATGCTCTTCCCCATCTCGTGCAAGCGCTTGAGCAAACCGAGGGCAATGTTATCCGAGCTTGCGAACACGGCAGTGGCGTCAGTTGCGAGCACTGCCTCCGAGGCCTCGTATGCGCTCGGAATGTAGTACTCGCTCTCAAACTCCAAACGCGCGTCGATCGGCAGGCCAACCTCGCGCAGCGCGCGCTCATAGCCGGCAAGTCGCTTGCGACCCGTATTGGAACGGCGGGCATTAACCAGGCAGGCAATACGGCGGTGGCCTTGCTCGATCAGATAGCGGGTGGCCATATAGCCGCCCATCTCGTGGTCGAACATCACCTTGTCGCACTCGAGCCCCTCAATGGCACGGTCGACCATTACGGCCGGGATGGGCAGGTGGCTGACTTCTTCGCGCAGGGCGCGGTCATCGGAGAACTCGTCACCCACCACCAGGAAGACGCCATCAACGCCGCGCGTCACCAGCTGGCGCAGCAGCTCCAGATCGTCATCGGCGCTTCCGCCCGAGCTGGTAATGAAGAGCGCATAGCCGTCCTCGCGGCAGCGCTTTTCCAGGCTACCGGCGAGCGAGGCAAAAAAGCGGCTCTCGATGTTAGGGACGATAAGGCCCAGCGTGCGCGACTCGCGCATGACCAGGCTGCGCGCAATCTGGTTGGGAACATAGTGGTTGCGCGCCGCGACCTCTTTGATGAGTTTGCGGTTTTCTTCCGAGATGCGACAGGGCCGATTATTGAGAACAAGCGAGACCGACGAGGGGGAAAGCCCCACCTCCTGGGCGATCTGCTTGAGGGTGACTTTGTTGGCCATCTCGCTCCTTCCGGGTTTACGCGCAATCTCTTGAAAGTATAGCGACTACCCCTCTACCTCGGTGATAAACACTTTACCAATCCGGTGGACGGCTGTTTTATCGCCGCCAGCGCACCAAATCCGTCCGGGTGGGGTATATTGCAATCGATTGATGACAACGACCACCAAAAGGCGGATATCCGTATGCACGAGAACGATTTTTTTAACGAGGACCTGCTGTGCGCGCTCGCTGGCGTTGCCGGCGAGGACAACGTGCTGATGAGCGAGCCCATGCGCGAGCACACCACGTTTAAGATCGGCGGTCCGGCCGACGTCTTTGTCACGCCCGATACTGAGCAGGGCCTCGTCGCCACGCTCGATACCTGCTATCGCTGCAATCTACCACTCACCATCGTGGGCAACGGCTCCGACTTGCTCGTCGGCGACAAGGGCATCCGCGGCGTCGTCGTAGCGCTGGGCGAGGGCCTCTCCGACATTACGGTCGACGGCACGCACGTCACGGCGGCAGCCGGCGCCTTGCTTTCCGATGTCGCAGCCGCGGCAGCCGAGGCCGGCCTTACCGGCATGGAGCCCATCTCGGGCATTCCCGGATCGGTCGGCGGTGCCTGCTACATGAACGCCGGAGCTTACGGCGCCTGCATGGCCGATGTGCTGGAGTCCGTGCGCGTCTACAAGCCCGCACGCATGCTCGACGACGGCACCCGCGGTAGCGGCAGCATTATCGAGTTCGATGTCGATGAGCTCAACCTGGGCTATCGCAAGAGCCGCATTGCCGACGACGGTTTCATCGTGCTTTCGGCCACTTTCAATCTCGCCCCGGGCAACGCCGCGATGATCAAGGCCGACATGGACGACTACCGCCAGCGCCGCGAGGACAAGCAGCCGCTCGACATGCCGAGTGCCGGCTCCACCTTCAAGCGCCCCGAGGGCTACTTTGCCGGCAAGCTCATCATGGACGCCGGCCTGCGAGGACACGCCATCGGCGGCGCGCAGGTGAGCGAAAAGCACTGCGGCTTCATCGTCAACGCCGACCACGCCACCGCCGCCGATGTCGACGAACTCATCCGCCACATCCAAACAACCGTTAAGGACCAGTTCGGCGTAGACCTAGAACCCGAAGTCCACCGAGTAGGCGAATTTTTATAAAAAGAAGGCCCCGAAAGGGGCCTTCGCTTTCTTTAATTCAGATAACCCAGTCCGGTGTGTAGCGTGTTGGACCCGAGAGGTCGGGGGCTGCGGGCGAGGCATAAGGTTGGTCGCGAGTTCCGCACGCAAAGAAGGCCACTTAATGTGGCCTTCGTCTTGCGCAGGACTGTAGAGCAGGCAACCTTATGCCTCGCCCGCAGTCCCGGACCAACCGTCTTTTAAACGCTGCTACGACAGCGCCACGCCGCCAAGCCAACCCCAGCGCACGCCAGAGCCAGTACCATAGAAGCTAATAAACGAATCAAGCGACTTAGACGTAATGGCGCCCTCGTTGCTCATTACGATGCCGCCGCCAACGTAGATACCCACATGACCGTAGATAAGGCCCGGAGCACCCGTGCCGCTGTGCGAGGAATCGGCCACGATCATGCCCACCTGCAGCGCCGAGCGGTCGGAGCTATAGCACCAGGCGTTGAACATGTCACACGCGTTGCCGCCAAAATAGCCCACGCCGGCATTGCGGAAGACGTTGGTAACCCAGGCAGCACACCAGCCCTGGCCGGGAGAAGGCGTCGAGTAGCACGCATTGACGACGGCCTGCTGCTTGCCCGAACCGCCCGTCTGTTGCGGGGTGCCGCCGGCATACGAGCCGCCACCCGAGCTCGAGCCACCCGAAGAAGAGCCCGTGTTCGCAGAGGCCGCGGCTGCCGCAGCCGCCTTCCTAGCGGCCTCCTCAGCCTGGGCGGCAGCGAGGATCTCGGAATCGCGCTGAGCCATGAGTTCCTTGACGTCGTCGGAAAGACCGTTCAGCACGGTCTGGACTTCTTGCTGCTTGGCCTGCATATCCTGCATCTGAGCCGTCTGCTGGTCCTTGAGTTTCTCCAGGTCGGCCTTTTGTGATTCGAGCTCGGTCTTCTGTGCGTCGAGTTCAGCCTGAATCGTCTGGATATCCTCGATGGCATCGCGGTCGCTCTTGTTGATCTTCTCAACGTAATGCGCGTTGGCGACGAGTTCCTCAAACGAGCCAGAGGCCAGCAGCAGCGACAGGATGTTCGTACCGCCGGACTTGTAGCTGGCGGCCACGCGATCGGAAAGGTCGTTGCGCTTCTTCTTGAGCTCGGCCTTCTTTTCATCGATCTGGGCCTGCGTGTCGTCAATCTTGCCCTGGACATTCTCGATGTCGTTGAGGGTCTGGGCATTCTTGTTGGCCAGCGCTGCATACTCATTTGCGATGCTGTCGAGCTGGGCCTGAACCTCGTCGAGTTGGGCCTGGGCGGCATTCAATTTATCGGTGGTTTCTTTGGAAGCCTCCGCCGCATGGGCGCGAGTGGGCAGGCCAAAAAGAACTGCCGCAGAAGCGGCGCCGAACAGGGCCTTAAGGGCAGTGCGGCGCGAGAGCTCCTGGGAAAGGATGGAATCGCTGTTTGGTGACATATGTACTCCGTTACATGCTTATTTATATGTCGCTCAACTCATACATATTAGCGTACATATGGCGCGTCCCAACGATTTCCACGAACGGCAGGAAACTACAAGGTCGGCGGCTCGTAAGCAATTGTCAAATTTGAGGTAACAATTGAGCAAGCTCTTATATGAGTACGTTAACATAATCCTCTGCTTTTCCTACAGTGCACCATTTGGGCGTCCCCGCCTGCGCTATACTCCCCTCTAGAAGTGTTCCTGATTCGATAGGAGACTACATGTCCAAAGCACTCGACCCCAAAGACACCTGCGTCCTCGTTACCGGTGGCGCCGGCTTTATCGGCTCGCACACCGTCGTTCAGCTGCTCGAGGGTGGCTACCAGGTCGTCATCGTCGATGATCTCTCCAACTCCAGCGCCGTCGCCGTCGACCGCGTCAAGACCATCGTGGGCGACGAGGCCGCCAAGAACCTCACCTTCTACGAGGCCAACGTGCTCGACCGCGATGCGATGAACAAGATCTTCGATACCCATCAGATCGACCGTGTCATCCACTTTGCCGGCTTTAAGGCCGTCGGCGAGTCGGTGAGCAAGCCCGTCGAGTACTACCACAACAACATCGAGAACACCCTGGTGCTCATCGACGTCATGCGCAACCATGGCTGCAAGTCCATCATCTTCTCGAGCTCCTCGACCGTCTACGGCGACCCGGACAACCCGCCCGTCACCGAGGAAGACCCCAAGAAGCCCGCAACCAACCCCTATGGCTGGACCAAGTGGATGATCGAGCAGATCCTTATGGACGTCCACACCGCCGACCCCGAGTGGGACGTCGTGCTGCTCCGTTACTTCAACCCCATCGGCGCTCATCCGTCGGGCCTGATCGGCGAGGACCCCAAGGGCATCCCCAACAACCTGGTGCCCTATGTCGCCCAGGTCGCCGTGGGCAAGCTCGAGGCCGTTCAGGTCTTTGGCAACGACTACCCCACCCCCGACGGCACCGGCGTGCGCGACTACATCCACGTGTGCGATCTGGCCTCTGGTCACGTTGCCGCCCTTAACTGGATGAACGGCAAGACCGGCGTCGAGATCTTTAACCTGGGCACCGGCACCGGCACCTCGGTACTCGAGGTCGTCGCCGCCTTCTCCAAGGCTTGTGGCAAGGAGCTGCCCTACGTGATCCGCGAGCGCCGCGCCGGCGACATCGCTGCCAACTGGTGTGATGCCTCCAAGGCCGAGCGCATGATGGGCTGGAAGGCCCAGTACGACATCGCGGACATGTGCCGCGATAGCTGGAACTGGCAGAGCCACAACCCCAACGGCTTCGCCGACGCCGAGTAGCAAAAACCTACATACCGTTCTTGCCCCGATCTCACGTTGTGAGGTCGGGGCTTTTTCATGGCATGTAGCCATTCGCCGAAAATCGACCAACTTTTTTATCTTGCCTGTACATGTTTAAACAACATGTTTTACAATAGGCGTATCGAATCAGAACATCGGAGGCGGACTGCACACCCATCGGCAGGCCGACCCCACAACAAGAAGGTTGGTGAGCGCATTCATGGAGCGTGCAAGCGGCGTCCTCATGCCCGTCTCATCTCTGCCCGGACCATACGGAATCGGCGGCTTTGGCTGGAATGCCTACGACTTCGTCGATTTTCTCGCCTCGTGCAAACAACATTACTGGCAGATTCTGCCCCTTACGACGACCAGCTATGGCGATTCGCCTTATCAGTCGTTCTCGGCCCGCGCAGGCAACCCCAACTTTATCGACTTTGCCGAGCTTATCGAGGCAGGGTATCTGGAGCAGCGCGATATCGATGGCGTGTATCTGGGATCCGACCCCAGCAATGTCGACTACGGTGCTATCTTTGGCGGCCGCCGTCAGATTCTCGACCGCGCCGCCGAGCGCTTTGCTGCCGACAAGCCGGCCGATTTCGATGACTTTATCCAGGCCAACGAGGACTGGCTCATCCCCTACTGTGAGTTCATGACCGTCAAAGAGGAGTGCGGTCTCAAGGCGTTTTGGGAGTGGCCCGCGGAGCTCCGCACCCGCGGCGAGGCTTCCGCCAAGGTCTGCGCCGACCATCCGGCGCGTATGCTCTACCACCAGATGACGCAGTACTTCTTCGATCGCCAGTGGAGCCGCCTCAAGGCCTATGCCAACGAGCGCGACATTCTCATCATCGGCGACCTGCCCATCTATGTCTCGCGTGACTCCGTCGAGATGTGGGCGACGCCCGAGCTCTTTAAGATCGACGCCGCCGGCAATCCCGTGAGCGTCGCCGGCACGCCGCCCGACCAGTTCTCGGCCACCGGCCAGTACTGGGGCAACCCCATCTACGACTGGGACGCCATGGAATCCGACGGCTTCTCCTGGTGGGAGAGCCGTATTCGCGCCGCCCTCGACATGTACGACGTCATCCGCCTGGATCACTTCCGCGGCTTCGAGGCCTATTGGGAGGTGCCGTTCTCCTCGCCCGATTCGTCCTACGGTTCGTGGACGCAGGGTCCCGGCCTCAAATTCTTCAAGACGCTCGAGGAAAAGCTCGGCACGCTGCCCATCATCGCCGAGGACCTGGGTTTCCTCACTCCCGGTGTCATCGACATGCGCGACAACTCGGGTTTCCCCGGCATGAAGATCCTGCAGTTCGCCTTTGAGGGCACCAACTCGTACTACCTGCCGCATAACTACATCGCCAACACCGTCGCCTATGTGGGCACCCACGACAACGAGACGGCGCGCGGCTGGTTTGAGGGAACGGCCACCCCGCGTCAGCGCGAGCAGGCAGCCCTGTACACCCATCAGCAGGCCGGCGAACCCATGGCAGATGCACTCAATCGCACCATCGCCGCCAGCGTGAGCGACACGTGCATCTACACCATGCAGGACCTGCTCAACTTGGGCAACGAGGCGCGCATCAACACCCCTGCCACGCTGGGCGGCAACTGGACCTGGCGCATGCTCGACGGCGCCATCACCCGCGAGCTCGAGCACAAACTCACCGACTGGACCGAGACCTACTTCCGCATCCCGTCGGAAGCCGAAATCGAGCTTCCTCAATAGGAGCTACCGCGCCCGACCCCTCCCCACCGTGCGGACGCGCTTGCTTTTCCCGCGCGAGGCCACCCCAATCCCCTCGCGCGGGCTTCTTATGAATTGCAGACATGAAACAACCCATCACAGGAGAAAACATGCCCCGAATTAACCTCATGGAACTCGCCGAGCAGTCTTTTGGCACCTCGCTCGAGCAGCTCGACGACCGTCGCATTTACAAGCTGCTGGTCAAACTCGTGCAGGAGCGCTCCGCCACCTGCCCGCTCAACAACGGCAAGAAAAAGCTCTATTACATTTCCGCCGAATTTTTGATCGGCAAGCTGCTCATCAACAACATGATCGACCTCGGCATCTACGACGAGGTTAAGGACCAGCTCACCGCCGCAGGCCACAACCTCAACAAGATCGAGGAATTCGAGGTCGAGCCGTCGCTCGGCAACGGCGGCTTGGGCCGCCTGGCCGCATGCTTCCTGGATTCCATCGCCACGCTGGGCTTGACCGGCGATGGCGTGGGCCTCAACTATCACTACGGCCTGTTCCGTCAGCGCTTTGTCGACAACCAGCAGAAGGCCGTCCCCGACGAGTGGCTCGGTGAGCAGGACATCCTAGTCGACGATGACCGCTCCTACACCGTCGAGTTCGGCGATTTTGCCGTTACCTCCAAGCTCGTCAACATCGATGTGCCCGGTTACGGCCGGCCCACCAAGAACCGCCTGCGCCTGTTCGACCTGGCGAGCGTCGACGACGGCCTGGTCCCCGGCAGTTCCATCGACTTCGACAAGACCGAGATCGCCAAGAACCTCACCTTGTTCCTCTACCCCGACGATTCCGACGAGCAGGGCCGCCTGCTTCGCATCTACCAGGAATACTTCATGGTGAGCAACGCCGCCCAGCTCCTGATCGACGAGGCCATCGAGCGCGGCAGCAACCTGCACGATCTGGCCGACTACGCCGTGGTCCAAATTAACGATACGCACCCCACCATGGTCATCCCCGAGCTCATTCGCTTGCTCACCACCGAGCACGACATCGAGTTTGACGAGGCCGTGACCATCGTACGCTCCATGGTCGCCTACACTAACCACACGATTCTTGCCGAGGCGCTCGAGAAGTGGCCGCTCGCCAGCCTGCAGAAGGTCTCCCCTGCCATCGCCGACATTATCGTCAAGCTCGATGAGATCGCGAAGGCCGAGCACGATGACCCGCGCGTCGCCATCATCGACGAACACGATACCGTCCACATGGCCCACATGGACATCCACTTTGGCTTCTCCATCAACGGCGTAGCCGCCCTCCACACCAAGATCCTGGAGGACACCGAGCTTCATCCGTTCTACGAAATCTATCCCGAGAAGTTCTCCAACAAGACCAACGGCATCACCTTCCGCCGCTGGATCCATGGGGCCAACCCCGCGCTCGCCAGCCTGCTCGACGATGTGATCGGCACCGACTGGCGCAGCACCGGCGATCTGAGCAAACTCGCCAAGTTCGCCGACGACAAGGACGTTCTTGAGCGCCTGGCCGCCACCAAGGTCGAGGCCAAGGCTATCATGCGCCAGTTCATGGCGCTCGAGCAGGGCGTGACCATTCCCTCCAACGCCATCATCGACGTCCAGGTCAAGCGCATCCACGAGTACAAGCGCCAGCAGATGCTCGCGCTCTACATCATCTGGAAGTACCTCGATATCAAGAACGGCAACAGACCTAAGCACCCCGTCACCATCATCTTTGGCGGCAAGGCGGCGCCTGCCTACACTATCGCGCAGGACATCATCCATCTGATCTTGACGCTGTCGCGGTGGATTGCAAACGACCCCGACGTGGCTCCCTACCTGCAGGTTGTCATGATCGAGAACTACAACGTCACCGCCGCCGAGCGCGTGATCCCCGCCGCTGACATCTCCGAGCAGATCAGCCTGGCCTCCAAGGAGGCGAGCGGCACCTCCAACATGAAGTTCATGCTCAACGGCGCCCTAACCCTGTGCACGCTCGACGGTGCCAACGTGGAGATTGCCGAGCTCGTGGGCGACGAGAACATCTATACCTTTGGCGCCTCGTCCAAACAGGTTGAGCAGCTCTACGCCGACGGCACCTACAACGCCGGTGCGCTCTACCGCAAGCCCGGCATTAAACTGCTGGTGGACTTCATCACCAACCCGGCCTTTATGGCGACCGGCAACGCCGAGCGCCTGCAGCGCCTGCACGATGACATTAAGGGCAAGGACTGGTTTATGGCCCTGCTCGACATTGAGGAGTACATCCAGACCAAGGAGCGCGTGTTGGCCGACTACGAGGTCCAGGACGCCTGGATGCGCAAGGCGCTCATCAATATCGCCAACGCCGGCACCTTCTCGTCCGACCGCACCATCTCCCAGTACAACGACGAGATCTGGCACCTGAACTAATTTCACTTCCCTTACCCATCCTCTTGAGAAACGGAGTCGTGGCGACACGGCTCCGTTTTTTGTGCCCGCACGTTACCCTGCAACCCGACTCGACCGAAGAATCTCGATCTGTAACAGCTACTCGGTAAAAACGGCCCCAGCTGTTACAGATTGAGACATACCGGCCCCTCCCCTCGGGTTTATCTCAATCTGTAACATCTAGCAGCTGAAATTCACCTTTGGTGTTACAGATTTAGATGAAATGGCTAGCTCAGGGAACCGTCTCGATCTGTAACATCTAACGTCCGAAATCGGCCCTACCCGTTACAGATCGAGACAAACGACCGGTCAGACAATCCCAACACAAAGAAAGGCTCCCCTCTCGCCCAGTGGACGGGAGGGGAGCCTTATATGTGACCGCGGCAAAAGGATGGCAATACCGCAGTCGCCCAAAGGGAGGGCCTGGATGCACCGGGCCTAGATAAGGTTCTTGCCAGAGACCTTATCGAAGAGGTGGGTCGCGTTCTTCTCGAACTTGAACCAGATGGTGTCGCCCGCCTTGAGCGCGCCCTTGGCCTCGAGGTCGACGACGGGAATAATCAGGACAAACTGGCCGTCGGGAGCGGTCACGTGGACATGCTCGGTCGAGCCCATGAGCTCGGTCACCTCGACGGTACCCTGGAGCGCGCCCTCCTCGCCCTTGTCGGCAAGCAGGATCTGCTCGGGACGCACGCCGGCCGTAATCTCCTTCACGTCGCCGCCGTCCCAGTTGAGGGCAAGCTGAGCGCAAGTCTCGGGGGCGAGCGCCACGTTCATATCCTCGGTCTTGACGGTAAAGCCGTTGCCCGAGCGCACCAGCTGGGCATCGAAGAAGTTCATCTGCGGCACGCCGATGAAGCCGGCGACGAAGATGTTCGCGGGATGGTTGAAGACCTCCTGCGGCGTGGCGATCTGCTGGACAACGCCGTCCTTCATGACCACGATGCGGTCGCCAAGGGTCATGGCCTCGGTCTGGTCGTGAGTAACGTAGATGAAGGTGCCCTTGATTTCGTGACGTAGCTTAATGAGCTCGGCACGCATCTGGTTACGGAGCTTGGCATCCAGGTTGGACAGCGGCTCGTCCATCAGGAAGACCTTGGGGTCACGCACGATGGCGCGGCCGATGGCGACGCGCTGGCGCTGGCCGCCCGAAAGCGCCTTAGGCTTGCGGTCGAGATACTCGGTGATACCCAAGATCTCGGCAGCGGAGCGAACCTTGCGGTCGATCTCGTCTTTGGGAACCTTCTTGAGCTCAAGCGTAAACGCCATGTTCTCGTACACCGTCATGTTGGGGTACAGAGCGTAGCTCTGGAACACCATGGCGATGTCGCGGTCCTTAGGAGCGACGTCGTTGACGCGCTTGCCGTCGATGAGCACATCGCCCGAGGTGATGTCCTCCAGGCCGGCGACCATGCGCATCGTCGTGGACTTACCGCAGCCAGAGGGGCCAACGAGGACGATGAACTCCTGGTCGTGAACGGTGAGGTTGAAGTCCTCTACAGCGAGCACACCGTCCTCGGTAACCTTGAGGTTGTGCTTCTTCTCCTCGGTCTTCTTCTTTTTGCCAAAGAAGCCCTTCTTTTTGGACTCGTTGTTGGGATACACCTTCTGAACATGTTTGAGAACGATCTCGGCCATGTCTCTACCTTTCGATATGCGGCGCCACGCTGAGGGGCGCCGCAGAAACTTGCAAAACAGTTACGGCATCAGCCCTTGACGGCACCTGCCACCACGCCGTCGATGATGTACTTCTGGCAGAGGATGTACATGATGACGATGGGGATAACGACCATCATGATGCAGGCCATCATGGGGCCGAGCTCGACGTGGCCGTAGCCGCCGCGGAAGTACTGGATCAAAATAGGAATGGTCTTGTACTTGGTGGAGTCGAGCGTAAGGTAGGGCAGAAGATAGTCGTTCCAGACCCACATGGTCTCGAGGATGCCGACCGAAAGATAGGTGGGCTTCATGATGGGAAGGACGATCTTAAAGAACACCTGGACCGGGTTGCAGCCGTCGATCATGGCCGCCTCTTCGATCTCGAGCGGAATGTTCTTTACAAAGCCGGCGAACATAAAGACCGCCAGGCCCGCGCCAAAGCCGAGGTAGATAAAGCAGATGTTGAACGGCGTGTTGAAGCCGATGCGGTCCGCCAAATTGGACAGCGTGAACATGAGCATCTGGAACGGTACGACCATCGAAAACACGAACAGGTAATAGAAGAAGTTCGAGATCTTGCTGTTGACGCGCACTACGTACCAAGCACACATGGAGCAGCACACCAGAATCAGCACGACCGACGTGACCGTGATGATGAGCGAGTACATAAATGCCGAGGCAAAGCCCTGCTCGTTAAGGGCATGCATGTAGTTTGCGAGGCCGTTGAACGTCTCGGGCGTGAGCAGATCGAATGCCGTGGTGGTGCTGATTGCAGTTGCCTTTTTAAAGGAATTGAGCGCAATCATGAACACGGGGTAGATCCACGCGAGCGACAGAATCGTAAAGAAAATCGAGAGCGCGCGGTTGATAACCTTATCGCGTTTCATTACTGCTGCACCTCCTTGGACCTCGTGGCCTTAAGCTGAATCATGGAGATGGCTACGACCAGGATGCAGAAGATAACCGCCTTGGCCTGACCGATGCCCTGCCATGCGATACCGGCACGCGAATAGAACGTGTTGTAGATGTTCAGGGCGAGCATCTCGGTGGAGTGCGCGGGAGCGCCGCCGGTAAGGGCGAGGTTCTGGTCGAACAGCTTAAAGCCGTTGGTGATGGACAGGAACAGGCAGATAGTGATGGTCGGCATCAGGTTAGGGATCTTAACCTTCCAAAACGTCTGCCATGCCGTGGCACCGTCGACCTTGGCGGCCTCGATGTAGTCGGACGGAATGGACTGCAGACCAGCGATGTAGATGATCATCATGTAGCCGACCTGCTGCCACAGGGTCAGGATGATAAGGCCCCAGAAGCCAGCAGCAGAGTTAAGGGCGATGAGCTGGGCGCCCACGTTGGAGAGCAGGCAGTTAATCAGAATCTGCCAGATGTAGCCCAGCACGATGCCGCCGATCAGGTTAGGCATAAAGAAGATCGTACGGAAGATGTTGGTGCCCTTGAGCGCTTTGCGGGTGAGCGCCTGCGCGATGGCGAGGGCGATCACGTTGATGAGCACCGTCGACAGGAAGGCAAACGCCACGGTAAAGAAGAACGACGTGGCAAACTGCGGATCGGACAGTGCGCGCACGTAGTTCTCGATACCGACAAAGTGCGTGTTGTTGATGGTAATAAACTGGCAGAACGAGAGATAGAAACCCTGGATAAAGGGGATCACGAACCCGATCATAAACGCCAGACACGTGGGCAGCATAAAGAGCGGCCACCAGCGCTTGAGTGCTTTGCCCATAGAAGGGTCCTTTCAATATGCAGGGGGCGGGCAAACCAACGTCTGCCCGCCCCCTGTCGCTAATCAGATAGCTTGGGCAGCAACTGCTTACTCGGAAGCAGCCTTCTCGGTCTTCCAGCCATCGACGAAGGCGTTCTTGACGCCGTCCCACTTGCTGTTGTCGGCAGCATAGGCAATCAGAGCCTGCTTGAGGTTCTTCTTCCACTCCTCAGAGGGGATGTAAACGAAGTCCCAAGCGACGGTCTTCTTGCCGTCCTTGGCCATGGCAACGGCCTGCTGCGAGAAGACGTTGGTGGTCTCCTTAGCGCTCTTGAACGGGGCAGTCAGACCCATCTTGTCAGCGATGATGCTGGTGGCGGTGTCAGAAGTGACGCACCAATACATGAAGTCCTCGGTGGCCTTCTGGGCATCCTCGGAAGCCTGGGAGCTGACGCACCAGTAGTTCTCGCCGCCGGAGCACAGGCCCTGGTTCTCCTCGCCGTCGACACCGATGTAGATGGGCATCATGCCAATCTGATCGTCGGTCATGCCGGCCTTGGTGAGGTCAGCGTAAGCCCAGGAGCCGTTCTGATAGAAGACGGCCTTGCCGGTTGCGAACTCGTTGGTGGCGTCGTCGCCAGTCTTGGAAGCAAGCTGCGAAGGATCGCAGGTGGAGTCGGTGATATACAGGTCGAAAATCTGCTTGAAGTTGTCGAGATACTCGCCCTTGATCTCGTCGTCCTCCTGGTTGTGCTCCTTCTCGAACTCGTAGTAGAGCGGGAGGTTGGCGAGGTGGGTGGTGTAGCGCCAGCTGGAGGAGTCATCCATGCCAGCAGAAGTGAAGGCGCCCTCAATGCCGAGCTCGTCCTTGCGGGCCTGGATGTCGTCGGCACAAGCCTTCAGCTTGTCGAAGGAGTTGATGTCCTCGGCCTTGTAGCCAGCCTTCTCGAGCAGCTGCTTGTTGTAGATGATGCCGTAGCTCTCCTGGACCCAGTCGATACCCAGATCCTTGCCATCGGACTGCAGAGCCAGGGAGTCGTCAATGAGCTCACCGCGGAGCTTGGTATCGGACAGGTCGGCGCAGTAATCCTTCCAGTTCTTAAGACCGGTGGGGCCGTTGACCTGGAACAGGGTCGGAGCGGAGCTCTTGGACATCTCGGACTTGAGCTTCTCCTCGTAAGTGTTGGAGGCGGCGGTCACGATCTTGACCTCGACGCCCTTCTCCTTCTTATAGGCCTTGGCGATCTCCTTCCACTCCTTGTCGACCTCGGGCTTGAATTGGAGGAAGTAGACCTCGGCAGCGTCACCAGAAGCAGAGGAGCCGGAGCCGGCAGAACCACCGCAGCCCACGAGACCCAGACCAAGCACCGCAGCCGCGGAACCAGCAAAGCCCAGGAACTGCCTTCTGCTCATTTCGTTCTTCATTACAATCCACCCTTTCACACCGTGGCGGCACCCTTTGCCGCCGCCTTCGGAGATTGGCTCGGGGACTTTGCCCCTTTTGCTGATTTGTACAATACGCTATTTGGCTAGTTGTTTGAACAAGTATTACTAGAGCGGTAGAAAAACATCGGTGAACGGTAATTTCAACTTGATACTTGACAAGTTTTGTATAAACAATTATTTGTTATCGAATATAGAGAAAACGCCCGGTCAAGCCGATGCATCGTCGGTTTGACCGGGCGTTTTCGCTTTGAGGGCATGAGTCTCGTCAGGCTGCGAGCTAGCCGGCTATCGCTTGGAGTTGACGCGGTAGTGGAAGATCTCGGGGTGCGTACGGGCGTGCGTGACCTCGAACAAGATGCCGTCCGAGGTGTACGATTGGCTCTCCATAACGGCGACGCAGTTGTACTTACCAAGGTCCAAGTAGCTGCAGTCCTCATCGTTGGCGAGCTCGACACTCACCGTACGACGACTCGCCATCACTTTGACGCCGCGCTTGTGCTCCAGATAGTCGTAAATTGACCTTGCGGCGATCTCGGGTGTCAGGCCTTTGGCGATCGACTCCAGAAAATAGCCGTGGTCCACCTGGCGAGCGTTACCGTTAAGGCTACGGACGCGCACCACGCGAATCAACTTCTCGCCCACCTTAAAGCCCAGGCGACGAGAGAGTTGCTCGGTGCAGACCAGATGTTCAAAAGACTTAACGTCCGTCGATGCAACGGCATTGTTGCGCTTTGCAAACTCGCCAAACGACTCAACCTCTTCGAGTGCGCCCAACATGTCGGTTTCGCCCTTAAGCCAAATAACGCGCACGCCCTTGCCGTGTATGGGCTGCACAAACATCCCGTCGGCCAGCATGCTCAAAGCGCGGCGGACGGTATTGCGCGTGCAGCCAAATTCCGCGGTCAGCTCGGCTTCGGTTGGCAGCATCTCCTGAAACGCATAGGTCCCGTTAATGATGCGCGAACGGATCTCGCGGTAGATTCCTTCGTAAATCGCTTTTGGCATGACTTCACCTCTAATGAATATGTATGGCTAGGAACGATAGCATTTCTTAAAGTTGTTTAAACCGATTATCGGCAAAGCGACAGTATTTAACCGTTGACGGCTTCTGTCATGCCCAAATCGGTTTCACTCAAAACTGCCGGCACGACAATCGTCCGGTCCTCTACAATGAATCCATTGTTTAAACGTTTCACCACCCGCAACGCACCTCGATATTCGGGAGGCAGAACATGCTGCAAAAAATCCAACGCTTTGGCGGGGCAATGTTCGCGCCCGCCATGCTGTTTTCTATATCAGGCCTCATGGTCGGCGTCTCCGCTCTCGCAACGACTGCGGACATCGTCGGCGATCTCGCCGTATACGGAACCCCTTGGTATGTTTTTTGGACCATCATCCAGCGCGGCTCGTGGACGGTCTTTAAGCGCCTTCCGCTCCTTTTTGCTGTAGCGCTGCCCATCGGCCTTGCCCAAAAGCAACCGGCACGTTGCTGCCTCGAGGCACTCGTGGCCTATTTTGCCTATTGCTTCTTTTTGAGCGAAATCATTAAGCTGAGCGGAGACAATCTTGGACTTAAGTACCCGTCGTCTTTGACCCCCGCCAGCGGCATCACCATCATCGACGGCATCAAGACGCTCGACACCGGCATTATCGGCCCGCTGGCGGTATCGGCAACCGTCGTCGCCATCCATGACCGCTTCTACGATGCCAAGGTTCCCGATTGGCTCGGTACCTTCTCGGGCTCCTCACTGGTCTACCTCATCAGCTTTTTTGCCGTGTTTGCCCTTGCCGCTATCTCGGCCGCCATCGTGCCCTCCGTATACGCAATGACCGAAACGCTGCGCCATGCACTTACGAGCGTCGGCCCCTTTGGCGTGGGCATCTTTGTCTTTTTAGAACGAGCACTCGAGCCCTTTGGCCTGCACCACCTGCTCTACATGCCGATCTACTACGACAACCTGGTCATTAACGACGGCATCTACGCCACGTGGAGCAGCTTGCTCCCCATCCTCTCCCATAGCACGCGCCCCCTTAATGAGCTTGCGCCGTGGGCCGGTTTTACCGCCACCGGCTGGGTCAAGCTCTTTGGCCTTCCTGCCATCGCAGCTGCGTTCTACTCCACCGCAAAACCCGAGCGCCGCGCCGGCCTTAAGGTCATCCTTTTGCCCGCCATCGTCGCCTCGGTGGTTTGCGGCGTTACCGAGCCACTCGAATTTCTCTTTATGTTCACCCACCCCGGGCTCTTTTTGCTCTACGCCGTCTTATCGTCTTGCCTTGCCACAACCATGAATCTCTTTGGCATCGTCGGCATCTTCTCGGGCGGCCTGATGGAGATGGCAGCCTTCAACTTTATTCCGCTCATGCGCACGCATGCCGGTGCCTATCTTTTGGCGCTCGGTATCGGCCTTGCCTTTAGCCTCATCTTTTTTGTTAGTTTTCGAGCACTCATCTTGGTCTATGACCTTAAGACTCCGGGCCGCGAGGATCATGTCGCCAATCGCGCGGCAATCGATTGTTTAACGGGAAGCGACTTTGCCAAAGAGCAATCTCCCAATGACGAGGTCAATAGTCGATCCGATCAAGATCACGTCCTCGCTGAGCGGGTAATTCAGCTTTTAGGTGGCGTTGGCAATATCGTGGGCGCAACCAACTGCGCCACGCGCCTGCGCGTCGAGGTCGCAGACCCTTCCATCGTTGCAGATAACGCGTCGTTTGTCGCGGTGGGCGCCAAGGGCCTCATCATTACGGGCGAGACCGCCCAGGTGATCATCGGCATCTCCGTTCCCCGCGTTAAAGAGCATTTTGACCAGATCATGGGCCTCGAGCCGGAATTTGTGCCCGCCACCTCGGCCTCCCCTGCCGCCAGCGCAGCCCATAAGCGCGGCGATATTTGCTTCTTCGATATCGACGGAACGCTCGCCTGGCAAGACCCCAGGCTCGCCCAAGACCTTCCCGAAGACGAGCGGGACCTCTCCCCCTATCCCAACGAGGCGGTTTCGCAGGCAATCCGCGAGTTTGTCGCCAACGGCAACATGGCCTTTATCTGCACGGGACGCACCCTGAGCTGCATCCACCCCAAACTTCTTGAGCTGCCTTGGACCGGCATCGTCTGTCTTGCGGGCGGTTACGCCGAGATCAACGGACACGCAATTCGCGATCTGTCGATGACGCCCAGTATGCTGCAGCGTCTTGCCCCCTACCTTGAGCAATCGGGCGAGGTCATCCGCTTTGAGGGCCTCAACGGCGTCGTGCGCATGAGTGCCGATGCGCCCGATGCTCCCGGATACGCGCGCACCCTGGGCGACGCAGTCACGCAGCTGCAACATTACAGTGTCTACAAGATCTTGATGTCTACATCACTCGCCAACCACATCGCTCAAGATAAGGCACTTGAGCCGCTGCTGTGCTTTAACGAGCTCGAACTCGAGGTAACCGAAATCTCGCCCCGCGAATGCACGAAGCGCGGGGGCATCCAGTCTGTACTCGACGCCCTCGATCCCCACCACGGAACCGTATACGGCATCGGCGACGCCAGCAATGACGTCTCGCTGATGAACGCCGTCGATGTCGGTATCGCCATGGGCAATGCGCCGGACTATCTAAAGGATAAGGCCGATTACGTGACCGACACCGTCGATCACGACGGTGTCGTTGCGGCGCTCGAGCATTTTGGGCTGATTTAGGCGCGCTCCATCAAACGCACGCCCGTGGTCCCAAATCGCCAAAACTGCCGCGCCAAACGCCCTAATGTGGCAATATGTTGTCTGCATATTGCATCAACGCAACCTCAGAAAGAATGCGAGAACCCGTGCCCAGTCCGTTTACCAGCTTTTTAGCCCAGCACTTTGACCAGATTAACGACTATCTGGCCACGTTCTTTGACGGACAGGCGACCTCTGCCGATATCGAGCGCTACCTGTATGCGCCGCTCTCGGCTTTTACGGCCAACGCCGGCAAGCGCCACCGCCCGCTTATCTGTATGCTCGCCGCAACCGCAGTGGGCGGTAGCTTTGAGAGCGCCCGCAGCGCCGCGGCAGCCATCGAGCATTTCCAGTCGGGCGCGCTGATCCACGACGACATCGCCGACAACGGACAGCTTCGTCGAGGCAAGCCCTGCATGCACCTTACCGAGGGCACGGGCCTTGCCATCAATTGCGGCGACCTGGCGCTCACCATGGTCACCAAGACGGTTCTCGACGACCCCACGCTGGAGTCCGACGTGAAGCTGCGCGTGCTCCACGAGCTTACCGAGATGATCGTCCGCACCATCGAGGGTCAAGCGCTCGACCTGGGTTGGGTCCGTGACGGGCGCTTTGATATCTCGGTTGATGACTACCTGGACATGGCGACGCACAAGACCGCGTTTTACAGCGGAGCCACGCCGCTTGCCGCCGGAGCCATTATCGGCGGCGGCAGCGATGAGCAAATCGAAGCGCTGCGCGCCTTTGGCCTACACACAGGCCTCGCCTTTCAGATTCAGGACGACCTGCTCAACCTTGTCGGCACTAAGGAAGCCGCCAACAAGGACTTCCGCACCGACATCACCGAGGGCAAGCGCACGCTTGTCGCCGTACACGCCCTCTCTGATGAGCGCCACCACGACGAGGTCGAGGCGATTCTTTCCTCGGGCACCGATGATCCCGCGCAGCTCGCACGCGCTGTGGAGATCTTCCAGGAGACCGGCTCCATCGATTACGCCCACACTTACGCGCTCGACCTGACCGCTAAGGCCAAAGCGGCCATCGAGAACGTTGAGCTTGATCCGCACGCACGCGAGCTGTTCCTCTCCATGGCAGATTTCTTTGTGGAGCGCCTTAACTAACGGGGGTTATAAAACCTGTCAGCAGCGTATTTAGGCACAACTTGCTACACTGTTGAGTGCATGTTTATGCATCCCTTTGCGTTGTCTATCCGACAGACGCTCAAATAGTACGAATGGTACGCCGAAAGGGGTTCGTTCATGGAACCTATTACAACGGGCATGCAAGGAGCAGCCGTCGAGGACGTGCAGTCTCGTCTCCTGCAGCTCGGCTACACGATTGATGCCGCCGAAGTCACCGACAAGTACTTTGGAGCCACCACTGAGCAGGCCGTCAGCACCTTCAGGCTCGACAGCGGCCTTGCTGCCGGTCATGCCGTCGATATCCCCTGCTGGAGCGCCCTTGTAGACGCTTCGTATAAGCTGGGCGACCGCACTCTCTATCTGCGCATGCCCAATTTCCATGGCGCCGATGTGCAGGCCCTGCAGCGCGCTCTCAACGTTTTGGGCTTTGCCTGTGGCGAAGACGACGGCTACTTTGGTCCGCATACCGAGGCCGCCCTGCAGCAGTTCCAGGAAAATGTCGGCCTGTTTGCCGACGGCATGGCCTTCCAGGACACCTACGCCTACATCAACCGCCTGCACCATGTGTGGGAGGGCAAGCCCTCGGTCACCGAAGCCGAGTCCCGCATCGGTTTTGCTCGCGCCGCCAACGTGCTCGAGCGCTTCCAGATTGCCGTCATCGGTGAGGACCCCATCGCGCGCAGCGTTGCATCGCGCATGTGGAACATCGCCACGGCGACGACCGATAGTAGCGGCATGATGCTTTGCGATTCCGAGGTTCCGACCGACGTGGACCTGGTACTCGAAATTGCAAGCGATGAGCTGCCCGCAGATGCAGCGCCGCGCGCCACGATCGCCCTCGCCGAGTGCCATAACCTGGCCCAGCGCATCCGCACTGCCAATGTCGCCGCGCAGCAGAAGCCGGCACGCATTCGCATTGAGCTCACGGGCATGACGCGCTACAACGGCACCTTCACGGCCAGCGACGCGCAGACACTCGCCGTACGCCTGCTCGATGGCGTTTGCGATGCCCTCGCAGATTAGGTAAACTAAACGAGTTGCTTTTGGGCAACACCACACATTGGGACGTAGTTCAACGGTAGAACTCCGGTTTTTGGTGCCGGCTGTTGGGGGTTCGAATCCCTCCGTCCCAGCCATTAAAATTGAGCGCCCTGAGCCCATAACGGCCTAGGGCGCTTTCTTGTGGGCAAGCAGAGGGATTCGAACCCGCAAGGGTGCGGAGCTGAGGAAACGCGAAGGCGCCCCAAGCCCATTAGGACCAAGAGCGCCTAACATCAAGAAAATATCAGCCCAGTTCCGAAAAGCGAGACGCATGCAACAACCAGGTAACCACAGGCCCCGGGAGAGCGGGGACACCGGCTTAGGTTTATCGCGAGTTCCGCACGAACAGGAGGCCACTTAACCTCGATGTTTTGGACGTGACAGCGAGAGGGGCCCTGGTATGGCAAGGTGACGTGAAACAAGGCGGCGCTGACCTTCTGGTCGCGCCGCCGAAGTTGAACGTCAGATTGCCGTGCCAGGGCCCCTCGCAGCGTCAAGAAGTCCGCCGTTCGGTAGAACGGCGGAATTTTAGTTGTTGAGCATGCGGTCGAAGCTTCCCGAGTCGCCATCCCGATAGTCTGCGGTCATCAGAATCTCCTGCGGAATGCGCCCGCCCTCGCGCAGCACGTTGCGGAACTGCACGCGCGTAACCATGGGCAGATCCTTGATCGTCGCCGCCAGGTTCTGCGGCACGCCCTGGTTGGCAGCCGCGGGCTCGCACTCGCCGCCGGCCTTCACGCGACGCTTATGCTCGGCGAGCATGGCACGGTACATGCCGGCATGCAGGCGAATCTCAACCACATTGGCATTGCGAGCCTGCTCGACAATGCGCGCGCCCTCGCGATCGATGTCGCCTACGTAGTAGACGTAGTTAAAGCGATAGCCAATCTCAGCCAGATAATCGTCCAGGGCATGCGAGACGCTCGCCTTGCATCCGCCGCCAAAAATCACGCCGCCCACCTTGATGCCAAAGAGCTTGGCGTGCTTGCGGCCACGCAGCAGCTTGACGATCTCGTCGTAGGTGTCCAGGTTCTCGACCATAATGAACGGCTTGTCGGCGCCCAGCGTAAAGAAGCCCGTAAAGTGCACGGGGCGATTGGGGGCGACCTTGATCGCCTGCATGCTGATGCCCTTTTCGGTCATACGCCTGATCAAGCGCTCACCGTGCTTGCCGTCAAAAGCCTTCTCGTCGTTAAAGATCTGGTAGGCACGCTGGCGGCGCGAGGCAACCGGCGTATCGGCACCTCGGTTCTGCTCGATCCAAGCCTGGATGATTGCGATTTCCTCGGCAATCTTGCGGTTGGACATCTCGTTGTGCTGAGTGCGCTGCGGAGCCTTTTTGCCGTCCTTGCCCTCGACCTTTACGATCTGTGTCTGCTGCTCCTTGATCTTAGAGAGCGCCGTAGGCGTAGGGACAACCTTGAGCAGCTGCCTGCCTAAAACGCGGGCAAGGGCAAACGCCGAGACCTCGCCGTGGACGGACGACTTGGGCTGCTGGGCAGCAGTATCTGCTGCGGCAGACTCCGGCTTCTTCTGAGACTTGCGCTTAGAATCGCCCTGGGAATTGCGCTCGTGCTTCGGCATAGACGCCTGCTTCTGCGGACGAACGGACTTGCTCTCCTTCGCCGGCTGGCGCTTAGGCTGCCCCGAAGAAACCTCGGCCTTCGCATCCTCGTTCTGCGGCGTGGTCTTCTCGGTTGCAGTCTCGGCATGGGAACTGCGGCCCCCACGATGGCGACGGCGGCGAGGCTTGCTCGACGCGCCCTGCTCCGCCTGCTCATCAGTAGGCTGCTGGCCCTTGGCCTCGGCATCAACCTCAAGCTGCGGCTCAACAGGCTTCTGCTCGCGAGCCGCCGGCTCAACGGTCTTCTCGTCCTTCTCGGCCTGAGCGGTCGAAGCCGGCTCGCCCTTCTCCTGACGCTTTACGGGATACGCGCGTCCCGCAAAACCGCGGCCGGGACGGCACGAACCCGGAGCCCTCTTGGCAGACTCCTCAACATCGTCTGCAACCTCGGAAGGCTCTTCAACCTCACGCGCGACATCCTGCTGCGCAGCCTTAAAGTGAGCACCGCGACGACGCTTGGGCTCTTGGGCCTCCACGGGCTTTTGCTCCTTCGCGGGCTTCTGCGACTTGGCAGCAACCTCGTTCTCAACAGCCTCGGCATCCGTCTCACCCTTTTGAGCAACGGCGCGACGGAAGCGCTCCTGCTGGGCGCGGCGCTGCGCATCGCGCTTGCCACCCCCGCCAAAACCGCCGCGTCCTGCCTTGGCCGTAAAGGCGCGCACGACGTTCTCATCGAGCAACTCATCGGTATCGACATGCTCACGCGGAGCAACTTCTTCCACAGCAGGCACGTCAGCGGAATCCTCGACGACAGAATCTTCGACGGACTCGGCGGGCTGCTCCTGGACATCGCTGATCTCGGCATTGATGGTATAGAACGCCGGGCGCCCGTTAATGCCGCTACCCTTGATCTTTGTCACGATATTTGCCGCGATAAGCTCATCGCGCATCGCCTTGGTGTCACATTCCTTATCGACGGAGCGGAAAATCTGCGCCAGCGCACTCGACTTAATCTTGAGCGCCTTGCGGCAGAGCAGGTCGTAGGCAACCAGCTTGGCACGCTCGGCAGAAAGCGACGTCTGGCTGCTCAGACGTTCAGCCAGGGCATCGACATTTTGTTGGTTATCGGAATATACCGTCTTGGCCACGGGGCCCCTTTCATATGCACACATATACGTCTATATGGTACAACGCGCGCCCTTATCCACGCAAAACATCTGCGAGAACACTCGAGCGTCACCCGCTTTTGCATGAAAAAAAGACCGAGCCCGCGAAGTCGCGGACCCGGTCTTTCCGAGTCATATAGATGTGACGTTCAACTCGTCAGGTCGACTAGGCCTTGGCGGCCTCGGCGTCGGCAGGAGCTTCAGCGGCAGCGGCGCGACCGTACTCGGCCTTGCCCATCTCGGACCACTCGGGCTCCTCGTCAGGCATGGAGCCGGCCTCCTTGCCGAAGAGCTCCTTGAGGCAGTTGACGGCGACGATGAGGCCCAGGACCATCAGCAGGACGGCGAAGACAAGCTGCAGGCCCTTGGTGGCGGCGACGGAGACGGCGGCCGTGGTGGCGGTAGCCGGGATGGTGCCGAAGAAGCCGTAAGCCTGGACAGCGGCCATGCAGCCCATGGCGCTCTGGACCAGCGAGGTGAAGGTGCAGCAGAGCAGGAAGGCGACGGGCACGTAGAGCATCCAGCCCTTGCGGCCGGTACACTTGCAGAACACGGCGAGGGTGATCATGGTCATGCCGCCGAGCAGCTGGTTGGAAGCACCAAAGAGCGGCCAGATGTTGGCATAGCCACCAAAAGCGAGGGCGAGACCGGGAAGCAGGGTAACGACCGTGGCGAACCAGGGGTTGCCGAGGACCTTCATGTAGCCGGCCTTGGACTCGATGGCCAGGGCATCGTTGGTCTGGGCAAAGAACTCGGAGAACGAAGTGCGGGCGATGCGGGCGACGGCGTCGAGCGAGGTCAGGGCCAGAGCGGAGACGTTCATGGTCATAAAGACGGTAGCGAGCGTGCCGTCAACACCGAAGGCCTGCATACCGCGGGAGATGCCAGCGGCGAAGATCTGGAACGGGGTGGAAGCGACACCGGCGTTGAGGGCGCCGGTACCGGCGGTATTCATGTCGGAGAACATGATGCCGGCGACGATGATGGCAAGGATGCCGACGAAGGACTCGACGATCATGGCGCCGTAACCGACCTTGACGGCGTCCTGCTCCTTCTCGACCTGCTTAGAAGAGGTGCCGGAAGAAACGAGGCTGTGGAAACCGGAGAGAGCACCGCAAGCGACGGAGACGAACAGGACCGGGAACATCATGCCGGAGGCAGTGGAGAAGCCGGTGAAGACCGGAGCGGTGATAGTGGCCTGACCGTTGACGCCCAGGACGACGATGCCGAGGACAGCGCAGACGATCATGACGATCATCATGATGGAAGTGAGGTAGTCACGCGGGGTCTTGAGCATCTGGATGGGCATAGCGCCAGCGAAGACCAGGTAGACCATGACGACGGCGAACCACTGGAACTTATCCAGGTAGACCGGGAACTGCATACCGACGGCGAACATGAGAACCATGAGGACCACGCCGGTGACGAACTCGGCAGCACCGGTGAGGTTGAACTTCTTCTGGGCCCAACCAAAGGCGATAGCGACGAAGGTGAACAGGATGGAGATGGTACCAGCGCAGCCGGCGGCATAGGACTTGGTGAAGTCGATGGCACCGGTAGCAGCACCAGAAGCGTCAACGGCCGGGGTGAACATGAACGTCTTGCAGACCATGTCGGTGAAAGCGGCGATGACGATGATGCAGAACAGCCAGCAGAACAGCAGGAACAGGCGACGGCCGGTCTTGCCGATGTACTTCTCGATGAGCTGAGCGAGCGACTTGCCGTTGTTCTTCATCGAAGCGTACAGGGCACCAAAGTCGTGGACGGCACCAAAGAAGATGCCGCCGACGAGGACCCAGAGCACGACGGGCAGCCAGCCAAAGGCCATGGCGACGATCGTACCCGTGACAGGGCCAGCACCGCAGATCGAGCTGAACTGGTGCGAGAACGCGGTGAAGGCGGAGACGGGCGAGAAGCTGTTGCCGTCCTTCATGCGCTTGGCCGGCGTGAGGGCATCCTTGTCAACGCCCCACTTGTTGGCCAGCCAGCGGCCATAGCCCAGATAGCCGCAGGCGAGCACCGCCGCGGCCACAACCATGAGCAAAACTCCGTTCATTACATTTCCTCCTCTAAAAAGAACTTCCCAGACATAAAAAATGAGGGCCGTCGGTTGCGCTCGACGGCCCTCATCTTCATCAGCCGCCCGTTATCGTACGGGCTAGCTGTATGTGCTAACCCGCATCAGATAATTACTACGCTGATAATGTTTAGCTGATGCGTGAACATGTCTAAGAAATCCTCTTCAATCATGATGTGAACGATCCGTGCGTGTTCACATCCCCCAGTGGTTGAAAAGGAGTATGAAACTTTAGTTACCTAAAGTCAACGCAAATTTGTAATGAATTTTCAACTTTTTTGAAATTCTCGGTATAAAACGCCACTGACCTCGGACTTTACCCAACAAAAGTTTTTGCATGAGAGATGCCCCTCGGGAGCGAGCGGGCGTATACAAGGTTTCCTGCTCTACAGTCCTGCTCGCACGGAGAGCACATTAAGTGCTCTCCGGCTCGTGCGGAACTCGCGATAAACCTTGTATACGCCCGCTCGCTCCCGAGGGGCTCCCATCCCAAATGCGGAACAAAGCTCCGCATGCCATCTTTTCTTTCAGCTAAAGCACGCCGGAAATTCGACGCAGGCTGGCTAACCTTGCCGGACGCTGTCGACGCCAAACCAGCTCAGAAGCTATATCGATACAGAAAGGTCCCCGGCCGGAGGGGCCGGATATAAGGTTTATCGCGAGTTCCGCACGCAAAGAAGGCCACTTAATGTGGCCTTCGTCTTGCGCAGGACTGTAGAGCAGGAAACCTTATATCCGGCCCCTCCGGTCGGGGACCGCGCCTTTGCGACTACAGCGTCATGTTCGGATCGGCGTCGACGTCGAACGGCGAGATTTCACCTCGGTCGAATTTACGGCGGGCGACCTCCGCGATCATGGCAGCGTTATCGGTGCATGCCGAAAGCGGCGGCACCGTCACGCGAATACCCTGACGCCCAAGCTTCTTAATCATCATCTCGCGCAGATGCGGGTTAGCCGAGACGCCGCCGCCGATGCAATACTCCTTGCATCCGGTGGCATGCAGCGCGTTCTTAGCCTTCTTGTACTGCACGTCAAAGACCGCCGCCTCGAACGAAGCCGCCAGGTCGGACAGGTGGATCGTTCGGCCGGCTTTGGTCTCCTGCTCGATGTAGAGCGTCACAGCGGTTTTAAGGCCCGAAAGCGAGAAGCGGTAGTCCCCCCTGCTGTTAAGCGCACGGGGGAAATCGATCGCCTTGGGGTTGCCCGTCTCGGCCAGCTTAGAGATGATGGGGCCACCGGGATAGCCCAGACCCAACGCCTTGGCTACCTTGTCGAAGGCCTCGCCCACAGCGTCGTCGAGCGTCTCACCGAGCACCTCGTAGTCGCCCCACGCCTTCACGTGCACGAGCATGGTGTGCCCACCCGAGACAAGCGTGAAGATAAACGGCGGTTTGAGGTCGGGTTGCGCCAGCAGGTTGGCAAACAGATGACCCTCAAGATGATTGACGCACACGAGCGGCTTGCCGGCAGCGTAGGCAAAGCCCTTGGCGAAGGCGACGCCAACCACGAGCGCGCCCACCAGGCCCGGACCCTGTGTCACGCCCACGGCGGCAAGCTCGCTGGGGGCAATGGCTCCACCCTCAAGACCAAGCGATGCTGCGGCATCCTCAAGCGCCGCATCCACTACACTCACGATAACCTCAACGTGTTTGCGCGAGGCGATCTCGGGCACCACGCCGCCAAAGCGGGCGTGAAAATCAATCTGTGTCGACACCTGGTTGGCCAGCATATTGCCATCCGCATCGATAATCGCCACCGCCGTCTCGTCGCAGGAGCTCTCGATAGCGAGTACTAGGCGGCGGCGCTCAATTTCGGCACGCTCCCCCTCGGAGCGCCCAGGAGCAGGCAGCGGCCATACGCGCTGCTCTGCCGCCGTCGGCTCGGGCGAAGCATTGTCGACCGGAAGCACCAGGGGCAGCGGAGCCGTCATGACGATGGCATCCTTGCCGGCACCATAGTAGCCGCGGCGCCGTCCTGCCTCGGTAAAGCCCAGAGCATTATAAAGCGCGATCGCTCCCTCGTTGCCGTCCTCGACCTCGAGCGAAGCCGTGGTGCAGCCGAGCATCTGGGCATCATAGCTCACATGCGACAGCAGCTTGCGGGCAATGCCCTCACGGCGATGTGCCGGGTCGACGGCGACATCCAGAATCTGCACATCACCGTCCACGACCATACCGCCGGCAAGGCCCAGTAGCTTGCCGTCGTCGTGTGCCACCCACCAACTACGCGGCGCAGCGACGTCCTCGCCCAGTTCGGACAGGAACATGCCCGGCGTCCACGCCTCGTGTCCGGCACCTTCAAAGCAGGCAGCCTCCAGCGTGCTCGCGCCCTCGGCATCCGCCGCGCCCATGGGACGGAACTGCAGATGACGACCGGCGAGCTCATCGGCAACGCCCGTAATTTCGCTCTGCGCACTCTCGGCAAGGCCAAGACGCTTGCGCTCGTTTTCCTCGGCATCCGAAAGGCGCGTGTAAATCGGCAGGACGCGAGCCGGATCGCCGTCACCCGCAGCGTGCGCGAGCAGCAAGCCCTCGCCCGAAGGCCACCACAGGTCGCGCTCCACGCAGCGGGCGGTCTCGTCCTCACCCAGCAGCTTGCCATAGCGCACGAGACCGTCACCGGTCAGCTGAACCTGGTCCCAGTCCGCTGCTTGGCGCCACTCATCGAGCGCCACGGCGGCCTTGGCCACGTGTTCGCGCTCAAATTGACGCTCGGGGCCCTCATCGACCAGCATATACAGCGCCGGATATACCTCACCGCGCATAGCATCGGCCAAGATACCAAGCTTGCCGCGCACGCCAGCCTTCCACGCCGTCCAAGCGCAAGCGTCGAGCGTCGACACGCCCAGCAGCGGAACATTGGCACCACGCGCGAGGCCCTTGGCAGTGGAGATGCCGATGCGCACACCCGTAAACGACCCCGGGCCGCGGCCGACCACGTAGCAACCAACATCGCTGCGATCCAGACTGGCTTGAGCCAGCACACCATCAACGGTATTCACGAGCTCAACGTTGGCGTGACGGCGACACATGTGGTCGCCACTCACGAGCTTCGTCTCGCCCGTCTGTCTATCAATCCAACTTGCCGCGCAGGCAAGCATGTCGGTCGAGGTATCGAGCGCCACCACCAGCGCGTTGTCGTTATGCAAGCTCATCTTGTACAGCCCTATCAATCAAATGGGAAAGCTCCATTGCGCGGTCACCGTGCGCCTCAAGCGTTATCGTTCGCACATCGCTGTCGCCCTCATCACGCTTGAGCGTCACCGAAAGATACTCATCCGTCAGCTCGTCCTGGAATTGTTCGCCCCATTCCAGCAGGCAAGCACCCTCATAGCCCAGCACATCGAAAATACCCGTATCCTCGAGCTCGTAGGCATGCTCCAGGCGGTATAGATCAAAGTGAAACAGCGGAATACGACCTTGATCGTGAACGGCCATGAGCGCAAACGTAGGACTCGTAACCATATGCCCATCGCCCAGCCCGCGCGAGACGCCCTTGGTAAAGTGAGTTTTGCCCACTCCCAGGCCACCGGTCAGGATGAGCACATCGCCGTCCTCAAGACACGGTGCAATTAGCTCGCCAAAGTACTCCGTATCGGCAGCGCAAGTCGTTTTGTAAGTACCTACCCCCAGGCGCTCCAGGGACATATATGCTCCTTATTATTCCGAGGCGTCCTCTGGTGCGGGATGTCGCTCCAGATAATCGCCCAGCATCCTAAAGTCTTCCTCCAGTAGCTCCTGCCACGCCGGATTGCGCAGCGCTGCTGCCGGATGAAAAGTGGGCATTACTACAAAATGCCCCATCTGGTGGAACCTGCCGCGCAGCTTAGTAATGCCAATCTCGGTCTTAAGCACAAAGTGCGTCGCGGGGTTGCCGAGCGTCACGATAATATCAGGCCAGATGCTTCGAATCTGCTCACGCAAAAACGGCGAGCAAGCCAGCACTTCCTCGGGACGCGGATTGCGGTTTCTCGGCGGGCGGCACTTAAGCACGTTGGCAATGTAGACGTCTTCGCGTTTGAGCCCCGCCAGCGACAAAATGCCGTTGAGGTCCTCGCCTGCCGCCCCCACAAAGGGCTCGCCCTGCAAATCCTCATTGCGGCCCGGCGCCTCACCAATAAACATCACGCGAGCGCGGGGGCTTCCCACGCCAAACACGATATTGTGACGCGACTGATAGAGCTGGCAGAGGTGACAATCGCCCAGAACGGCCTCAATTTCCTCGAGTGCGACCTCACGTGGTGCCTGATGGGTATGGCCGGGGATGTGCATGACGCCCATAGCGGCTCCTACACGTAGACCTTGTCGAGACGCATGCCAAAGCCGCAGGCGACCTCGTAGTTAATCGTTCCGCGCAGTCGGGCCATCTCGTCCATAGTGATCTCGGCATCGCCATCGCGGCCGACAATGATCATCTCGTCACCATACTCGGCCTCGGGAATCTCGTGTGCCGGGTTGGACTGAATGGCGACCATAAACTGGTCCATGCAGATATTGCCAACCTGATGCACGCGCTCGCCGCGATACAGCACATCCATACGATTGGAAAGCGTACGCGATAGGCCATCGGCATAACCGATCGGCAGCGTGCAGATCTGAACGCGCGTACGCGGTACGCGGTAGGTAAAACCGTAGCCCACGCCCTCACCCATCGCAGGGTGTGCCACGCGCGTCACACGCGCATGGACGCTCATAACGGGATCAAGCTGCATCACGCGGCCACTCAGCTCGCACGGCTGCATGCCATACAAGCCAACGCCGGCGCGGATCATATCAAAATGCATCGAGGGGTCGAGCATCGAGGACGGCGTGTTGGCGCAGTGCACGATACCGCACTCAAAACCCGCATCCTTAATGGCCTGAACGGCCTCGGTAAAGCGCTGACACTGCAGCTTGTAGTCCCAGCCCGAAGGTTCATCGGCCGTGGCGAAGTGCGTAAATACGCCGTCGCACTGAATACCGCGATGGAAATTTATACCGCGGACAAAGTCGAGCACCTGCGTGTAGTGAACGCCGATACGATTCATGCCCGTCTCGATGGCGAGATGATACTTGCCCACTTTGCCCGCCGCGACGGCACATTCGCCATACGCAAGAGCAAAGTCAGACGTATAGACCGAAGGCATGATATCAAACTCGAGCAACGTCGGAATGGCCTCGATAGGCGGCTCGCTTAGGATGAGGATGGGTTTCGTAATCCCGCCCTGTCGGAGCTCAACGCCCTCGTTAACCGTCGCCACGGCAAACATGTCGGCACCGGCCGAATACATGATCTTGGCGCACTCAACAGCTCCATGACCATAAGCATCGGCCTTGACCACGCAGCACAGGCGCTGACGTGGATTCAGCAAGTTCTTATAGGCCCTCGTGTTGCGACGGAGCGCCCCGCGGTCGATCTCGACCCAGGACCAGCGCGTCAAATCGGCTTTATTCATGATTAGTCATCCGACCCTTCGTCCATGATTCCCAGATCTTCGAGCGCATCCTTTGCCGCCAGTTCCATGGCCGGACCGATCAAGTCGATAAGATCGGTCGCGATGACGCTCTTCTCACCATACTCCGTCGCCGCGGCAAAACCGGCGTAGCTGTGAAGTGCGACGGCGTACGAATACAGCAACTCCCAACGATCCATCTCGTCGCGCATGGTGGCAAGCGTGCCGGCCAAAATACCCGCGAGGACATCACCCGAACCGGCAGTTGCCAGAGAAGCCGGACCCGAGAGCGGCAGCAGCACACGCTCAACGCCACAGATAGCCGTCGTCGGCCCCTTGGCAATGACCACCAGATTGTCAGAGCCTGCAGCCCAGACAACCTTCTGCGCGGCTGCAATCGCAGTACCAAGGTCGTTCACCTCGTCACCGGCAACCAGACGCGAAAGTTCACGATAGTGCGGCGTCATAACCAACGGCTGCTCGCGACGATACATCTCGGGATTACTATCAATACCGTCAATGGCAATCTTAGCAAGGCAGTTGAGTGCATCGGCGTCCAAGATAAGCGGCACATCAAGCTCGAGCAAGCCCGAAACCACCTGCATAGCGCCGGCAGATGTCGTCATACCGGGACCGCACAGTACACAGCTGTACTTCTTTGCAATCTCGCACACAGTCATGCGCGCAGCGGCGCCAAAGGAGCCGCGGGAATCAGACGGAATAGCAAAGACGGGAATCGAAGGAAGTGCCATGCGAATAAGATTGGCGCAGGCGTCAGGAGCCGCGACTGCCACGTAACCAGCACCCGCGCGAGCTGCAGACTTGGCCGCCATAATGGCAGCACCAGGATATTGCGCAGATCCGGCAACAATGAGCACAGAGCCACGGGAATACTTATCGATATTCGTAGGTAGTGGGGCAAAGTAATCAACTAAGTCACCGGGCTCGACAATCTCGGCGGCGTGGTCGACATCATCGATGACCTCGTCAAGACGGTCGTAAAGATTGCCGCAGATCAAATCGCCAGCATACTCAGGACCATCAGCGCTATACAGACCAATCTTGGGCGCAATCATCGTCACCGTATGCTCGGCACGAATGCAGTCGTCATCAACAACGCCCGTCTCGGCATTCAGGCCCGAAGGAACATCAATGGATACGACACAATCGGCGCATTCATTGACCGTAGGAATCCAGATGGAGAACGGCGCACGCAGATTTCCGTGGAAACCGGTACCAAAAATGGCATCGACAACAACATCGGCCTTATCGATCAAAACCTCGAGTTCGTCACGAGAGGGGCCGACGCAAACGTGCACATCGCGGCCGGCAGTACGACGAGCAACATGACGTGCCAGAGCAGCAGGAATCTCATCCGGCTCAACCGGAGAAACGATATCCACGTCCACACCCTTATGGCTCAGGATATCGGCGGCAACCCAACCGTCGCCGCCATTATTACCAAAACCGACCAGAACGAGAACCCGATCGGGATTGAGCTTCAAGACCTCGTTGGCGGCAAACTCACCCGCTAGCTCCATAAGCTCGGCCTTCGAAGTCCCTTCGCGTTCGATGATATCCTCGAGGCGAACGACTTCTTCGGTACTCAAAACCGGTTTCATCTATGCTCCTAGCGTATCTTGCGAAGCATCGCCCAGGTGCTCCGCCAATGCTGAATTCTGCAGCTGCTCAAGCTCATCTAAAACAGAGCGAGCCTCTTTAAATGTCTGCGCTACGCGTTTCTTGGTGCTCACCTTTTCCTCTTTTGGCTTAGGCCGAGCATCTTCGGTAATCGCGATGGCATTCGCAACGGCCAAGTCTCCTGTAAGCGTAATGGAAAGAGCGACCTCAACAACACCCAGCTCTTGAGCGATCTCGAGAGCACGACCCGAAAGCAGCGCCTTCGGTTTGCCGAGTTTATCACGCGTAACCGAAACATCCTTGCGACCAACGCCTTGACTAAAACCCGTGCCGAGAGCTTTAAGTACCGCCTCGCGCGAAGCAAAGCGGCTGGCATAGTGAGCAGCGGGACGCGATGATGCATCACAATACGCACGCTCTTCTTCGGTAAACACACGCCGAGCAAACGACGGCGTCTTTTCAAGAATTGATTTCATACGGGAAATCTCGACGATATCAACGCCGATACCAGCTTCAGCCATGTTCACCTCCATATCGCACAGACTAAGTTATTGTAGCCCGTTCACAGAAGATGCGACAAACGAGGGTTATAAAACACAGCTACTATGTGAGACAAAAGCTCGCAAACGAAAAAAGGGGGAGGCCGCGAGGCCTCCCCCTTCTCCAGTTTCGGATGACGGCTCGGTGCCGTCCACCGGTCAGCGGCGCCCTGGCCTCCCACGGGCTGACCCCGCAGTACTCTCGGCGCGATGGGGCTTAGCTTCCGGGTTCGGAACGGGACCGGGCGTGCCCCCC
>DBGDDN010000057.1:0-26650 GCA_048343195.1 Collinsella sp.
CGAGCGTAACGGGGATGCGCGGGAAGGCATTTAATGGCGGTGCCGAACGGCAATATTCGGTCGGGTGGGCGGCGGTGCTGATTCGCAATATAGGTGGTGTCGAAAGGGCCTAGGACTCAGCTAGAGCGTCTTGAGGTACTCCCCCAGCTCTTCCTCCCAGTCGGGCATGCGGAAGCCAACCGACTCGAGCCTGGACAGGTCGAGCGCGGAGTGGACCGGGCGCGGGGCGATGGGGCCCGCGGCGTTCGCGTAGTAGTCGGCGGTGCTGACCGGCACGACCTTCGCACTGTTGCCGTTCGCGGCCTCGAAGACGGCGCGGGCGATGTCCGCCCAGCTCTTCACGGCGCCCGAGCCGGTGCAGTCGTAGGTGCCGTAGGGCGCGTGCGTCCCCAGCACGTGGAAGATGGCCTCGGCCATGTCGCGCGTGAAGGTCAGGCGGCCCAGCTGGTCGTCGACCACGGTGACCTGTCCCAGCTTGTCCTCGGGGTCGGCTACGCGGTCGGACAGCCCCTTCATGGTCTTTACGAAGTTGTGGCCATCGCCGATGACCCAGCTGGAGCGCATGATGTAGTGGCGCGGGCACCCTGCCACGGCGATGTCGCCGGCGGCCTTGGTCTGGCCGTAGACGGAAAGCGGGCTGAGGGGCTCGCCCTCGGTGTGGACCTCGGCAGAGCCGTCGAAGACGTAGTCGGAGGACACGTGGACCAGGGTGATCCCGTGATCAGAGCATGTGCGGGCGAGGAGGGCCGGGCCGGTCGCGTTGGCCTTCCAGGCGATGGCGCGGCCCTCGGGGGTCTCCGCTTTATCCACGGCCGTGTAGGCGCCGCAGTTGATCACGGTGCCGTAGAGCGACCAGTCGTACTTGGAGTAGGCGTTCGGGTCTGACATGTCGAAGGTGTCGATATCGCAGAAGTCGAAGTCCTTGGCGACGCCGCGCTCCTCCGCCAGCGCGCGGACCGCATGGCCCAGCTGGCCGTTGCAGCCGGTGACGAGGGTGCGCCTGGGAGCCATGGGTACGACGTCCTTCAGCATCGGGTGGTTGAGGTCGGCCTCGGAGACGGTGGCCTCCTCCAGCGGGATCGGCCACTCGATGGCGAGCTCGGGGTCGGCGAGGTTCACGAAGGTGTAGGTCCTCTTCAGCTCGAGCGACCAGTGGGCGTCCACCAGGTAGGTATAGGCGGTGCCGTCCTCCAGCGCCTGGAAGGAGTTGCCCACGCCGCGCGGGACGTAGATGGCCCTGGACGGGTCGAGCGTGCAGGTGAAGACCTTCCCGTAAGTCTCGCTGCCCTCGCGCAGGTCCACCCAGGCGCCGAAGACGCTGCCGCGGGCCACGGAGATGAACTTATCCCAGGGCTCCGCGTGGATGCCGCGGGTGACGCCCCTCTTCTCGTTGTAGGAGACGTTGTTCTGGACGACGCGGAGGTCGGGGATGCCCAGGGCGGTCATCTTGGCGCGCTGCCAGTTCTCCTTGAACCAGCCGCGCGAGTCGCCGTGGACGGCGAGGTCGACGACCTTCAGGCCCTCGATGCCGGTCTCGGCGACGGAGAGGTCCTTCTCGAATGCGATGTCTGCCATGTGGGAAAAGCTCCTATCGAAGAGGTTGGATAACCGGGGGCGCCCGCGCGGGGACGCAGGATCATCCCCATGCCCTGCGGCCCCGTGCGGGCGCCCCGCGGTGCGGTTCGCCGGGGTTCGGCCTACTGCCCCTGGGCGCGGTAGCGCGCCTCGGTGGCCTCCTTGGCCGGGCGCCACCAGGCCTCGTTGGCGACGTACCAGTCGATGGTGGCCTTGAGCCCCTCGGCGAAGTCGGTGTGGGCCGGCCTCCAGCCCAGCTCGCGCTGGAGCTTGGTCGAGTCGATGGCGTAGCGGCGGTCGTGGCCGGGGCGGTCGGCGACCCAGTCGAAGTCCTCGGGGTCGCGGCCCATGGCCTCCAGGATCATGCGCAGCACGGTGATGTTGTTCTTCTCGCCGTCGGCGCCGATGAGGTAGGTCTCCCCCATGCGGCCCTTGGTGAGGATGTCCCACACCGCGGAGCTGTGGTCCTCGGTGTGGATCCAGTCGCGGACGTTCTCGCCCTTCCCGTAGAGCTTGGGGCGGACGCCGTCGACGATGTTCGTGATCTGCCTGGGGATGAACTTCTCCACGTGCTGGTAGGGGCCGTAGTTGTTGGAGCAGTTGGAGATCGTGGCGCGAAGGCCGTAGGTGCGGGTCCAGGCGCGGACGAGCATGTCGGAGCTGGCCTTGGTCGAGCTGTACGGGGAGGACGGGCGGTAGGGCGTCTCCTCGGTGAACTTGGCCGGGTCGTCGAGCGCCAGGTCGCCGTAGACCTCGTCGGTGGAGACGTGGTGGTAGCGGATGCCGTGCTTGCGGACGGCCTCCAGAAGGCGGAAGGTGCCCTCCACGTTGGTGCGCAGGAACGGCTCCGGGTCGGCGATGGAGTTGTCGTTGTGGCTCTCGGCGGCGTAGTGCACGATGGCGTCGTGGCCCGGCACCAGCCTGTCCAGCAGCTCAGCGTCGCAGATGTCGCCGACGACGAGCTCCACGCGGTCGGAGGGCAGCCCGGCGATGTTCTCGGGGTTGCCGGCGTAGGTCAGCTTGTCCAAGACGGTCACGTGCACGCCGGGGTGGTTGTTCACGACGTAGTGCACGAAGTTGCTGCCGATGAAGCCGCAGCCGCCCGTGACGATGATGTTCTTAGGTTCAAAAATCTCAGACATGAAAATCCAATCTGAAGCAAGTACAGCTTCTTTAGTATGCCGCAGGAAGTGACGCCGCGACACTATTCAACAAAACTATCGGACATTTCGGCATGCGATAAGAGCCATGACCTTCGCAGAATTACTTCCCCTACAAAACGCCTCCGGAATGCAGTCTTTGTCGTACCGGAAGACCGAATTCCAAGTTTTATCGCGTAAGTACTTATAGAAGAAGTCTTCCCAGCTTTTAAACTTCTCACTGTTTACAAAGGCTTCTGGGGTTTCCAAAACCGCCTTAACATCTAACCCTGAAATTACGCCAGAGCTCAGCAGAAGCCACTCGAATGACTCGGGAAGACAAACCATAACAGTATCGCGATGAATGTCTTGCAGCTTAAGGACGCGGTCCGCATAGCACCCAAATGCCGCTCCGTCCGCGACAACAAACACGCGATCGTCGAAATGCTGATCCAACCAGCCCAAAATCGCGCTGTTCGTCATGACCGAAGCACAGGTAAGCTCACTATCAGCGAAATGCCGTTCAAAGAACTGGAGACCAGACTTACTGTCCTCGCATAGAAGGATAGAAAAGTCCTGTTTTGGCGCCGATCGGGAAATAGCATAACGATGATTTCCGCGATCTTGATAAACAGGGACGACAGAATGGTATTTTCCGCTCGTCTTAATCTTGTAAATCTCATCCACGCTATACGGAAGATTGGGGAAATCAGCCCTTGAGATCAGCACGAAATAATTCGAGGAATACAGCACATGATGGGCAAACTCATCAGAATGGATCTCTTTTAAGCCCTCATCGACAAATACAATCGAGTCATGAACGGACGAAAGCTGGTTTCGCCAATCATAATCGGTCAGGGCGACACAGGGACAATCGCATTGCAAGGAGACACCCGACTGCTCGCCCGTTCGCATGTAGTCTGCGACCATGTCAAACAGTGTCGTCTTACCCGTGCCACTATCGCCACGCACAATAGTGATGTTCCGCTTGATGGTAAATGTGTACTTAGTTCCCCTGCGGCGGGAAATCTTAACGAGATGCGAACCGTTCATAAACAGTACCTACAGATACGGAATCGACTCGTGAATCAATTCGGCCATGTTGTGAACGATTCGGCCGCTATTCACGACTTTAATTTTAAAATCCTCGCGACCAAAGTCCATCACATGATAGAGATTCACAACGAGCTTGCGGTCTTTCGCCATGTCAAGAATCCACTTGGAACAGTTGTCACCACAGGTAGAGGCGTTAAAAATATGCTTACGATCAAATCTCATAAGCAGCAGCGTTTCACGCCACCAGAAAGCTGGAGTGGGGAGATGGATCCAAGCACAGGGCTTTCAATGACGTTTTCGGAGACAACATCAGATCGATCGACATCTTTAATTATCGAGACCGTATAGGGGTCCGTAATCCAAGAAGACCGGTAAGAGTTTATGAAATATGTCGCTGTGTTGTAAATCGCTTCTGGCATATCGCCAAAGTAGACGCTTAACACATCCACTCCCAATCATATTGTCTTTGCGGTCAACGTAATCATAACGAAAGGGCCACCAGATAAACGGTGACCCCTAAAAGAAAACAAGCTTGCGCTAGTACTCGCGCGGGCTGTTGACGATCTCGCCGGCGGCGACCTTCTTCAGGTGCTGGCCGTAGACCGACTTGCCGTAGGCCTTCGCGGCCTCCTCCAGCTCGGCGGTCGTGATCCAGCCGTTCTCCCAGGCGATCTCCTCGGGGACGGACACGGGCAGGTCCTGGGAGTGCTCCACGGCGCGGACGAACTCCGCCGCCTCGTGCAGGCTCTCCATGGTGCCGGTGTCCAGCCAGGCGTACCCGCGGCCGAGGGTGACGACGGACAGCGTCCCCTCCTCCAGGTACATCTGGTTGAGCGTGGTGATCTCCAGCTCGCCGCGCGCGGACGGCTTGACCTCATGCGCCTTGGCGGCGACGTCGCCCGGGTAGAAGTAGAGTCCGGTGACGGCGTAGGAGCTCTTGGGCTCGGCGGGCTTCTCCTCGATGGAGACGGCCCTGCCCTCGCGGTCGAACTCCACGACACCGAAGCGCTCGGGGTCGTCCACGTGGTAGCCGAAGACCGTGGCGCGGCCCGACTCGGCGTTCTGGACGGCGCGCGTCAGGTGGCGGGACAGGCCGTTGCCGTAGAAGATGTTGTCGCCGAGCACCAGGGCGCACGGCTCGCCGGCGATGAAGTCCTCGCCGATGGTGAAGGCCTGGGCCAGTCCGTCGGGGCTCGGCTGCTCGGCGTAGGAGAGGTTCACGCCGTAGCGCGAGCCGTCGCCGAGCAGGCGCTCGAAGTTGGGCAGGTCGGTCGGCGTTGAGATGACCAGGATGTCCCGGATGCCCGCCAGCATGAGGGTGGACAGCGGGTAGTAGATCATGGGCTTGTCGTAGACCGGCAGCAGCTGCTTGGAGGTCACGAGCGTGAGCGGGTAAAGACGCGTGCCGGACCCGCCGGCGAGGATGATGCCTTTCATAACATAACTCCTTAAAAAATAAAGCAGCCAGACATTGCATGCTTGCGGCAACGTTAACTTAAAGGTCTACGTTGCCGCAAGTATGCATCCATCACATTAAAACTATAGTATCAGTCATATAGGCGAACGACTCTATCCGTCAGTTTTGACCAGTCCCTCTCCTCCGCAGTCTTCAATCCCCCGTCATACAGCGTCTCACGAAGACCGTGATCATTAACGATGCGATTAATGCAGCTCACCGCAGCATCAATATCTCCCCGGTCATAAAGCAAGCAATTCAATCCGTCGCGAAGGAACTCTGCATTACCTCCATTGGGAACAGCAACAACAAAGCCGCCGGTCGCCATCATCTCCAGCGGGGGATATGAAAAACTTTCGAGAATGCTTGTCTTCAATAAAATATGACACTGGTTATAGATGTCTGATATTTGATCATGCGGTACTCTACCGAGGAAATTATCAATACGGTACCAAGGCTTCTTTTTACCAGTGTAGTTCATGTACCAAATCTCATATCTTTCAGAGTCAAGCCTTTCCACTACCCTGAAAGCTTCATCAACATTTTTATAATCAGAACCGCAATCCCCCTCAATTAGAATCCTAATTTTGGGCAAAGAAAAATCGCGCACAGAATGAGGGAACGCAGCAAGGTCAAGTCCGTTTGGCACAGACTTACAATCCTGACCGAACCTGTCCTGAAGCCATTCCTCGCACCAAGGCGAAATTGTCAAATAGTCAATATCATTATTCAAATACGTGGCATTTGCTTGAAGGCGCAGTCTATCTCCTGGAAGATAAAAATCGGTCTCCAGATTCTGGACCAAGTACTTTTTCTTACCAATACGTGGATAGCGCCTAACAAAATCAAGAGTGTCCCAAAGGGTTGCAACTGCGGTATCAATTGCACCCGACAAAGGACATTTATCGAGCTTACCGCTAGGAACGACACGATTAAGAACAGGAATACGATGTCCGAGAACTTCAAGCCACTTTGTTGAATCATCAGTATTAAGCAACAATACATCAACGCCAGCGTCTTGAAGAATGCACAGATGCCTAAGGGCGACTAAGACACCACCGCTAGTATTCACGCTCGGCATGACCATTGCGAGATTGGGAGATTGTTCTTTTACAATAATATCTCGGATTGCTTTAGCAGCCGAAACAGTAGTGCAGTGCTCATGGCAGTATAAATATGCAGATTCGCCGACGCTCTTCCTAAGATCAGAATCTAATATCAGACGATTGAGGGCAGCACACCAGTCCTCAACACAATCGCAGAGAAATCCAGTAACGCCATCCTGAATCATCTTCTTAAAGGCGCCAACATTGCTAGCAACCGTAGGAACCTTAACAAGCGATGATTCAATCCATTTATTCTCGGATTTAGCTCGATTGAATAGAGTATTCTCCAAAGGAGCGATATTGATATCACAGGAAGCTATATAATTTGGAAGCCGACGCCAATCGCAAAATGGGAACGTGACAATACGTTCAGAAAATGGCATCAAGTCATCAGGAACATCGAGTTCCCCGCCCACCATCAGGGTGACGTTGTGATGAGTCTCCATTACCTTAGATAATGCTGGGAGCACTAAATTGAAATCTGCATTATGGGTAATGCTTCCGCTAAAATAGCCGATTCTGATTTCCTGAGTTTTCTGTTTTTCATCCCTTCGCTCAACCGCTCGCTTATAGGGAACCCTATCCTCGGGCAAGACGCTTGAGCTTTGCAAGCTGGGGAGTACATCTCGACGATAGATAGCAATATTCGAATAATCAATCATCGATTCAGATGCTACATTTCTATTTATATAGACCCTGGGAACATATTTTTTTAGTTCTTCCGCCATACCCTCAGTAGTAGTGATAGCGCAATCGCAAAGCTTCAGTGTTTCACCCATTCGCCTGACTCCATCGTCATAGCAAGACTTATCATGAGCAGTCATTGCATTAACGAACGGAATAGAATCGGTATAAGCAGTGTCGATAACCAAATCATCAATGTCATAAATAACACGCTTATTGAGTTTTTTTGCCTGCCTAATTAAAGATTCAACTTCATCACTTAGGGGACAACGGAAAATAATAAAAGTACGCGCATGCCTAAGAATATCCTTTTCCATCTCCCAGGCATTAACCTTTTGGACCGTTAAGCCGGCAGCCTCAAGTTCCTCAATCTGATGATCGACACGGTACCTAATAGGATGCGGAACGGAATAATCACATCCATTAATAAAAATAACATCAAAAAAAGAATTGTCTTGGCGAGAGCCAAAATCAAATCGAGGCCTATGCATTGAGAGTACATGGGAGACCTTCTTGGGGACGTTATAAAAGCCCTCTTCTTTAACGGTGTAACCAATGCCCTCAAGAAGGTTCAACATGAAACACTAACTCCTAAAACGCAGAGAGAATTGAAATAAAGTCAACAAATAGAATAGTACTCATTATCAATGAAGAACCAAGCAAGACATGTCCTTCAGAACTTGATTTTATCGGTCGCAAGATATTCAACAGAACCGGAAGGACCAGTGGGAATAAATATCGTCCTTGGACCCCCATGATAATATCTTCACGCTTATCAACAGTAAGAGTCCAGTTCCTCATCGTCATAACAATCAGGAAGAAATTGACGAATACAACAGCAATCATTACAAAGCGATCCGTACTGCAGAATAATTTTTTATTATTCTCATCGTTATAAAACAGAACAACGGACTGAAGAATGATGTAAAGCCAAAAACAAAATGGCCAAACATTAATCGAAAGAGCGCCAAGATTGTAACCTGCATAGGATTGAAACCAGAATGGCCCCATCTCCCAAATAGACTTAATAAAGACCTTTGCGCAATGCAGCGGCGCTCGCATCAAATCAAAAGAATCTGGCATGAAACTACCATGATAAAGAAACACGAACGCACAGCTCGCAACAAAAGCTATCGCAAAGAAGGAAAAGATGAACTTTATATAGCTGTCTGTTCCTTTAAGTTTTTTCCAGTGAATAAGATTCAAGAGTACCAACGGGAAAAACATTATCTTTGAAAGAAGCAGTAAAACGGATAGCAGTATTAACGCCAGCAGAGATCGATATGAGTACAACGAGTCCGCATAAATCTTAACAACTACAGCAACGTACAAAATGGCAACAATGTTTGCGACAGAATCAGCCGAAACAGACGCTTCCTGCTGCAATAAAATGGGATTTAGTAAAAAAATCAAAACAGCATTTTTACCAACTGGCATCAGTTTGATTATCCAATAAGCCGCGAAGCAATATATTAATCCAGCGCACACGCGCGAAACTGAAAGGGCCACAAAGGCATTGAAACCCGTTTGCTGCGCAAATCCTAGAATTACTCCCGGAATTAAATAAAGATGAGGGTAATAGCTCCCCAAATACGTATGGCACACAAAGACGCTAGACCAATCGGTAGGCTGAGTCATTGCATTAAAATAATCTGCGTACGATGAAGGAAACTGACCCAATTGGAAGCAAGAGACAACATCAAAGCCATTGCCGTTACGAGACAATAAGGCGGCCGCCTGCCAAATATGAGAAGCCTCGTCTGGAACATTAGCGGGCAGCATGAAAAGGCCAAAAGCAGTTACAGCGGGCACACCAATCACCACAAAGCAAATTGCGGGATTGTGCTGCTCTTTAATTAATAATAGGACACCAACGAACAAGCAGGCGATTAAGGGCAGAGCCGAGAGCCATAGCCCAGGCAATCCGATAGCGCTGGCTTTAAAGGCGCAATAGTAGAAAAATCCCAAGCAAAGAGAGAGTGTAGCTATAAGTGGATAAACGATAAACGTCAGAGCTTTTCGATAACTATCAGATAGTTTCAGATGACCAGTAAAGGTATCTAGATTCATAACTCTACAACTCCGTCTCGATAAATGTTCAACTTACGCCGGCATTGTTGCAGCGTCATAAAGAATTGCTTCTCATGCTAAGCGAATACAGGCTACAGACTATTGGAGCAAACCACTTGGGCCAGAATTTTTGAAGCATAGTTTCATCCTCCGACCTCCTTGTATCATCTTTAATCAACGCCGTGGTCTCAGAGCCTTCATGAATTCGATGAAACATTAAAACCTCGGGAGAATAAACGAAAGATCCGTCGATTTTCGAGAATCTTTCCCATGCCTCCCAGTCCAAGTCACATTTCATGTCTGTCATAAATAACGGTGTCTGTAAGATGCTTAGATTAAATGTCACAGAAGGACAGCAGATGGCGGAACCGAACCTCAGGATATCCCTTTTATCCTTAACCGATGAAAGAGCGCCGTGGCGAGCAAACTTACGAAGTAAAATTCTCTTAATTTTCAGAATAAGGAGGTTTTCTTCATATACGCCATTTCTTATCTCACCATAATTAGAAAAGAAGATTAAAGGTCGATCCGCTTCTTTCATAGCCCGCAGCATAGTTTCCGTATAACTAGAGCTATAGATATCATCCTGATGAGCTATAGTCACAAGCTTTGTATTTGAATTCGCAATAGCACAATTCCAGTCATGAGATATGCTAGGCGACCCCTCGTTAACAATTACCGGAATCGAATAATTAGACGCTATACGATCAATATAGGAATTAGGAGTTGACGTCGATATAAGGATATTACTTCGGGTGCTTTGGTTCACTAAAGAATCTAAACAGTCAGACAAGTACGGAGACTCGCCGTATGCGCACAATACAAATGTATGATCTTTTGCCAAGCACATGGCATTACTCCCTATTTTTTGATCCAAGCTCTTTTTCAAGCAATGCAATTCGTTGAGTTAAGTTAGCAATTGCAGAAGATTGTTTACTTGACAGACATGCCATAGAAAGAACAATGCATATCAAAAATAAAAACCCTAAGACAAAAACAAAATTGGCTGGAGTCTGAAAACCAAATAAACTTGAAATGAAGTAAAGAGGTTGCGGAAAGAGGCCGCATACCAACAAAACCAATGCAAGAACAATCCAAAGAAGTGAATACTTGAGCTGAAGGCTATCCTTTAATACAAGACGCAGCACAAAACAAAGCAAAACTAAACAAGCAGTAATGACACCAAACTGTAAGGAAATATGCATAACAACCCGTCCTAATTCGAGAATGAAGAGATGATAATCGCCAAAGTAACCTTTATCATGTAATAAATGCTACTAAAACCAGAAATTGACGACTTTCCCCCCTGTCGTTCTTTCATTACGACAGGCACTTCTGTAACGCGAAGGCCCTTAACCATAGCCGCAACAGCAGAATCCGGCTCCGGATAGTCTACGGGATATTTTTTACAGAACAGATCTATGGCCTTAGATCCACATGCGCGAAAACCAGAAGTGGGGTCGCTAACACGAACGTGAGTTGTAAGATGAATTACCGCAGAGAGCCATCTAATTCCAAGACGCCTCAAGAAGGTTGACTTGAAGCCTTCAGATTCCTCAAGAAATCGCGATCCGATAACTAAATCAGACCCATTATTTATTTCATCAAGCAAGCGCGATATGTAATGGGCGTCATGCTGCCCATCACCATCAACTTGGATGTCTACATCATAGCCAAAGCGCTTGGCATATTTGTGTCCGGCTTGAACCGCGCCTCCAATGCCAAGATTCTGCGGTAAATCCAGGACATTAACCCCCGCATCGCGACAAACACGCAAAGTGTCATCAGTGGAGCCATCGTTAATAACTACATAATCGTATCCAGCTTCCTCCACAGAAGAAACCGTATCTAAAATGTTCGCCTCTTCATTAAAAGCTGGGATGATAACCAGCGCTCTTAATTCATGCATCATCTGAATCCTCAGTACAAAATATCAATCAAACAGCCCAAGTCGAACTGAAAAAACCCTATCGAAACAAGGAGAGCGAATTTACAGTTCGGATGTGACAGATTGCTTCGCCTTCCGATTTAATAGGTTAATTATACAAAGGAAGGAAAATAATAATCCAAAACCGTATGCCACCAAGATAATGATATTGATGACATTTGCATCAGAAGCAAATACCGGATTCACAAAACAATAACGAGAAAGAAACACGGCCAACGCTAACGAAGCGGCACCAGAAATCGTGCCAATAATCGGTTTCCCAAATGCAATAAAGACATCAATAGTGAAAAAGTTCAAACCAGTGAATGCGGTAGCAACGAGTGCCAACGGAAGATAATCTGAGTGAAGGCCAACTTCTTTGCCATAAATAGCAGTAAGCACAGGTTCGCCTATGAAAGCACTAGCCATGGCACACATCGCCGTCAAAACGAATACGGAAACGAGCATCTTAATAAATACTAAGCGTAATCGGTGAGTTTCGTTTTCTCGCCACATTGCCGAAATAGGTCCAAGCAGGGGGGCATATAGATAAGATACGAGAGCCTGAATTACGGCAGTCGGAGTGGCAACGGCGGCATAAAAACCCAACGCCTCATTTCCATAGGAAAGGCCATAGAACTGTCTTGTTACGCTAACAACAGCCGTGCACGCAAGAGATGCAACAAAACCGGGAAAGCAGATACGCGACAATTTGATAAGGGAAGTAAAATCAAAATCAGGTATAACGGCACAAAACCGTTTTGTCATTCTAAAATCATATGTAAGCACAACAGCTATGGTAACAAAAGCCATTGAAGCAACGGCTATTACCAAGTTATCAAATAGCAACAAGCACAACGAAAAGGAGACTAGAACTCCTACGCCACGAACTATTTGAGAGATAGCCGCAATGTCCAATCTGTTGTTTACCTGATCCACACCGTGAAGAACATCAACAAATGAATCACCAGCTTTAAATAGGCAATAAACAGCAACAACTGCCCAATCGTTGAATGCAACAGAGACTAAACAATAGAAGAAGCAAATTACACAGGCAAGTATTGTTGCAACGATTCTATGAGCGATAAAATTCCCAGTCGTAAAATCAGAATAGCTCTCAGAAACCTGAACGGGGCGCGCTCTAAGCAAAACAATGGTCGCAAAAATATTACCAACAGACATAGCCACAGCAAGGCTACCAGACATGCTAATGTCGGAACCAAGTGTCACCACAAGAACAGTAATCAGCCAGTTGCAAATCAAATACACCATCGAGCCGACGCTGTTCCAAACAAGACTCTGCTCAACAGAGAGTTCTTTCGTTTTTCTATTAGACACAATCACTCCAGCAGTGGATCATCAGGCCTTGTTGAATAAAAACAAAACGCGAAGAAGTAAATCAGAAATCAAAGTAGGTCGCAGACGCTTTGGGAAAAATGCTTTCCTAAGTCTTGAAATAATCCCATCATCATTGGTGAAAATATCAAGCTCATGTTTCTGCTCAAAACTAAGCTCATCATAAAACACCGCAGAAAAATGGCTTAACTTTTTACTCTCATCTTTCGATCTATCACCAAATAGCTCGTCCTTAAAATAGGTCTTTAAAAGATCAAAATAACGATTATCTCCAGACGTGACCGCAGAGGAATGACGAACATGTGAAGCCGTACAGACGGAATCAAACAATACCTTTCCAAATGCCGAAGCACACCGAATCAGCCAGCGATCATGCATTTCATTCCCTGGATCTACCTCAAGAATAAAGGCCCTGCAGGCAAGGCGATTAAATACTATCGTGAAGCCTAGTCCGGGAGTATAAAACAAGGTGTTATGAAAAGAGAGGTACTTGTCCTGCGGAGCCGACTCGCGTATCGTCTCGCCATCTTCGTTTACATATGAAAAGGAAGAAAAGTAGACAGTCGGCACCTTGTCTCCACTATTTTCAATTGCCCTGACTGCCCGTTCAATTTTATCGGTCTTCCAAATATCATCCTGATCGGCAAATGCATAGTAGTCATATTCGGGAACCCGTTTGATAATTTCATAAAAACTATTTGGGCACCCAAGATTACCGATTGAATCTTGAATTAAATGAATGCTGGAGTTTGACCGACAGTACCATTGTGCAATTTCAACAGTTTCATCCGTTGAACCATCATCACGAATATAGACGGAGCAATTAGGCCAAGTTTGCTCCAAGATACTATCAAGCTGTTTGGCCAAATACTTTCCGCCGTTATATGTGGGTAAAACAATGCAAACAGACTTGTCTTTGATTTTATCCATAATCCTATTTATTTCTTTGCGAGGCACGATATTTAAGAAATGCGGGAATCAACCCGCTGATCACTTTATAACGAAGCTGAGGAAAAGGCCTGGTTAGGAAATTAAAAGTCCGCCAAGCAAGAAAATAAACGCCCCAACCATCTTCATCTTTCGCGTCCTTCCAGAACGTTTCTGATAAATAAAAGTGATACTCATTATTGAAGCGATGAGTATTCCCCCGCCGCCATGGCCTCTCTTCGCCGAGATAATGGACAACGATGGGCTTCAATCTTGCGGTATTAAAACTGTTTTCATCCGAAAAGCCCGGCATTAACGAGTTTAAGAATATAAACGGATAGTAGTCAAAGATATTGGAATAATTGAACGCAGGGGATAAACTGCAAATCTTATCTTTAAGTACTGCATTTAGAGCATCTTGATCATTCGCAAACAAGCGTCCTGAGCGGCGCTCGCAATAATCCAATAATTGATCTTCGCAACAAGTTGATCTCCATCGCTTTAAATCAACGAGCAACACGCCAGCATTGTGGTACAGACAGCCATTTAAGTCTAAATCATTAAGTCGAGATGGGCCGACCGTTGGCTCGGGAACCATTCCAACCACGCAACCCTTAAGATCTTGATTCCAAAGAAGAGCAATATCCCCAAGAACAATCGTATCGCCATCGAGGTAAATAACTCTTTCGATCTCATTAGGTAGAAAATGTGCCATCAAAAGCCTAGCAAGAACTATTTCATTCCATCCCGATGTATCAAAATCAAACCCGAGAGCATCTTTGAAGTTCGAAATATCATAAAATACAAGGTTTTGGTTGTATTCGGTCACCATCTCCTGGAGCAAACGCTGGTTATCCTCTGTAATGCCATTAGAGAAGACATGAAAAGTAATGTCTTGAATACCGGAATGATTTGAAACAACCGAGCAAATATTGGCGGCCAACTGTGGGACAAAATTGTTATCAACCGTATAAAGCAAATTCATGATTACCAAACTTCACCTTAATTCACCCAATAGAAATTAATGATGACGACTTAATGAAAGAGGCCGAAACGAAATCCTTACACAAAAGATAAAGTCTAGCACGGTTTGCCTCTTTCAAATAACTTGCAACTAAGGAGGGTGAATTGAGGGGACTACAACCCCATCAATTCACCCCCACTTCATTAGCGTTGGTATATAGGCAAATTGGATCTATATTTAGCTTTTCTCAACCAGCCTAACCTCAAGCGCTTCTAGATGCAGAGCCTCACCAGTTGTACCGGCACACTCGCCCGATTTAACCCAGTCTAGCCAACCTTTGCTTTGAACGTGTGCCCTATAGACAACGTCATAATGCTTGGCAAGATCTCCCGTCAGTTTTATTTCGACAGCCTCAACAGCAAGAGACTTCCCCGTAGTACCGGCAACCTTTCCATTTTTGACCCACTTTTGCCAGCCGATATTTTGAACGTGAGCTCGATACTCGATGCCGCCGGAATACCCTAGGTCAGGCTTGCTAATCGTCAGCGCCTCAACAGCAAGATTTCGGCCAGTTGTGCCAACGGTCATGCCTTCGTGAACAGGCGACTGCCAACCAAGGTTTGAAACATGTGCCTTGATTGAAAACGCTCTCTGAATAGAGGGCTGACTCATATCCCCAGGAGCGGGCGAACCCTTTTCGACCAAAACGACCTGAAATGCCTCTAGCCTCAAACCGAAACCGGTCGTTCCGGCAACTTGATCATTGCAGGCCCAACCGAGCCATCCCTTATCCTGAACGTGAGCTCGATAATAAACGTCATAGTGATTGGCCATCTCACCAGTCAGGCGAATCTGAATAGCCTGGACAGACTTGCTCTGGCCCGTAGTACCAGAAACTTTCCCCTCCTTCACATAGCCCTGCCAGCCATAATCGGAAACATGTGTCCTGTACTCCAATGCACCATCATAGGGAGCATTCTGCAGATTGAGAGTAATAGCCTCGACAGCTTTTGACTGCCCAACGGTACCGGAAGCATTTCCACCCTTAGAGGCCGATTGCCAGCCGTCATTTGAAACATGCGAAGTTGCCAAGACGTCAAGAGGGCCTCGTGACACCTTAACAACATCATAGCCCGACTCGCCCTTCTTGAAATAAGTCAGAGCACCGCTATTGTGCGAATAGATAGCAAAGTCGTAATTTGCCGAAGCAAGTATGGAATCCGAAAACTCTACGAGATAGCAAGAGTCTCCCTGTTTGCAAAGGGATCTGATAGCAGCATCCGTGTCTTCGGTAATCGGAGAAGCAAACCAATCCATAATGGAATAATCGATGACGACACCCGGCTTCAAGGCCTCGGCCTTTGTGGAATTCCAAAGTCCACCAGCAGCATCGGCACTGGCCGAGTTATACGTACTAGACCCATAACCAGACAGACCGATCTCCGGATTAAAGAAGAGGATCAGCTCTGCAGCGACGGAAGAATCGACATCGGTAATGCCAAGACGGTCAAGCTGTTCCTGCTTTTGGGGATACATACCCGTCGGTGTGTTTGGATGCCCCTTGTAATAATACAAATAGTCATCGCCATAGATAACTTCGGTCAAGTTGGCATAGTCGTCAAAATTCTGCTCGTAAGAAACGTACGTTCCAAGCAGCATTATTACCTTTTTGCCCTGCTGAGTCGCCGCATCAAAATAGCCATCGTTAAAGTTGTACAGCGCCTTAAACGCTTGGACTGTATCCTCTCCCCTATTCTGCAGGCTCGTAAGCATGCCCGAAACATTCACCTTCTTAACGCCGGGATCGGACGCGATCTTATTCGCAAAGGCATTATCGTCACCACTCGTAAACAGATTCGTTCGAGTCATCCACCACTGAGTGCCAGGCTCAATACTCAGCACGGCATACATAGAATCCCAGTGATCGTGATAATCGCTATACGACTTTGAGACCTCACCGGTTTCGTATTCCTTATTCTTGGCAGCGTTCCATAAAGTAATCAGCTCCGCTTGCTTAGAATCTGGATCCTTAACGTCAAAGGCTTCGTTGGTAAAGACATACGTGGCGGATCCATCGGACAACAGCCGAATGGAGTATTGGCCTGCGGGAATCTTGTTGGCGTAAATCATCCTATGGATCAACGAACAGGTGATGTCATTGATATACAGATTGAACTTTGCCTTGGGATTGATCTTGTAGAGAGCAGCGACATAATCCGCGAACGCCTGATAGCTCGAACTAGAAGCATTCTCCTCATGAGTCAGATACGGAAGACCGTACATCCCGGATGGAAGCGAGTTCCAGTTATAGGCACTTGGACGATCGAGCATTACAATTGACGGAACGGTCGTTCCAGCAGAAGAGGTACTGATATCCCAGAAAGATAGCGAATAGAGAACAACGGGGAAAGAAGCACTCAAAGGGGCAAGGTTGTACTCACTCGCAGAAATGCCAATTGACTGATGGTCCTCTTGAACGATGTTTCCGTTCTTCAAATACTGCAACGTAACGTCAAACGGACCATAATCGCTAAATTCAATTTCACTGGAGCTAGAGCCCAGATCTCCGAGTGCAATCGTGCTTGAGACGGAACGGGTGACCCTCCCTCCATACGACATGGAGCCTGCCACCTTTATCGAATCAGCGATCCCGAGTCGTTTTATATCCTCGATCTGCGGAATATTCAGGGTTACTTTAGTCGTCTCCCCAACCTGAGAAAGAGAGCAATTAAAGACATACGGGACATAGGCTCCAGTGGTATCGCCGGGCGCCGCTTCACCCTTCTTTACAATAACGATCTGTATTGCTTCAACGGCATAAGACCAACCGGTGGTTCCCGCAGTCGACCCATTTGAGGTCCATCCAAGCCAACCGAAATTAGAAGCATGAACGCGATAATACAGGTCATAAGAAGCCGCCCTGTTGCCCGTCAGCTTGAGCTCGACGGCTTCAATCTGAAGGCCCTTTCCCGTTGTGCCGGAGACGGCTCCATTAGAAACCCAATCCTGCCAGCCTTCATTTTGAACATGAGAGCGGTATTCGATACCAAGGTCTTCTGAATTAGGGAGGGAAACCCTGAGTGCTTCAAGCCTACGGGACTGGCCTGTTGTGCCAGAGGTCGAGCCATTCGATGTAAACGTCGGCTCCCAACCAATGCCTGAAATGTGAGATTTATAGCTGACGTCCGGGGCCGCCTCTTTGGGCTCCACGGTAGCATCAATCGAAGGCGCCGTTTCATCGGCTACAGCAGCAGTTTGATCCGAGGGGTCGGATTGGGTCTCTGGAACGGATTCATATTCGTTGGAACCAACATTTTGATCTGCCCAACAAGCCAAAGGGCTCAAAAGCAGCATCGTCATGAAGCAGGAAATCAGAACAATAAATGCTCTAAATTGCCTTTTCAAAAGAATCGCCTCCTAGATAGACGGTCGTCAATAACCATACTATCGGGAGTTAGCTTCATTAATGTCACCAATTAGGTGAACGAAGAAAAAGGAGCCTAATCCAACGGCAAGGGCCCTTTCCTGTTGCCAAGACTACGGCAACAGGAAAGGGCCCTCTAACAAGCTCTCACCGCTTACGGGAATAGTTAGTAGATTACCACCTTGGTAGCAAGGGGCACGTTATCCCAAATCCATTTAGCGCGATCGATGGGCAAACGCACGCAGCCTTGTGAAATATGCATTCCCATTCGGCTGTCCATGGGTTTAAAAGTTCCCTGGTAGTACGGTATTGAATGGAACAGATAGTCACCGTAAAACTGCGTGTAGTAGTAGCAGGTATACCCATGTCCAAACGAGTAGCCCTTGCCGGTGACGGTATACTCACCCGTAGGCGTTGGAGTACTAGGGGCGCCGGTAGAGCAAGTCCAGTATTGAGCGTAACTCCACGACCCGCGCTGTCCACGAAAAACTCCAAGGCGGCATGCTTGCCTGTCAACCATAATGAGCCAGCTTGTGCTGCTCGAATATCTATTAGCTCGATTAAGCATAGTCATCATATCTGCCGGCAACAAGGGCTGGTCAGTAAACGGACGCGCAGTAGAACCGGGAGCACCAGCGCCCTTGGGAACAATCTTCACTTGAACAGACTCGACTCTGCAGCCTATCCTAGACGTACCCGCAGACTGCCCATTTGAGGTCCAGTCGAGCCACCCAAAGTCTTGGCAATATGCTCGATACCAAACATCAAAGTAGTTCGATAAATCACCGGTCAACCTAATCTTAAGAGCCTCGATACGCTTTGCGCAGCCTACTGTGCCAGCGACATTCCCATTGGAAGTCCAGCCTTGCCAGCCCACATCCTGTACATGGACGGAGTACTCAATACCGCCCGATACGTTACTGGAGACATTCAACTTCAGTGCCTCAATAGCAAGCGATCTGCCGGTTGTGCCCGCAACACCACCGTTGCCAACAGGATTCATCCAACCAAGCGTGGCGACATGCGCCTGGAGCGTTAGAGCTGGAGCAGAGATAAATGCGGGCGCAGACGATGAGCCAGGATTCCCGCCCTTCGCGACAAGCTTAATTTGGACAGCTTCTATCTGGATATTTAACCCGGTAGTTCCAGCGGAATCGCCGTTTTTGGCCCAACCCAACCAACCATAACCAGCCGAATGAACTCGATAGTAGATGTCATACTGATTCGCTAGGGGACCATTTATGCGCAGCTCAAGAGCCTGAATGGCCAATCCTTGTCCAACGGTCCCAACATAACCGGCAGATCGCCATTCCTGCCAACCAATATTGGCAACATGGGCTCGTGCCTCAACTAGAGAATCATCCTCCACACCGGACAACGACACATTCAGAGCTTGAAGCGAAAGCGATTTTCCCGTTGTGCCGGCATCCTGCCCATCTAAAACAGATGGAGACCACCCACGATTAGCGGAATGAGCCTGATATACAACATGAGCGCAATCGGCGGAAGTATTGGAAACAAATGCTCCGTCCGTTACTCCGGGAGCGCCACTGCCTTTACTGTTAATCCTTACTTCGACAGCCTTAAGGAATGAACCCGGTATCGTTGCCCCCGCATCCGCGCCATTACACGCCCAGCCAAGCCATCCTTTTTTGGAGTCAAAACACCGGTACCAAACGTCATAGGCATTAGACAAATCACCAGTAAGAGTCAATCTCACGGCCTTCAAAGTACGGCCATCATTTTTAGAATTGAGCGCGGCACCGTCAGAAACAACTCCGCTCCATCCACTGAATTCATAGCAGCCTGAATAGCCGATTGAACCTGAAGTCTCTTGATTATCAAACGAAATAGAAAGCGATGTTAAAGGCTCAGAGCCGCTCTCGGAACCCATTAAAATCGTTTTACCCTGTACAGTGCCCAAGCTATTGCCATTAAGGCCATACGAACTGCCACTCAGAACATCCGTAGTTCCAATGAAATGACCCAACGTATCGCCGGGAGCAGAGCCGCCCTTTTCGACCAACAATACCTGAATACCCTGAATGGCGGCGCCCTTCCCCACCGAGCCCGCAGGAGACCCGTTAGACGTCCAGCCCAGCCATCCGCCCAATTTGGAAGCATACACGCGGTACCAAATGTCGTAAGATGCAGATATCTCGTCATTCAGCTTAAACTGAACGGCCTCAATGGACCGAGACTGCCCGGTCGTACCAACAGTACCTGAAGACCAGCTTTGCCAACCAATGCCAGAGACGTGCGCGCGAGAGGAAATAGAACCTCCGTGGCCATACCAATTAACATTAAGCGACAGTGCCTCGATTGCATTTCTTGAATCAATGACCCCCGATGTCTTTCCGTCCGCGACAACGCCTATCCATCCAACATTGGAGACGTGAGATCGATAGGAAACGGTAGGCGGTTCCTGGGAATGGTCCCTAAAGGCATCGCCTCGCGCTGGCGCATCTTGAGCATTTTTTGGAAGCACCTTAATCTGAATAGCTTCGATCTGATAAGCATAGCCCTGTGTTCCAGCAGGCTCACCATTTGAGGCCCAGCCAAGCCAACCAACATTTGCAGAATGAACGCGATACCAAATGTCATACGAATCAGAAAGACCGCCCGACAAAGATAGCTTGATCGCCTCGATGGCTCGCGACTGTCCAACTGTTCCAGATGCCTGCCCGTTACCCACCGGCTGAGACTCCCATCCGATTCCGGAAATGTGTGATTGGACCGAAATGCTGTCATTCCCCAAAGGGGTGCCAACTTGTGAAAGCAGATTGATCTTGAGGGCTTCGACGCGCTTAGCACGACCTGTTGTGCCAGCCGTCATTCCATTTGAAACGGGAGCTTGCCAGCCAATATCCTGTACATGAGTCTGGTATGAAACAGAACCAAAGACAGCGGATACATCATTTTCGGGTTTCGGCGAATAAGTCGCATTGGAAGCAGACTCGCTAGAAACGGATGAGGGAGAATCATTGTCTGACACAGTCGGCTGCTCGACTTCAACCCCCTGCTGTTCGTCATTTAAGACGAAGTCCTCGTCTTCCGTGCTGCCGGCGGCATTAACGGAATAATCAGTAGATTCCAGCTGCACCGGTAAAGAATCAGCCCAGACAGAAAGGGGCGTCAGAAGACACTGAAGAATCAGTAATGGCGTCATTGCCGTTGCTAGCAGTCGTTGCGTCTTTTTCATTCGACTCCCCCATCAATCGACCATCTTTAGCATCATTATTTATCGTTTCGGCAATTGTATTAATAACGAAAACGTGAATGGCACTTAAATAGAAACGAACGGACCGTTGCAAAACGGCCCGTTCGTTTTAACTAGAGTAACTGCTAAAACCTGTGCGAAGGCATGACTTTCGATCAGCTATGCAAGCGGCACGTTGTCATACCAACCCCACTTTGGCTTATATGAGGTGGAATAATAATCCAACCAGTACGCCATATCGAGCGTCCTGATCTGACCGACATTATCCATAACCTGGTTATTGCCAATATAGAGACAAACGTGACCGTAAATGCTGCCCATGCGGGTATGCGTATGCGAAGGAACGGCAATGACCATTCCGACTTTCAGCTGAGAATAATCGGTGAATTTACAATAATCCCAGTAGTAATCGCAGGCATCTGTATGGACGTTCCTAAATCCGGCACGCTCGTAGATATCTGCAATCCACTCGGAGCACAATCCCGGGCCAGGAGACGGTACCCGTCGGGCAAGATCTACAATCTTCTTCTGCATGGGATTTACAAACGCAGAAGGCTGCCCAAGCAAACACGGCGAAACGGTGCTCCCGGGGGCATTGTCGCCCTTCCTTGTAAGTCGAACTTGGACAGCTTGGACATGCGTCCCATAGCCAGTGCTACCGGCAACGGCGCCATTTTTAGTCCAACCAAGCCAGCCGACGTTATCGACATGGACCCTGTACCAAACATCAAAATAGGTTGCCAAGTCACCAGAAAGAGAAATTTTAATAGCCTCAACCGAATTGGATTCAGCAGCAGACGAAAGCTGCCCTCCGTTTGACTTACCAGACGTCCAGCCTACATTCGAAAGATGCAGTTGACAATTAATCCCGCCGGCAACAGATGAAGTAGTTTTAGCTGAAAACCCGGTGATGGGTATACCCTGACCAGTTGTACCGGACACCTCTCCGGCCGAAACAGAATTCTGCCAAGCACCTTTCACCTGAGAGGAATATGTCACCGAAGGCATTTCAAGATGGGAATATCCCGATGTATCAGGATGGGAGGCACCCTTCTTAATGAGCTTAATCTGAACAGCCTCGAGAGAGCATGACATACCGGTGGTGCCGGCCTCCTCGCCGTCCTTGGCCCAGGCCATCCAGCCGATGTTGGAGGCGTGCACGCGGTAGTAGACGTCGTAGTCCTTGGCGAGGGAGCCCGTGAGCCTCAGGCGCACGGCCTCGACGGCGCGGCCCTGGCCGGTGGTGCCGCCCTCGGAGGCCGAGGGGGCGTCCCAGCCCTGCCAGCCGATGCCCGAGACGTGGGCGTCGATCTGGACGGACGAGCCGTCTGAGTAGTCGGAGCTGTCGAGCGAGAGCTTGAGGTCCTCGAGGGCGAGGCCGCGGCCGGTGGTGCCGGCGGTCGCCCCGTCGGACACGGCGCCCTGCCAGCCAACGTTGGAGACGTGGGCGCGGTAGGCCAGGGACATGGGCTTCTTCTTGAAGGCGTAGTCAACGTTGGCCCCGTCGGACGAGGGGGCGGCGTCGCCCTTCTTGACGAGCCTGATCTGGACGGCCTCGACGCTCCTGCCGAAGCCCGTGGTGCCGGCCTCCTCGCCGTCCTTGGCCCAGGCCATCCAGCCGATGTTGGAGGCGTGGACGCGGTAGTAGACGTCGTAGTCCTTGGCGAGGGAGCCCGCGAGCCTCAGGCGCACCGCCTCGACGGCGCGGCCCTGGCCGGTGGTGCCGCCCTCGGAGGCCGAGGGGGTGTCCCAGCCCTGCCAGCCGATGCCACTTACATTGGCGTTTATTTGCACAGAGCCATCTACAACGGGGTTCAAGATGCTGACCTTAAGATCCTCAACTGATTTAGACTGCCCCGTTGTGCCAGCCGTAGATCCGTCACGCTTGCTGCTCATCCAGCCAATATTCGAGACATGCGCCTCATACTGAATATGCATCTTGTTGTCATCTACGTTGAGAAGAGAACCGTTGAAGCAGTAGTTCATGTCACAGCGTCCGTTGACGCCCGGGACATTGCCACTGCTTGAATACTGCCAGAAACTGTAGCTGCCAGCATAATCGCAACGCCAATTATATTGAGCGACCCAATGGTCATAACCGCTCAACGACGGAGAATTCAGGTAGTTGTTAAGCCAGTTAAGGTTCGCATAGATACCCGACTTAAAGCCAACGGCCTCCATACGGTTGCAAAAAGCCTGCGCAATCTGAGTGAGCTTATCCTTGCTGAAATCCGGATCTTGCAAGATATAGCTATCCTCAAGATCATAATAGACGGGAAGCGACGGATGATGGCCACCGAGCCAAGCAAGTGTCCTGTCGGCCTCTTTATTGGCATCCTCTACAGAACGGGCGTAGGAGTAGTAATACACGCCATAAGGAATGCCGAGGCGTTCACATTCAGCAGCGTTCCTTTCAAAAGAATCGTCAGGTTTTCCGTAAACCGGACCGACCTTGAGAATGGCAAAATCAATCCCCGCGGCCTTAACCTTATTCCAATCAACAGTTCCTTGATGATTGCTGACATCGATGCCGCGCGCGACAACGCCATTGGGCAAAGAATCGTCAGTTAAAGACTGCGCATCGATGTCGCCATTGCCAGAATCGATAAGCACGCCGTTTTCGAAACGCCAAGAGTTCGGTTCCAAAGAGTCTGCTTCGCAGGAATTCATCTCAGCGGAATCATCGGCTGGGGCTTCACCGTTTGACTCGTCAACACCAGATTCTTCGACGCCAATTCCAGGCTGTTCGCCGGAATCCGAATCTGTTTCCCCATCAGGACGAGCAGCATTTGTATCGTCACCATACCATTCGGTCACACCCCGAGAACCCGAGGCATCGTCCTGCGCCCCCTGAGAACTTACACCTTGAGATTCGTGCTCGATTGATGTTTGCAAGACCGACTGCGAGGCAGCGGCGGCCTGAACCGACAGCGCATACGCGCTGTAAGGCTGAATGATTTGCGACCAGCCCATCAATAGCGTACAAACCAAAGCCGCAGACGCTTTGAGATGTTTCATGTATATCCCCCGAGACATTGACCACATGTAAAGACCGAATAGCTGCTATATTACCGCACTTCCATACAGGCATTTAAAGCTTAGAAAAGCAACGTTTACCATACAGTCAAAAAGAGGCGCTCCTGCAACGGAGCGCCTCAACAGACTCTATGCAAAAGGCCTAGCTGCGCCGATTACACGACCTGGAGCATTGACCGAGCGCTCGGTCACACCGATCCCCGGCCACGAATCAATGATTCGACCGTTTCCAATGTAGATTCCAATATGACCCCGGTAGTAGACCACATCTCCCCTCTGCATAGCAGAGGTGCTAACCGGCATAAACGTGTTGTTGCGATACCAGTTCATGGAGTTATAGGTCTGCTCGGGCAACCAACGATGGTTATAGGGGTTATACCAACCCATATCCATGCCAGTCGCATACAAACATTGCAGCACCAAGCCCGAGCAATCAACTGCATCCCCTGGCCAAGAAGACCACGGCTCGATATAACGAGTACCGATATATTCACGAGCACGCTGGACGAATGCGTTGATGCAATCCTGTCGTGAAGCGTTGTAAGGAATTCGAGAAGGCGTGACATACGTAAAGTAACCGGTGCAATATGAAGGAAGCTGTACGCTATTACAACTAACTTTTGGATATGATCCCGGGGTCTGATACCCCATATAACGATAGGTCTCAAAATACGAATCAGACGTAGAGCCTGGTGCGGAAGCGCCCTTGGGGGCAATCTTTACCTGTAAAGCCTGAACAGGAATGCCAAGCTTCGTGGTACCCGCGGGCGATCCATTTTTGGTCCAGCCAAGCCATCCGTAATTTGACACATGGACGCGATACCAGACATCAAAGTAATTCGAAACGTCGCCAGTCAAGTTAATCTTCACAGCTTGGATCTGCTGCCCTTGGCCAACAGTTCCCGATGTAGCCCCGTCCGAAACAGCAGACTGCCAACCGATATTGGATACATGAGCAGAATACGAAATGCCACCGCTCATGGAGCTATCGGAAAGCGACAACTGCATGGCCTCCATGGCACGGTTCTGCCCAACCGTTCCGGCAACACCGCCATTGCCAACGGACGCTTGCCAGCCAAGACCGGAGCAATTAGCCTTAGCAGATAGCCCGGGAAGCTGGATCAAAGCAGCATGATCTTGAACGGGAGCCTCGGACGAACCCTTGGCAACCAACTTAATTTGAATTGCCTCGGCCTGCTTAGACAGTCCAACGGTGCCAGCTGCGGCGTCATTTTTAGCCCAACCAAGCCAGCCATAATCCGCCGCATGAACACGGTAGTAAATATCGTATTTTGAAGCGTCGTTGCCAGTGAGCCTTAATTTAACCGCCTGAATTGCAAGGCCCTTGCCAACAGTGCCAGCGTAGGAAGCACCCGAGACGTATGGTTGCCAACCGATATTCGCAACGTGCGCCGATACTTCGACGGAGGCATCGATACCCTGCGTCGAAACATACAACGCCTGCAGAGAACGAGACATGCCCGTCTGACCGGCAGTTTCGCCATTGCCAACGGGAGCCAACCAGCCCGCAGAAGCAACGTGCGCCTGGGATACAAGACCGATTCCCGACGTTTCGATAAATGCATTACTGGTAGGATCAGGGGCAGGTTGGCCCTTACGAACAAGTACAACATCTATGCCGCACAAACCGGAAGAACCGCCAGAAACGCCACATGCCTGACCATTTGACGTCCAACCCGTCCAGCCATTACCGGAATCGCATACTCGATACCAAATGTCATAATTGGCAGCAAACTGGCCACTCAGCGACATTTTTATCGCTTTTATGGGTGCGCCGGATACCGCCTTGGCAGCACCGCCATCCGATGAAAAAGCGCCCCAGCCTGAATATGAATCCATAACGGCATAGGAAATTGACCCGTCATCAGTTTGGCCTGCAACGCTTAAGGCAATGGAGTTCAGCAGTTTGGCGCCCTTGCCCCCGATCGTAGCCTTTTGACCAGAAGATAAGCCAAGACTCTCTCCAGAAACGGCGGATCCGGAAACCGCAACAGCATCTAGATCGCCGATAAAGACATTGCTCGAAGAGCCAGGCGCTGCTCCGCCTTTCTCCACAAGGATTACCTTTACCGCTTCGATAGCCTTGCCTTTACCGGCAGAACCAGCGGCAGCTCCATTGCAAGCCCAATCAAGCCAGCCTATACCTGACACATGAGCACAATACCAGACGTCATATTTTTCAGCTGCCTCACCGGTTAGACGAATCTGAACGGCTTCGAGACGCTGAGACTTACCAGTCGTTCCACAGTGCCCCTCAGACCACTGCTGCCATCCGACATTAGAAACATGGCCACGAAGCTCAATGGAGCCCGAGTGACCATACCAGCCAAGCTGAGCCTCAAGAGCCTCCATGGGGAGGCCCCTACCAGTTGTCCCGGCAACAGATCCGCCGCCTACGGGCGACATCCAACCAATATTCGACGTATGTGAGCGAACAATGATTGAGGCAGGTTCATCGCTACGGCTCTTAAAAGGACAGGCGGTGTCGCCCGGGGCGGGGTCGCCCTTGGGCAGGACCGCGACCTGGACGGCCTGGACGGCGCGGCCGTAGCCCGCCGAGCCGGCGTCGGCGCCGTCGCACGCCCAGCCCAGCCAGCCGAACTCGGCGGAGTGGACGCGGTACCAGACGGTGTAGCGGGCGGACAGCTCCCCGGACAGCCTGACCCTCAGGGCCTCGACGGCGCGGGAC
>DBGDDN010000058.1:0-4434 GCA_048343195.1 Collinsella sp.
GACGAGCGCGTCCGCGCCTTCCTCACCAGCGGCGTGACCGGCGACGAGGACTACGTCATCATCGACACCGCCGAGTACGCGATCCCGGGCCTGGACGACGACTTCCGCGTCATCGTGTCGCCGTGGATCCTGTCCGTGCTGACCACCGACCGCCTCTCGCGCAACTACGAGCTGGTCACCAAGCACAACCTCAAGTACCGCCGCTACTACCACCAGTTCGACTACTAATTTCATTTGGGGGAAACCGCAATGAGGCAATACATCTTCGCCAGCCACGCGCATTTTGCGACCGGCATCAAGGAGAGCACCGAGCTGCTCTCGGGCGCGCGCGATAACGTCCACGACCTGTCGATGTTTGTCGACGGCCGCACCGACGTCGCCGAGGAGGCCGCCAAGCTCCTGGCGACCTTCGACCCCGCCGACGACGTAATCGTGTGCACCGACCTGTTTGGCGGCAGCGTCAACAACGAGTTCACCAAGATCGTCCAGACGCGCCCCAACACCTACCTGGTTGCCAACATGAATCTGCCGCTGCTGATCCAGCTGCTCTTTTCGGACCAGGAGGCTCCCGCCGATCAGGTTATCCGCGAGATCCTCGCGGCTGACGACACGCGCGTCAAGTTTGTCAACGACCTGCTGACCGATGCGGATGACGAGGAAGAGTTCTAGTCACCGCCTGCTATTAATGGGGCCGGGTTTCCGGCATGAGACCTTTGGGGGTCAATCATGATTCAACTGCTTCGCGTCGACCATCGTCTGCTTCATGGCCAGGTGGCCGTCTCTTGGGTCCAGGGCTTGGGCTCTGACTGCATCTTCTGCGTTGGCGACAAGGTTGCCAACGATCCCGTCTGGAAGACTACGCTCAAGATGGGAAAGCCGGCCAACGTCAAGCTCGTCATCAAGGACATGGAGCACGCCATCGAGGCCATCAACTCCGGTGTTACCGATAAGTACAAGATGATCATCTGCGTCGCCAGCATCGCCGAGGCCAAGCAGCTTGTCGACGGCTGCCCGCAGATCACCTCCATCAACCTGGGCAACACCAAGTCCAAGGACGAGCGGCGTCCCGATGCCCGTAAGATCTCCCGCCAGATCTTTGTGACTGCTGCCGAGGAAGAGGACATTCGTGAGCTCGTCGGCCGCGGTGTCGAGGTCGAGATTCGCGCTCTGGCCGACGACCCCAAGGTCGATGCCCTAAGCGCCCTCTAATTGAGAACCACGGGCGGCGCGCACGGCGCCGCCCCTATTCGTGGGCGTACCGGATAAACGCTTTACCCGTTACCCCCATCTACCGTTCACCGGGAGTACACGCCCGTTGAGCGATTGGTATTAAATAGTTTTCTCATGACTATATAATTGGTATCAAATCATTTGCACCGGTTTAGGTGTTAACAGCACACCGGTACAAGCTGGATCTGTCTAGGCGATTGTCGGCATGGAAAAGGGCGCGCTGACAAGTCGGGAATCGCCGCGCGGATCCAAGAGGGATCAAAGGGAGGAACAATGCTTGTTCAAGCGATCCTCATCGGACTTATCGCTGCCTTCGGTAAGCTCGATTATCAGCTCGGTACGCTCTATGCGTTCCGCCCGATCGTTCTGTGCCCGCTCGTCGGCATAGTCCTCGGGGACCTGCAGTCCGGCCTCGCCATCGGTGCGAGCCTCGAGCTGCTCTTCATGGGTTCAATCTCCATCGGCGCTTACGTGCCGCCCGATGAGTGTATTGGCGGTGTGCTCGCCTGCGCCTTCGCTATTCAGCTGGGTCAGAGCACCGAGGCCGCTATCGCGCTCGCGATGCCCATCGCCACTCTGTGCCTGGCCATTAAGAACGTCATCAACGCCGGTATGCCTCTTCTGGTCGACCGTGCCGACGTCTTTGCCAGCAAGGGTAACCTCAAGGGTATCTACGCTATGCACTGGATTATCGGTCTCGTGATTGTCGTCCTGGCCTTTATCCTGTGCTCGGTCTCCTTCTATCTGGGTGCCGACGCCGTTCAGGGCCTGCTCGACTTCATCCCGACGTTCGTCCTCGATGGCTTTGGCGTCGCAGCCAACATCCTGCCTGCCATGGGCTTCGCCATGCTCGGCCGTCTGGTGCTTACCAAGCAGCTCGTGCCGTTCTACTTCCTGGGCTTCCTGCTGTGCTCCTATGCCAACGTGCCCGTCCTCGGCGTCGCCCTGATCGCAATCATCATCGGCATCGACAAGTACGACCTGCTGGGCCTTGGTGGCGCCCAGTCCCAGCTTTCTGTGGAAGGGGATGAGGACGATGACTTCTAATTCCGAGAACCAGATTACTCGCTCCGACCTCATTAAGAGCGCCGTGAACACCGGCGCCCTGGGCATGGAATTCTCCTGGACCTACTACAAGCAGATGAACATTGCCTTCTGCCTGATGGTCGCCAACATGCTCAAGAAGATCTATGCCGGCCGTCCCGATGATTACGCCGAGGCCTTGCACCGTCACAGCGCATTCTTCAACATCACCCCGCAGCTCGCTCCCTTCGTGGGTGGCATCGCGATGGCCATGGAAGAAAAGGTCGCTCGTGGCGAGGTTGAGCCCGAGAGCGTCAACGACATCAAGGCCGCCCTCATGGGTCCGCTTTCCGGCCTGGGTGACTCCTTCTTCCTGTCCACCCTGCGCGTCGTCGCCGCTGCCGTGGGCATCAGCCTGTGCCAGGCCGGCAACGTCTTTGGCCCCATCGCCTTCCTGCTCGTCTACAACATCCCGGCGTTCCTGATTCGTATCTTTGGCGCTATCAAGGGTTATGAGCTAGGCATTGGCTTCCTCGACGAGGCTCAGAAGACCGGCCTGATGCAAAAGATCATGGCCTGCGTCGGCATTGTCGGCGTCATGGTCGTCGGCGCCATGAGCAAGGACATGTTCTGGGCTTCGTTGCCCATCGCCATTGGTCAGGGCGACTCCGCCCAGACTCTCCAGGACATCCTGGACGGCATCATGCCCGGTATGCTCGGTATGGCCGCCTTCTGGCTCTACTACTGGCTGCTCTCCAAGAAGATCAACCCGATGGTCCTGATCCTCTGCACCATGGTCGTGGGCATCATCGGCGCTTACTTTGGCGTGCTTGCCTAATATGTTCGAATCGCGCTTCCATCGCGTCTAACGGTTGCGTCGATCTTTGGGGGCTTGTCGCATCTGCGGCGGCCCCCTGTTTTTTAAAACTCCGTACGAAAGGGGAGGGCTATGGTCGTACCCGAGCTTTCGCTCATGAACATCAACCATCGTTACTACAGCATCGAGACGTTTTTTAAGGCTGCAGGTGAGGCCGGCTATCGCAATATCGAGCTGTGGACCGGCTCGATGCACCTGTATGTGGATTGCCATGAGCACGATTCGGTGGATAAGATTCGCGATCTTGCCGCCCAATACGGTATCAAGATCGTGTGCGTGTGCCCCGAGCAGAACAACCCCAAGCCGTGGAACGTCGCGGTGCGCGGTGAGGCGGGCCAAAAACGCATCCTCTCGTACTTTAAGAATGTGATCGACGTTGCCGTTGAGTTGGGCGTGCCGCAGATTCTGGTGACGAGTGGTTGGGCCTATCTGGACGAGCCGGCTGAGGACGCCTGGGCCCGCAGCGTTGCCATGCTGCGCTCGGTGTGCGCCTACGCCGATACGCGCGGTATTCGCGTCGCGCTCGAGGCCCTGCAGCCGTCGGAGTCCGTGTTGGTCAACACCGCACAGGATGTCGCGCGCATCCTCGAGGCGGTCGATCGTCCCAACCTGAAGGCCTGTATCGACTTTGGCGCCATGGAAGTTGCCGGCGACACGATCGACGGCTACTTTGAGGTTTTGGGCGACAAGATCGTTCACACCCACTTTGTAGATGTGGGCGGCGGCACGACGCATCTTGCCTGGGGCGACGGCGAGCGTGATATGCGTGCCGACCTCGAGGCACTCATGCGCCACGGCTATACGGGCTATGTCTCGGCCGAGACGTGTGATGGCCGCTACTATCAGGATCCGTCCAAGGCGACGACTCAGGTTATCGAGATGTATCGCCGTGTGACAGCGGAGATGGAAGCCGAATAACTAAACTGCGCGGTTGCGCCGGAACCGCTTGGGCGGGTCTGGCGCAACGCTTTTATAGCTGGCGAGTTGTGGGGAACCCGTTGGCAGTAGCGCTCGAAATAGACAACTATTGGCGTTGTAATACCACTCGGGCGAGGAAACCGACCGTTCGCCGCAAATCTCCGTGAGTTTGGATTGGTATTAAATAACAAGCAATCGTATGGCTATAATTGGTATCAGCAAGAAGCGCGATGTATAGAATTGCGCACATGTGATGGGAGGACACACATGAAGGAGACCGAGAAGATCGAGATCATGCACTTCGACCAGGAGGGCTACCTCGAGGACGGCAGGAACGTCTACGAGGCCGGCAAGAAGATGACCGCCCTGGCCGACCGCGTGCACGA
>DBGDDN010000059.1:0-27541 GCA_048343195.1 Collinsella sp.
CGAGCGTAACGGGGATGCGCGGGAAGGCATTTAATGGCGGTGCCGAACGGCAATATTCGGTCGGGTGGGCGGCGGTGCTGATTCGCAATATAGGTGGTGTCGAAAGGGCCTAGGACTCAATTAAGCAAAGTTTCCGTCGCTGCCTTAGCCTCATCAACAAGTTCAGCCCCAGCGGAGCAGTATTCATCCCAAACCATCCTATCCATTTTGCTCGTATGGCTCATCCCGACCTTGCCATCGACGCGAATCCGTTTATCAAGAGATTTAAGGTTGCGGATTTTTATAGCAACTGAATTGGCCGTTCTGCCAATTGCTTCAGATAGCGCCTAGACATCCTTGCTCGTATCGTCAACCATATTTGATGGCAAAGAAATGTAGAGGTACAGGGCCGCAAGCGTCTCTTCCCGCGCCCATTTTTTTGGTTTTTCCATAATTGCTTCCCTCTTGTATCCAATTCATCTGCAAGCCAGGATAACCCCGCAGATAGCCTCGACAATCTATATCTTATTTTTGCCTGCGCCAGATTAGCATGGAGCCACTTCCCCGCGCTTCTCATACCCGCGCTCGAGCTTCCTCCCAAGCTCCGCAGCACAACGCTTCGTCTCCTCGGCAAGCAGGTCATCGATTGCCCTGTCGATCCGTACGCAGGTCTCGAAATGCTCGTCCTTCCAGGGCAGATCGAGCCCCAGACTCGTATCCCAATAGCCGCCGAGCTTTGCGTTGATCACTTCCTCGGGATACAACACGTCGTGGCGAATACCTTCAATCGCCTCGTCCTCGTCCATATCACAGGCCGCATCGTCCTCCTCGAAGCACTGGCGCAGCTCCTTTTGCTCGCGGATGCGATTCAGCGCGCTGGCGCACACTACGGCCAATAAGCGATAGCGCTCGCACGGGTCCCATTCATCGCCAAGCCATACCCGGTAGCCCAGAATGACGCTCGCAGGCTCCTCGTTGAGCAGGAACAGTTCCCACGGGTACACTTCAGCACACGCGTCCTCCCCTGACTTTTGCGCGCCACTGCGTGTAAAGGCGCACGGTTCTACGTCGTAATAGTCAAAACCGTGGCCCGCATCGCGACGATTGATGACGTGCTTGGGCAACAGGACAATCTTGTCGCTGGGCTCGGGGTCGATCTTGCGCAGCTTTTTGACCTTGCGGCGGACGCGCTTTAGGTTGCGCTCGCTATCGACACGGCCACGGTCGTCCGGCTTGCCGCCGTACCGCAGGGCAACCTCGCGTGCCAGGATCTTTGTGTCCGCAGCGCACAGCAGGTCGCTCACGGTGGGCAGATCTTCCCACTCAATACCGTCGACATCCCAAATCCTGCTCATGTTCAACCTCTTTCTGGCTGTAAAACTACGTACTTGTTCGCCCTGCTCAACGCACCTGCAAGGCATGCGCCCCGCTAGAGCGCCTTCTTGCTGGGAGCAATCACCTCATCAACCAACCCCAGCTCCAGGGCGCGCTTGGCGTTGCACCAGCAATCGCGCTCGGTGAGCTCGTGGAACTCCCGGGCGCTCAGATTGCCGTGCTCGGCCAGCAACTCGTCCAGCTCGGCGCGCATGGTCGCCGTGTGCTGTGCCGCGATCTCGATATCGGTCTGCTGCGCCATCCCCGTGCCACCCATCAGCTGGTGGATGAGCACCTGCGTGTGGCGGTACACCTGGCGGTGGTCGCCGCAGGCCAGGATCACCGCGGCCATCGAGGCCACAACGCCCTCGCCTACCGTGATCACGGGGCAATCGAGCGATTGCATGGTGTCGATGAGCGCCAGCCCCGCCGTAACGCTGCCGCCCGGGCTGTTGATGATGAGGGTGATGGGCTCGGTCGCACTTTGATGTTCCAGCACCAGCATGGACTTAATAAGGCCGTTGCAGGTCTCATCGTTGACCTCGCCCTCCAGCAACAGCACACGGCTGTTGAGCAGCTCGCTTGCCATATCGACGGCGGCAACGCGGCCGTCCTTGGACTTCTTGATGATGCTGGGCTCACGGTACATAACGGGCATGGTAATTCCTTTCTAAATGGAATCGGTAAGGAAGCAAAAAACTGAACCGCACGGCTTACGACTAACGGAAGCCGTGCGACAAAACATGCAAGATGGGATACACAAAGCTGCAGGGACTAATCCCTCAGCCACTTGGCGGCATTGGGATGGTCGTCGCAAAAGTACTTCTTGGCGCGGAAGGGACGCATGCCGGTCACCTTGACCAGGCAATCGGTGCGAGGCATAAGCCCAACCTCGCCTGGGGTCATCACGCAACCGCGCACATCTACGGCAGTGCGCTCGGCGCCCACGTACTTGGTGCCCAAAACCGACTCGCCACACAGTTCGCTTATGTAGTTCTGCGTCGCGATGTTGCTGCCGCCACCCATATAGACCAAGCTATCGCAGTTATCGAGGATGGTAAGCGCCGTTGATTTGCCGTACACGACATCGAGCTGGCTCAGCGATTGCGCACACATCAAAAAGCTAATGCCGCGACTGCGCACGGTCGCAATGCTGCGCTCAAAATCGGGGATGCGTCCCACATTGGGAAACTCATCGAGCACAAACTGCACGCGACGCTGCAAATGGCCGCTGGGGCTGGCATCGGCACGGCGCTGGGCAAGGTTAAACAGCTGCTTAAGGGCAACGTTCGCAAGCCATGCATTAGCCGAATCGTTGTCGCTCACTTTAAGATCGATCACGCGCTTGCCCTCGTCAATACGATCAAGACGCATCTCGTCATTCTCAAAAACGCGCATGAGCTGAGGCGTCTTAAGCCGCGAGATAGTTGCATTGAGCGTGATCAGAATACTCTTAAGCGTCCTATCTGCCGCACCTCGAAAATCGCGATACTGCTCAACGCCATACAGATCAGCGTTCTCCGCACCATACTTATCGAGAAACTCCCTGGACTCTACCTCTTCTACAAGGTAGTCCAACGGGAATCGCCCCTCACCATCTCCCGTAACCTTGATGAGCGCAGCCAGTTTAAAGACGTTGTTCATCTTAAGGTAGCGGCGCGGAGCCTCAGGATCCCCGCCTGGCGCAAATGTGCCAGCAAGGCACTCCAGCAGGAACAGGATTCCAACAATCGCTCGAAGCAGCAGGTCGTTCGCGTTGTCCCAAAACGGGTCGTTCCTAAAGCTGCGCCTGTCAGGATCGACCCCCTCCATGATTGCCGCCACCGTGGTGGGGATATCCTCGACATCCATCACGTAGCGCAGGGGATCGTACCCGGACGACTGCTCGGGATTGATGGTGTCGAGAACCGTTACCTCGTAGCCGTCCTCTTCAAAGCCTTTTCCCGTGCGGCGCAGTAACTCGCCCTTGGTGTCTGTGACCACATAGCAGCACTCGTGGTGGTTGAGCAGGTTGGGCAAAACGAAACTCGCTGTTTTGCCGCTACCAGTACCGCCAAAGGCAAAAACATTGTTGGACACGCTTGTCTCCCAGTGCTTGTCGCCCTCGTAGAAAGCCACCGTGGCACCTTGCGCCAAGATCACATCGCGCTGCTCATCGCCGGATGACAGCGCCTGCACTTCCTCCTTGGTCGCCCACTTCTTGGTTTGGTACTCCGTTTGCTGCGCGGCCTCGTAGCCGTACATCTTAATGACCGACATGGCACGGCCCCTTTCTTGTCGATAGTTCTGCGTGATTGCTAGGAAATACGGTCGACGTCTGCGCCCTCCTTGGGGCTCGTCGCACACGGCAACTTGACCGCACCGTCAATCAGACGCTCCGTTTGCGCCACATAGCTCTCGCGTGCCGCGATTGAGGCTGACCCGTCGCGCAGGTACGCAAGCAATGCATCAATCATCAGCTTGTCGAGCAGGTCATACTCTTTGGCCTGAGCGAAGTTGAGGGTGTAGCGGTCCTGGAGCTCCCGTACCTTAGTTGCCAAATCGATTTCCATCTTTTCCTCCATGCAATAAAAGTTCTCCCGATTGTCCGAAAGCGCCTCAAACGGGCGTTTGACGCATAGCTCAAAGTTGAAACGCGGACTGGTATCGAAGACGCGTCTCTGCACCTTGAGATAGCGCTTATAAAACATGACGGCATCGTCCTCGTCCGCCGTAAAACCGCGCGACCCATCGCGATGCACGTGGTCGCAGGGTCTTTTGTAGTCGATGCTTCGCACAAAGCGAGACAGAATATATCCACCTTGTTCGGACGAGTACTTCATACCTGTCGTAACCTGCTCGAACATGCGCACGCCGCTCGACTTAAAGCGCGGATTGCTTCCGTGCTCAAACATGCCAATTAAGATGGCCATGCAGTGCACACAGTTATCGCGCTGGGGAAAATACAGCGACAACAAAGCGAGTGACGCTGCGGCCAAAAGCTCGCGGGCCTCGTGCACATCGTCTCGATACTGCTCGGGCACCAGCCCGGGAATATCGGGCGAATGCTTTTCCAGCACGCCAACGAGTGCCTTAGCCAAGCGCTCGGTATCCTGCTCGCCGCAGTACGGATACGGAAACGGCATCTCTGCCTTCCCGTTCTTTTTGCACATGCCGCGGAGATCTTCATCGATCGCGTTGAGGAACACCTCATAAATACTGTCTTCATTCTTCATGAATGTCTCTTCCTGTCCGGTTGCGAATGTTTGTCGGTAAGTCTGTTCTAGGTTTTAGAATGGTCTGAGGTATGGACGATGACAATCGACCTAACCTGCAGCTTCGTTAGTGAAATCACCCTGCTTGATAGCGCAGTTTACCTAACAGCTGCGTAGCGATTGCATCAAGCAGTTTGTATTGAGTTGGTTTTGGATTACTTCGAGGATAGCACAGTACTCTGTTCTCGTCATTAGAATTTTTCAATATTTTCTGCTAATATATAACCCACTAAGAAGAAAGGGCTCTATACATGCGTGAAACAACATCATTGCCACGTCTCACCGCCGCCGCCCTCTCACGCGCGCTTAATCTGGAGCAGGGCAGCCGTCTACTCACCGTCCGTCTGCCTGGCGTCATCGACTGTAAGGCGCTTCGTGAATGTTTCAGCCTGAACAGCAACGGCGTACCCGATATTTGCGAGCTTGAACCCGGCAGGCAGGGCGCGGGCAATGGCGATGCGGCTCCGGTGTTTATCGACGCATCGGGGTATTACCGTACGGGCAAACACGACATCGAAAAAGAATGTATCGGCTTGATCGATTACTTAGAGCCCGGCTACCTCGATTTCTGTGACTGGGGTCCCTTTATTTGGTGTCTGTATGCGCTCGCCCTTTCGAATCGCACTCGCGCAGCCGTAGTGCTGCCCGCCGACCTACTCGATAAAGCCGAGCAGGCGCGCACGATTCTGATACGCGAAGGACTCATCGAGAGCGTCGTGTATTTGCCGCTTTCTGAACCCAGGCCCTACATGACAAGCGCGCTTCTCATATTGTCTTCAGGAAATCGCAGCGTTGCATTTCGCAGCGCAATCGAATCCGGGCCGCGTTTTCGATATGTGTCAGAAACATCGTATTACTCTGATATCACCTTTGCTATCTCCCCCGACTGGGCCCGCATTGATACCAATACGCCCAGATCAACGCCTATCGAAACGTCCACTTTTGCCACGCGTGAATTGCTGCTGCATCGCGCAGCCCTCTCAAAAGGCAAAATCAGCCTTATCAGCCTCACCCGAAACTACAGGGCTACGCTCGGTGACGCTTTTACGCGAGTAGCTCCATTTATGCCCCGCGAGAGCACCACATCAAACGACATTGATGCAATCGAGGTACGCCGCATCTCATCTCAGGATTTTCAAGACGGCAACCTTCTACCCGCAGATGCTGTAGAGAGTGCAAATGGCTCGGATTCCAAAATCGTAAAGGTGAACCCCAGCGTTCTCGGTCGATATGAGCTCCGCGCTGGAGATATCGTCATGCCACGCATGCTGGGTCGCTACGGCGCGTCCAACCTGCTCGTCGTCAGCGCCGATGATGCAAAGCAACACCTGGTTGCTTCGCATAACACCACCGTCATTCGCCCGTCGTTCCAAACGATGACCGAAGAGGAGCGCGTGGTGTTTTCGGAGATAATCGTTGGATACCTTACAGAAGGCCATGGAGCGCAGCTGATTCAAGCATTAACCGAAGCAGCCAGCATCCGCGCCATCCGCCCTAACGACCTGTTCGAGATCGAAGTCCCGCCAGCGCTCGACCCGCGCACGCGCGAGTACAGCGAATCCATCAATCGCTTCGCCGAGGTCGTAGACGCAAAGAAACAAGCCGAGGCTGCCGTCGCCCAAGCCCAGCGCAACCTCGAAGTCGCAAAAAAGACCATCACCGAAGTGCTCGACCAAATCTGCGAGTAGCACATAGTCAGCGGCAACACCCCAACCCGGCGACAGGACCAGCTCCTGCCGCCGGGTTAACTATCCCATGTCCTCGTTTCGCGTTACCCGTTTAGCACCATCAGCAAAGGCCTCATGAGCTCGCGTCGTTTGGCAGTTTTAGAGTTCTCTTCTACAAGATCTTTCAGCCGCTGCATATCGAGCCCTCGCCCAAGCGCGTCGTTATAGGCATCGATGATTAATGAAGGGTCCTCGCAATCGAGGCAAAGATCGACAAGCGTACGCTCGGGCTTGGTTACCGGCAGGCCGTCGAGCCAAACGATATCCTGCTCAGCAATCTCGCGCTTTGCAAAAGAAAGGGATTCATTTCTTGTATTGATGCGCATGGGTGCGGTCATCCTGTAGGGAGACAGATAGAAATCGCCCATTTGCTGTAGGTTCGCCGCAGTCGTACCGCTCACGGCAACGCCATCCCACTGGCGCTTTCTCTCCCACGCGCAAAGGGAAGGATTGGTGAGCTTCCAAAGAGCGTTGAGCTCGTCGGTGTCTCGGCGCTGTGTTCCAGCCATCCGGTAGGCGCCGTGGCATATCCGCTCAAGACGCCCCGCACGGCATGAGTGTGCCAGCGCATCTCGAGAGATGTCCATGCGAGCCGCCTGGGCTGTGGTGAACACGCCCTCGCTCTCGGAAAGCTCACTTATCGCCGTTATGTTGCTAAAGTACTTCATGCTGCAATTGTAGGATATTTTCATACTTTTGCAACGTGATTTTTGATCCATGAGATCCGTTTGCCTTGTTTACCCCATTTCTGACGCCGTTTTGCACCGGCACCCCACCCCCCCCCGCTATTGAGGTCTAATACTTTTCCGCGAAGTGAACGTCTGTTTTTGGACCCCTGAAGCATCCACATTTTTCGTCGGCAAAATCGCAGGATTTCAGCATCGAAACCGCAGGAAACGGCACCTCTAAAGTGTCGATGCTTCGGGGGTCCGATTTAGCTCGTTCACTTCTCGGGAAAGTATTAGACCTCGCTGCTAGCTACCCAGAAGGGCACCTCCCCCTTCCCCACCGCCACCCAAAAACTCATCCAACATTAATCTTGGCTCAAGAATCGCTTAATCTATAACCTGCACTATAGAGTTCGACCAAGGGCGGGGCGGCGCCGCGCAACGCAGGCCGCCGAACGCAACGCTCGCGCCCGGGCAAATCGCCCGGCGTCGCGCCCATCGAACGAAAGGACAGGTCATGGACGACCTCGAAAAAGTTGAAACCATCCGCACCAAGTGCAACGTGAGCTACACCGATGCCAAAGCCGCGCTCGACGCCGCCGACGGCAACGTTCTGGATGCCATCATTTGGCTCGAGTCGCAGGGCAAGACACAGACCACGTCGGCACACGCCGCCACCGAGTCCGCGCCGGTCGACGAGCCCTCGGCCGAGATGGTCGCCGCGCAAGCCGCCTACGAGAAGTCGAGCGAAAAGACCGACTTCTCCAAGAAGATGGACAGCGTGTGGGAGTACCTCAAAAAGCTCTTCCGCCTGAGCCTGGACACCAAGTTTATCGCCACGCGCCGCGATGCGATCATCCTCAACATTCCCATCCTGGTCCCCATCGTCGCGCTGTTTGCCTGGGGCGCCACGATATGGCTGATGCTGATTGGCCTGTTCTTTGGCATGCGCTACCGCATCGACAGCGACGGCGACGTGCCCGGCAGCATCAACAACCTTATGAATCACGCTGCCGATGCCGCGGACGACATCAAGCAAAATCTGAACGACGACAAGTAATCGCAGACGGGGGCACGCATGACACGGATCTTGATCGTAGAGGACGAGGAGAAAATCGCCCGCTTTGTGACGCTCGAACTGGAGCACGAGGGCTACCAGGTGGAGCACGCCGCGGACGGCCGCACCGCCGTGGACCTGGCGTTGGAGCGCGACTACGATCTGATTCTGCTCGATGTGCTGTTGCCGCAGCTCAACGGCATGGAGGTCCTGCGGCGCGTCCGCAAGCACAAGGATGTGCCGGTGATCATGGTCACCGCGCGCGATGCCGTGATGGACAAGGTGGCCGGGCTCGATGCCGGCGCCGACGATTACCTGACCAAGCCGTTCGCGATTGAGGAGCTGTTCGCACGGATCCGCGTGGCGTTGAAGCGCTCGGAGGCCGTGCGGGCGGCTTCGGGCGTTGGCGCCGGGACGGGCATGGCGGCCGGCGCGGGCGGAGACGCCGCTGCAATACCCCCGGTCAGCGACTCGACTCGAGCTTCCGCCTTGCCCTCCCCCGCCACGCTCGCCGTGGGCTCGGTCGTACTCGATCCCGACCGCCGCGAAGTCACGGTCGGAGGCTCACCCATCGTGCTCACGGCCCGCGAGTTCGACGTCCTCGCCCTGCTTATGGCGCATGCCGAGACCGTGCTCACGCGCGAACGCATCGCGCACGAAGCGCTGGGCTACGAATACATGGGCGACACCAACAACGTCGACGTGCACATCGCGCATCTACGCGCCAAGATCGAGGACGCCGGCGGCGCCCGCATCATCCAGACCGTGCGCGGGGTGGGCTATGTCTGCCGCGCGTAACGCCGAGGCCAAGCGCGTCACCTCCATCGCCCGCGCCATCAACTGGAGCTATATGTGGCGCCGCCTGATGAGCTACGTTTGGCTCGACCTGCTGCTAGTAGTGATTGTGGCGGCGATCCTTGTCTATGGATACAACCAGACGCTGCCCAACGGCGCGTTTACCGCAGGATGGATCCCCAGCGCCACCGTTCGCGGCATGACGCTGACGCCCGCGCGCGGCTGGGACCTGACAACGCTCACCTATACCGTCGAGCTTGCGCGTACCACCAAGACTTTCCCCCTCGCGCAGGACCTCGTCACGCTATGGCCTCTCTACCTTGTCGTTGTGGGTTGGCAGGTCATCAGCGTGCTCAACATGCTCGGCGGCGCCCGCCGCGTGCGCCGCACCATGGCGCCGCTCAACGATCTGGCCCTGCGCGTGGACGAACTCGGCCGCATGCAACTCGCCGGCGGCAAAATGGAAACACTGGAGCAGGCCATCGAGCGCGCAAGCGTCGACTCGCCGAGCGTCACCACCGGCGACGCCGACCTGGCAAGCATCGAGGTCGCACTCAACCGCCTGCTGCGCCAGATGCAAGAGGCCAAGCTGCAGCAGATGCGCTTTGTCAACGACGCGAGCCACGAGCTGCGCACGCCCATCGCGGTGATTCAGGGCTACGTGAACATGCTCGACCGCTGGGGTAAGGACGACCCGGACGTGCTGGCGGAATCCATCGCGTCCCTCAAGGCCGAAAGCGAGCACATGCAAGAGCTTGTGGAGCAGCTGCTGTTTTTGGCGCGCGGCGATGCCGGGCGCACGGTCCTGCGGCGCGCGCATACCAACTTGGCTGCACTGGTCAGCGAGGTATGCGAAGAATCGCAGATGATCGATACCGAGCACACGTATCGGCTGGCTTCTGACGCTGCGCTTGCCAGCGACCCGCGCTGCGACGCGCCCGTCGACGTGGCGCTCGTGAAGCAGGCTCTGCGCGTGATCGTGCAAAACGCCGCCAAGTACTCGGATGCGGGAACGACCGTCACATTTGGCATAACGCCGGATGCGGGCGCGGGCACGATCGACATAAGTGTTGAGGACGAGGGCATCGGCATGAACCAGGAATCCGCAGCTCACGCGTTCGAGCGGTTCTACCGTGCCGACAACGCGCGCGATGCCGGCACACAGGGTTCGGGTCTGGGGCTTGCGATCGCCAAGTGGATCGTCGACAGCCACGGCGGCGTCATCGGTGTGACCTCGGTCGAAGGGGTCGGCAGCCGCTTTACGATTCGCCTGCCACGATAGGAAGCCCCTCGGCATAAATAAAGGGATAGGGCCACGCGGCCCTATCCCTTTTTGCCAGCTATGGCAGCTTGTGCGCTACTCGCGGCACAGGTGCACGGCGAAACCGGCGAACTCGCGCTTAAAGTACACGAGCTTGGTACCACCGTCGGGCAGCAGCGCGCGCGACTCTTCGTTGACCTCGAGCCCGCGCTCGGCAAACCACTTCTCAGCTGCATCGATGTCGTTAACGGCAAAGCCGATGTGGCCCTTGGTGCCACGACCATTCTGCTTCATGATCTCGACCAGCGAATCGTTGAAGTACGAAACCGGGGTCTCGATGACGGGCAGGCCCATCATCGTCGAGAACAGCTCCGCGATCTCCAGGGCGTCTGCCGGGTCGGTGGCGTTAATGCCCACATGGGCAACGCGCATACCAAAGAGCTCTACCGGGTTGGCGTTCTGCTCACTCATGCAGTCAGCGCCTACTGAGCCATGACGTCGAGAACGGCCTTCTCGGCGGCAACGCGGTTCATGCCGGTCATGAAGGGCACGCCACTCACGTACGGGCAGGTGAGGCCCTCGGGGGCAACGGTGGTGGCGATCAGCAGGTCAGCGCCCTCGTCGCAGTAATCCTTGGCCTCGGAGATGGCGCACTGCACGATCTCGTACTTGTCGGCATAACCGTTGGCGTCGAGCAGGGTAGCGACCTTCTGGGCAACGAGCGTGGAAGTAGCAGCGCCAGCACCGCAAGCCAAAACGATCTTCTTCATAGGTAATGTCTCCCTTCATGGTTTACTTTAGGTAAGTGTACCGCAGCGAGCGATGGCACTCGGCCTCGATGAGCTTTTATGCCAGTTTGCTTGCGCGCTGCGTATAATACATCTAGTACGTGTTGTCATACCGCTCGCTTTATGAGCGACTAAGGACCCTAATATGCCCGATTCCCGCACCCTCTGGACCGCCGTCGTTATCATCTGCATCGCCGTGTCGGTGTTCTTTAGCGTCAAAAAACGCACCACGTTTAAACGCCTGCAGCAATTGATGGCCGCCAAGCAGTGGGACGAGTTCGATCGTTTGCTCGACGGCAAACTCACCAGCATGCTGTACCCACGCTACAACCGCGACTACCTGCGCCTGAACTCCTATCTGCTGCGCGAGGACCACGAGCGTGCCAGCGAGATGTTCGATCTGCTGCTGGGGCTCAACCTCCCCAAGATGCAGCGCGTCGACCTGGTGATCAAAGCCTTTAACTACTATGTTGGCCAGGAGGACCGCAAAAAGTCCAAGGAGCTGCTGCACGAGATCAAAGGCTTTGAGGGCGGCCAGGCCGAGGCAGTCGCACACGAATGCCAACTGATGTACGACACGATGATTCTCAAGCGCCACAACGACATTCCCGAGCTGGAGCGCATGCTCAAGGAGGCCGGTGACGACAAGGTCAAGAGCTGCCGCTTGGAGTATCTGTTGGCTCTGCAGTACAAGAACAAGGGCGACGAAGCCAAGTTCCAGGAGTTCCTGGAGAAGTCGGGGCAACACTCGATGGCCGTCAACGCGTAACGGACGGCTTGTGCTAGACTTCTAGTCTCACGGGGGCGTGGCGGAATTGGCATACGCAGGAGACTTAAAATCTCTCGCCGCAAGGATTGTGGGTTCGAGTCCCACCGCCCCTACCACGTATTGTTTACGAGCCCGTGTTCCCCAGGGATGTGGGCTCGCTTCTTTTAGATGCCGGTGGGACTCGAACCCGCGAGGGGGCGAGCGTTAAGCGGACGCGCAGCGTCCGTAGCGAGCCGGCGAGGGCGCCGACAGGCGGCCGAAGCCGGTGCGTATTTGCGCAGCAAATGCGCGGACGTCCCACCGCCCCTACCATGTGATTGCTTGCGAGCTCGTGTCCCCCAGGGATGCGGGCTCGTTTCTTTTACACGCCGGCGGAGCTCTAAGTTGCGGTGGAATAGATCCTGTTTATACCGTTTACCAGCTTATTTAGGAACTATTTCACCGCAACTTATTTAGAGGGTGCTGAGCTCTGGGGTCCAGGAGATGGTGGGGGTCGCACCGTCGAGAGCCTCGTTGATGGTGGCGGCCATGCCGGCGAGTAAGCTGTTCTCGCTTACAGTGAGCGTCTTGTAGCCGCCGGCTCGCATAAGCTCGCGGATTACCACGGCACCAGCCAAGATCACGCCCGCGCGTTTGGGCTGTACACCCGGTAGAGCGGCGATGCCGTCCGCATCCAACGCAGACATGCGCTCGATAGCGGCCGAAACCTGATCCAGCGAAAGCTCGCGCAGGTGCACAAAGCTCGAATCGTACGGTTCCAGCTCATGAACGAGCGCCACGAGTGTGGTGACGGTGCCACCCACTGCGACCAAGCGTTCGGCGCGCTCAAAATTGCTCGGCAGGCCCTCAAAATAGGCAGCGAACTGCTCGCCCGCCCACGCGGCAGCGGCAGTAAGCTCGCCGCGTGCGGGCGGCAGTGCCGAGAAAAATCGCTCCGTCACACGGCGACAACCGATGTCCAGCGAACGCGTGCCCTCCAGCGCAAAGACCCCACGCTCCAGCGCAAAGACCCCACGCTCCGGCGCATAGACGCCCGTCGCGAGCTCCGTGGATCCGCCGCCCGAATCGGCAACAATGATGCGCTCGCCGGCAAAGTCGTGCGCCACGCCAAAAAACGTCAGGCGCGCCTCGACCTCGCCCGGAATCACCTGCGGTTCGAGCCCCAGCTCACGCAGACCGTCCAGCAGCAGTGCGGCATTGGATGCATCGCGCGCGGCGCTCGTGCATGTGGTGCAAATGCACGCGGCCCCAAAGGCACGCGCCTCGTCCACAAACATGCGGCATGCAGCGAGCACGCGCTCGACCGCCGCCTCGCAAAAGCGACCCGTCGCGTCCACACCCTCGCCCAGGTCGGTAATCTCGGTATGCTTGGACGATTCCACGATCGCCCCGCCCTCGACCTGCGCCAGCACCAGTCGCGACGACACCGTTCCCAGATCGATCGCCGCCACCTTATATCGTTTGCAATCTGCCATTGCGGGCTCCCCTCCGGGCGCTATTTGCCGTTGGACACGACCGTCTGGCCCTCGACACCGTTAAACCCAAACAGCATGTCGAGCGCCTGGATGTACCACGGGGCGTCCTTACCGACTTCTTCGATTTCCTTGGCAACTTCGCTGGCCTTCTTGGCGTTCGACGACTTCTTGCTCGAAGACGAATCCGAATCGTCGTCCAGGCCCTGCACTTCAACCCTCTTCTCGCCGGGCATCACCAGGCCCAGATCCTCGGACGCCGCATCCTTAATGCCCTCCTCCGAGAGCAGTTTGTCGACGCTTTTTTGCAGCTCATCATTGTATTGCTGACGAATCTCGACCTGCTTGGCCAAGATATCGCTCGAACGCTTTGCCACGTACAGATCGCGTACGGGGAAATACAGGCTCACGAGCACCAGGGCAACGACAATGCCGATGAATAGCCCTCGCTGAGGACCGTGGGTAAAGTCGTAGATCGCCTTGACCACCGCGTTGTCGTTGGCGTAGTGCATAAAGTCCGAGCCCGAAAAACGGTTCGAAGGCCTGCTCGACCTATCGTGCGTTTGAGCCGACGAGCGCTGAGCATGCGACGAACGTGCCGGGCGCACTGGTCCATCTGTCGAAGTATTCACTTGAGCATTGGGGCGCGAGGTACTTGTCGGGCGTTGCATGGAGCGGTCGGCGCCGGCGTAGGCGGACCCACCGAGCTGCACCGTGCGCGCACGGCGAGGCGACGGCTCACGCGAACCGGCGGAATAGTACCTGTTGTCGTAAATCTGATCCATGTGCGCCTTGTGCGGTTGAGGTTTGTTTGCGCTAAGTATTCTAGTTATAGCACGAGCGCCCGCACCGCCTTCGCCAGCCTTTGCTCGACATAAAAAAGGCGCTGAGTCATATGGCCCAGCGCCCAATGGTGCTCAACAGCGCCCGGCTGGAGCAAGGCAAATCCGAGTCTTCCCCGCCCCCGCGACCTCCGCGTGCCTAGCGAATGTTGTAGAACGCGGCCTTGCCGGCGTAACGCGCGCTGCCCTCGAGCTCGTCCTCGATACGGATGAGCTGGTTGTACTTGGCGATACGGTCGCTACGGCACGGGGCACCCGACTTAATCTGGCCGGCATTGACGCCCACGACCAGGTCGGCGATCGTGGAATCCTCGGTCTCGCCGGAGCGGTGACTCACGATGCAGGCGTAGCCGGCCTCCTTGGCGGTCTCGATGGCCTCGAGCGACTCGGTGAGCGTACCGATCTGGTTGACCTTGACCAGAATCGCGTTGGCAGCGCCCAGTTCGATGCCCTTCTTGAGGCGCTCGGTGTTGGTAACGAACAGGTCGTCGCCCACCAGCTGCACCTTGTTGCCGATGCGACGGGTCAGCTCGACCCAGCCATCCCAGTCCTCCTCGGCCATGCCGTCCTCGATGGAGATAATGGGGTAGGTGTCGACGAGCTTCTCCCAGTAATCGACCATCTGGGCGCTCGTGTACTCAACACCCTCGCCCTTGAGCTCGTACATACCGGTCTCGGCGTTGTAGAACTCGGTCGAGGCCGGATCCATGGCGTACATGAAGTCGACGCCGGGCTTAAAGCCAGCCTTCTCGACGGCCTTGGTAATGTACTCGAACGGCTCGGCATTGGTCTTGAGGTTGGGCGCGAAGCCGCCCTCGTCGCCCACGCCGCCGCCAAGGCCGGCCTCGTGCAGCACGCCCTTGAGGGTGTGGTAGACCTCGGCGCACCAGCGCAGGCCCTCGGCAAAGCTCGGAGCACCCACGGGCATGATCATGAACTCCTGGAAGTCAACGTTGTTGTCGGCATGCATGCCACCGTTGAGGATGTTCATCATGGGCGTGGGCAGCAGGTGAGCGTTGACGCCGCCCAGGTACTGGTACAGCGAAAGACCCGCCGACTCTGCCGCAGCGCGGGCAACGGCCAGCGACACGCCCAAGATGGCGTTAGCGCCGAGCTTGGTCTTGTTGGGCGTACCGTCGGCGGCGATCAGCGCGGCATCGACGGCACGCTGGTCGAAGGCATCGAGGCCCACGACGGCATCGGCGCACTCGTTGTTGACGTGCTCGACGGCCTGCGAGACGCCCTTGCCCAGATAGCGACCTTTGTCGCCGTCGCGCAACTCGCATGCCTCAAAGGCGCCGGTCGAAGCGCCCGAAGGCACCATCGCGCGGCCGAAGCTGCCGTCCTCGAGCACGACCTCGACCTCGACGGTGGGGTTGCCGCGGCTGTCGAGTACCTCGCGACCGTAGACGTCCAAAATATCGCTCATGTTGTCTCCCTCTCACTTGGAAACGTAGTTGATGCAAGCGACTGGCCGACTGTGCACCATCGGTGCGCCTCCGTAAGTTAGCCATGTCGCACTTTTTGCATTATGCCCTAAGTTAGCCGAGGGATACACTTGATTTTCGAAAAATTTAGCGGGAACGATGAGGCATGTCAGCCCGTCGTTCCCGCAGTCTTACTCCTCCGCCTTTGCGGCATCCCACAGGTCGTTGAGGCCGTGGGTCGAAAGCTCGGCAAGATCCACGTGGGCGTCGGACGTCATCTGCTCCATCGCGGCCCAGCGACGGCGAAACTTGGCCGTGCTCGCGCGCAGGGCACTCTCGGCGTCGATCCCCTCTTTGCGCGCGACGTTGACCAAGGCAAAGAGCAGGTCGCCAAACTCCATTTCGCGCTCGGGCGAGCCAGGGGCCTCGGCCTCAAACTCGGCACGTTCCTCGGCGACCTCATCCCACACGTCCTGGACCGTCTCCCACTCAAAGCCCACGGCAGCCGCCTTGCGCGACACCTTCTGAGCCTGCATCAGCGCCGGCAGATGCGTGGGCACGCCGTCGAGCAGACCCTCGGGCGCGGCCTCGCCCGCTGCCACGGCCTTGTCCTTGGCGGCTTTCTCGGCAAGCTTGACCTCGTCCCAAATCTTGAGTACCTCGTCGGAACTGTCGGCATCTACATCGCCAAACACGTGCGGATGACGGCGGATGAGCTTGGCATCGATATCACGCGCCACGTCGGCCAGCGTAAACTCGCCGGCGTCCGCCGCAATCTGCGCATGCAGCACGACCTGCATGAGCACGTCGCCCAGCTCCTCGCGTAGGTGAACCGCGTCGTCCGCCTCGATGCAGTCGAGCGCCTCGTAGGCCTCCTCGATCATGTTCTTGCCAATGCTGCGGTGCGTCTGCTCACGGTCCCATGGGCAGCCATCGGGCTGACGCAGACGCCAGATGGTCTGCACCAGATGCTGCAGCTCGGTCGACGCGTCGACTAGCGTGGACAGATCGCGCGAGCCCTCGGCATTTTGCTGAGCCATGTGCTGCGCCATGGTTAGTCCTCCTCCAGGATCACGTGGCGGAACGCGCCGTCCTCGTAGATGCCGTAGCTGTGCGTGCCGTCCTTGGGAATGCTCACGCTACCGGGGTTGAAGAGCCACAGGCCCGGGTGCGCGGCGCTTTCCTCGTTGACCTTGATGTGCGTGTGGCCGTAGACGAGCGCTGAGCCCTCGGGCAACGCGGGCGCGTGGTCGACGCTGTTGTGCATGCCGGCGCCAAAGACATGGCCGTGCGTCAGGAACAGCTCGCGGCCGGTCTCGTCGAACAGCGTGGCATAGTCGGCCATGACGGGGAAGTCGAGCACCATCTGGTCGACCTCGGCGTCGCAGTTGCCGCGCACCGCGATGATGCGGTCGGCTAGGGCGTTGAGCAGCGGAATCACGCGCTTGGGAGCATAGTCGCGCGGCAGGTCGTTGCGCGGACCGTGGTAGAGCAGGTCGCCCAGCAGAACGATGCGGTCGGGCTGCTCGGACTCGATGGCGGTGGCCAGGCGCTCGGTCCAGTATGCCGAGCCGTGGATGTCGGAGGCGATGAGGTATTTCATGGTGGTCCTTTCGGTGAGGTTGATGGGGTGGGTGTGGCGCGTCGCCGACCGTGTCACTCAAATTGCAGAGCCGCGGCTTGTGCTGCCTGCATCACGCGCTGGAGCGGCACACCGTGCTCGCAGGCAAGGCGGGCGCAGTCCTCGTACTCGGGCGCTGCACGCTCGCTGCCGTCGGGCAGGGTGGCCACCTTGACGGACACCTCGCCCCATGGCGTCGTCACCTGCTCAAAGCGGCGTGGCAGGCAAACGCGTTCCATGACCTGGCGACGAATGCCGTTGGTCGTGGTTTCCAAGAAGATGATCGTCTGCAGGCGCTCGATATCCCCGTAGGTGCAGATTACCTGCAGCTGCCAGCCGGGGCGGCCTTTCTTGCAATAAACGGGCAGCCAGTGCACCTCGCGCGCACCGGCCTCGCGCAGGCGGTCGGCGGCGTAGGCGAGTACCTCGGGCGACGCATCGTCGATGTCGCATTCCAGCTTGACGATGGTCTCGGGCGCATCGGTCTCGCGAGACAGCGGAGATTTGCTATCGCATGGCATACGGTCCGGCTCCTTTCCGCACGGGCTCGTTTTGTTCATCCAAACGCTAGCACATCGCGGGCGGCGCAGGGGCGGCGTCATGGGATAGGTGCGACTTTTGCTGGGCGCAAGTGCTGGCGCGCTCCAATGCCGGCCCGCTCCACTCAAACGTGTACGTCAGCCTCCAAACATGTCATTTTTTGCAGCTTTTGGAGGCTAATGTACATGTTTTGAAAGCGCAAGCGAGGCCGCACCACGCGCCGCGCACCCTTTCCAATCGATTTCGGCACCCCGCGCGTACGACGCGCCGAGGCTGCGCCATTACAATGGAGCGGATTCGCCAAATGCAAAGGAGCCGCTATGCCTATGTGCCCGCTGGTCGATTGCCATACCCACACCTCGTTTTCGGACGGCCATGCCTCATTTGAGGACAACGTCCGCGCCGCTGTCGCCGCCGGCTGCCGCGCCATGGTCTCGACCGACCATCTCACCCTACCTGCCAGCATGGATGCCAACTGCGAGGTGCAGGTCGTCGAGGGCGACCTGCCGGCACATCGTCTGGCTTTTGAGGACGCTCGCAATCTTGCCGCTCAGATTGCGCCAGAACTCACCTTTATCTACGGTTTCGAATGCGATTGGTACGAGGGCTGCGAGCCTTTGGTTGAGCGCTGGTCCCAGGGCGCCGTCGTGCGCCTGGGCAGTGTGCACTGGATTGGCAACCCAGGCGATATCATGGCCGGTGCCGCGGGTACGGCGGGAACGGAGGACGTCGCTCGTCCCGATACGCCCGATTCGCGCTGCGGCTGGATCGACGATGACACCAACCTGCACGTTTGGGAAAACCTGGGGGTACGCGGCGTGTGGGAGCGCTATGTCGATGACTGGTGCCGCGCCTGCGAGAGCCCGCTCAACTTTGATGTGATGGCTCACCCCGACCTGGTCATGCGCTTTTCGAAGGAAGGCTTTGCGCCCGATTTTGACCCCGCACCGTTTTGGCAGCAGATGGCAGAGTGCGCGCACGATACGGGCCGCCGCGTTGAGGTCTCGACGGCCGCACCGCGCAAGGGCTTGGGCGACTACTACCCCGCAACCGGTCTTTTGCGCTGCTTTGCCCATGCCGAAGTGCCGATCACCTTTGGCTCGGACGCGCACCGCGCCTGCGATATCTGCTGGAACATCCGCGAGGCCCAGGCGCACGCCTACGACTGCGGTTATCGAACCTTCGACATCCCCCACGCCACCGGCGAATGGGAATCCACGCCCCTCGCCTAGCCATCCCTTCATAAGTTGCGGTGAAATAGGGATTGTTTTGCTTGATGAAGCGCTTAAACAGTCCCTATTTCACCGCAACTTCCATGACCCCGTTACACCAACAAAGACTGTCCCAAACGACTAGTGGCGGCGGGCGTTGAGTTCGCCGGCCAGCTCGTCGAGGGTGATGCCGTAGCGCTCGAGCGTCACGAGCAGGTGGTAGACCAGGTCGCCGGCCTCGTAGCGGATGTGATCGTGATCGTTATCCTTGCAGGCCATGATCACCTCGCTCGCCTCCTCGGCAAGCTTCTTGAGCAGCTCGTCCTCGACGTCGGTCAACAGACGAGCGGTGTAGCTCTCCTGCGGCGATGCGTCGCGACGGCCGTGAATCACCTCGGCGAGCCCCGTCAGCGTCTCACCGATATTTCCATCCTGAACGTTTGCGGTGCGCACACCCATAGTTCAATCCTTTCTGGTTGGCCGAGCGTCTAATCGAGCGCCCGCCCTACGCGAGTTTCTTAAAGAAGCAGGTACGGTTGCCGGTATGGCAGGCCGGACCCGGCGAGTCAACCTTGACCAGCAGCGTATCGCTATCGCAGTCGGCCCAAAGCTCCTTGACCTCCTGCATATTGCCGCTCGTCGCGCCCTTGTTCCAGAGCTCCTGGCGACTGCGGCTCCAAAACCACGTGGTACCGGTCTTGAGCGTCAGCCCCACCGACTCCTCGTTCATCCAAGCAACCATAAGCACCTCGCCGGTGTCATACTGCTGAACCACACAAGGAATCAACCCACGGGCGTCGTATTTCAGCTCGGTAGCATTTACCACCTCAGTCATCATTCCTCCCAAGTAATTACCGTGAACATCGCAGGTCGGCGAGGCTTGCCCAGGTGCCGCAGGTTGCCGCGAAAGAGGAGCGACGCGTACTTTGGTACGCGAGCGACGGTTTGAACGGCAAGATGCGGTGCCTGGACAAGCCGCAGCGAAGCCCGCAGCATTAGAAGTCCAACCTCACAGGAATACCTTGAGAGGCCATATACTCTTTGACTTCGCGAATGCTGAACGTCCCAAAGTGAAAGACGCTCGCCGCCAGCACGGCATCGGCCTCGCCCTCAATCACGCCCTCGGCAAAATGCTCGAGCGCGCCCACACCGCCGCTCGCAATCACCGGAATCGGCACCGCGCGCGCCACGGCGCGGGTGAGCGCCAGGTCAAATCCGGCCTTGGTGCCGTCGCGGTCCATACTGGTGAGCAGGATCTCGCCGGCGCCGCGACGAGCCGCCTCCTCGGCCCACGCCACCGCGTCGATGCCCGTGGCGTTGCGGCCGCCCGCCGTGAAGACCTCCCACTTGTCGGCACCAGATGCGCCGGGCAAACCGACGCGCTTGGCATCGATCGCCACGACCACGGCCTGGCTACCAAACGCCGCGGCAGCCTGGCTAATCAGCGACGGGTCGCGCACGGCGGCAGAGTTGAGCGACACCTTGTCGGCACCGGCTGCAACCATGGTGCGCATGCCCGCCAGGTCGCGAAAACCGCCGCCCACGGTATAGGGAATGGCTAGCTCCTCGGCCGCATGCGCCGCCATCTCGATGGTCGTCGCACGGTTGTCGCTCGTGGCGGTAATGTCCAAGAAGACGACCTCGTCCGCACCCTCGCGGTCGTAGGCGCGCGCCAGCTCCACCGGATCGCCCGCATCGCGCAAGCTCACAAAGTTGACGCCCTTGACCACACGGCCGTCCTTGACGTCCAGGCAGAGAATCACACGTTTGGTAAGCATGGGCTACTCCTCCCCTCGGGCGGCGGTCAGCGCCTGTACCAGCGTAAAGTTGCCCTCGTAGAGCGCGCGACCGGTAATGGCACCTTCAATCGCGCCCTCACGCACTGCGGCCAGCGCGCGGATGTCGTCGAGCGTCGAGATGCCACCCGATGCCACGACGGGAAAGCCCGCGACCTCGGCCACATGGCGATACGCCGCCACATCGATGCCCGCCTGCATGCCATCGCGCGCAATGTCGGTATACACCAGATGCTTAAAACCCAGCTCGGAAAGCTGCGCCACGGCGTCGTCGAGCGCCACGCCCGCGCCGTCACGCCAGCCATTCACCTTGACCTGGCCGTCGCGTGCGGCAATATCTGCCACCAACAGCTCGCCAAAGCCTTGGGCCGCCACCTCGGCAAAACCCGGCTCGGTCACGAGCACCGTGCCTAGTGCGATGCGGCGCGCACCGTAGCCGGCCAACTCGTCGATGCGCGCGAGCGAGCGGACGCCGCCGCCCACGTCCACGGACAGACCGTTGACGCCGCAGATGGCCTTAATCGCCGCCGAGTTGGCAGCGCATGTGTCCTCGTCCTCGCCAAAGGCAGCGGACAGGTCGACGACGTGCACCCAGCTTGCGCCCTGCTCGGCAAACGAGCGAGCAACGGCCACGGGGTCGTCGGAATATACCTTGCAGCGACTCCGGTCGCCGCGCTCCAGGCGCACGACCTTGCCGCCGATCAGATCGATTGCGGGAAACAGGATCATCGGCCGGCCTCCTCGACGATGTTGACGAAGTTCTTAAGGATGCGCTGACCCAGCGCGGAGGATTTCTCGGGATGGAACTGGCAACCCCACACGTTGCCATGGCGCACGATGCACGGGAAGCTCCGCGTATAGTGCGTGCGCGCCAGCACATCGGCGGCATCGGAATCGTCGGCCACCGCGTAGCTGTGGGTGAAGTACATGTTGGCACCCTCGGCAAAACCAGTAAGCAGCGGATCGGCCGCACCGGCGGGCGTCATGTGCACCTGGTCCCAGCCCACGTGCGGCACCTTCAGGCGGCTCGACTCCAGGCGCGTGCACGAACCGCGCATAATACCCAGGCCATCGACCCAGAGGACACCGGCCCGCTCGGAGGCGTTGCCGTCGGCGACCGCGCTCTCGCTCGCAGGAACGCCCTCGTTGCCGCGCTCAAAAAACAACTGAAGGCCCAGGCAGATGCCGAGCAACGGAGTTCCGGCGGCAACGGCGTCGAGCACCGCGTCCGCCTCGCCGCCCTCGCGCATAAAGGCGACCGCGTCGTAAAACGCGCCCACGCCCGGGATGACCAGGCCGTCGGCGTTGCGGATCTGCTCCGGATCGTCCGACGTGCAGGCGGCGGCACCGGCGCGCGCAAGCCCGCGCGCAACGCTCGACAAGTTGCCCTTGTGGTAGTCGACCACCACGATCTTCGGTTCGCCCACGCGACCCCTCCCTTATCTCATCATCCAAAACCACCACAAAGGAGACAGGCACCTCTGTGGTGGTTTGTGCGATCCGTCAGCTACAGCGAGCCCTTGGTGCTGGGGATGCCCTGTACGCGGGGGTCCAGCTCGCAGGCGTGGCGCATCGTGCGGCCCACGGCCTTAAAGGCGGCCTCGATAATGTGATGCGAGTTGCCACCCGCCAGCTCGCGCACGTGCAGTGTGAGCTTGGCATCGCGTGCAAAGGCATAAAAGAACTCGACGGCCAGCTCGGTATCGAACGTGCCCACGCGCTCGGTCGGCACGGGCAGCTCGCAATAAGCCTGGCCACGGCCCGAGATGTCCACGGCAGCCATCACGAGCGTCTCGTCCATGGCGATCGCCGCATCGGAAAAGCGCGTGATGCCCGCCTTGTCGCCCAGCGCCTGGCAAAACGCCTCGCCCAGCACAATGCCCGTATCCTCGACAGTGTGGTGAGCATCGACCTCAACGTCGCCCACCGCATGTACCGTCAGATCGAACAGGCCGTGGCGGCCAAAGGCGTTGAGCATGTGATCGAAAAACGGCACGCCGGTCGAGATATCACACACGCCGCTTCCGTCCAGGTCGAGCTTTACGACAATATCGGTCTCGCCCGTCTTGCGGGTCACCTCGGCATAACGGTCCATCTACATCTCCTCCTTCACCAGCGCGGCAAACGCAGCCAGCACCTCGTCGTTTTCTTGCGGCGTGCCCACGGTGATGCGCAGACAGTCCGCGAGACCCGGCGCGCAGCTAAAGTCGCGCACCAGAATGGAATACTCGTCGCGCAGACGCTCGCGCACACGCGTGGCATGCGGCGTACGCACGAGCACAAAGTTCGCCGAGCTCGGCCATGCCTCCACGGGCATGCCCTCGGCGGCCATCGCACGCAGCGCTGCAAGTTCGCGATCGCGCTCAGCCGCGACCTGAGCCACCACGGGCGCGTACGCATCGCGGGCACGCACGCAGGCGAGCGCCGCCGCCTGGCTCAGCACGTTAACCGAGTAGATCTGGCGAATCGCCGCGAACACGTCAATAACCTCGGGCGCTGCGATCACATAGCCCAGGCGCGCGCCGGCAGCGCCAAACGCCTTGGACAGCGTGTGCAGAATCACCAGGTTGGGATGCTCGGCGATGAGCGCCTGCGCCGTCGTGGCAGCGCCAAACGAATCATCGGCAAACTCAACATAGGCCTCGTCGACCATCACCATGCCAGGGCACGCGTCGCACAGCGCCGCGACAAAATCGAGCGGAGCCACGTCGCACGTGGGATTGTTGGGCGAGGTGACGATCGCCAGGTTGCACTCGGGTGCCGCCGCGAGCACAGCGGCCTGGTCGAGCTCGAAGGTCGCCGGGTCGCGCCACACGTCGCGCACCTCGGTCTGGCATAGCGAGGCAAAAAACGCGTATTCGCTAAAGCACGGCGGGCAGTTGAGAAGCGTGCGGCCCGCGCCGCCAAACGCCAGCAGATAGTTATAGAGCAGCTCATCGCCGCCGTTGCCCACGCAAATGTTCTCGCGTGCCACGCTATGCCAAGCAGCAAGCTCATCGCGCAGGTCGTTGGACATGGGATCGGGGTAGCGGTTGAGCGGTATGGCAGCCAGGGCGGCGTCGACCGCCTCGCGCACGCCGGCCGGCACGGGATAGGTGTTCTCGTTGGCCGAAAGGTTGATGCGCGTGGGCGTAAAGTTGGGATCGTAGGGCTCAATGCCGGCCAAGTAGGGCTGGACGAGCTCCTTCATGCGGGGCGTGAGTTCAGCCATTTTAGGCCTCCTCGCCAGTCGGACCAGCGCCATCCGCACTTGCAGCCACCAGGTCCACACCCTCGGCAACCGTCGCCACGGCGTCGCCCGGCCAGGCGACCTTGGTCAGATCGGCCGCGGCCAGCGACGCGGCGCTCACGGCATCCTCGCCCTGCTCCAGCACGCGGCGGCGCAGAGCGGCCGAAAGCGCGTGCGCCCACAGGCCCTCGGCCTCGGCCAGGCGCTGCGTAGCGGGAGCGTCCGAGAGCAGGCCCTCGGGTGTATAGCAAATGACACTCGAGCGCTTGACGAACTCCTCCACCGAAAGCGGGTTGGAGAACATGGCCGTGCCGCCGGTCGGCAGCGTGTGGTTGGGGCCGGCAACATAATCGCCGAGCGGCTCGGAGCTCCAAGCGCCCACAAAGATGGCGCCGGCGTTGCGAATGCCGCCGAGCAGGCCCATCGCATCCTTGCAGTGCAGCTCCAGGTGCTCGGGCGCCACGGTGTTCACCGCCTCGACGGCGGCAGCCATATCGGCGGCCACCACGATGGTGCCCTCATTGTCGAGCGAGGCACGCGTGATCTCGGCACGCGGCGACTGCGCGACCAGGATATCGATGCCGGCCTCGACCTCGCGCGCAAACTGCTCATCGCAGGTCACCAGATAGCAGGCTGCCAGCGGATCGTGCTCGGCCTGAGCCATCAGGTCGGCCGCGACCACCATAGGCTTGGCCGTGGCATCGGCCAGCACGCAGACCTCGGAGGGACCGGCGACCATGTCGATACCCACGTCGCCCGAGACAATCTGCTTGGCAGCGGCGACAAAGGCGTTGCCCGGGCCGGTGATTTTGTCGACGCGCGGAATGGTCTCGGTACCGTACGCCAGTGCGGCCACGGCCTGGGCGCCGCCCACCATATAGATCTCGTCCACGCCGCCGAGTTTAGCGGCCGCGAGCGTATACGGGCTAATCAGTCCATCCTTTTGCGGCGGGGTCACCATAACCACGCGTTTGACGCCGGCCACCTTGGCGGGAATGGCGTTCATAAGCACGGTGGAAGGGTACTGCGCGCGACCGCCCGGCACATAGATGCCGGCCGCCGCGAGCGGGGTCACCTTAACGCCGAGCATGGTGCCGTCCGCACGCGTGGTAAACCAGCTCTGCTCGACCTCGCGCTGGTGGAACTCGCGAATCTGGCGTGCAGCCTTTTCGAGCGCCGCGACAAAGGCGGGATCAAGGCCTTCGAGCGCGGCATCGATCTGCTCTTGCGGCAAACGGAAGCTCTGCAGTTCAACGCCGTCAAAACGCTGACAGTAGTCGCGCACCGCGGCATCGCCATTGGCGCGCACGTTGGCCACGATATCGCGGGCGGCGTCGACGATGTTTTGCGGCAGCACGCCCTTGCGGTTGAGCTGGTTGGTAACGAGGCGCTCACCGGGAGCAAGCTTGATGGTCTTCATTTCGGTATCCCCTATCGGTCGAGGTTGTGTTCGAAAAACGAGAGGCCGGACGGCGGCGCCAGTCGGCCCGCAGCCCGGACGTTGGGGCGCCCGTGAGTGCTCGCGCTATTGTGCCGAGCCCGCAACGGGCTCAAAATGCTTGCCCTTCACGGCTGCCGCCAAGCGATCTGCCAGATTGCGTACGCGCGGATCCAGACGTGCGGCGCCCGGATTGACAAAGAAGCGGGCCGTGCAGTCCATGATGCGGCCGGTGATGACCAGGTCGTTATCGCGCAGCGTGGCGCCCGTGGCGGTAATATCCACGATGCGATCGGTCATGCCGACGATGGGGCCCAGCTCGATGTTGCCGTGCAGCGAGACGATATCGGCGTTCACGCCGCGCTCGGCATACCAGGCACTCGCGATGCGCGGATACTTGGTGGCCACGCGAAGCGACCCGCGGCGGGCATAGTTGCGCTCGGCCTGGCCGGCGCGCCACGCGGGCTCTGCCTCGATAAACGTGCACAGGCCGTAGCCCAGATCGACCAGCTGCAGCAAGTTGAGGTCTGCCTCGATGAGCGAGTCCCAGCCACAGATGCCGCAATCGGCACCACCACAGCCCACAAAAGCGGGCGCGTCGCTGGGACGCACGATGACAAACTCGATATCGCCGACCGTGCCCTCGCCGGCACGCGTGTCGCGACCGCGCACAATCAGGTGACGGCCGGGGTCGCGCAGCTCAGAGACGTCCAGGCCCGCGGCCTCGAGCACGTCGAGCGTGTCGGCCTTAAGCGAGCCCTTGGGCACGGCGATGCGTAGCGGGCCTTCGGCGCCGCGGCCCACGGCGTGGTCACCATCGGAGGCGGCGTCCTCGGCAGAGGTGCACGCGGCCTCCAGACGCTCGAGCGAAAAGGCGAAGCCCGCCGCCGGCACCTCGATGCCGTCGCCGAACGCGCCGGTAAAGATAGAGTCGTAGCGACCGCCCGAGCCCACCGGATCGGGCAGGTCACCGGCATAGGCCTTAAAGACCAGGCCCGTGTAGTAATCGAAAGAATTCATAATGGAAAAGTCGAAGGACAGCACCTGAGCGTCCTCGGGCGCCAGGCCCTCGACCAGCGCGCGCAGCTCACGCGTGAGCGGCGCGACAATACCGGCAGCCGCCAGCAGCGCATCCACGCGATCGAGCGCTTCGGCCCCACCATGCAGGCGCGGCAGTTCGCTGACGGCGGCCTTAACGGCATCGGTCTCGGCGCTTGCCGCCACGCGGGCATCGAGGCCCACAAAGTCGTTGGCGTGCACGCAGCGCAGAGCCTCGGCAGCCAGCTCGCGATCCTCGCACGCCGCGAGCAGCTCCTTAAACGGGCGCACGCTACCTGCGATAATGCGCGCATCGGGCAGCGCCAACTTGCGAACGGCCTCGGCCACCAGCGAGACGATCTCGACATCGCCCGCGGTATCGCCCGCGCCGATGAGCTCAAAACCCAGCTGGGTAAATTGACGCGAACCGCCGGCATTGCGCTGGCATTCGCGAACCACCGGCGCCTCATAGCGCAGGCGCAGCGGCAAGTCGGCCGCGCGCATGCGGGTCGAGACCAAACGCACGATCGGCAACGTATTGTCGGGACGAACCACCAACAAGCGGCCGTCATCGTCAAAAAGCTTAAACGGCGTGTCCGCGATACGGCCGCCCTCCTCGAGCGAGCCCTTGTCCTCGAGCAGCGGCGTCTCAACCGGCAGATAATGATGCTCCCTAAAGCAGCCCTTCACCGTCAGCGCAATCTCCTCGCGCGCCTGAGCCTCCTCGGGCAATATGTCCCGGAATCCCCACGGTGTGGCCGTCATCTGGTGAGCCTCCTCATGCTGTGTTGCATACAGAACAAACGACCGGCATAGCTCCGCCGGTCTTTTGGGTACTTTAGCATACTAGAGTGCTTGCGGGGAAAATCCTTGTCCGCAGCTCACACCGTATTCATTTGGAAACATAGGGCGAGCGGTTAGCAGCAGTCTCTTGTCGCAACGCAAAAAGGGCGCCCGCGCAAATGCGGACGCCCTTGTGCAGGGTCGAGATATCAACCAGCCAAGATATCGGACCCGTGACCAGCTCTTAGTAGTCGAACTGGTGGTAGTAGCGGCGGTACTTGAGGTTGTGCTTGGTGACCAGCTCGTAGTTGCGCGCGAGGCGGTCGGTGGTCAGCACGGACAGGATCCAGGGGGACACGATGACGCGGAAGTCGTCGTCCAGGCCCGGGATCGCGTACTCGGCGGTGTCGATGATGACGTAGTCCTCGTCGCCGGTCACGCCGCTGGTGAGGAAGGCGCGGACGCGCTCGTC
>DBGDDN010000060.1:0-15419 GCA_048343195.1 Collinsella sp.
CCGTTCCTTCAACTGGGAAAACGGCGCCCCCGGGGCCCGGATGGGGCCTCGGGGGCGTTCGGCTAGCTGCGGGAACGGCCTATTTGCTCAATGTGTTCGGCTGAGATCGGAAATCAACCCTGGACGGAAATCCCCCTCTGTCTTGTTCTGTAACATTTGGACCCGGTTTTGCCCTGCATCTGTTACAGATTGAGACAATCGGCCAGGCCCGCCCCGTCCGCCTCGTCATCTGTGGTTTACGTGGGGGCATACGGAGTGCGGGTATACTAACCGGCGGCGAATCTGCTCCATCGCTTAGAGCTGCTGCGTCTGGACGGCGCGTGATAGGGCTGCCAAAGCGATCGCCAGCGTGCTGAGCAACGTCCTCTCTGTGCGCACCTGTTTTTGTATGTATTAGCGCACTACCAAGCACGCCCGCGCGGCCGCATGCCGTGCCCATTGCGCGTGCAGATAAGGAACAACAACATATGCGTAATTCTGTATCCGACGTCACGGACGCCGAGATTCTGGACGAGGCCCGCGAGGCCATGACCCAGGCTGCCTTCGATGCCGCCGATGAGGCCAATGCTGCCCAGACCGTCGAGTCCGCTACCGAGAGCCTGCCCGCCTTTGACGAGCTGGGCCTCTCCGACGAGATGCTTCGTGCTATCGAGAACCTGGGCTACACGGCGCCCACGCCCGTGCAGGCCGGCTCGATCCCCGTAGTGCTCGAGGGCCGTGACCTGCTTGCCGCCGCTCAGACCGGCACCGGCAAGACGGCTGCCTTTTTGCTGCCGACCATGAACAATCTGGAGCACATCGCTCCGCCCAAGCCCGTGCGCGAGCGCGGCGGCCGCCACCGCCGTCGCGGTGCCAAGAAGCCCGAGGGCAACGGCCGCGGCCCCGTGATGCTCGTCATCACCCCCACGCGCGAGCTTGCCCAGCAGATCGACGAGGTCGCGAGCAAGATTGCCGACGTCACTGGCCATGTCGCCGTGACCGTCGTGGGCGGCGTGAGCTACAAGCCGCAGACCGCGGCGCTCAAGTACGGCTGTGACATCCTGGTCGCTACGCCGGGCCGTCTGGTTGACCTGATCGAGCAGGGCGCCTGCCACCTGGACGAGGTCAAGGTGCTGGTGCTGGACGAGGCCGACCGCATGCTCGACATGGGCTTTTTGCCCGCCGTCCGCCGCATTGTGCGCGAGACGCCGGCCGAGCGTCAGACGCTGCTGTTCTCGGCCACGCTCGACGAGGAGGCCGTGGGCGAGATCACCGACCTGGTGAGCGACCCGGCACGCGTGGAGATCGCGCCCGCCACGTCGACCGCCGACACCGTCGACCAGTTTGTATTCCCGGTGTCCATCGAGGCCAAGAACAATCTGCTGCCCGAGTTCCTCAAGAAGGAGGGCCCGGAGCGCACCATCGTCTTTATGCGCACCAAGCACCGCGCCGACAGCTGCTGCCGTCGTCTGGAGCGCAAGGGCATCAAGGCCGCCGCGATTCACGGCAACCGCAGCCAGGCTCAGCGCGAGCGTGCCCTTTCGGCCTTCCGCGACGGTACCGTCGACGTGTTGGTGGCAACCGACGTGCTCGCCCGCGGCATCGACATTAGCGACGTGCGCTACGTCGTGAACTTTGACGTGCCGGCCGAGCCGACCGACTACATCCACCGTATTGGCCGTACGGGCCGCGCCGGCGAGCTGGGCTGGGCCATCACGTTTGTGACCGAGCAGGATGTCGATGAGTTCTACGAGATCGAGAAGCTCATGGACAAGACCGCCGACATCTACGAGGCCGGCGACCTGCATGTGGGCCCCAATCCGCCCGCGGTTGACCCCGAGCGCGATCCTGCGGCCTTTAAGGTGAAGAAGAAGAAGACCAAGCGCGGCAAGTCCAAGAGCAAGAAGAAGCTCGAGCAGGCACGTCGCGACGGCAAGCGCAACGGCGACGATTACGGCGATGTGGCCGGTCGTTCCAACCGCGGTCGCGACGAGCGCCGCAGCGACGGCGAGCGCCCGAGTCGTCCCAAGCGTGGCGGCAAGACCCGCGTGCGCGAGGGCGTTCAGGCTCGTGTGGACGAGGCCGTGGAGAGCGTGGCCCGCGAGGTGGTTGCCGAGGAGCGTGCCGGTGCTGTTGAGCAGGGCCCGCGCGGCAACCGTGCCGAGCGTCGTGCCAAGCAGTTCCAGGGCGAGGCGCATCGCCGTCGCCGCGAGGACGAGGACCGCGGTGGTCGTCGCCGTGTTGAGCGCGAGGACGAGGGCCGTGGCTCGCGTGGCGGCAAGCGTGGCTCGGGCGACCGTCGTCGCTCCGGTCGCGATGGCGAACGCGGCGGGCGCGATGAGCGCCGCGGCGGCGAAGGCCGTGGTTCGCGTGACGAGCGTGGTACCCGCGGCGGCGAGTCCCGCGGCGGCAAGCGCTTTGACGAGCGCGGAGGTCGCGAGGGTGGCCGTGGCGGCGAGCGTCGCGAGGGTGCTCGTGGTAACGGCAACCGCGGTGGCGCCGGTCGTTCGAATGGGTCGCGCGATCGTCGCGACCCGCGTGCCAGCCGCGATCGTCGCGATGACTGGCGCAACTACGACGACACCCGCGAGGAGCGCCGTGGCGGCTATCGCGGTGGGCGCGGCGGCAACCAGGCCGGCTCCCGCGGCGGTCGTGCCGGCGGTCGCGATAACCGTGGCAGCTATGGCAACAATCGTGGTGGCAAGCGCGGCGGTAGCTCCCGTCGCCCCGGCGACGGCGGCGGCAAGCGCAAGTAACATACGCATCGCACGCTAGCGTGAGACAAGCTAAGGGCCCGAGCAAACAACGCTCGGGCCCTTTTGTTTGCCGTGCCTATCGGTAATTCAAACGTGATTTTCGCGGGATTGCATCTGAGGGATGCCGAGGACCTATTTTCTGCCATGCAGCAATGGGTCCCATGGGGTGCGCCGTGCATTTTTTGGAGTATTCAGCAGCTCTAGTTGGCTGCATACGATTCGGTATTGCCAACGGTGGCCTTCAGATATAGCCTATGAGCGTTTTGAGTTAGATTTCGCCGTTTTTAGAAGCAAAGGTACGTCATTCTCGCTTTGTCGGAACCCAAAATGATGCAGCGCCCTAAAGGTTTGCCCGCTCGGAGTATTGCTGGCGCGAGCGCGCTGCAGAATACTCCGTTTTTTGCACGTGCTGGGACGGGGTACCTCAGGAGAACGTGGCGGTTATCAATAAATATATGCAATCTGTACCGGGAATTATGCAAACCGAAAAGGCGGGCAGTATGGGTTGGTGTATCGGGCTGCCTGGCGCACCAAAACGGGGAGCTCCCTTATGCGCCGTATACTCTGTCTGAATGTAAAAACGGCTTGACGCGTTGCCAGGCGTAGGGGGAGGGTGCCTCGATGAGCGTATTCGAAATTGTGTTTAGTCCGACTGGTGGAACGCGGAAGGTGTCTGGCCTTGTGGCCGGGGCGCTGGACAAGAATACCGTTACCGTCGATCTGACCGATAGCGGGCTAGATTTCAGTGCCGTCTCGATGACTGAGGACGACGTGGCCGTAATCTCTGTGCCGGCGTATGCCGGTAGAATCCCGGCTGTGGTGGCTGACCGGTTGGGTATGGTGCGCGGCAACGGGGCTCGGGCTGTTTTGGTTTGTGTATACGGCAACCGCGCGTTTGAGGACACGCTCGTAGAGCTGGAGGACGTTGCGAAGCACGCCGGATTTAGGGTGGTTGCAGCGGTTTCTGCTATTGCTGAGCATTCCGTTGCTCGTCAGTTTGCTGCTGGGCGACCGGATGCGCAGGATGCGGCGCAGCTCGCAGAGTTTGCGCAGCAAATTCAGCAAAAGCTGTTGGCTGAGGATGCATCCGAGCCCTCTATTCCCGGCAATCGTCCTTATAAACAAGCTGGAGGTCATCGCATGACACCCGAGGCAATAGAGGATTGCGTCTCCTGCGGTGCATGCGCCGCGGCGTGCCCCGTTTGTGCTATCGACAAGGGCGACCCCAAGCGAGCAGCTGGCGAGGCGTGCATCTCCTGCATGCGCTGCATCGCCGTATGTCCGCGAGGCGCTCGCAAGCTTGATCCCAACAAGCTATCCGCTGTTTCCCAGATGCTGGGCAAGGTCTGCGTCGTGCGGAAGGAATGCGAACTCTTTATCTAGCGCAAACGAGATTGGTGCAAGGAATGTCCCTGGGTGCCGGCAGAAATGGAACGTCCCTAAGTGTCGCCTAAATACCGTTTATCGGAGAAAAAATACCGTTCATCGGTCATAATGGTTGTTCCGGCTTTGGGCTTGTCTACAATAACTCCCGTCAAAAGAAATGCGGAAGGTTACCGAGTCCCTCGGACGTGGGCCTAACCAAAGTCTTTGAACGGGTGTGTCTCTATGGATGCATTCGCTTGATTTTGGTTGGGCTATATTTATGAAGGGACATGCCACCATGGGTTTCTTTTCTCGCCTGATGGGCGGTTCGGATGAGCAGAAGACTGCAGCTTCCGAGTTCGAAATCCTCGCTCCCGTTTCCGGCGAGCTTGTTCATCTAGAAAATACCAATGACCCCGCTTTTAGCAGCCGTGCTGTGGGCGATGGCGTTGCCGTGGTTCCCCAAGAGGGAACGGTGTGCGCTCCTGTTTCCGGCACCGTCGCGGCGCTGTTTCCGACTGAGCACGCGCTGGGCATCATGTCCGACGACAGCTCTGCTCAGGTGATGCTGCATATCGGAATCGACACTGTTAAGCTTGAGGGCAAGGGCTTCCATGCGCTTGTTGCCCAGGGTGACCATGTCGACGCGGGCCAGCCCCTCGTCGAGGTCGATTTCGACGCGGTCCGCGCCGCCGGCTTCGATCCCACGGTCTTCGTTATCGTGTGCGAGCGCTCGGAGAACTCGACTCTTCGTGAGCATGCTTCCGGCCCTGTTGCTGTTAAAGAGCCTGTCGTCTGGCTTTCCGAGTAAATTCTTGTGGTGGGTACCGTGGTTATCAAGCGAGTTTTTAACAACAACGTCGCAATGGTCACTTCGGACGATGGCTCCGAGCTCATCGTCATCGGTCGAGGCCTCTGCTTTGGCCGTCATGCCGGCGATGCCATCGATGAGGCGTCGGTCGAAAAGACCTACGCGTTGCAGGAGGGAACTTCTCAGGACTCGCGTACGATCGACCGCTTGGCACATCTTTTGGAGTCCATCCCCACCGTCAACCTCGTGATTTCCGAGGAAATCGTTCAGATGCTTCGTCGAGAGCTCAATGCCGACATCAACGATAAGATTCTCATTGCTCTCGCAGACCATATCAGCCTTGCTTTGGAGCGCGAACGCAAGGGCGTCCCCTGTGAGAATCCGTTGCTGCTCGAGATCCAGCAGTTCTATCGCAAGGAGTATGCACTTGCGGGCCGTGCGCTGCAGATTATCAAGGAGTATATGGGCATCCAGATGAGCGAAGAAGAGCAGGGTTTCATTACCTTGCATATCGTCAACGCCACCATGCCGCAACGCTCCGATCGTCTAATCGTCTCGGTCCAGCTTGTTCGCGACGTGCTCGCGATTGTTTCTGAGCGCTATGCTACGACCCTCGATGACACCTCGTTGCCTTACGAGCGTTTCGTCCGCCACCTGCAGTTTTTCGCACAGCGGGCGCTTGACCCCACGGCCGGGCAAATCAATGGCGACGCGCTGTTCCGAATCGATGAAACGGCGTATCCGTGCGCATTCTCGTGCGCGGACGCCATAGCCGCCCACTTGTCGTCTACCTATAACGTTGCCGTTACCGATGCCGAGAAGAGTTATCTCGCATATCACATTGTTAACCTGCTTGGAGAACCTGGTCTCTAGGCATAACGTGCCCACACATCGATTGATATAAGGCAAGGCTCACGGTCTTGTCCAGGGCACATCTGTCTTAATTTGCGGAAAAGGAAGGGGAGTACCGCTATGACCGCAAAAAAGAAGTTCAATTTCAAAGCGCCGTTGGAGGTGTTCGCGAAGTCGATCGTTCAGCCGATGATGTATCTCTCGGTTGCCGGCATCCTGCTCATCGTGGGCATCATTCTGACCAACAAGACCATCTGCGCTTTGGTCCCCGTACTGGGCTCCGGTCCGTTCCAGCTTGTGGGCGCCGTTGTCTACCAGTCGCTGATGTTTATCATCAACAACCTCTCGATTCTGTTCTGCGTGGGCATCGCCGGCGCCATGGCAAAGAAGAACAAGGGCCATGCTTCGTTGATCGCCCTGATGTCGTTCTTCCTGTTCCTGCAGGCTAACAACATCGTGCTCAACGCCACCGGCTCTCTTGCCGATGCGAGCGGCATGCTCGGCCTTACCGGAACCGGCCAGGCCACCGTTATGGGCATCCAGGTGCTTGATACCGGCGTGTTTGGCGGCATCATCCTGGGCTGCATCACCGGTGCCGTGTTCAACAAGTACTCGAACAAGCAGTTCCCCATTGCCCTTTCGATGTTCTCGGGCGTTCGCTTCCCGTTCCTGATCATGATCATCATTTCCTGGATCATGGGCGCTGGCTTCTGCATCGTTTGGCCTCCGGTTCAGGGTGCCATCTCCTCCGTTGCCGGCATCATTAAGGAGTCGGGCAACATCGGTCTGTTTATCTACGGCATGCTCAACAAGCTGCTCGTTCCCACCGGTCTGCACCACCTCATCTACACCCCGTTCCAGTTCTCCGATGTGGGTGGTACCCTGACGCTGGGCGATCAGGTTATCGCCGGCGCCTATCCCATCCGTGTTGCCGAGATGGCAATGACGGGTCAGCCCTTCTCCGATAGCACGTATTTCAACAGCTACACCTTCAACAACCTGTGGCCCTACATCGGTATCGGTCTCGCCTTTATCGTCACCGCTTACAAGGGGAACAAGGATAAGACCAAGGCCGTTATCATCCTGCTGATCATCACCGCCGTGCTCTCCTGTGTCACCGAGCCTATGGACTTCCTCTTTGTCTTTGCCGCTCCCGTGCTCTTTGTCGTTCACTCGGTTCTTTCCGGCATCTTCCTGGTTCTGCTCAAGGTCCTCTCCGTGCCCGCTTCGACTGCAGGCGGCATCATCAACATCGTGGTCTCCAACCTGGTCCTCGGTGTCGACAAGACCAACTGGCCGGTTATGCTGGTGCTTGGAATCGTCAACGCCGCTCTGTACTTCTTCCTCTTCACCTTCCTTATTAAGAAGCTCAACCTCCACACGCCTGGTCGCGAGGAGGAGTCCGAGCTCGCCGAGTCCGTTGCCGAGGGCGAGGCCGCCGCGTCTGTCGCGGTGAAGCAGGGCGCTGTTGCCTCAGCTCCCGCAGAGGGCGTCGATGCAGGTATTGCCGACCTGGTCGCAGGTCTTGGCGGCAAGGACAACATCGAGGAGCTCGAGAACTGCTTTACGCGTCTCCGCGTGAACGTTAAGAACCCGGACCTCATCAATGAGGACCTCATCAACCACGTGCCCAACAGCGGCATCAACCGCAACGGCAATAATATCCAGATCATCTTTGGCATGAAGGTCGCCGAGATGCGCGACAAGGTCGAAAACGCAATTGAGAAGGAGCAGTAAACAATGATCATTACTCTGTGTGGTGGCGGATCCACCTTTACCCCCGGCATCGTCAAGTCCATCGCCCTGCGCAAGGACGAGCTCGACGTTGACGAGATTCGTCTGTACGACATCAACGAGGAGCGCCAGCGCAAGATCGGCGTGCTCGTGGACTGGATTTTGCACGAGGACCTCGGCCTGGACATCAAGCTCACGGTGACCACCGACAAAAAGACGGCTTTCACCGACGCGAGCTTCGTGTTTGCTCAGATGCGCGTGGGCGGCTACGCCATGCGCGAGCAGGACGAGAAGATTCCGCTTCGTCACGGCTGCGTGGGTCAGGAGACTTGCGGTTGCGGCGGCCTTGCCTACGGCATGCGCACCATCTTCCCCATGGTCGAGCTGATCGATGACGTTGAGAAGTACGCCAAGAAGGACTACTGGATTCTCAACTACTCCAACCCTGCCGCCATCGTCTCCGAGGGCTGCCGTGTGCTGCGTCCCAATGCTCGCATCATCAACATCTGCGACATGCCGATCGCGATCATCGACGTGGTTTGCGCCGCGCTCGATATCGACAAGAAGGATGTCGAGTACGATTACTTTGGTCTCAACCACTTTGGTTGGTTCACCTCGATCCGCCACAAGGGCGAGGAGGTTCTGCCGCAGCTGCGCGAGTACATCAAGGAGCATGAGATTCTGCTGCCCGACTCCTACCTCAAGGGCATGGGCTCGCTCATGGCAAAGAAGCCCGAGGAGGCCACCGACGAGCACCCCGAGCAGAACCGCCACACCAAGGGCAGCTGGTACTACGTCTGGAAGGGCGAGTACGAGATCATGGAGTGCTTCCCGGAGTACCTGCCCAACACGTATCTGAACTACTACCTGCAGCAGAAGGAGTTCGTCGAGCACTCCAACCCCGAGCGTACCCGTGCTAACGAGGTTGAGGAGACGCGCGAGAAGAACCTCTTCGACGGCATCGACCATTACGAGAAGACGGGCGAGATCGACGAGAGCACGTTCTATGCGGGCAGCCACGGCGACTGGATTGCCGACCTGGCCATCGCTCTGAAGAACGACACCAAGCAGCGTTTCCTGGTCATTTGCGAGAACAAGGGCGCTATCCCCAACATGCCCTACGACGCCATGGTCGAGCTGCCTGCCTACATTGGCAAGAACGGCCCCGAGGTCATCAGCCGCGACAACATTCCTCTGTTCCAGCAGGGCCTCATGATGCAGCAGCTGAACTCCGAGAAGCTCGTGGTCGAGGCTACGATCGAGGGTTCGTACGAGAAGGCGCTCAAGGCCTTTACACTCAACAAGACCGTGCCGTCGATGAAGGTCGCCAAGGAGGTTCTCGACGACATGATCGAGGCCAACAAGGGTTACTGGCCCGAGCTTAAGTAAAAACAACAGGGTCGCTGACCGCATACCTGGAGCAATGCCCCGTCCACGTGATTGCGTGGGCGGGGCATTGTCATTTGGTAACGCGTTTTATCAAATATGGCATTTATCTGCGGTAATGTTCTATTTCACCGCCGAGGGTGACATTTCATACCGCCTGCCGAACTGCGTGGAGACCTAACAACTTTTTAGGTCAGTGTTGTGCGTGTAGCAACTTCGCCCGGCCTCGCCTCCGGGCTGCCGCATGAGAGGGGATCTTATGGCACGACTGCACGTAATGGAACGCAGCCACGCTCAGGCCGTCATGGACGACCTGCACGATGCGCTTGGGCGCCGTCTGGCGGTGAGTTCGCTCGCCCCGTGCCCCGTTGAGTTTACGGCGGCGCTCGTCAACCTGTGCTCCACCCAGAGCTGCGGCAAGTGCACGCCCTGCCGTGTGGGCCTGAGCGCGCTGAGCGATCTGCTCGCCGATGTGCTCGAGGGCCGCGCCGACGAGTCCACGCTCAATTTGATTGAGCGCACGGCCCGCACCATCTACCTTTCGAGTGACTGCGCTATCGGCTACGAGGCCGGCGCCATGGCACTCACGGCCATTCGCGGCTTCCGCGACGATTTTGAGCACCACATTCGCGAGCACTCCTGCGGCTTTGACCGCGAGGCCCGCGTCCCGTGCGTCTCGGGCTGCCCGGCGCACGTCGACATTCCCGGGTACATTTCGCTCGTCGAGGCCGGCCGCTATGCCGATGCCGTCAAGGTCATCCGCAAGAACAACCCACTGCCGCTCGTTTGCGGCCTGGTGTGCGAGCATCCCTGCGAGATGCACTGCCGTCGTGGCATGGTCGACGATCCCATGAACATCCTCGCCCTCAAGCGTTTTGCCGTTGAGCACAGCGACCTCAACGATTATAAGCCCAGCGTGGCTGACAACACCGGCAAGCGCATCGCCGTGATTGGCGGCGGCCCGGCCGGCCTTTCCTGCGCCTACTACCTGGCCGTGATGGGCCATAAGGTGACGATCTTTGAGCAGCGCCACCACCTGGGCGGCATGCTGCGCTATGGCATTCCCAGCTACCGTCTGCCGCGCGAGCGCCTGCAGGCCGAGATCGACTGGATTTTGAGCGCCGGCATCGACGTGGAACTCGACCACTCCGTCAACGGCGAGGAGCTCGGCCGCCTGCGCGACGAGTTCGATGCCGTCTACCTGGCCATTGGCGCCCACAGCGATAAGAAGCTTGGCCTTCCGGGCGAAGAGGCGCTCGGCGTGGAGTCGGCCGTCAAGATGTTGCGCGCCATCGGCGATGGCGAGCTGCCCGACCTGAGCGGCCAGCGCGTGTACGTCATCGGCGGCGGCAACGTGGCCATGGACGTGGCTCGCTCTGCCGTGCGTTGCGGCGCCGAAAAAGTAAGCATCGTCTACCGCCGTCGCATCTGCGACATGACGGCCCAGGATGCCGAGATTGCCGGCGCCCAGGCCGAGGGCTGCGAGGTTCTTGAGCTCACCGCACCGCTCGCTATCGAGACGGGCGAGGACGGTCGCGTGAGTGGCCTACGCGTGCAGCCGCAGATTATCGGCGAGCCCCGCCGTGGACGTCCGGCTCCGCGTGCCGCAGCCACGCCCGAGCGCGTCATTCCCTGCGAGCGCGTGTTTGTGGCCATTGGCCAGGACATCGACTCCAAGCCGTTTGAGGACATGGGCATCGCCTGCAAGTGGGGCCGCGTGGTCACCGATTCGGATGGTGCCGTGCCTAACTTCGATGGCCTCTTTAGCGGCGGTGACTGCCAGACCGGTCCCGCCACCGTCATCCGGGCCATCAACGCCGGCCGCGTTGCTTCGGCAAATATCGACCGCTACCTGGGCTTTGACCACAAGATCAAGCTCGACGTTGAGCTGCCGACCGTGCAGTTTAAGGGCAAGCACGAGTGCGGCCGCTGCGAGCTGGGCGAGCGCGAGGCCGGCGAGCGCATCCACGATTGGAATCTGGTCGAGCAGGGCCTTACCGAGGAGGAGGCACGCCAGGAGGCAAGCCGCTGCCTGCGTTGCGACCACTTTGGCTTTGGCGCGTTCCGCGGAGGGAGGAACCTGGAATGGTAGAGCTCAACAACCCCACTGTTAGCGACAACACCGAAAGCGGAGCACTCAATATGGTCAAGCTCACGATCGATAATTGCGAGGTCGTGGTGCCCGAGCACACCACGATCCTGGACGCGGCCAAGTCCGTCGGCATCCAGATTCCCACCCTGTGCTACCTGCGCGATCTAAACGAGATTGGCGGTTGCCGTGTGTGCGTGGTCGAGGTTGAGGGCTGCGATCAGCTGGTTGCCGCCTGCAACAACTACGTGCTCGACGGCATGGTGGTCCACACCAACAGCCCCAAGGCCCGCGAGGCGCGTCGCACCAACGTGCAACTACTGCTGTCCCAACACGACTCGCGCTGCACGAGCTGCGTGCGCAGCGGTAACTGCAACCTGCAGACCATCGCCAACGACCTGGGCATCTTCTATCTGCCGTACGAGCAGCACCTGGCGCGTGAGGGCTGGGACTTCGATTTCCCCATCATCCGCGATAACGACAAGTGCATCAAATGCATGCGCTGCATCAAGGTGTGCGAGAGCGTGCAGGGCTTAGGGATTTGGGATCTGACCAACCGCGCCACGCATACCGCCGTGGGCACCCGCGGACGTGCGCCGATCGGCAAGACCGATTGCGTCGCGTGCGGTCAGTGCATCACGCATTGCCCGACGGGCGCCCTGCGCGAGCGCGACGATACCGAGACCGTGTTCGACGCCATCGCCGATTCCGACAAGATCGTGCTGGTGCAGATTGCGCCGGCCGTGCGTAGCGCCTGGGGCGAGGAGCTCGGCATTCCGCGCGATGAGGCCACCGTCGAGCGCCTGGCCTGTGCGCTGCGCCGCGTGGGCTTTGAGTACGTGTTCGACACCGACTTCTCGGCCGATCTCACCATTATGGAGGAGGGCTCCGAGCTGCTCGAGCGCCTGGGTAAGGCTGCCAAGGGCGAGGGCGACAGCCGCGGCTGGCCCATGTTCACGAGCTGCTGCCCGGGCTGGGTACGCTTTGTGAAGGCACGTTACCCCGAGTTTGTCGACAGCCTGTCCACGTCCAAGTCGCCGCAGCAGATGTTCGGCGCCATCGCCAAGACCTACTACGCCAAAGTGCTGGGCGTGGAGCCCGAGCGCCTGTTTGTGGTGTCCGTGATGCCGTGCACGGCCAAGAAGGCCGAGTGCGCGCTGCCGAGCATGGTGGGCGAGGACGGCACGCCCGATGTGGACGTTGCGCTGACGGTGCGCGAGATGGTGCGCATGATCCGCGCGAGCCACGTGAGCGTCGACACGCTGGTTGAGGAGCCGCTCGACACGCCGCTGGGCTTTGGCACGGGCGCGGGTGTGATCTTTGGCGCCACGGGCGGCGTGATGGAGGCCGCCGTGCGCTCGGCCTATTACCTGGTGACGGGCAAGAACCCCGACGCCGACTTCTTTACCGATGTGCGCGGGCTGGACGGCTGGAAGGAAGCCGTGGCCGATATCGATGGCACCAAGGCACGCGTCGCCGTGGCACACGGGCTGGGCAACGCCGCCCGTCTGCTCGACGCGATTCGCGACGGCCGCGTGAGCTATGACTTCGTTGAGGTCATGGCGTGCCTGGGCGGCTGCGTCGGTGGCGGCGGTCAGCCCATCCACGACGGCTGCGAGCTGGCAGCCGAGCGTGGCCAGGTGCTCTGGGGCTTGGATGCCGCTGCGGACATTCGCTTCTCGCACGAGAATCCCGATGTCCAGGCGTGCTACCGCGAGTTCTTGGGTGAGCCGCTCTCGCCGCTGGCCGAGGAGCTGCTGCATACCGACCATCACGCATGGGCGATGCCTAACGAGGGGGCGTGCTAGCGATGTGCGCGTTTAATGTTGAGATGTCGCGCCGGGGGTTTGCCTCGGCGCTCGCCGCGGGCGCGCTGTCGCTTGCGCTCGCGGGCTGTGGCGGCGGGGCTGCCGGTGCCGGGTCCGCCGCGGGCTCGGCTGCCACGGACGGCGCCGGTGCTGCTGCCGAGCCGGTCGAGGTGCACGTCGCCTCGCTCAAGGGGCCGACCTCGATTGGTCTGGTGCAGTTTATGGACCGGGCGGCCGATGGCGAGACGGACAATGAGTTCGACTTTGCGATCAACACTGCCGCCGATGAGATTGTGCCCAAGGTCATTCAGGGCGATATCGACATTGCCCTGGTGCCCGCCAACGTGGCGAGCGTGCTCTACAACAAGACCGAGGGCGCGGTGCAGGTCATCGACATCAACACGCTGGGTGTGCTGAACGTTGTGACGGGCGACGCGAGTGTGGCCTCGTTTGGCGACCTGGCGGGTCGCACCGTCTATATGACGGGTAAGGGCACCACGCCAGAGTACGTCATGAACTTCCTGCTGGAGCGCGCGGGCCTGACCGGCCAGGTGACGCTCGAGTTTAAGAGCGAGCCCACCGAGGTGCTGTCGGCCCTGCTTGCCGACCCGTCCGCCGTGGGCGTGCTGCCGGAGCCGTTCAAGACCGCCGCCATCGCAAAGAGCGAAGGCAAGCTGTCGGCGCCGGTAAGTCTGACCGATGTGTGGGATGAGCTGGCAGGTGACACGGGTTCGCGCCTGCTGACGGGTGTGACCGTGGTGCGCCGCGCGTTTGCCGAGGAACATCCCGAGGCCGTGGCGGAGTTCCTGAGCTGCCATGCGGCGAGCGTTAAGGCCGTCAATGCGGTGCCGGCAGACTGGGCGCAGGCCGTGGTCGATGCTGGCATCGTGGACAACGCCAAGATTGCCGAGAAGGCGATTCCCGGGTGCATGCTTGTGTGCCAGACGGGCAAGGATATGAAGGCGGCACTTAGTGGGTATCTGCAGGTGCTGGCCGACGCGGACGCGAGCGCCGTGGGTGGTAAACTTCCGGCTGACGATTTCTACTACATGGAGTAGCCCGTGCGTGCGTTTGCTCGACAAATGACAGAGCGTATGAAGGCGGTGGCGGCAGCAGGTGCCGTCGCCGCCTTTTGGCTTGCCGTGTGGGTCTTCGCGGCGGCGCTGGTGGCGCAGCCACTGATCTTGCCGGGGCCGGGTGCTGTTGCCTTGGCGCTGCTGCGCCTGGTGTGCGATGGCGGTACCTGGGCGATTTTGGCGGGCTCGGGCGCGCGGATATTGGGCGGGCTGGCGCTTGCCGCGGTGTGTGGTGGCGTGCTGGCCGGGATTTCGTCACGTTCGCGTGCGTTTGCCCGCCTGGTGGCTCCGGCACTTTCGTTTGTTAAGGCGACGCCGGTTGCCTGCGTGGTGGTCCTGCTGCTTATTTGGTTGGGATCGGCGCGCGTGAGCATCGCCGCGGTCTTTTTGATGGCGCTGCCGGGCGTGTATTTTTCGCTGGCCGAGGGCTTGGCACAGGTGAATAAACCGCTGGAGCAGATGTTCCGTCTGCATGGCGTGCGCGGCCGGCGCCTGTTTTGCGCCCATACCTGGCGCGAAGTCCTGCCGTTTGTGCTTTCGTGCGCCCGCGCCGTGATCGGCATGAGCTGGAAGGCCGGCGTGGCAGCCGAGCTGATCGGCATGGCGGTGGGCACCGTGGGTGAGCGCATCTATCAGGCAAAGCTTTTGATTGAGACGGCTGATCTGCTGGCGTGGACCGTGCTGGTCGTTGCCGCCTCGTGGACGTGTGAGCGCGTGCTGGTGTGGCTGCTGCGGGTTTCGGGACCCGTGGCGTGGCGCGCGGCCGTGCGGGCGCATGGGCATGGACTGCGCGGGCGTGCGGGGGCTGCGAGCGATGGCGCTGCAGCGGAGCTTGCGCTTGTCGTGGGCGATCGTGCGCCCTGGGCGCCGGCGCTGGATGGTCTGGTGCTCAACGTGCCTGCGGGTGGGCGTATCTGCGTGATGGGCGCTTCGGGCATGGGCAAGTCGACGCTGCTTTCGTTGGCAGCGGGGGAGTGCGCGCCGTGCTCGATGGTGTTTCAGGATGCACGCTTGATCGAGTCCGCCTCGGCGCTGGATAACGTGCTGGTGTGCGCCGATGCACGCGTGGATGATTCGAGCGCTGCGGCCCTGCTGCGCCTGCTGGTGCCGGGAATCGACGTGCATTCGCGCGTGGCCGAGCTTTCGGGCGGGCAGCGCCGTCGCGTCGAGATCGCTCGGGCCCTGCTGTGCCCGGGCGGCGCGGTGATTCTTGACGAGCCCTTTACCGGCCTGGATGCCGCCGCGCGCGATGCGACGACCAAGGTCGTGCTCGACCTGCTCGACGGCCGCACGCTCTTGCTCGCCACACATGACGTCTCCGACGCTCAGGCCCTCGATATCTCGGGCATCATCACGCTCTAAATACTAACTCAGGGTTGATTTCCGATCTCAGCCGAACACATTAGGCGGACAGGCCGTTCCCGCAGCTAGCCGAACGCCCCCGAGGCCCCATCCGGGCCCCGGGGGCGCCGTTTTCCCAGTTGAAGGAACGGTGGAGATGTGTTTCGATGGGTCCGGTGGCCATGCTCCGCCCTCCGCCCGGCACCTCTTCCCAGACTCAGC
>DBGDDN010000061.1:0-54245 GCA_048343195.1 Collinsella sp.
GCCGTCCTCCGATCTTCCGGGGCCGGCCGGTCCGGCCCTCAGGGTATCGGGTTCCCACATTCATCCGTACATGTACGGATGAATGTGGGAGGTGTTCGGATGAAGTCGATAATCAAGGACAAATTCGTAAACTTTTTTGAAAAAAGTGCTTGCACAGTTCTCGAATCATAGGTTATTATCTTCCTCGTTGAACGCGCGGGTCTAACAAAGCGAACTGCGAATCAACAACATAGCATGTCGGAGTGGCGGAATTGGCAGACGCGCTAGCTTGAGGTGCTAGTGACCGCTTTTTGGTCATGCGGGTTCAAGTCCCGCCTCCGACACCATCGCATTTGAGAAGCCTCTTCGGAGGCTTTTTTGTTACCGATAGACGGTGGGGTCCACGATGGAAACGCTTGAACGCAACGAGTGGGCAGACGTTGCCCAACTGGTCGAGATCACGAGCGATGCTGTCATCATCTGCGAGCTCGACGGAACCATTCTGCATGTGAATAATCGCTTACTTGGTTTGATGTGCGAGGAACGCGCCGACGTCATTGGTGGAGATGTTAAAGACGTCCTGTACTCGTCCGCTTTTGAACGTGCGACGGAACATCGTCTGCCATTTGAAACTGATGGCTCCGAGAACGAACTGATGCTCAAGCTGAGTGACGGCTCCTTTATCCCCGTCTTGGTTCGTGCGGGTTCCGTAACGCCTCCACGCATCTTTGGGCGCCGCGCGCCACGTGTCCTGGTGGCGCTCCATAGCATCGAAGAACAGTATTCTCACGACCGTCAGCTCAAGCGTGCGTTATCGGAGCTTAGAGTGGCGAACAAGCGTCTCTCTGGGACGCTCTCGGTCATTATGAGCACTGTGGGCTCCGATGAGTTACCCAGTCTGCTTGATACCGTTTTGAACCAGCTTGTAGGAACGCTCGATGCTTCGGGTGCCGCTATCTATTTTTCTGAGAGCGGCGGCTTTAAGCTTCGCGGTGTTTCCAAGGAGCTGTACGACAGCTACCTGCCCGAGTTTTTGCCGTATGGCGCTGGCATTCCGACGTATGTTCTTCGCGAGTCGCGTGCCTGTCGCTTGTCGATTCAACAGGACCTTGAGGGCGATAAGGCCGCCTCCGGTATGTTCATGGACCTGGATAATCGTTCTAAGCACCTGTTGCGCATGCAGGATATGCCTCCGTACCGCAGTGAAATCTGTCTTCCCGTTTTTTACGGTACGCAGATCCTTGGCGTGCTGGAAGTTGGTTGGAAACGCCCCCAGGCACCGCTTGCCTATGACGTTAATGTGCTCGAGGTCATTTGCGATTACCTGTCTATCCAGCTGGTCGGCATGGCATCGAGCCTTCGCTCCCGTCGCACGGCCGAGCTTGGCCGCTCGCTCAATGTCTTGCGGGATGAGTTGTTTACCTTTCTAGACGATTCCGCCGCGGCTACCCAGGCGGTATCGTCCGAGATCTGCAATATGCTCAACTGCCATTTTTGCCCTATTGAGTATGACGCCAGTCTGGATTCCTACGTCATAGATTTTGAAGGCGGCAGTCGCGTTGCTTTGCCGGATGATCCCGAGAAGCTTTTCTTTTCCACGACGGCGCCAGCGGCACGTTTGGGGGCTGCCCCCGATGGCTTTGAGGCATCTGTTTTGGGCGGCACGAGTGCCGAGGACCTTAAACACGTCCGTATAACTCGCGTTGACGAATCGATGCCTATGGGAGGCTGGCTTAGGGCACATGGCCTGCCTTGCCAGGGTCTCTACGTCGACGCCGGCATCGAGGCGGGGCGCCCGCGCTCTGAGGGCGATGGCAAGCACAGTAACGACGCGATCGTTCCTGCTTCTGTTGCGAAGGGCCCGACGACGCGCGCGCTGCTGCTTCGTGATGGTAGCCAAGAGCCGATTGATGACCTTGAATATGACTACTTGGTGCACTTGGCTCATGACTTTGAACTGATCTATGAAGGCGAATCTCAAAAGCGTGAGGAGCGCCATATCGCTCAGACCCTCCAGATTGGCATGAGAAATTCACTGGGGGATGTTCCGGGTATCGCAACCGATTCGGTGTACCTGTCGGCCACGAACTCGGCGTTGGTCGGCGGCGATTTCTATACGCTCATCCGTCTTCCCGACGATTGCGCCGTCATGATTCTGGGCGATGTGTCTGGCAAAGGCATTGAGGCTGCATCGATGTCCGCGCTCGTCAAGACGGCCCTGACGGCATATGCCTGGGAGGGCGCTGGACCGGCCCGCATGGCACGCTCCCTTAACAGCATGCTCATGGGCTTTTCGAGGGTCGAGACGTTTGTGACGGCCTTTATCGCCAAGATTGACCTTAAAGCCGGACGCGCAACGTATTGTTCGGCGGGCCATCCTCCGACCATGGTCATCAGGCCAGAGTCGATGCCGCTGGGTGGCGACGAGGCTCGTGGGGGAGAGGTCGAGCTGCTTGGATGCCAATCGGGGGTAATCGGTGCCTTTGAGAGCATGGTGTACGAGACAGGCGTGTTTACGTTCGCTCCTGGTGACATGCTATTTATGTACACCGACGGAACAATCGAAGCACGTGACCGCTCGGGTGCTTTCTTTGGCGAGCAGCGCCTTCGTGACCTTCTGCTCTCTGTCTCGGGTGAGGGCGTATCGGGAATCTGCGGCAAGGTCTTGGGCGAGCTCGACCGATTTACCGAATCGGCGCTGGACGATGACATTGCATTGGTGTCCCTTGAGTTTTTACGGGGTCGTTCATAGACGACGCTGGACGGGCTGAATCCGTACGGTTGGGGAAACGAATGCATCGAGTGGGCTTTTTTGGGGAACCATGGTCGTATGAATGAGTGGAATGACATAGCGGTTTTGACGCCACTAGGCGATATCGACATCGCCACGGTGCCTGCGCTGCGTCGGCGGTTGGATGCTTTGATTGGCCGCGGCGTGCGTCGTGTCGTCATCAACTGTCAGGCTGTTAGCTTTATCGATTCGACGGGCTTGGCATTCCTGCTTACGCGCGCTCGTGAGCTCATGAGGCGAGAAGGCCTGCTTTCGCTCGTCAATGCATCAGGTGAAGTTGTTCGCTTTTTGGAGATTGCACGTCTTGTCGATATTCTTCATGTCGCGGAGCCGGCACGGGAGTCTATTCCCGCCATTCCGGTGGGGGAGCTGCCTCGCTGGAGTAAGAGCGTCGAGGTCCGTCAGGGTATCGAGAATCTTCCATACTACCGACATCGCATCGCCGAACTCCTTGAATCGCTTCCGTTGCGCCGTGACGAGCGCTACGATGTCGCATTGGCGTCGGGGGAGGCGCTGGGTAATGCCTATGACCATGCGGGCGGCATCGGGTGCGTCCTGACGGTTCAGGCCTATGGCGATCGCGTTGTGGTTGAGGTGCTTGATCGAGGTGCCGGCTATTCTATCGATGAAACGAGCGAACCGGTCGCATCAGAGGAGCGCGGCCGTGGTATCAAGCTTATGCGTATGCTCGTCGATAACGTGGAGGTTGCTCGTCGTACGGACGGCGCCGGCACGCGCGTGCAGATGGTGAAGCTGTTTAGCGGAGCGCTGGAATCGTGTGCCTAGCCAATCGCTTTAGCGCGTTTGGCTACTAAGAACATGCGGCAGACAAGTTTTTTGAAAAAAGTACTTGCGTCTTTTGGACAACTCGCGTAAATTAATAACCCGCAAGCGGACATGGCTCAGTTGGTAGAGCACAACCTTGCCAAGGTTGGGGTCGCGGGTTCGAGCCCCGTTGTCCGCTCCATTGCATTTCCGGACCGTTTAGGCGGTCCTTTTTCGGCGAAGTGGCCAAGTGGTAAGGCAGAGGCCTGCAAAGCCTTTACCCCCGGTTCGAATCCGGGCTTCGCCTCCAGGCAACATCCGGGCGCTCCGGCGCCCGTTTTGTTTTACATATGCGGACATGGCTCAGTTGGTAGAGCACAACCTTGCCAAGGTTGGGGTCGCGGGTTCGAGCCCCGTTGTCCGCTCCAAACGCAGCAGCCCGACTACTACGGTAGCCGGGCTTTTTCGTACCCATCGCATGGGCTCGAACCCGAGAGGGAGCGAGTGTTAAGCAAACGCGGAGCGTTTGTAGCGAGCTGGCGAGGTCGCCGGCAGGCGGCCGAAGCCGGTGCGAATCCGCGAAGCGGATACGCGGACGCCCCGTTGTCCGCTCCAAGCGCAACAGCCCGGCTACTACGGTAGCCGGGCTTTTTCGTACCCATCACATAGGATCGAACCCGAGAGGGAGCGAGCGTTTTGGGGCGTGGCTGCGGAATTGTTTGTCGCGAATGCCAGCCTTGGGCGTATCATCGTGGGCATCTCGCAAGACCTCGTTGCAAAGGAGACACACCCCATGGCTACAGAGAAAACCTCCTCGCGCTCATGGATGTCCGATGCTGCGATCTATCAGATTTACCCGCGTTCGTTTAAGGATTCGACCGGTTCGGGTCTGGGCGATATCGCGGGCATTACGCAGCAAATGGACTATCTTGAGCGGCTGGGCATCGATGCCATATGGCTGAGCCCATTCTACCCATCGCCGCTTGTCGACGGCGGCTATGATGTGGCGGACTACTGCGATGTTGACCCGCGTCTCGGCTCGCTTGACGACTTCGATGACATGGTCGCTGCTGCCCACGCGCGCGACATCAAGGTCATCGTCGACATCGTACCCAATCACTCATCCGACCAGCATTCCTGGTTCAAAGCTGCTCTTGCCGCCGGCCCCGGATCGCCCGAGCGCGCCCGTTATATCTTCCGAGAAGGTCGTGGCGAGCATGGTGAGCTGCCCCCCACCAATTGGAATGCCAATTTTGGTGGCCCTGCCTGGACGCGTGTTGCGGACGGCCAGTGGTATCTGCACATGTTTACGCCTGAGCAGCCCGACTTTAACTGGTCATGCCCCGACGTTCACGCGTTCTTCTGCGACGTTCTCGCGTTTTGGAGCGATCGGGGCGTCGACGGCTTCCGTATCGATGTGGCGCATGGCCTCGCCAAGGACCTCGACCGCGATGATCTTGACCGGTGGCATCTTGCCGAGGGCGATGACATGGTTGACGATGGCACCCATCCCCTGTGGGACCGTAACGAGGTCCACGAGATTTATTGCGAGTGGCGCCGCGTGTTCGATCGTTATGATCCGCCGCGCAGCGCCGTCGCCGAGGCATGGGTGCTGCCCGAGCGCCAGTATCTCTACGCGCGCCCCAGTGAGCTCGGCCAGACGTTCAATTTTGAGTTCGCCAAGGCCACTTGGACCTATGGCGACATGCATGCCGCGATCGAGGAGGGGCTGAAAGCCGCCGTCGAATCCGATTCCGCTTCGACCTGGGTGCTCTCTAACCACGACGTGCCGCGTGTGGCAACGCGCTATGCCCTGCCGCAGATCAAGGCGACGCGCTACCATCAGATCGCTCTTGACTGGCTCTTGCGCGACGGGTCGTCGTATGACGAGAACCGTGAGCTCGGCGAGCGCCGCGCACGGGCGGCCCTTTTGCTTGAGATGGCGCTTCCGGGCTCGGCATACGTGTATCAGGGTGAGGAGCTCGGCCTTTTTGAGGTGGCGGATATTCCGTGGGCTGCGCTTGAAGATCCAAATGCGACCAATACGCACGGACCGAAGCGCGAGAAGGGGCGAGACGGCTGCCGTGTGCCCCTGCCGTGGACGGCGGCGGACGATCCCGCACAGGACGGATCGTTTGGGTTTTCGCCGGCGGGTGCCAATGCGACGCCCCATCTGCCGCAGCCCGCGTGGTTTTCCGACTACGCTGTCGATAGGGAAGAGGTAGACCCGGCATCGATGCTTTCTCTCTATCGCGACGCCCTCCGGTTGCGGCGCGAGTTGCGCGGATGTACCAACGATTTTGCGTGGCTCGATCTTGACGGACGCACCGATCTTGCGGATGGTGCCGAGGGTGCCGAGGGCGGCGTCATCGCCTATCGCCGTGACAACGGCTGGGCGTGTGTGACGAACTTCGGCGCAGCGCCCGTGGAACTGCCGGCTGGTAGGGTCCTACTCACCTCATCGCCGCTTGCAGACGGCAAGCTCACACAGGACAACTCGGCTTGGATTATGCTCGGCGAGATGTAGGGGTATCTTGTGGCGAGTCTGCGTTTGTTCGCGCCTTCCATGACGGCCGATGCTTTTGCGAAGGCGCGAAGGCGCCAAGGCGCGAGGGCGCGAGGACAATTTTTTCAGATAAATCCAAAATTGTTCTTGCATTCGGGTTGATCATCCCGTATATTAAATCCTCGCAGGCGGACATGGCTCAGTTGGTAGAGCACAACCTTGCCAAGGTTGGGGTCGCGGGTTCGAGCCCCGTTGTCCGCTCCATTTGGGCGTTTAGCTCAGGGGGAGAGCGCTTCCCTGACACGGAAGAGGTCACAAGTTCAAATCTTGTAACGCCCACCAAATGTTCGCAGCCCAGAGGCTTCGCCTCTGGGCTGTTTTGCTTTACGCCGACAAGCCACGCCGCAAAATCAGCCGCGGCTATGCTGGCAGCCACGACAGCCGAACGAGCTTGTCGTAGTCACTCATCTGGATCGGCTTCGACCGCAACATCTAGGTCAAGCACAATCTTTTGGATTCTTTTGGCGTGAGCGGTTTGGTTTTGGTAGGATTTTCCCGCAGCCCCGCGAGGGGGTTTCAAAACTGCCATGCAGGTAGTTGCGCTGACGGAGGCCGATTGGCTCATCTGTGACACCTCGGTTTTAATGCGTCTGTAAATTAACCAATTGCTTTGACCTGCTGAAACACTATATGTTGTGTTTGACCTAAAAAAAGAATACAGGATATAGAGGCGTCTTTGTCGTATGATAGATGGCGGACAGAGAACGAGAACCCTACTTATCTCATTCGGATAGACCTTTGGGCCGCTTGATCGGCTATGAAGATTGTCCGCATGAAGACTTATGGTTATCGAGAACACAGATTGCGCAGCGGCGCCGCAAGGCAGGGGCAAGCCCTGTCGGGCATCGTTTGGCTCTAAAGCGCAATGAGGCCATGACGCGAAAGAGGCAAAGGAGAGGCAAGAGGATGAAGATCATCAAGCGCAGCGGTACCGAGGTTACCTTTGACATCGATAAGATCGTCAATGCGATCCGCGCCGCCAACTTGGAGGTCCAGGAGGGCTCTCGTCTTACCGACCGTCAGGTGATTTACGCGGCGCAAAACGTCGCCGAGGCATGCGAGAACGCCGGCCATACCGTTTCGGTCGAGGAGATCCAGGACCTGGTCGAGGACGAGATTATGCGCCTCGACTGCTACGAGGTCGCCCGTCACTACATTATCTACCGTTATGTTCAGAGCCTGAAGCGCCAGAAGAACACGACCGACGACAAGATTCTGTCGCTCATCGAGTGCAACAACGAAGAGGTCAAACAGGAGAATTCCAATAAGAACCCGACCGTCAATTCCGTCCAGCGTGACTACATGGCCGGCGAGATCTCCAAGGACCTGACCCAGCGCGTGCTGCTGCCCCAGGATATCGTGGATGCCCATAACGAGGGCCTCATTCACTTCCACGATTCTGATTACTTTGCCCAGCACATGCACAATTGCGATCTGGTGAACCTGGAGGATATGCTCCAGAACGGCACCGTTATCTCGGGCACGCTGATCGAAAAGCCCCATAGCTTCTCGACGGCCTGCAACATTGCTACGCAGATTATCGCTCAGGTCGCTTCCTCCCAGTACGGCGGCCAGTCCATCTCTCTGACGCATCTTGCTCCGTTTGTCGAGGTAAGCCGTCAGAAAATTCGCGGAGAGGTTGCCCGTGAGCTCGAGGAGCTGGGTGTTTCCGCTCCCGCCGAGAAGGTGCGCGAGGTTGTCGAGGACCGTCTGCGCGATGAGATTCGCCGCGGCGTCCAGACGATTCAGTACCAGGTCGTCACCCTTATGACCACCAACGGGCAGGCGCCGTTCGTGACGGTCTTCATGTACCTGAACGAGGCACGCTCCGCCCAGGAGAAGCACGACCTCGCCATGATTGTGGAGGAGACGCTTCGCCAGCGCTACGAGGGCGTTAAGAACGAGGCCGGCGTGTGGATCACCCCGGCGTTCCCCAAGCTCATCTATGTGCTCGAGGACGATAACGTCCGCGAGGACTCGCCGTACTTCTATCTGACGCAGTTGGCTGCCAAGTGCACCGCAAAGCGCATGGTGCCCGATTACATCTCCGAGAAGAAGATGCGCGAGCTCAAGCTGTCGAAGGGCGAGACCGCGGGCAATGGCGATTGCTATACCTGCATGGGCTGCCGCAGCTTTCTGACCCCCGATCGCTCGGGCAACGGCTTTAACAATGTCGCCAACGCGCTTAACTACGACCCGACCAAGCCCAAATACTACGGTCGCTTTAACCAGGGCGTTGTGACCATCAACCTGCCCGATGTCGCGCTGAGCTCGCATCAGGACATGGACAAGTTCTGGAAGATCTTTGACGAGCGTCTGGAGCTGTGCCACCGTGCCCTACTGTGCCGTCACGAGCGTCTGATGGGCACGCTTTCGGACGCCGCGCCTATTCTGTGGCAGTACGGCGCTCTGGCACGTCTGAAGAAGGGCGAGACGATCGACAAACTGCTCGTTGGTGGCTACTCCACCATTAGCCTGGGCTATGCCGGTCTGTACGAGTGCGTCAAGTACATGACGGGCCACAGCCACACCGAGAAGGAGGGCACGCCGTTTGCCATGGCGGTCATGCAGCGCATGAACGACAAGTGCGCGGAGTGGAAGGCCGAAAGCGATATCGACTTCTCTTTGTACGGAACCCCGCTGGAGTCGACGACCTACAAGTTTGCGAAGTGCCTGCAGCGTCGCTTTGGCATCGTTCCGGGCGTAACGGATAAGGGCTATATCACCAACAGCTATCACGTCCACGTGTCCGAGGAAATCGACGCCTTCGACAAGCTTAAGTTTGAGGGCATGTTCCAGCAGCTTTCGCCGGGCGGCGCCATTTCCTACGTTGAGGTTCCCAACATGCAGGACAACCTCAAGGCTGTGATTCGCGTTGTGCAGTACATCTATGACAACATCATGTATGCCGAGCTCAACACCAAGAGCGACTACTGTCAGGTGTGCGGCTACGATGGCGAGATTAAGATTGTCGAGGATGATGGCAAGCTGGTGTGGGAGTGCCCCAACTGTGGTAACCGTGACCAGGAGAAGATGAATGTCGCCCGTCGTACGTGCGGCTACATCGGTACTCAATTCTGGAACCAGGGTCGAACCGAGGAGATCCGCGACCGCGTGCTGCATCTCTAATACCGCTCCGGGGCTGAGCCGGGAGGGCCGCTTGGGCATTTGCTCGCTATTTCGGACAGTCCTGCGCAAGACGAAGGCCACATTAAGTGGCCTTCTTTGCGTGCGGAACTCATATCGAGCAAAAGCCCAAGCGGTCCTCTCGGCTCAGCCAAGTTGACGTAGCTGAGATGCGGCATGCGGTCTGCTCACTCCTCGAAGTTCTAAGCGGAAATGAGTTGACTTGCAACAACGCTTTGCTTGCGATGACGGTTGAGTTGCAACAAGGCTTTTATTGGACCTCGAACCCTATACTCGATGTTCGCTTCGTTCATTGAGTTACCCTTTGCATGAGGCCGGGACATATCGTCCCGCCCGCAGTTTCGCAGGCCGCAGGCCGAGAATGTTTGAGGACGGGACGATATGTCCCGGCCTCCCGGGAGAGTTACCTATGAATTACGCGAACATTAAGTATTTCGACATTGCTGATGGGGAAGGCGTTCGTACTTCTCTGTTTGTGAGCGGGTGCCGTCGTGGGTGCAAGAATTGCTTTAACTCTGTCGCGTGGGACTTTGCTGCGGGTGAGCCGTTCGATCGCGCCGTCGAGGACAAGATTATCGAGAGCCTCGACCATCCCTTTAACGACGGTCTGACGATTCTGGGTGGCGAGCCCATGGAGCCCGAGAATCAGGCGGGGCTTGTTGACTTTATAGAACGCGTGCGTGCGGCCTATCCTGTGGGGTCGGGCAAGACCATTTGGTGCTTTACCGGCGATGTGCTCGAGGAGCTTATGCCGGGCGGTTGCCACCATACCGAGGTCACGGACCGTATCCTTACCTGCCTCGATATGTTGGTGGACGGTCCGTTCGTTCAGGATCTGTACGATATCTCGTTGCGCTTCAGAGGCTCGAGCAATCAGCGCGTGATCGATATGAACGCTACGCGCGCCCGTGCTGAGCGCGAGGGCGTTGCGCTTTGTGATGCGGTTGAACTTTGGCGTGATGATCCGGTCTATTCGACCCATACTATGTAGCTTGTGGCCGATGCCGGAGGGCGTGGTACCATAGCGCGAACGCAAAATCGGAAAAGTGAGGCCCAGATGGTCGATCAGGAAAAAGTCGAGACTGCCATTAAGCTGCTGCTTGAAGGTATAGGCGAGGACCCAACTCGTGAGGGCCTGCTGGAGACTCCGGGACGCGTCGCCCGTATGTATGGCGAGATTGCCGGCGGTATGGACCAGAGTGCCGAGGAGCACCTGTCCAAAACTTTTGCCGTCGCTTCGAACGATTTGGTTATCGAGCGCGACATTACGTTTTACTCGCTGTGCGAGCACCATCTGCTGCCGTTTTATGGCAAGGCTGCGATCGGCTATATCCCTAACGGTCGCGTGGCGGGCCTGTCTAAGCTTGCTCGCACGGTTGAGGTCTATGCCCGTCGTCTGCAGCTGCAGGAGCAGCTGTGTGCACAGGTTGCCGATGCCCTCATGGAGTATCTTGCTCCCCAAGGGGCGATTGTACTGATGGAAGCCGAGCACATGTGCATGACGATGCGCGGCGTGCAAAAGCCCGGCACCAAGACCGTGACGCTCGCTCGCCGCGGCGTCTTTGAGACCGATCCCGCGCTCGAGGAGCGGTTCTTTAGGATGCTGGGCCGCTAACCATGAGAGTCGTCAACGACTTTACATCGAAGACCGATGAAGGGACGCCGCGTCGCGGCTTTATGGCTTCGGGCCTGACTCCCTTTGGTGCCATGCCTCGCATTGATTACATTTGTGCCAACGGGCTGTTCCGGCGGCACCTGGGCAACATTGCACAGTTGGAATCGGGGCGTATCTTCTGCCGCCACGGTATTGACCATCTGCTGGATGTCGCGCGCATTATGTGGATTAAGAATCTCGAGGAACAGCTCGAATTTGACCGCGAGGTCATCTATGCCACGGCACTTCTTCACGATATCGGCAAAGATGAACAGTATGAATCGGGTATATCCCATGATGTTGCAAGCGAGCGCGTCGCTGATGCAATACTCGCCGGCATGCCCGATGACGTGGCGTTTGAGCCGGCCGATGCCGCAGCCATTAAGACGGCCATTCTGGGCCATCGAAAGCTGCGCGTGAACAGCCAACCGCTTGAGCGTCTGCTCTATGCAGCCGACAAAGCGTCGCGCGCATGCTTTGCATGCCCCGCGCGCAATGCTTGCAACTGGAGCGATGATAAAAAGAACCTGTCGATTCGCGTGTAGCTAGTTTGCGCGGTCGGGGTTCTAAACGAAGGAGACGATCGCGATGAGTAACAAGAAACTGCCCGAGAATGCAACCAAGACTGAAGGCGCCGAGCTCGCCCGCCGTGGAAGGGGCGAAATATCCACCGCAACGGCGGTGCCTCACGTGAGCTATGACGATCTGCGCCATGCCGATCGCATTGTCATTGACGGCCTTGAGGTTTTTGCCAACCATGGCGTGTATCCCGAGGAGAATGCGCTGGGTCAGAAGTTCATCGTTTCTCTGGTGCTCTATGCCGACTTGCGCGCGGCGGGGGAGCACGATAACCTGGATGCCTCGATTGACTACGGCTCGGTGTGCCACGATGTCGATGGCTATCTGCGCGAGCATACGTTTAAGCTCATCGAGGCGGCAGCCGAGGGTGTGGCCCAGATGCTGCTGCGTCGTTACCCCCTGCTGCTTGGCGTGCGTGTTAAGCTCGATAAGCCTTGGGCGCCCGTCGGTCTTCCCCTGGCAAGCTGCGGTGTCGAGATCGAGCGCGTGCGCTAGTCGGTTCTAATACGTCTCTATGGGCGGCTGCTTGAGTCGCTGAGACAGTGCTCTATTGTTGGGGCAGTACGTGTCGAGCAGGGTGTGAAACCGCCGATTGTGGCTTGGCTCGAGCAAGTGGACAAGCTCGTGGGCGACAACCATGTCGAGGCATTCGACGGGGTAGGCGGCGAGCTCGCGCGCGATGCGAATGGCGCCGGTTTTGGGTGTGCAGGAGCCCCAGCGCGTCTTCATGCTGCGCACGGAAACGCGGGAAACGGCGACACCCATTGCGATTTCGTATGCGTGCACCATATCGCGCAGCGCCGATGTGACCTCGGACGTATAAAGCTGGTCGATGTGGGCTTGGAACTCATCGGACGTTAGGCCGTCGAGGGCCGTGCACTGCTTTGCCTGCGCGCGCCCACTTGGCTCATCGGTACCCATAAAACTTGCGAAGGTGGCCTGTTTGGGTCGCGGTGCGGGTGATGCAAAGTTGTGATCGAGTGCATCCTGTACCGTGATGGGCTTGCCCCAAAGCTCAATGATGGACGAGGGACTGAGCGGCTCTTGCGCTGTCGCCTGACGTTGCTCACGTTGGGCAAGTCGGCTGATAATCCAGGCGCTGTTGCGCTTCACAAACGCTTCGATGCGCTCGCGGCTGGCGCCGAGCGGTGCGCTGGCGTGGACCTCGCCGCTCGATGTGACGCGTAGGTTAAAGTTCTTGACGCGCTTTTTGGTAACGACGACGGGGATGAGCGTTCCATCCGGTCGGGATGCGGAAATCGTAAATTGCTGCGTCAAATGTGATCCTTCAGATTGGGGACGGGCCGGCATGTCGACCGCTCGGCATGCCGGCCCGCTCAAGGGATGTGAAATTAATAACGCTCAAAGAAGGCAAGCGCGTTGTCGCTGCAGAGCTTTTGCATCACGGTCTTGCCAAAATGCTTGGAGAGCATGTTCTGGAACTCGGGCATCATACTGGCATCGGAGAGGAAAGCGGGCACCGTGGCACCGTCCCAGTCGCCGCCGAGCGCGATGACGTCCTCGCCGCCCAGGTCGAGCCAGTGCTCGATATGTGCCGCTAGCTGGTCGAAGGTGACGTCTGCGGCGGTTTTGTCGGTTGCGTCGTTGGAAAGGAACTCGCTGCAGTAGTTGAGGCCGACGATGCCGCCCATGTCGCGAATGGTGCGGAACTGGTCGTCGGTGAGGTTGCGCTTGACGCCGCAAACCGCACGGGAGTTGGAGTGGCTGGCGACGAACGGGCGCGTGGCGTGGGCGACAACCTCGTCAAAGCACTCGTCGTTGAGGTGGGAGACGTCGAGCACCATGCCGGCGTGCTCCATCTGCGTAAGGGCCTCGATGCCGGCGGCGGTGAGGCCGGCGTGGGTGTCGTGGCCGCTCGCGAGCGGCCCCTGCGCGTTCCAGCTGAGTGATGACATGAGTACGCCCAGGCTCTTGAGCACCTCGATCAGCGCGGGGTCCTCGGCAAAGAACGTGGCGTTTTCGATGGTGTGGATGCAGGCGACCTTGCCGTCTTTGAGCGCAGGGCGAATGTCTGCCGCGCTGCGTACGTTGACCATGCGGTCGTGGTTGAGCATTGCCTGGCCGCTCATATGCGCCATGATCTGCGCCTGGAAGCGCGCGGCGTGGGCGGTGGGAATCTCGTCGGGGACAAACGTGGCGAAGCACTGTGCCCACGGCGTGTTGCCGATCTTTGCGAGCGAGATGGCGCAGGCGTTGCCCTCGATGAGGTCGAAATCTTGCGGATGCGTTTCGTCGCCGGGGAAATAACCGTCGGTACCGGCGGTAAAGCGCAGGTCGAGATCGAGCGTGGCCCAGCCGATGCGGTCAGCGGTGTCGCAGTGTAGGTCAAATACGGGATATGCCATGGTTCCTCCGGTTGCAGCGTTTCTTTGCAAACTGTCTTTGAATTGTATGACTAGGGTATAGTTAGCGCCATATGTTCATGGCGGCCCGCGTTGTGCGCCGCCCTTATCACGGAGGTTACCATGTCCAACCAGGGCAAGAAGGTCAAGACCCATTATCGTGGCACGCTCGACGACGGCACGCAGTTCGATAGCTCTTACGATCGCGGCGAGCCGCTGGAGTTCACCTGCGGCGCCGGTCAGATGATCAAGGGCTTCGACGCCGCTGTTGTCGACATGCAGGTGGGCGAGAAGAAAACCGTGCACATTCCCGCTGCCGATGCCTACGGCGAGCACAATCCCGAGATGGTCCTGACCTTCCCGGCTGAGCAGGTCCCCAATATCGAGCAGATCGAGAAGGGCATGAAGCTCTTCCTGTCCACGCCGAGCGGCATGCCCGTCCCCGCCGTGGTCATAGACGTGACGCCCGAGGCCGTGACGCTCGACGCCAACCACGAGCTCGCCGGCAAGGATCTCAACTTTGATATCGAGCTCGTCGAGGTCGAGGACTAGAGTATGCCTGAACGCTTGGTTTTGACGACATGCTTGGGAAATCTCAACGATCCGTCCTATGAACTCCTGCTTCGCCGGGAGCTGGGCGGTGTCTTTGAAGTTGACGAGCTGTTGCTCGATTGGGACCAGGCTGATGCATGCGCGTTTGTGGGCGTGACGGAGCTGGGGCGCACGATCGATGTTCGGTTGGATACTGCCGACGGCGGTCGTCTTGCCGATGGCGACGTGCTCGCCATTGACCGTTCGGGTATGGTGCCCGTGGCGGTTGTCGTGCGCCTGCGCAGCGCCGAGGTTTATTTGGTCGAAGTCGACCGCATGGATCCGATTGCGCTCGCGCATGCGTGCTGGGAGATCGGCAACATGCATGCGCCGCTCTTCCGGGGTGACTCGGATGAGCATACCGTGCGCATGTATACGCTGGTGCAGCCGGTTTTGGGCCGTATGCTTCGCGGTGTCGAGGGAGCTCGAATCTCGATTGTTTCGTACGAGCTCGATGCGGGTCGACGCTTTGCGTCGAGCGCGGCCGATGTTGTCGTGAGCATGGCTCCGGACTTTACCATCGTTAAAAAGACGCGCGACTAAGCGCGCGTATGCGCAAGACGGGCTTTGAGGGGTGACCGATCAAGGTCCGTCTTGCTGTTGATAGGAGGCTTTGGGGGAAGCATATGGGTCTTGAGGGAATCAAGCTGATTGCATGCGATTTGGACGGCACGTTGCTGCATCCGGGGGAGCGCGAGCCGCGTTCCGAGGCCTTTGAGCTTATCGATGAGCTGCATCGTCGCGGTATCGTGTTTATGCCGGCGAGCGGTCGCCAATACGCGAGCCTGCGCTACCTGTTTGCCCCGGTGGCCGATGAACTCGCCTATGTATGCGAAAACGGAGCCCTGGTCATGAGCGAGGGGCGTGCCGTGGTCAAGCGTTCTATGGAGCGTGGCCTGGCCATGGATATCGCGAATGCCGTGGTTGCGTACCCCCATGCCGACGTGACCCTTTCGTGCGAGGGACACCTCTACACCATGAGCGGCAACGATGCGTTTGTTGACCACCTGCGTTATGAGGTCCATTGTGATGTGGCGGTAGTCGACCGTCCCGAAGACATTGACGAGAATGTCATTAAGATTGCCTTCCAGACGCCCGAGGCGGAGCAGCCGGCGGCGCTGGAGTATTTTGAGTGCCTCTTTAGCGACCGTGTTGACGTGATGACGTCGGGAACCGAATGGACGGACTTTATCGGTTTCGGTTCGGGCAAGGGGTCCGCGCTTGCCGATTATGGCCGTGCACTGGGGATCTCGCCTGACGAAATGATGGCGTTTGGAGATAACGAAAACGATCGCGACATGCTCAACGTGGTGGGCCATCCCTATCTGATGGAGAGCTGCAGCCCCACCATGCGCGGTGTCAATGACCGTGTCCGCTACGTGTGCACGGTCGAAGAAGAGCTGCGTCGTCTACTTGCTGAGTAGACATGTCCCAAACATCTACCGGCAGTCGGGGCAGAGACCCTCGAAGATGGTGTAGTGCGACGTGACGTGCCAGCCGATTTGCTCGGACGCTTTGGCGTCGAGCTGGGCATCGAAGGGGAGCGGTACGTCGATGACGCGGCTGCATGAGGTGCAGATGATATGCGCATGCGGCTCGATCGTGCGATCGAAGCGGCTGCCGCCCGGCGTCTTGATGGAGAGAATCTCGCCGGCATCTGCCAAGAGATTGAGGTTGCGGTAGACCGTGCCGCGGCTGATCTTGTCATCCTGTTCGCGCACGGCGTTGTAGATTTCGTCGGCGGTGGGATGGTTATAGCTTTGGCGCACGGCGTCAAGAACCAGCTTTCGCTGCTTGGTATTCCTTCTTTGCACCGCCATGCGCCTCGCCTCTTTTCTATCAACGGTCGTAGGTAAATGATACCGTATTTAGCACACAATACTAATAACGAGGCGTGAAACCGTCTTCATTGGTAAGTGGGGCTCGGGCCTGGGCGTCTACGAGGCGAAAACGCGTTCCCATGCGCTCGTAGGAGGCATGAAGCGCCTCGAGATGAGATAGGATATTTGCCGGAGCTCCCTGTATCTCCATCTCGACTGAGCCGTCTTCCATGTTACGCACCCAGCCGGTGAGCGCGCGTGCCTGCGCGAGGTTGGTGTTGGTAAAGCGAAAGCCAACGCCCTGGACTTGCCCCGCCCAGCGCAGGAAATAGCGCAGGGGAGTGTCTTGAGTGGCCCCGTCGCTTGCGAGCACAGTAAGCCTGCGGCGCAGCTCGAGCTCGACGTTTGATGGTTTTTGAGGCTCTCGGCTGCCGCCGGTGACGCTGGAGAAGAACGTATCGAAGAGGCCCATAGCTATGCCTGCTTGCCTGCGTCGGCCGGGAAGGTTATGCCGGCCTGCTGGCGCACGGCATCCATGATGCGCAGTGAGACGAGTGTGACATCGCGGTAGTGGCCAAGCTCGTGGCGTCCTGCCGGGGTCTCCCAAATCTCTTCCTTAACGTTATCGATGCCGCCGATGGCGGTGATAAAGTCTGTGAGTTCGTATTCCATAGTGTTGCTCGATTTGGGCAGGTCGAGCACGCGGCCGTTGTCGTCCTGTTCGCGCGGTGCCTCGGTCGCCGAGCCGCGTACGACATCGCCGCGATAGTCGATGCGGACGTTGCGGGGCGTGGACAGATGGTCGATCTGGATAGTGCCACGCTCGCCTTCGATCTGCGAGGGCAGCAGGTCATTCGTAATTTTGGAGTGCGCGAGCTCGACGGAGATGCGGCCTCCGCCATAGCTGGCGAGTATGGAACCGCAGCCGTCGATGGGGCCGTGCGTGAGCTGTCGCGTGGTGGGGTCGAGCAGAGTAGTCATGCTCGTAAGGCCGGAGGGCATGCCGAAAATCTCGACCATGGGCTCGACGGCGTAGACGCCAATGTCCATGAGGGAACCCGATGCCATATTGCAGTCGAAGATATTGGTGGCGCGTCCCGCGAGAATCTCGTTGTAGCGCGAGGAATATTTGCCAAAGCGCAATGAGGCGCGGCGGATGGGGGCGATCTTGCCCAGGGCGTCCTCGATGGCGTGGAAGGCGGGGTCGTGGAGGGGACGCATGGCCTCGAGGGCCACGACACCTGCTGCCTCGGCAGCGCGGAAGACTTCCAGCGCCTGCGCTTCGGTGGCGCAGAAGGGCTTCTCGACGATGACGTGCTTGCCACCGGCGATGCAGGCAAGGGCCTGCTCGTAGTGAAGTGCGTTAGGGCTGCCGATATAGACGGCGTCGACGTCGGCGGCTGCCGCGAGCTCATCGAGTGAAGTAAAGTTTCGCTCGCCGCCGTGTTCGGCGGTAAAGGCGGCGCCGCGCTCGGCATCGCGCGAGAGCGTGCCCACAAACGCGGCTTGGTCGTTGGCGTTGACGACCTGGATAAAGTCGTCGGTAATCATGGATGTGCCGATGGTCGCTATACGCAGCATGTATCCCCCTCGTGCCGTTCGGTTTACAGGATGAGTGTAGCGCGAGGGGGCAGGAAATAGCGTGCGAAAACGCCGTTACAGGTCGCTCTCGTTAAAGCCGGTATCGATATCGAGGTTGCTGCCGTCGGCCGCCGTGGTGGCGAGCTCATCGCAGCGCTCGTTGAGCTCGTGGCCGGCGTGACCCTTAACCCAGATGAACTCAACCTTGTGCTTGCTTTTGGCGGTGAGTAGGCGCTCCCACAGGTCGCGGTTCTTGACGGGCTGCTTGTTGGCGGTTTTCCATCCGCGCTTTTTCCAGCCGTCGATCCAGTGCTTGTTAAAGGCGTTGACGACGTACTGCGAATCGGAATGGACCTCGACCTCGCAGGGGCGGTTAAGTGCCTCGAGCGCCACGATGACCGCCATGAGCTCCATGCGGTTGTTGGTGGTCTTGGCGTAACCGCGCGAAAGCTCGGAGGTGAAGGTCTTGCCGGCGGGGTTGGTGTATTTGAGCACGGCGCCGTAGCCGCCGCGTCCCGGATTTGATCGGGCCGAGCCGTCGGTATAGATGATGACCTTCACATGGTTCCTTTCGTTGGGTACGTTTCGTGTGAGTGACCATTGTAGCGCCATGCCCGCCGGGGGCTAGCAATCTATGATTTCTACCCCGTCTTCCGACAGTTAGTTGGCATGGATGATGCGGTTGAGCTCGTCGAGGTATTGCTGCAAGAGGGGAGAGGGCTTGCGCTCGTCGTGCATGATATAGCCTACGTGCATCGTTGGGGCGTCTGCTAACGGGATCGATGCCATACCCCATTGCATTTCATTGGAGAGGACGCCGGTCGACAGGGTGTAACCGTTCGACGTGATAAGTAAGTTAGTAAGTGTTCCGCGGTCCGAGATTCGTATGTTGCGGTCGCAAGGGATATAGCTAAACGGTTCCTCGGCGTAATAGAAGGAGTTTGAGGTTCCCTGCTCAAAGCTGTAGCGCGTATAGGGCGTGAGGTCGGCAAGGGACAGCTGAGGGCGGCGTGCGAGCGGGTGGCGCTCGCTAACGAAGACGTGGACCGTCGCGTCGAAGAGGGGATGGAAGCTTGCGCGGGCATCGGCGAAGGCCTTCTGCAGAACGCGGGCGTTAAAGTCATCCAGATACAGAATGCCGATATCGCTGCGAAACGCACGGACGTCATCGATGATCTGCGATGTGGTGGTCTCGCGCATGATGAACTCGAACTTGCTGTCGCGGCAGCGCTCGACCACGTTGACAAAGGCCTCGACCGAAAAGGCATAGTGCTGGGCGGAAATGGCGAGGCGGGCTTGCGGGGTGCCGCCGTCCTCGTAGCGTGCCTCGAGCATGTCGGCCTGCTCTACAACCTGGCGCGCATAGCCCAAAAGCTCGGTGCCGTCGTTGGTGAGCGTGACGCCGCGGCTGGAGCGCGTAAAGATCTCCAGATGGAGCTCTTGTTCTAGGCTTTTGACGGCGTTTGAGATGTTGGACTGAGCAGTATAGAGGCGCTGAGCTGCGGCGTTGATTGAGCCGGACTCTGCCACGGCGATCAGAAAACGAAGCTGCTGAAGGGTCATCGACGCCATCCTTTCGATAGCTATCTATATAACAGATAACAAGTTAGCGCTTTTAAGTGATTGACCGAGGGAGACAATGCTCGTACTATTCAAAACACACAAAGGCGGTAGGTAATTAAGCCAACTACGGAACCGGGACGCGAAAGGAGGCCCGCATATGAATTGCTTACCAAGACGAATGCCGGGCTCCTGTTTGCGCCCGTTGGCGTGATCAGGAGACAGCGACTTACTTTTCTCTTATTTATTTACTTTCGTTCGATCAAGGAGATCATCATGAGCCAGTTCATCAACAACCCCGAGCACACCTTTGGTTTCGATACCCTGCAACTGCACGTTGGCCAGGAGAGCGCCGATCCCGCATCCGACTCCCGCGCCGTGCCTATCTACCAGACCACGAGCTATGTGTTCCGCAACTCCCAGCACGCCGCCGACCGCTTTGGTCTTGCCGACGCCGGTAACATCTACGGCCGTCTGACCAACTCCACCCAGGGCGTCTTCGAGGACCGTATCGCCGCGCTCGAGGGTGGCGTGGCCGGTCTTGCCGTCGCCTCCGGTGCCGCTGCCATCACCTATACCCTGCAGGCACTTGCCCAAGCCGGTGACCACGTGGTGGCTCAGAAGACCATCTACGGTGGCTCCTACAACCTGCTGGAGCATACGCTCTCCCAGTTTGGCGTCGAGACCACGTTTGTCGATGCCCATAACCTGGACGAGGTTGAGGGTGCCATCAAGGACAACACTACGGTCATCTATCTCGAGACGCTCGGCAACCCCAACTCCGATATCCCCAACATCGACGCCATCTCCGAGATCGCCAAGAAGCACGGTCTGCCGGTTGTCGTCGACAACACCTTCGGCACCCCGTATCTGTTCCGTCCGCTGGAGCATGGTGCCAACATTGTCGTCCACTCCGCAACCAAGTTCATCGGCGGCCACGGCACCTCGCTGGGCGGTGTGATCGTCGACGGCGGTAACTTCGATTGGAAGGCGAGCGGAAAGTACGCCCAGATCGCTGAGCCCAACCCCTCCTACCATGGTGTTTCGTTTGCCGAGGCTGCCGGTCCCGCCGCCTTCGCAACCTATGTCCGCGCTATCCTGCTGCGTGACGAGGGCGCCTGCATCAGCCCGTTCAACGCCTGGGTCCTGCTCCAGGGCACCGAGACTCTGTCGCTGCGCGTCGACCGTCATGTCGAGAACACCAAGAAGGTCGTTGAGTTCCTGGCTGGTGACAGCCACGTCGCCAAGGTGAACCACCCGAGCCTGCCTGAGCACCCCGATCACGAGCTCTATCAGAAGTACTTCCCCAACGGTGGCGCGTCGATCTTTACCTTTGAGATTAAGGGTGGCCAGGAGGCTGCATGGAAGTTCATCGATCATCTGCAGGTGTTCTCGCTGCTCGCCAACGTGGCCGACGTCAAGTCGCTCGTCGTGCACCCGGCTACCACCACGCACTCCCAGCTCTCTGCCGAGGAGCTCGCCGAGCAGAACATCACGCCCTCCACGATCCGTCTTTCCGTCGGTACCGAGAACGCCGAGGATATCATTTGGGATCTGAAGCAGGCCTTTGCCGCGCTGGACGAGTAAGGCGACTTGTGCAAGGACCTCTTGCGACTCGATAGGTATAACTGCATAAAATGCCTGCTCAAGGCGCCTGTGCAAGCAATGGTTGCGCAGGTGCCTTTTTTGCATAGGAAGGGCGCTATTACAGGGTTTTTGGCATGCTTTATGCAATCGAGATGTGGAAAACTCCTGTTGAGAGGATGTGAGTTTTACGCAAATGACGTGCACCTTTTGAGAAAAACCGCAGGTCGCGATTTGCTCGGGGTACTATGCAGCGCGATCGAATCACACGCAGCTCAAACGCAGCAAAAACGTACTACGGAGGTTTCCAGCTACATGAGGATTGATTCACGAAAACCGAAAGCCGCCGCCCTTTCCGCCGCTCTGACCGTGGCGCTTTTGGCGGGCGCCGGCGCAACCGATGCCCACGCGGCAACACTGTCCGACACGGTCGGATCAACGCCGTCCGAGGCGACGCTGATGCAGCCCGTCGACTATCGCGGCGACGGCTTTGGCTCCATGCAGGAGTGGAACGCCTCTATGGGGGCCAAGCGCGATTCCCTTGAGATGCGCGCGCAGATCATTATGAACATGTATGGCGACTATGCCACCGATGATGAGCGTGCCGTGTTGCAGGGCTGCATCGACGGTGCGGGTAACCTTTTGACGATGGGGGAGGTCGACGCCAAGTCGACCGAGCTCGACGAGCTTCGCTCCGCGCTTGAGAATGCCAAGCGCGAGGCACTCGAGGCGGCTGCTGCCGAGGCCGAGGCCGCTGAAGCTGCTCAAGCCGCGCAGGCTTCGTATTACAACGTTGGCTATGGCTCGTCTTACACGTCTGCCGCGTCTTATGCGAACGGGTCGGGTTTGACGCGTTCTGCCGGCGTCAATAACTATAACGGTCGCCGTGAGACGTATTACAGCAGCAATGTGCTTTACCACTATCGCACGGGTGAGTGGACCCAGGATTCCGAGGGCTTCTGGCGTGATTCCGATGGCTATTACGTTGTGGCTGCGGGCGATATGGCCCAGGGCTCGACCTTTACGGGCTCCAAGGGCGATTGTAAGGTCTATGACTCTGGCTGCGCTGCCGGAACCACCGACTACTACACCGGTTGGTAATGAGCCATAAGCCTAAAGTCGTATGACGGACGGGGGTCTCTACGTTGCTTTCGAGCAAACGTAAAGACCCCCCCCGTCTTCTCTGTGCGCTTGAGCTAACAGAGCGTTTACCGTGGCGGTACGCGGCGCATATGGATGCAGGGCACACTAGTTCATGAGAAGTAAGGTCTTTCTCGTGGAGGAAGTGGTCTTGTGAACGCTCGAGATATCGCCGTTGCCGTCATCGCATTGATGCTTGGCTGTCTTGGCCCTACGGCCGCGCTCGTCGCGGGCATGCAGGGGTCATGCGGGGCTGCTCCTATCGTGGTCGGTGCGCTGATCGCCGCTGCATTGCTGGGCAGCGCCGGTGTAGTTCTTTGCCGCGATGACGAGGACGAAGCTCCGGAGTCGCAGCTCTAGTCATCGAGAAGCTGACTGCGGGCTATAGATGAAGATGAAAGCCGCCGTAAGGGGAGTGCTCCTTGCGGCGGCTTTGCTGTTGAGTCTGTTGACGTGGCGAGTCGGGCGCTACCAGCTTGCCTCGATTTCGCGAATACGCTGATAGAGCCATTCGTTCTGCGGCGCCTGGATATCGTGCTTGGCTGCCAGGCGGCAAATGGTGCCCGCGAACTCCTCGACTTCGGTTTTGCGTCGCGCGACGCGGTCCTGCGCCATTGACGGCATGCCGGCGGGATCGAGTCCCTCGATGAGGTGCACCATCTGCGTCAGATCTGCCTCGGTTAGCCCGATGCCTTCGGCGTTGGCGACCGCAAGCGTCTCGCGCATGGCGGAAACAAAGCAGCGATGTTGCTCGGAACCCTGCTCCGTGGCGCTTCCGTACGTGCCGCCGTAGGCCATGCAGGTCTGGTTGATGCCGTCGTTGAGCATGAGCTTGGCCCACATGCGGTGTGCGATGTCGGCCTCGACGGTGTGGGCGATGCCACAGCGCGTGTAGAGCTCATCAATGGCGGCGACGGTCGCGGGGTCGGTGCCGGCGGCCGCGCCAAAGCGAATCTCGCCGGTATTGGTAAAAGTGAGCTCGCCGTTGAGGAATACGGCGTCCATGCCCTGGCAGATACCCAGGACGGTGTGCTCCCAGCCAAAGCGCTCGGCAATCTTTTGCTCACTGGTGATGCCGTTGCACAGCGAGGCAATGAGCGTATTGGGTCCCACGACGCGCTCCATGGTCTTGAGTGCCTGATCGAGACCGGTCGTCTTAACCGTGAGAATAACCAGGTCGGCGGGCATGGCCTCGCTGGCACGGACGGACTTGAGCGCGCAAGGCTTGCCGTTGACGGTGAGCGCGTCGTTCGCGTGACGCTCGAAGCGTGCATCGTCCATGACGTATTCTACGGCGTCGTTGCCGAGCGCCTGGGCGATCATGCTGCCGTAGAGCAGGCCGACACCGCCTTTGCCGATAAAGGCAACCTTGTTGATCTGCATGTGAATCATCTCCCCATATAAAAGGCGCCCGCGTAGGGGCGCCTGATGGATTGTAAGCCGCCGGAGCGCCTTGCATATGCGGGACGGCGAATATATAGAAGAACGGATGCGCTGTGCGCTTACGCCGCGGGGCAGACCGCAAAGACGCGCGCGGGGTATCCGACGCCATCGCGAACCTTGGGGAAGGTACAGAAGATGACGGCGCCTGTGGCGGGGAGCTCGTCCAGATGGTCCATGACCTCGATCTGATAGCGGTCGACCGAGAGGATGTATTGCTCGCCGGGGTAGGGATAGGCGTCCTCGCGCGTGGTCACACTCGCCGGGTCGGTGTCTGCCGGCTCGTGGCCGATAGCGCCGATGTTGCGCTCTTCAACAAGCCACTTGATGGCGTCGAGGTTCCAACCGGGGTAGTGGGGCTGACCGTCCTCGTCCTTGTTCTCGAGGTCGGCCAGCTTGGACCAATCGGAGCGGAAGGCGACAAAGGCGTCCTCGGGAATACGGCCGTGCTCGTCCTCCCAGGCTTTAAGGTCCTCGACGGTCAGGATAAAGTCGGGGTTTGCGGCGCACTCCTCGTGCTTGTCAATCACGCAGAGCGGATGCATAAACTCAATGGGCTCGATCTCGCCGAGGGAGCGGCCGTCTGCATGAAAGTGGCGCGGCGCGTCGACGTGGGTGCCGTACTGTGAGGCGACCGAATACTGAAAGCAGCGCATGGGTGCGAGCATGTCCTCGGGCGTGTCGGGCAGGTAGTCGAAAAGCTTGGTGGACTCGAACGGTTTAAAACCAAACCAGTGCGGGGTGTCGCACGAGAGCGTGTGGGTGAGGTCGACCCAGCGATAATCGGTGCTTTTGAGCTGGGAAGCGAGGTTCCAAAGGTCGAGCGCGGGCATGGTTGGCTCCTTTCATCGGGCTTTTTGCTGATGTTAAAGCGGCGTCGTGACGGCTCGATTTCTACTGCGTTACGATACGTTCTCAATTGCGATTCCAAGTTGTTTCGGCGGCGTGACCGTTGTGTTTCGCGTGACCGGGGCACCGATGGCGAAGGGAGGGGCCGTGCAATATCGCGTTGACCCCAAAAGTGGTAACCGAATATCTGCTCTGGGTCTGGGCTGCATGAGATTTCCCGGTGCGCCGGGACACCCCGATGCGAAGACGGCCGATGCCATCATCTCCCGTGCGGTGGAACAGGGGATTAATTATCTGGATACCGCGTATCTTTATCCCGGTAACGAGGTGTGCGTGGGCGCCTCACTTGAGCGCTTGGGGCTGCGCGACCGGGTGTTGCTGGCGACTAAGTTGCCGCACGCTTCGTGCAAGTGCGCGGAGGATTTCGACCGGTTTTTCGACGAACAACTGCGCCGCCTGTGCACCGACCATATCGACTACTACCTTATGCACAACATCACCTCGCCCGCCCAGTGGGAGCGCGTGGTGGCGTTGGGTATCGAGGACTGGATTGCGCACCAAAGGGCTGCGGGGCGTATTCGCCAGATAGGTTTTTCGTACCACGGCAGTGCGGCGGACTTCCTCACGATGCTCGACGCGTATGACTGGGATTTTTGCCAGATCCAGTACAACTACGCTGGAGAGCGTTACCAAGCGGGAACGGCGGGACTCATGGCAGCCGCCGAGCGCGGGCTCGCGGTGTTTGTGATGGAACCGCTTTTGGGTGGACGCCTGGCGGGCAAGCTGCCTCCGCGGGCCCGCGCCGTGCTCGATGACGTACGCGATCCGTACCTGAAGTCGCCGGCTGCTTGGGGCCTTTCGTGGGTGTGGAACCATCCTCAAGTCACGATGCTGCTTTCGGGCATGACCGATACCGCGCAGGTGGACGAGAACGCGGCATTGGCGGATCGCGCACTGCCGGATTCGATGACAACAGAGCAGCTCGACACCATCGCACGTGTGTTGGGAGAGTTTGAGAAATCGAATCGCGTGCCCTGTACGGGGTGCGGCTACTGCATGCCGTGCCCCAGGGGCATCAATATCCCCGGCTGCTTTGGCGCCTACAACGCGAGCTATGCGCACAGCTGGTTTACGGGCCTGTCGCAATACTTTACGGCGAGCGCGGTGCGGACGAACGAGCCCAAGCTGGTGAGCAATTGCGTCAAGTGCGGCAAATGCGCACGTCACTGCCCGCAGCACATCGATATCCCCGGGCGCTTGGACGACGTACGCCGCCGTTTTCAGCCTGGCCCCGTAACGGCTGCGCTTAAAGCCTTTTGCAAAACGCGTTCCTGATGCCCCTTTTATAACTTGCGGTGGAATAGTTCCTGTTTGCGGCAGAATGGGGCTTAAACAGGAATTATTCCACCGCAACTGAAGGGGGCCGTCGTGGGCCATCGGGATTCATGTGATGATTTGCGCGAGGTTCGTTGGGGCGTTTTGGGCGCTGGGCACATTTCGCATCGATTTGCATCGTCGCTCAAGGAGGTGGACGGGGCACGGCTTGTGGCTGCCGCCGGTCGCACCCCTTCGCATGTTGAGGAGTTTTGCAGGGCGTTTTCGATTGATGCCGCGCACAGTTATGTCACGGCTGACGATGGCGGCGATGCGGCTTATGATGCGCTGATTGCCGACCCCGATGTCGACGCAATCTACTTGGCTCTTCCGCATGGTATGCATACGCGTTGGGCCTGTCGCGCGCTGCGCGCCGGAAAGGCCGTGCTCTGCGAAAAGCCGGCCGTTTTGAGTGAGGAAGAGGCTCTCTCGATTGCCTCCGCCTCTCGCGAGTGCGGCGTGCTGTTTATGGAGGCGATGAAGAATCGGTTTTGCCCGATGCGCACTCGCGTGGAGGACTTGCTTGCGTCGGGCGAGCTCGGCTGTTTCGTCTCGATCGAAAGCGTGCAAAAACTCGATTATGGTGAGCCCCCTTCGAGTTATCTGCTCGATCCGTTGCAGGGTGGCTGTCTATATGACATGGGCTGCTATGCGGTCGGGTGGTTTGAGGATCTGCTTGCGGGTGCGTGCGATGTTTCGTCTCGTGAAGTTCGCTGGCGTGACGTATTAGGCGGCCGCGTGGATTGGGCCGATGAGATCCATATGAGTGTCGGCGGTATACCCATTCATATGGTGTGCGATGGCAAAGCAGCATATGAAAGCCGCTTAACGATTGCCTGCGAACGGGGTTCGGTGGAAATCGAGCGCCTCCATCGCCCCGCGCTCGCCCATGTGAAGTACTCCGACGGACGAATGCTCGAAATTAATGCCCCGTTTGAGGTCGATGATTTCTACGGCGAAATTCAGCATGCGACCCAGCTCATCCGGGCGGGGAAACTCGAGAGTCCCGTTATGCCTCTTGCCGCCACACAGCGCTGCGCGCAGATCATCGATGCGATTCGCTTGACGCTCTAGGTTGCGGTGCTGGTGCTCAAGAAGGCTCGGCGGACCGTGCCCCCGATGCCCCTTTTATATCTTGCGGTGGAATACGGTCTGTTTGCGCCAAAATAAGGCACCAATAGACCGTATTTCACCGCAACTGATGAGGGGGAGTTGGAGATGCTAACGATCGGGTGTCATCTTTCGACGACGAAGGGCTATCGGGCAATGGGGGAGACGGCGTTGTCCATTGGTGCCAATACCTTTGCGTTCTTTACGCGCAACCCGCGCGGTGGCAAGGCAAAAGACCTTGACATGGATGACGTGGCGGCTCTGCGCGAGCTTATGGCGCAAAACGACTTTGGACCGCTGGTGGCGCATGCCCCGTATACCTATAACCCCTGCTCCGCTAAGGAGCGGGCGCGGGAGTTTGCCTTGGAGGCTATGGCGGAAGATTTGCAGCGTCTGGAAGCACTGCCCGGCAACTTCTACAACTTCCATCCCGGTGCGCATGTGGGACAGGGGGCAGACGCCGGCATTCAGATGATTGTCGACACACTGTGCCAGGTGATGTTTGAGGGACAGCAGACGACGGTATTGCTCGAGACCATGGCGGGCAAGGGCACCGAGGTGGGCCGTAGCTTTGAAGAGCTGGCGCGCATTATCGAGGGAGTTGCCGCCAAGTGTCCAGAGCTGTCCGATAAGCTGGGCGTTTGTTTGGACACCTGCCATGTGAGCGATGCCGGCTACGACATCATCCATGATCTGGACGGCGTACTCGACGAGTTCGACCGCGTGGTGGGCATCGATCGCCTGCATGCCGTACACATCAACGATTCGAAGAACCCTTGTGGCGCCCATAAAGATCGTCACGAGTGCATCGGCAAGGGATACCTTGGCAGCGAGGAATTTGGCGGCGGTATGCAGGTTATGCAGAATATTGTATCGAATAGCCGCTTGCGCGCATTGCCATTAATTTTGGAGACGCCGAACGAACATACAGGTTATGCAGCGGAAATTACGCTATTAAGGTCGTTACAGCAGTAACAACTGTCACAAAGTGGAGTGTTCCATTCACGTTATGGGATTGTTTCAATCAGTTTTCTCATTGCAGATTCGTAATTCCGGGTGCATAATAGCCAACAGTTTTTGCAGACCTCTGAATCAAACGGGGTCACCGGAAGGAGACTGATTATGAAGCTCAAGAAGCTTGGCGCATTTGCCGCCACGGGCGCCATGGCGCTCGCCCTCGCACTGACGGGCTGCGGCTCGTCCAACGCCACCTCTGGTTCCGATGCCGGTTCCAGCAGCTCTGATGACGTGAAGGTCGAGAAGGTCGACGGCTCCAAGGAGTATGCACTCGTCAAGGACGGTACGCTCACCGTCGGTACTTCTGCCGAGTACGCGCCGTTTGAGTACAAGGACGACAACGGCGATTATCAGGGCTTTGACCTGGAGCTCATTAAGGCTATCGGTGACAAGCTGGGCCTGGATGTCGAGTACGTGAACAACGATTTCGATACGCTGGTTCCCGGTGTTGCCTCGGGCGCCAAGTACGATGTTGCCATCGCCGCTATCACCGATACCCCCGAGCGTGAGAAGGAGGTCGCGTTCTCCGATTCGTACTACATGGACGATCAGGCTATCGTGACCAAGGTCGACAACGCCGATATCACGGCCGACAACTACAGCGAGAAGCTCAACAACGCCGACGCTACGATTATCGTCCAGTCCGGTTCTACCGCCGAGGCCTTTGCCCAGGAGAACTTCCCCAAGGCCAACATTGTCCCCTACAAGGATGCCACCGAGTGCTTCAGCGCCCTGCAGTCCGATAAGGGCGACGCCGTGGTCACCAACCGCTCCGTTGCCAGCCAGCTGACCGCCGAGCAGTTCAACACCTGCCAGACCATCAAGCAGATCAGCACCGGCGAGGAGTACGCCATCGCCATCAACCAGGGCAACACCAAGCTCAAGGACGACATCAACCAGGCTATCAAGGACCTGACCGATGACGGTACCGTTGACGCCCTTATGGCTAAGTACAACATCAAGTAAAATAGCTACTTGATTGCACGCGGGCCCTTTCCGTTTTGGCGGAGAGGGCCTTTGCGTTTCTTGAATGGGCGTCATCCCGCCCCGTTATGTCGGCAACTTAAACGTTAGGAGCCACCTTGTCTCGATTGAACCAAGGAGCCATGGGCAAGAGCCATCCACTGCCCTCGATGCTCCAAAAGCTGGCCTGTGCCCTGGCTGTGGTGCTCGCCCTGGTATGCGCGGGGGCCTGCGTGCCCTCGACTGCTCAGGCACTTGAGACCGCAAAGATTACCGCCCGACCCAATACCGGTTCGGGTAGCGACGTAGTCGGTGGCACCGAGACTCGTATCACCTGGGAGGTCCAGGCCGATGCCGACGAGGAACTGAGCGGTCTTTCGCTGACGTTTGCCGATGGCACGACCTTTGGTGCGGACGACACGCGTCTGACGATGCTTTCGGGCGATGACCTTATGGACCGTACGCCCATGAAGCCTACGTGCAAGGTCGACGGCCAGACGCTCAAGATCGATTTTGGCGAGACGGCTCCGGCCGGCGGCTATTTCCGCGTCGAGGTCTACGGCGTGACCTTCCCCGTCGAGGGCGGCGACGAGGCCTTTAGCGGCACCTACACTTTGGCCGATGGTTCGACCAAGAAGATCTCCAAGATTCCGTCGGTGGAGATCAAGGGCGTGACGGCATTCGATAACTTCCTGGCCGACCTTAAGGAGCAGCCGTGGGTCGAGGCATGGAATTCCAACATGTTCCTGCGCCTGTTCCTGAACCCGGTCATTTTGGTCCAGAGCCTGCCGATCGTCTTCAAAGGCTTCCTCATGTCGCTCTCGATCGTGCTCGTGGCGTTTCCGCTGGCAATTCCCTTTGGCTTTGCCCTGTCGCTCATGCGCATCTCCAAGTCGCGCATCCTGCGTTGCCTTGCCGGCATCTATGTGAATATCATCCGTGGTACGCCGGCGTTCCTGCAGATCTACATCGCGTTCTTTGGCCTGCCGCTGGCCGGCGTCAAGGTTGACGACTATGTGTTGGGCGTCATCGTCATGGCCATGAACTCGTCCGCCTACCTGTGCGAGATCTTCCGCGCCGGTATTCAGTCGATCCCCAAGGGCCAGAACGAGGCCGCGCGCTCGCTGGGCATGAACGCCTTCCAGACACTGCTCTACGTTATGATTCCGCAGACGTTCCGCAATGTCCTGCCTACGTTGACCAGTGAGTTCATCCTGCTTTACAAGGATACGTCGCTGCTCGCGGCCGTGGGCGTGGTCGAGATCGTCATGAACGCCCGCACCATCGTGGCCACGACGGGCTCCATTACACCGTACGTGGTTGCCGCCCTGTTCTATCTGGTCATCACCCTGCCGCTCGCTCGCTTGGTGAGCGGTCTTGAGGCAAGGCTTTTGGGCACGGCCGAGACCAAGAAGAAGCGTCCCGCCAAGAGCGCCGGACAGGTCGTCGCGACGCCCGCCGATCACATCGCCGGTCTGTAAGGAGGTCCTATCATGAGCGAAACCAATAACTCGAACGAGGTTGTCGTCAGTATCAAGAACCTCCAGAAAGCCTTTGGCGATAACGTCGTTCTGCGAGATATCGATCTGGATGTGCATAAGGGCGAGGTCGTCGTAGTTCTGGGTCCCTCGGGCTCGGGTAAGTCGACGTTGCTTCGCTGCATCAACCGCCTGGAGCATCCCACGAGTGGCTCGATTGTCGTTGAGGGTGTGGACGTGTGCGCCAAGGGCGTCGACCTTAACAAGGTGCGCACGCATCTGGGTATGGTGTTCCAGCAGTTCAATTTGTTCCCGCACCTGTCAGTCAAAAAGAACGTCATGCTTGCGCAGCAGAAGGTGCTCAAGCGCAGCAAGGAAGAGGCCGAGAAGATTGCCGTCGAGGAGCTGACCAAGGTCGGTCTTGCCGAGCGTATCGACTTTATGCCGAGCCAGCTCTCGGGCGGCCAGCAGCAGCGCGTTGCCATCGCCCGCGCCCTGTCGATGAACCCGCACGTCATGCTCTTTGACGAGGCCACCTCGGCGCTCGACCCCGAGCTCGTGCGCGACGTCCTGGGCGTCATGCGCGACTTGGCGCGCGACGGCATGACCATGATCGTCGTGACGCACGAGATGGGCTTTGCCCGCGATGTCGCCGACCGCGTCGTCTTTATGGACGGCGGCGTCATTGTGGAAGAGGGTACGCCGAGCGAGGTCTTCGACCACCCCAAGAGCGAGCGCACCAAGGCGTTCTTGGGCAATATTTCGTAGCCGGTTGATGTAACTGCCGTTACAAAAGAGCGGGGGCTGGACTTGAATCCAGCCCCCGCTCTTTTGTAGGGATGGGGATACGCTGTGATACAGGCTCTTTTGGAGGCCTGGTTTCGTTACGCGAGCTCGGCTCCGAGGGCCTTGCAGGCCGCCTCGCCCTCATCGTCGGGCGCATCGTAGCAAATGACGGAGTCCACGACGTTGATGCCGGCCTCGTCGGCGTCGGCCTTCCAGTTGTCCATCCACTCGCCCTCGGCCCACGAATAGGAGCCAAAGAGGACGACCTTCTTGTCGCCGAGGGTCTCCTTGACCTCGTCCCACATGGGCTGAAACTCGTCATACTCAAGCTCCTCGGAGCCCATGGCGGGGCAGCCGAAGGCGAAGGCATCATATTCGGCGGCCTTGTCGGCAGAGAAGTCGGCGCAGGGGATGACCTCAGTCTCGGCATCCGCACCGGTTGCGCCCTCGGCGACGAAGTTGGCCATGGCCTCGGTATTGCCCGTGCCGCTCCAATAGACGACGGCGATCTTACTCATGTTTTGTCCTTTCGGTCGTGCGGCGCTTGCCGCGGTTTGTACGTTCTATCGGGTTGCCTGGGCAAGTTGCGCCAGGCTGCAGCCCTGCTGATAGACAAAAGTGAAGTATTGGGTGCAGGCACGGTAGGCATCAAACGTCGCAAGCGCCTGCTCGACATTTGCGTAGACCTTCCAGGCCCCAAAGACCTTGTAGTTTTCGCCGTGCTGGACGATAAACTGATGGACATCTTCGTAGGGGTAGCCCAAAAAGTAGCCAATTTCGTGGGGGAACTCGCAGGTGCACCCCGTATCGCAGTGCCTATTTCGCGCGAGTGCGCACACGCTGTCGTCATAGGCGCTTTCTGCGGCATTGCTGCTTGCCAGCGTGATGCGCGCGGCGAGATGCACCAGGGATGCGGGCAGGTTGTGGACATCGTAACCTTCGGCGGCAAGCGCCGTCGTGGCGCGGGGGTCGGAGAGGTATCGCATGAGGTCCGCAGGGCGGTACACATAGATGAGAGCTCCGCAGGGGCGCCAGACCAAAACGCTCATATGGATCCCGAGCGGCTGGAGCTCGCGGTTGCATTGGGCTATGACGGCGAGCAGGCGAGAGCGTCGCTCTTCGATATGGGCGGCGCCGGGCTTTCCGTTTTGGTTGGTGTAGACGCCGGGATAGGTAAAGAGCGAAGCCGGCTTGATACCTGCGAGTGTAGGGGAGCAGTTGCGCACGACAGCCGTTTGGTATGTTGGGATGTCAATGGTTCGAGTCACGATGCTCCTTTCGGTCCTCAGTTGTTAGCCTAGGAAAACTTATACACGAAAGTAAGCCTAGGTCAACAAAAAAGTTTGAAGCGGGAAACTAATTGACCGAACCGACACGAGTTTGGAGTAAGATGGGAACACCCCATGGGGGTATAGGTATAAGAGTTTGGAGAAAGGGGATCGCATGGACGCCGTGCTCAACCCTGCGAATCTCATCGTGCTGGCCGTCATTGCCGTCGGCATGTTTTTTGGACTGCGTCGCATTGCCGCCTCGACACACGGGAAGAGTTGCTGCAGCGATGGTGCGAGCGGCAAGAAGGCCAAAAAGGTTGTTGTGGTGGATACCGATCCATCCCACTACCCCTATAGCAATGAGCTGCTCATCGGCGGCATGAGCTGCGATGGCTGCGCTCAGAACGTCGAGAATGCCCTCAATGCGCTGAATGGCGTGTGGGCTACGGTAGCGTTTGCGGACCACACGGCACGCGTGCGCTCGAAACATCCGATTGACCGCGAGGCACTTGAGGCCGCGGTTAAAGATGCGGGCTATTACGTCATGAGGCTCTAGTTGCTCGCATCGAGATCGGGGTGTTCGATTAGGCTCGGCCGCGCAGCTCGATGTCTTGGATATCGTCGAAGTCAATGGCGATATCCCTGAGTTTGAGCAGCTTGAACGCGGGGAGCACTTCGTCGAGAATGCCGGTGCGGCTACGATAGCCGTACGTATCGTAATAGGTGACGCGGACCAGATCGCCACGTTTGAGGCCCTCGAGCTTGTTCGAAAGCTCGAGGGCTTTTTCTTCCGTGAGTTCGCATTTGGGCTCGACGGTGATTTCTTGCTTACGTACGAGATCGTAGTATCCCGTGAGGGCGGCAAAGGGCATAAACTGCGCGGCACGGCCGGCGCGAACGGCGCCGTTGGCGGTGAGCTTGGGATCGGCGGAGCGACGTCTTCCCTCTGGGTCCACCAGACGCTCAAAAGGTGTCGGTGGTCGCATCGGCTGTTGTTGGGGCTTAGGCACGATGTCCTCCTACCTGATCGTTGCGTTCGCGTGCGGTGGCGCCGGCGGTAAAGCTCAATCCTTTGACCAGGGCGTTCTTGCCGTACTTGCCTTTCACGGACAACACGGCGCGCGCCAGGTCGCGTTCGCGCTCATCGGCCTCGACATCGCTAAACAAGTCGATGGTGGCAAATTCCTCGGGCATGAGGTTGCCAAAACCCAGGTTGATGCGCTTGACCGGTCGCTTGGGATCGACGGTCTGCGCCCAGAGCTCGTCGAAATACCCCATGATCTTCTTAAACGAATTGCTGCGCTCGGGCAGCTTGCGCGAGGCGTTGGAGTGTGCAAAAAGTGCGGCATAGCCACCACGCGGTTTGCCGCCGTGTTCTCCCACAAAGATGCCATCGATTGCCTGTGCTTCGCGCACCAGGCGGCGCCGTTCGTCATCGCGCTGGACGGGCCTGGGCGCACGGGGTGCGAGTTCGGGGCCGGCGGTTGCGGTGGGTTCGATGCCCGAGGTGCTCGAACGCAGGTGTCCGCATCCGTCCACATATTGTGCCGTGCCGCTGGCGTTGAGCCGGCGTATGTCGGCGCGCTCGCTTGCATAGCCCACAAAGAGCGAGATGCTGTCGCACACCACGTGCTTGTCGATCAAATCCAGCACGGCGGCATCGACCATTTCGCGCAAGACGGTGTAGGCCTGTTCGTAGGCATAGCCCTTCGAGAGCACCTGTCCGGTCGTGGTCGAGGTTGCCTGGGGGCGATAGGCCTGGATGTCGGCGATGGTTGTCGGTTCGCGCCCAAAAGCGTGGTCGATCAGGTACTCGGCATTGACGCCGAGCTCGTCATAGAGCAGGTTCTCGTCGAGGGCCGCGACGCCCATCAGGTCGTAGACGCCGTACTTTTCGAGACGCGCCGCCACGCCGGGGCCAATACCCCAGATGTCGGTGATGGGGCGATGCGGCCAGATCTCCTTGCGAAAGGTCTCGTCGTCGAGTATGCCGATGCGGCTGGGTACGTGCTTGGCGGTAATGTCGAGTGCCACCTTGGCCTGGAATAGGTTGGGGCCGATGCCGACCGTCGCCGTGATGCCGGTGCGCGCCAGGACCTCGTCGCGCAACATGCAGGCGAAGCCTTCCGCATCGGTGTGATAGAGGTCCAGATAGGGTGTCACGTCGATAAAGCATTCATCGATTGAATAGACGTGAATGTCTTGCGGACTCACGTATTCCAGATAGATGCCGTAGATTTGCGCCGACACCTCCATATAGTGCTGCATGCGCGGTACGGCCTTGATGTAGTCGATGCTGTCGGGAATCTCGAACAAACGGCAGCGGTTATGTATCCCGAGGTCTTTCATGGCCTGCGTGATAGCGAGACAGATGGTCGTGCGCCCGCGCGATTCGTCGGCAACGACCAGGTTGGTGGTGAGCGGGTTAAGCCCACGGTCAACGCACTCGACGCTAGCGTAAAACGTCTTGAGGTCGATGCAGATATAGGTGTGACGCTCGTGCCCCACGCGTCCTCCCATCAAACACATGTTCTTATCGAATACATGTTCGATAATAGCCGCTCGTCCGGACACCGTCAAAACCTGTCCCTTTTTGGCAGGTACGGTCGTGCGGCCGCATCGGGTTTTAACGCAGCTCTAAAGAGTGCGAAACAGCTCGGAAAACCTTGCTTCGTAGCATGAGCCTAACGATCTGTTTCACCTTAAAAGCATGGAAGGGTTGTGGGGTAGATGGTCAACTATGGGTTTGGTATGCCAACGCGCCTTGTCGCGGATGGCGACGTGGCACGTTGGTGCGGGCGCCTGGTCGCCCACTACGGCGGCACCAAGGCACTGGTAGTGCTGGGCGGTGACAAGCATACGCGCGACGAGCTCGTTGCGGCGGCGCTTGGGTCGCTTGACCGGGCATTGTTGGAGCACGCGCTGTTCCGTTGTGGCTCGGTTGAGGGCGAGGGGGGAGACGAGCTGGTCGATGAGGCTGTTGCCTTGGCCACCGACGAGGGCGTCGACTTTGTGCTTGCGATTGGGGATGCCGACACGGCTGGATTTGCGCGCGAGGTTGCCCGTCGTATGGCGGTGCTCGATTCTGGCGAGGACGGTTTTGTTCCCCATGGCTGCATTGTCTCGGAGGGAAAGGTGCCTGCGGCTGTGGGTAGAGGCGAAGTGCCCGTCTTTGCCATTATCGCGCCTGAGCTCCTGGATGGCATTGGCTCTCCCTTGCGCGAGTTGCTCGCCAGTGTGTGCGCCGCCGCATAGTTTTGATAGGTAAAGCGTTTGACCTGCCAAAATAAACCTGTCCCTTTTTGGTCGGTCGCCGTTTGGGGGCGGATTGATAACGCTCGCTGATTACGGTCTTGACCTGAGCTAGAATAGTGGCATCTGAATGTCCGGGCGCATGGGGACACGCGCCCGTATGCTGAGGAGGACTTTATGGCAACTGTTGCCGCACCTATCGACGCCACGTCGACCGCCGCTTGGAAGGCGCTCGAGGCTCATCAGGAGAAGCTCGAGGCCGAGGGCATCGACCTCAAGGCCTGGTTCGCCGCCGATCCCGAGCGCGTGAACAAGCTGAGCTTTGACGCCGGTGACCTGCATTTCGATCTATCCAAGAACCTGGTGACCGACGAGACCGTTAAGCTGCTGTGCGATTTGGCCCGCGAGGTTAAGCTCGAGGAGCGCCGCGAAGCCATGTTCTCCGGCGAGCACATCAACACTACCGAGGACCGCGCCGTGCTGCACACCGCGCTGCGCCGCCCGGCGAGCGAGAAGGGCCAGCTCATCGTTGACGGCCAGGATGTTGTCGCCGACGTGCACGAGGTCCTCGACCGTATGTATGCCTTTGCCGAGCGCGTGCGCTCCGGTGAGTGGAAGGGCGTTACCGGCAAGAAGATCGAGCACCTGGTGTCCATCGGCATCGGCGGCTCCGATCTGGGCCCGGTCATGGCCTACGAGGCCCTGCGTCCCTACGCCGACGCCGGCATCGACTGCCGCTACATTTCCAACATCGATCCCAACGACCAGGCCGAGAAGCTCAAGGGCCTGGATCCCGAGACCACGCTCGTGATCATCGTCTCCAAGACCTTTACCACGCTCGAGACGCTTACCAACGCTCGCGAGGTCAAGACTTGGATGCTCGAGCAGCTCAAGGCCCAGGGCGCCATCGACGGCTCCGATGAGCAGAACGCCGAGGCTGTGGCCAAGCACTTTGTCGCCGTCTCCACCGCACTCGACAAGGTCGAGGCCTTCGGCATCGACCCGGCCAACGCCTTTGGCTTCTGGAACTGGGTCGGCGGTCGTTACTCCGTTGACTCCGCCGTGGGTCTGTCCCTGATCGTCGTGCTCGGTCCCGAGCGCTTCCAGCAGTTCCTCGAGGGCTTCCATGCCATCGACGAGTACTTCTGCAACACTCCGCTCGAGAACAACGCCGTTGCGCTGATGGGTCTGCTCAACGTCTGGTACGTCAACTTCTTCGGCTCCAAGAGTCATGCCGTGCTGCCGTACTGCCAGTACCTGCATCGCTTCCCGGCTTACCTGCAGCAGCTCACCATGGAGTCCAACGGCAAGCATGTCCGTTGGGACGGCAGCGCCGTGACCTCCGATACCGGTGAGATCTTCTGGGGCGAGCCCGGCACCAACGGCCAGCACGCGTTCTATCAGCTGCTGCATCAGGGCACCGTGGTGGTTCCGGCCGACTTTATCGCCTTCGCCAACACCGCTAACCCGGCGACCGACGGTGGCCAGGACGTCCATGAGCTGTTCCTGGGCAACTTCCTCGCTCAGACCAAGGCGCTTGCCTTTGGTAAGACGGCTGACGAGGTTCGTGCCGAGGGCACGCCCGAGCAAATCGTCCCGGCTCGCTGCTTTGAGGGCAACCGCCCGACGACCTCGATCTTCGGCGACACGCTGACCCCGTTCGCGCTCGGTGAGCTCATCGCCCTGTATGAGCACATCGTGTTTGTCGAGGGTACGGTCTGGGGTATCGACTCCTACGACCAGTGGGGCGTCGAGCTGGGCAAGCAGCTTGCCAAGCAGATCACGCCTGCCTTCCACGACGACGCTGCCAAGGCCGAGCAGGACGCTTCGACCCAAGCGCTCATCGAGTTCTATCGCGCGCATCGCAAGTAGTCGCTGCTGTTAACGCATCGCGCCTTATAGTCAGGGGCCCGTATCCTATCGGATGCGGGCCCCTTTGCTTTGCCGTGGTCCCGGGGCGCACGGCCTTTGTGGAACATCGCCGGGGCGCCGCGCGCTGCGAGAACCCTGCGCCTAGATCTCGGCCTCCGCATGGCCTCGCTGCGCCTCGGGCAGCTCCCCGTAGAGCGGATGGTCTTCGAGCCTAAAGCGCTCGACCTGTTCGGGAGTGCGACCGCGTACAAAGAGCCACGAGCGATCGATCGGCGTCGCCATGAGCGTGCTGGGCAGCGCGTCGGCGCGGTCGGAAAACACCCGGGCACTCTCGGGATCCTGGAACGCCAGCACCAGATGCGTGTCGCAGTTGCCCATGATGGAGCGTGCGCGTGCCTCGCCATAGAGCGCATCGAGCTGGTTGGTCGACTGCAGCAGCAGCGTTGCCCAGATGTTGCGGCTTCGGATAATCGAGAGCACGTTGTCGATCTGGGGGATCTGCAGATTTGCGAAGTCATCGAGCATAAAGCGCACGGGCACGGGCAGGCTGCCGTCGGGCTGCCCATCGGCCTCACGAATGAGGCCCATAAACGCCTGCGAAATAAAGAGGCCGGTCAGCGGATCGAGATTGCGGTCAATATCGCTCACGGTTACAAACAGGGTGCAGGGGGTGTGTCCCATGGAAGCGAAGTCCACCTGATGGCACTCACGATAGAGCTGCGCCGCACCGTCGAATCCCAGACACATGACCTTTTCGGCAAGGATGCCGACGATGCTCGCGTGCATGCGCTCGGCATTTTGCGTAATGGCGTAGCGCCGCCATAGCGAGAGGGCATAGCTTTGGGGGTCGGTCGTGATCAGATCGTCAAACAATCGGGCCGTGGCACCGTCCTGCAGGTGCTCGATCAGCTTGATGACCGAGCTGATCGTCTGCTCGTCGGCGGGTAGCTGTTCGGTGACGTAGGCGATAAGACACGACAGCAGGTTTGCCGCCGCATGATCCCAAAAAGGCTGGTTGTTGTCCTCGATGGGGCAGATGACCTTTGCTACCGAGAGGATGTCCTGCTGGTTGGGCCTGCCGTCCGCCTTGCGGCGAATGTGCCTCAGGGGGTTGTAGCCGCAGCGTTCGATGCCGGGCGCAAGGGTCGGGACGGTGTTGAGGTCGGCGAAGTTGAGACATTGCACGCGGTAACCGTGGGCTGCCAGCACGGGTCCCACTTCGCGACAGAGCGTCCCTTTGGTGTCGAGCACGATATAGCTCGCATTCATCTGAAGCAGGTTGGGCTTAAGGACGTTTCGGGTCTTGCCGGCTCCCGAGGGGCCGATCACAAGTGCGTTGTTGTTGAGTCCCGTTTGGCGGGTGTCGCAGGAAAGCGTTCGATCCTTGGCGAGGATGGTGGACGATGCGGACTCAGATGCGGCGAGGCGGCTGGCGAGGTTAGACATGGGCGACCTCCTTGGTGGTCGAGAGGATTTCGTGGGCAAAGCCGAGCTCGACGGCGCGCTCGGCCGAAAGGTAGGTGTCTTTTGCAGTGAGGGACTGGATGCGCTTGGGCGTGAGGCCGCTGCGGTCCGAGAGGATTTGTGTGAGGGTCTTGCGGGTCTGCATGAGACGCCGGCTGGTTTCCTGCAGCGCAAGTGCCGAGCCGCCTGCCCCCTGGGGGATCAGTGGGTCGTGAATCATGAGCTCTGCATGGGGCGCCATACGGCGATCGTCGCCGCCCATAAAGATCACGGCGCCCATGGACGCGGTGAATTCCAGGCAGACGGTGCGGATGGGGCACGATGCGAGGCGCATGGCGTCATAGATCGCAAGACCCGATCGCACGCTTCCGCCGGCGCTGGCGACAAATATGGTGATGGGGCGGCTGGGGTCGGTGGCATCGAGCAGGCGGATCTGCTGGCATAGGTCATGGGCCATCGGGGTTTCGATGTTTCCCATGACGGAGAGCTCGCGACGGGCGAGCATCTCATCGTAAATGCTGGTGAGCGTGATACCTCGGGCGGATTCACGCATGGTGAGGGGGCTGATGATGGGGGAATGATTGGTGTCCATGAGGACTCCTTTCTGTTGGTTGTGTTGTGGAATAGGATTGTTGCCCGCGGAGGGGCTGGCGGGCTACAGGGTTCGTCCGAGCCTGAGATCGAGCTCGGTTGTGGGGCAGACTGCCTGTTCGTGCGGCTCGCAAGCGCCAAGGGCTCCAAAGCGATGGAGCGTTGCGGCGGGCGTGGTGTAGGCGAGCCGCAGCTGATGCTCGACAGGGGCACATCCGTCATTTTTGTAATGAGCCGCGTAGTACTGCGCGATGCTGGCGTTCATCTCGCTGCCATTGCGATGGCGCTCAAACTGGCGTCTGCAGGTCTCGATGATCTTTGCTACCGACTTGGGTGCCGTCGCGGGAACAAGGGCGAGATAGCCCTCAAATAGCTCGTTGATGCTCAGGAGGCACAGCAGGTCGATCAGCGTCCTTATGGCTGCCCCCTCGGCGGAAAAGTGCGCGGTCATGCGGTTATATCGGTTGCGGTCGACGATGGCCGCATGGGGTCTTGGAGTTTTCTGCCCCGTGGTCCCGGGCTTTTGCCGCGCCTGTGTATTGAGCTCGACGTTGCAGCGCTTGAGGCCGTCCAACGGAAGGAACAGTGCGGTGCGCAGGGTGTTCCGCTTGCTTTCGAGTTCATGACGCTCGTCGGGTTCCCATTCGAGCTTGAGTTTCGTGTCGAGCGCCGTAAGCATATGGGCTAGGCAGCCTACGGTAAGAACGTACGAATCGTTGTCGCGTTTTGGGGCATAGGGGTCTGTCAGCTTGCGAATGTCGGGGTCGCCCATGATCTTTGTGCAGCGCTTCAGCAGTTGAGGGTGGTCGGCCAAGATCGTCGCGAGCGGTAGCGACGCGTAGTTCTTGATGGTCGCGGCGGCAAAGGCGGCGTTATATTCGTTTGCATATGCTCGCTCAATGCGGGCATCCAGAATGCTTTTCTTATCGCCGTCTTCAGCGTGGTGGTTTGTCATAGCTTCTCCAATCGGTTGATGTTCGTGCTGTTTGTTGATGTGTTGGTTGTCGTGAGTGATGTGCTTGCCGTGGGTGATGTGCTGACGTTGGGGTGCTATGCGGTTTTCAATGAGCCCGTGAGGCAGTTGCTGCAGGGGCGGGATGGAACGGCCCATGCAAGGCGGAAGGCATCGTGCTCAAAATCGAGACAGCAATGTCCTGGGTGCCTCACATGTGGCAGTTACCTCATTAAGTTGTCATTGCGTTTGGGGTTGTACTTTGCCGATCTTCCTTCTCTTGCACGCTGAAAACTGAAACTGAATATGCTCGACCAAATGGTGACCAACGTTGCGGTCATTTTTAACTTAATCAGGCTCCAGCGATTTGGCAAGTATCTTTTTCAAAAATGTTCTTCGGGGGATGCTCGGCTCGGATATGATGGTGCGCGGCAAACTCAATGCAGGGAGGCATATATGGCAATCAAAGCCATCGCAATGGATATCGACGGTACGCTCACCAACGATCAGAAGGTAATCAGCCCGCGCACGCGCGAGAAGCTGCTCGCGGCGCAGGAGTCGGGCATCAAGCTCATCCTGGCTTCGGGCCGTCCCGCGTGGGGCCTTCGCGCACTTGGTCAGGAGCTCGACCTTCAGAATCACGATGGCCTGCTGGTGGCTTTTAATGGCGCGCACGTGGTCGATGCTCAGACCGACGAGGTGCTGTTTGACCAGGCCATGCCGGTTGACGAGCTGCACCGCCTGCTCGACCACCTGCGCAACTTTGACGTGATCCCCATGATCTCGCTCGGTCGCGACCTGCATGTCGTGGACTCGTATCGCTGCATGATCACGTTGCCGGACGGTTCGCAGAAGAACATCGTCAAGTACGAGCGCGATGCGTGCGATCTTAAGATTCGCGAGGTCGAGAGCCTTCATGAGGTCGCGGATACTTACCCCGTAGACAAGCTGCTTACCGCGGGCGATCCGGCCTATCTGCAGGCACATCACGAGGAGATGTACGCGCCCTTTACCGAGACGCTTTCGGGCATGTTCACGGCAGATTGGTACTTTGAGTTTACGGCGCCTGGTATCGATAAGGCACGTGCGCTTCAGGGCGCTCTGCCCAAGCTTGGCATCGATGCCAGCGAGGTCGTTTCGTTTGGCGACGGCCAGAATGACAAGTCCATGATCGAGTGGGCGGGTACGGGCGTTGCCATGGGTAACGCCGTCGATGAGGTCAAGGCCGTGGCTCAGATGGTGACCGCCAATAACAACGAAGACGGCATCGCGGTGGCACTCGACAAGCTGCTGGGTTAGAATCGCCGATAGTGCATGGTTCGGGCGTCCGCTTGCGGGCGCCTTTTTGTTAGGGAGGGTGCCGTGTCCGCATTTCCGTTCGACGCCGTTATCTTTGACATGGACGGCGTCATCGTCGATACCGAGTATTACTACCTGGGGGAGACCGCTGCGTTTGCCAAAGAACTTGGGCTGAGCCTGACCCAAGAGGAGTTAAACGGGCAGGTTGGTACCTCGCATCAGTTCTTTTTGCATATGCTGGTCGATTGGTTTGAGCGCGCCGGAAAGGGGCGCTTCACCGACGAGGAGGCACTGGCCCGCTGGGATGAGTGGGCACATAAACGACCGCGCGATTATCAGACCCTGATCAATCCGGGCGCCGTGGAGACGATTCGCGAGCTCCCGCGCCGCGGCGTTCGCGTGGCGCTGGCCAGCTCGTCTCCCATGGACAGCATCGAGGAAGTGCTCGATGCGTGCGGCCTGTCGGATGCCTTTGAGTACGTGGTGAGCGGCGAGCAGTTTAAGGAGAGCAAGCCCGAACCCGATATTTACCTGCATGCGCTGGATCTGCTGGGATTGCCTGCGGACCGTTGCTGCTGCGTCGAGGACTCCGTCCCTGGCATCACTGCCGGCAAGCGAGCGGGTCTGACGGTGATCGCCAAGCGCGAGGAGCGCTTCGGCTTTAGCCAGGATGCCGCTGACAAGATCATCGACCAGCTGCCGGAGCTGCTGGAGCTTGCGTAGGACTGGCGATGCGTAATCCGCGCCGATTATTGATTCCATATTTGCTAGGGGAGGGCAAATGCCATCGACTGAAGGGTTGACCGACGGAAAAGCGGCAATCCCGCTATATCAACAGGTTATCGATATCATCAAAAATGACATCAATTCTGGTACCTATAAGGCGGGCGCTCGGATACCGAATGAATTCGAATTGGCCGAAAGCTACAAAGTTGGTCGCGTTACCGTTCGGCGGGCCATTGAGGAGCTCGTGCAGCAGGGCTACCTAACCAAGCAGCAGGGGAGGGGCACGTTTGTAAACGCCCCCAAGCTCAAGCGTAAAATCCGCCAGAAGGACGACGTTCAGAGTTTTTCGGACGCCTGCCGCGTCAACGAGATGGAGCCCGGGGCGCGTATTGTCTCAAGAAAAGTGTTGCCGGCCGATGCTACCGAAGCGCAGTTTTTTGGCGTTCCCGCTGGGTCGGAGCTGATCTGCATCGAACGCGTGCGCACCGCCGATGGCATCCCCGTGATGCTCGAGAACAACACGTACGTTTATGAAGACAACGCCTTTTTGGCGAAGGCGGACCTTACCGATCAATCAATTTTCGAGGTCGTGCGCGAACAGACGGGTCGCGGGCCTGCTCGCACCGAGCCGTGCACGCTTGAGATCGCGTGTGCGTCACCCGAAGTCGCCCGGCTGCTGTCCGTTCCCACGGGAGAGCCTCTGTTTTATATGGAGGCATATTTCTATGACGAGCAGCAGCGGCCGTTTATCATCGGCCGACAGCGGATTGTAGGATCGCGCTACGTTTTTGATATTTAGGACGTTGATCAAGAGAACGCCCGGCAGGCTAAATTGCCTGCCGGGCGTTTTTGCCGTTCGCCGCCGTTGAACGACCGTTCACCCGAGTCCTCGTAATCTGTCCGAAATATCCTTGAAGTGCTAAAAACACGCTGATAATCTATAGAACGTCATAGGACGTTTGCATTGCGCGAACGTTAAAGCGAGACACGATAAGGTCTCGGGTTCTTTGGAGGTATCTATGTCAGATACGAAGGCGAAGAAGACAAACAGACGTTTCAAATTCAAATTACCGCACGTCTATACGATCATGTTCTTGCTGATCGTGGTTTTTGCAGTTTTAACCTGGGTCGTTCCTTCTGGCCAATACCAGCGCAAGACGATCTCGACTGCGGCAGGCGAGCGCGAAGTCGCCGTTGCCGGAACCTATGAACAGGTCGATAAGAACTATACCGATTCCGAGACCGGCGAGACCGTTAACCTGGGCCAAGATATCTTTGCGGTCCTGCAGGCGCCTACTAAGGGTATTCAAGAGGCCGCCGACGTCGTTGCGTTCGTCTTGCTGATCGGCGGCTCGTTCGCGATCATCACCAAGACCAACGCGCTTAACGCCGGTATGAGCCGCGTGATTAAAAAGCTCAAAAACAAAGACATCCTCATCATTCCTATTACCATGACGCTGTTGTCCATTTGCGGCACCACGTTTGGCATGTCTGAGGAAGCCCTGCCGTTCTATGCCATCTTCATCCCCATCATGATGGGCATCGGATATGACTCCATGACGGCATTTATCATCTGCTTCCTCGGTCCCAACTTGGGCTACTGCGCCTCGACGATTGACCCGTTCAACGTTTTGATCGCGCAGGGCATCATTGGCATCGAGGGCAACCCGCAGCTGTGGTTGCGTGCCGTTGCATGGGTTATTTTCACCGCCGCCGGCATCGCATGGGCCATGCGTTATGCCGTGCGCGTCAAGAAGAACCCCAAGTCGTCCGTTACGTTCGAGGACGACAAACTCAAGCGCATTGAGTTCTCCGTGACCGATGCTTCCATCGAGGAAGAGTTCACCACTCGCCAGAAGCTCGTGCTGATTGATTTTGCCGGTGGTATGGCGCTTATCGTGTGGGGTCTTGTTACGCAGGGCTGGTATATGAACGAGATCTCTGCCGTGTTCCTTGGCATGGGGCTGCTCGCCGGTATCCTGGGCGGTCTTGACCAGCAGACCATCGCCGATGAGTTCGTTAAGGGCCTTGCCGACTTTGCCTACGCAGCCGTCGTTATCGGTATCGCTCGCGGCATTCTGGTCATCGCCGAGGGCGGCATGATTATCGACACCATCCTTCAGGCACTTGCCACTCTGCTTGCTGGAGCCCCTGCCGCCGTGTACACCACGTTCATGTACGTTGTCCTTGGCCTCCTGTCCTTCCTGGTTCCTTCGAGCTCCGGCCTGGCCGCGCTTACCATGCCTGTCATGGGTCCTTTGACCGAGCTTATGGGCCTCAACCCCGAAGCCGCCGTAACGGCGCTGCAGTTTGCCAACCAGACCATTAACACCATTAGCCCCGTGGCAGGTATGACGGTGGCGGGCCTTGCCGTGGCAAAGATCTCGTTTGGCCAATGGTGGAAGACCATCTGGAAGTTCTTCATCTTCATGGTCGTGTTTGGCTTGGTCATTACCGCCATCTCCGGCATGCTTCCGGCGTAAGGAGGTCGCGATGTCCGATCGTTTGACGGTGCTGACGTCCAAGAGCGTCTTCACCGGTACGGAAGACCAGCCGTTTGAAGGTTTTGTCGCGGTACGCGGCAATCGGATTGAAGCCGTCGGTAGCGCTGGCGAGGCAGACTCGTTTCTCGCCCAGGCAGATGAGGTGATCGATTGTGGCGACAGAACGGTCATGCCTGGCTTGGTCGATGTGCATACGTTCTATACGGGCTGGGCGTTGCGGAGCTTGGGAGCCGACTTATCCGAAGCCTCTGACGTCGACGAAGTGGTAGCGCTTCTGCGTTTGTGGAAGGATGCCCATCTCGATTGTGCCGCCGCCTTTGGGCACGACCTTCCCGCATCGCTCGCCGAAGGCGCCGAGAATGAAAAAACGGCGGCAGCGCTCGACGACGCCTTCGGAGACGTTCCTGTTGTTTGCTTTACTCCGGGTGCCGAGACGTGCGTTCTCAACGCCGCCGCCAGCGAGCGCTATGGTTTTACGCCCGAGGCCTGCTACGCCGAGAAGACCTGGCGTATGATGCGGGACTTCCTGGCGCTTCCCGAGGTACGCGCCGGGTATTCTGATTACATGGCGATGCTGAACGCTCGCGGTGTCACGGCTATCAAAGAGATGGCCTTCGACGACTATTACGGATTTGCCGACGAGATGGCGCGTCGTGAGGAATCTGGCGAGCTGACGGTTCGCGTCTCCATGATGTCGCAGCCGGTGGGCGCCGGGGCGAATCTGTCCTATGCTCGTGCGGCGCGCGATCGCTTCCAGGGACCGTTTGTTCGTTTCTCGGGCTTCAACCGTATGACCGATCGTGGCGTGTGGGCAGGACTTGCCGAGATGATCGATCCTTATGAGGAGACGGCCGATGCAGGGGCTGCCGGCAAGACGGTTGTCGAGGAGCCCGAGTGGGGTTTGATTGAGGACGAGCTGCGCGCGATTGATGCCGAGGGCTTCCGTTACTCGCTTCATTGTCAGGGTGACGGCGCCGTTCGCCACACCGTTGCGCTGTATGCTTCGCTGCCGCGAGATGAACACGGAGTCATGCTTCGACGCCATGCGATTACCGACCTCGAGAACTCTGATCCGGAAGACCTTGCCCTGTTTGGCAAGCTGGGCGGAATCTGCGAGGTCTACCCCCAGATCCTCACGCTCGATAAACGCGAGGACTGCCTGTCGATGATGCGTCGGCAGATCGGCGAGGTCCGACTGCTGCACAGCTGGAACCGTCGCGGTATGGAAGACGCGGGGTGCACGGTGTGCTGTGGCACCGACCTCCCGCTCTTGATTCCGAGCTTGGGCGAATCAGTATTTAGCGCATGCGGCGGTTTCTTTGCCGACGGTTTGTCCGTGAATGAGGGCAATACGCTGACGATTGCCGAGCTCCTTCGTGCGTGGACGGCAGGGGGCGCATATGACCTCATGCGCGAGGATGAGCTGGGGACGCTCGAGGCCGGTAAGCTTGCCGACATCTGTGTGCTCGATCGCGATGTGTTTGGCCTTGACTACCATGATGCTTGTGACCTTGCTGTTGATATGACCATGTCGGACGGACGTATCGTGTTCGACCGAAATAAGGAGGTTTAGCATGCCTGAAACCAAACCGACGCTGCGTCGCGAGCAGATCGCGGGCATGAACATCCACTACATCATGTGGTCGCTCGACTATTTTTTGGATACGCAACAGCGCCTGGGCTTTGAGTCCATCGAGCTGTGGTGCGCCGAGCCCCATGTGACGCTCGATCACACTGGGTATTTTGAGGCCGAGGTTCTGGCGAAAAAGGCCGCCGACCGTGGTCTGCGCTATCGGACGCTCTGTCCCGAGAACGTGGTCTACCCATGGCAGTATTGCGCTCGTAAGCCGCTCCATGAGCAGCGGAGCCTGGCGTACTTCAAGCATGGTATCGAGCTTGCCGAGATGCTGGGATGCGACCGCATGTCCGTAAACTCGGGTTGGGGTGACTGGGACGAGGATCGCGAAGAGGCGTGGAAGCGCAGTCGCGAGCACCTATCCATCTTGGCGGAGTATGCCGGCGAGCACGGTCTGGTGCTAACGATGGAGAGCCTGCGTCCCGAGGAGAGCAACCTTGTGACGACCGTCGCCGATGCTAAGCGCATGATTGATGAGGTCGCGAGTCCGTACCTGCAGCCTATGGTCGATACGACCGCAATGGGCGTTGCGGGTGAGTCGCTCGAGGACTGGTTTGCCGCATTTGGCGACGGTGCGATCCACGAGATGCACTTTATCGACGGCGATCCCTATGGCCATCTGGTCTGGGGTGACGGCAAGCACGATATGGATGCCTTCGTCGCCACGCTCAACGCCCATGGTTTCGATGGCATGTTGGGCCAGGAAATCACGGACGGTCGCTACTTCGATGATCCGGCGGCGGCAGATGCCAAGAACATGGCCGCCTTCGAGAAGTATCTGATTGACTAGATAAGATTTTGCTCGGCCATGCAAGACACGTCCTGCATGGCCGGCCAAGCTGGAAAGGAACTAAACATGAACGCACATGATCTGATTAAGGAAGCAATTGCCGAGAAGGGCAAGTTCGACAGCGTCTACTGGATCGCCTGCGGTGGCTCCATGATCGATCTGATCCCGGCCCATGAGCTCTTGCAGCGCGAGGCGACGACGTTCACCTCGTATATCTATACGGCCCGTGAGTTCGACATCATGCGTCCCCGTCGCCTGGGCGAGAAGTCTCTGGTCATTGCCTGCAGTCACAGCGGCAATACCCCCGAGGTCGTCGAGGGCTGCGAGATTGCCCTTGCCGCGGGCGCGACGGTGATCGCGCAGACCGATAACGCCGGTTCCAAGATCGATAATGGCAAGTGGGTCACCTGGGTGTACCCGTGGGGCGAGGGCGTTCCGCAGGCCGAAGTTCCTGCCGGTATCTCGCTGTCGCTCGCGGCCGAGCTGCTCGACCAGCAGGAGGGCTACGCCGATCTCGCCGACATGTATGCCGGTATTGCCGAAATGGATAAGATTCTGCCTCCCGCACGCGAAAAGGTAAATGCCGAGCTGGGCGATCGCTTCGCCAAGCTTTGCCAGGAGCATGAGTTCTTCTATATCCTGGGCAGCGGTCCCAACTTTAGCCAGACGTACGGCTTCGCTATCTGCTCGCTGATGGAGATGCAGTGGCAGCACTGCAGCTATATCCACTCCGCCGAGTACTTTCATGGCCCCTTTGAGGCTACCCAGGATGGCGTCTTCTACTTCTTGCAGATGGGCTCGAGCGAGTGCCGTCCTATGGACGAGCGCGCCCTGGCGTTCCTCGAGACCCATACCGACACGCTGATGGTGCTTGATGCCAAGGAGTACGGTATGGAGGCCGTGCCGGCGAGCGTTCGTGCCTATCTGGATCCGGTGCTGTTCTACGCTATGAACTGCGAGCTGCGTGCAGCGCGCGGCAAGGTGTTCGATCACGACCCCGACTTCCGCCGCTACATGGGCGTTGTTGAGTACTAGGAAGGATGGATACCATGGCTTTTAACGTGAACGCGCTCGGGTTCGGTGACAACGTCGTCGATCGCTATGAGCATATCCATACCATGTATCCCGGCGGCAATGCGGTGAATTTTGCCGTTTACGCCAAGAAGTGCGGCGCCGCGCGCTCCGCGTACATGGGCATCTTTGGTAACGACGCCGCTGCCGAGCATGTGATTGCAAGTCTCGAGGATGAGGGCATCGAGCTCGCTAAGTGCGAGCAGCTTATTGGCGAGAACGGCGCGGCGCGTGTGACCGTGGTCGATGGCGACCGCGTATTCCTCGGCTCCAACGAGGGCGGCATCCGTGGCGATGCGCGCTATGTGCTCGATCGCTTCGATCTGGCATACATGAAGCAGTTCGACCTAGTCCACTCGGGCAACTACTGCTTTACCGAGCGCGAGCTCCCCAAGTTGAAGGCTGCAGGCATCACCGTATCGTTTGACTTCTCGGACGATTCCACCGATGAATACTATGAGCAGATTGCCCCGTTTGTCGACTTCGCCTTCTTTAGCGCTGCCGATGCTGCAAGTGAGGATGAGATTCGCGAGCGCCTCGCTTGGGTTAAGAATTTGGGCCCGCGCTTTGTGTCCGCAACGGCGGGCGCCGAGGGCTGCATCGCCTATGACGGCGAGCGCTACTATCGCCAGCTGGCAAAGCCCGTAACGGACATGAAGGACACCATGGGAGCCGGTGACTCGTTCCTGACCTCATTCCTGATGTGCTATCTCGATTCCGCCAAGCGCGGCGAGGACGGACCTGAGGCCATTGAGCGTGCGCTCGATTTTGCGGCAGGTTTTGCCTCGACCGTGTGCGGCATGGAGGGCTCTTGGGGCCACGGAGCTCCGATCACCGAGTAGCCTGAGAAAGCGCTGGGAGGCTTGGGGCTGAAGCCTTGGCTGACTGACGCTAGATTACATCGGAATTCGGATAGGGGCTCGCCTTGGGTGGGCCCCTTTTTGATTGCTGGAGAAGACTATGGATATCAAAGCATGTGCAGCTGGCTTTTGCTGTGCGGACGTGTACCAAAACATCGGAGTGTTCTATCCGACTGGCAATGGCATCGACTGGGGTATCCACCTGGCGCGAATGGGCATATCGGTATCTGCGGTGTCGGTCGTCGGAAAGGACGAGTACGGAGACAAAATGCGCGAGGCGCTGGCTGCCGAGGGGTTCGACATCTCGCATCTTCGCGTGGAGGACGGCGATACCTCGGTGATGCTCATGGCGTTGAAGGACGGCGTCGACCGCGTGCATCTCGAAGCGATTGACGGTGTCATGGAAACGTACCGACCAAACGATGATGACCGGGCATTTATCCTGGAGCACGATGTCATCCATACCGACCTGTTTGGAAACTGCTTAGACCTGCTGCCCGAATGGCACGAGGCAGGCAAGACCGTCGTCATGGACTTTTCGGTGTTCAGTCAAGATCCCGAATACGCCTGTGAGAACCATTTTCCTTACGTTGACTATGCCTTTATGTCGTTTGAGGAGGATAGCGCGGAGCTGCGCGACTGGGTGCGCCATGTGCAGGAGCTGGGCCCGCGCGTGGCAGTCGCCACACTTGGCGAGAAGGGAAGCATCGCCTATGACGGTGAGCGCTTCTATGAATGTGGGATCGTGCCGGCCGAGAAGGTTGTCAATACCGTGGGCGCCGGCGACTCGTATATCGCCGGATTCACCAAGGGTGTACTGGATGGGCTTGACGTGCCGGCGTGCATGCATGCCGGTGCCGAGCTTTCGTCCCGAGTCATTGGGTCGTTCGAACCGTACTAGGAATAAAAGCCTGGAAAGGAGTGCAAGATGGTAATCGATATGCTGGTCCAGCCCATGCTCTACGGCGAGATCTATACGCCAGGCGACGAGCCAGACGGCTTTGGTTTTTGGGAGCGTGAGTTTGGCATGGGGCACATGGGCCCCATGGACTGGGATGAGCTCGTGGCCGAAATGGATGTCTGCGATGTGCGGAAAAGCGTGCTCATGCCGCTCGATGTGACCACGGCGTGCGGCGTGCACTTTGGCACCAACGACCAGGTTGCCGCGCTTGTTGCCGCGCACCCCGATCGCCTATGGGGATTCGCGAGCGTGGACCCGCAAGTGAGTGGCGCCGCCGATGAGCTGGAGCGTGCCTTTACCGAGCTGGGGGCCAAGGGGCTCTGCCTGCATCCGGCAAAGCAAGGTTTTGCGCCCGATGATGCCGTGGCCGAGCCGCTCTACAAGCTCTGTGAGCGCTACAACAAGCCGGTGGTTTTCCATGCCGGTATGTCCTGGGAGCCGGATGCGGAGCTTTCGCGAAGCCACCCGCTTGCGTTTGAGCACACCATCGCAACGCATCCGGATGTGCGCTTTAACCTGACGCACTTTGGCTGGCCCTGGGTGCGCGAGACCGTGGCGATGCTGCTCAAGTATCCCAATTGCTATACGGATGCCTCTATTACCTATATCGATTCGCCCGAAGAAATGATGCAGCGGCTCTTCACCGTCGATATGGGACCGCTGTGGTATGAGCGTGCCCTGTCTCATCAGGTGATGTTTGCCAGCAATACGCCACGCTTCCGCGCCTTCAAGCTCAAGCGGGCGCTTGATACTGTGCCCATGCGCGATGAGGCGCGGGAGAATCTGTATTCCGGTACGGCGCTGCGTTTTCTGAAAGGTGATGAGTGACATGGTGACACTCGAGACATTGAGCTATCTATCGACGGCGCCCGACCAGTTCATCGATATCACAGAAGATGTGCATGCCGCCATCGAGCGTAGTGCGGTGACCGATGGACTGGCAGCGATTATTTTGTCGCATACGACTTGCGGCATCGTGGTGAACGAGGGGCTTCCGTGCGTGGAGACCGATCTCATGGAGACGCTCGATCGCATTGCCCCGCCCGATGGCCCCTATGCGCATGCTCATTTCTTGCCGAGCTATGGTGCCACGGGCAATAACTCCTGTGGTCATATCAAGAGCATGATTTGCGGCAATAGCTGCTTCTTCCCCGTTCAAGACGGCCACATTGTATGTGGCGGGGCCCAGAACATCTACCTTGCGGAGTTCGATGGACCTCAGAAGCGAAAAGTGTTCGTTGAGGTGCTGGGCGAGTAGCAGTTGATGTCTGTGAGTCGGCGAGCTAAAGGAGATTGACCATGTCGTTTATGGCTTCGATGTTTGGGACCGAGAAACCGGTAATTGGCATGCTGCATCTGCAGCCGCTGCCTGGCGATCCTCTGTATTATCCGGGCGGCAGCGTTTCGCGCGTGATCGATGCCGCCAAGCGCGATCTCGAAGCGCTGCAGTCGGGTGGCGTGGACGGCATTCTGATCACCAATGAGCTATCGATGCCCTACGAGCAGCATGTGTCGGCAGTGACCCTTGCCGCTATGGGGCATGTCATCGGAGCTCTTGCCGCAGATTTCTCGACCCCTTGGGGTGCAGAGGCTATTTATGACGGCGATGCCACGATCGAGCTGTGCGCCGCCGTTGAGGCGCAGTTTACACGCTGCAATTTCTGCGGTGCCTGGGCTGGCGATCTTGGCCTGATCAATCGTGACTTTGCGCACACCATGCGCCGCCGTGCCGCCCTGCGTCTGGATGACCTAAAGATGTTCCATTTCATCACAAGCGAGGGCGAGGTGTACCTTAACGACCGATCGACTCCCGATATTGCCGATTCGCTGGTATTCAACTGCCTACCCGACGCCCTTGTTATTGGCGGGTCTGCTGCCGGGCGCGGCGCTTCGGGCGAGCTTGCCGACGAGGTGCGCGTCCGTGTTGGCGATGTGCCGGTGGTATGTGGAACGGGATGTCGCGAGAATACCGTTGCAGACGTGTTTTCGCATTATGATGGCGCGTTTGTCGGTACCTGCCTCAAGCGAGACGGCAAGCTCGACGCCCCTGTCGAAGCCGAACGGGTCGCGCGGTTCATGGCTGCCGCCCGTGCCGCGAGAGGGGAGTGAGCGGCATGCCGTACTATCTTGGCATCGACATTGGAACGAGTGCGTCCAAGGGCGTGTTAATTGATGCGGAGTGTCGAATTGTGGCGCAGGCATCTTGCCAACATGAAACCGAGAACCCTCAGGATGGTTGGTATCAGCACGATACAGAAGCGATTTGGTGGGGTGATTTTTGCCGGCTGTCTCGCGAGCTTATCGAGTGCGCGGGCATCGAGGCGAGCCAGATCCGCTGCGTAGGGTTGTCGGCTTTGGGCTGTGATTGCGTGCCAGTCGATGAAGATTGCCACGCCTTGGCTCCGGCAATTCTCTACGGGGTCGATGCTCGCTCGAAGCCGCAGATTGACGAGCTTCTTTCCGAATATGGTCCCGATCGCGCTCGCCAGCTCTTTGGACACGATCCGTGTTCGTCGGATATCGCCCCTAAGGTCCTTTGGTTTAAGGAGAATATGCCCGAGGTCCATGAGCGGGCGGCGAAGTTTCTTACGGCTTCGTCCTATCTATGCGCCAAGCTTACCGGCAGGTTTACGATCGACCGTTACCTTGCCGAGGATTTCCTTCCCTTATACGATCGTGAGACGTGGCAGGTTAATGAGCGCGGGTGCGCGCGGTTCTGCCGTCCCGACCAGATGGCCGAAGTCATGGCGGCGACCGATATCGCCGGCGTAATCACGGATCGGGCGGCGGTTGAAACCGGTCTTGCGAGGGATACGCCGGTGCTTGTCGGAACAGGCGATTCGGGCGCCGAGGCGATTTCTACTGGAGTGTTCTGCCCCGGGGACATGATGGTGCAACTCGGGAGCACGGCCTACTTTATCTATTTGGTGGACCATATGGTCGATGACGCTCGTCTATGGCCAGGGACATTCATCATCCCCGGAACTTACGGCATCTGCGCGGGCACCAATACAGCAGGAGCGTTGACGGCGTGGCTGCGACGCGAGCTGTACCGCGATGCCGTGGATGCCGAACACTCCGGCGGCCCCGATGCCTATGAGGTCATGGCGCACGATGCCGGGCAGGTAGGTCCTGGAGCAGATGGCCTGCTGTGTCTTCCATACTTTGCGGGCGAGCGCACCCCACTCAACGACCCCGAGGCGCGTGGCGTGTTCTTCGGTCTGACCGAAAGGCATACCCGGGGCCATATGGTCCGTGCGGCTTTGGAGGGGGTCGCCTATACGGTCGCAGCGCATGTTGATATCATCGAGCGAGATCATGGATTGTCTATCGAGCACATCATGCTCGTGGGTGGCGGAACTAAGAATCCGGTATGGATGCAGACGATTGCCGATGTCTGCGGGCGCGCAGTTTCGGTTGCGAAGGTCACGGTGGGCGCGTGTTTTGGCGATGCTCTTATGGCGGCACTTGCTGGCGGCGCCTATTCATCATGGGGTGAGCTTGCCCGGGTTCTTGGGGTCGCGCAAACGATCGAGCCTGATATGGACGCTCATGAGCTGTACGCATCGCGCCGCCGTATCTTTGATGAGCTATATGCGCGAAATTGCGACCTTATGCACGAGCTAGTATAGCGCCGCCGAATTGCCCCACGCTCTTATGGGGGCTGCGTTGTGCGATTCGCATGTCCCTTGAGGGTCGTGGGCAAAAAATGCCAAATATGAGTACTGTCACAAATTTAGTAGGTAGCGCGCAGAGATGTGGTGTAAGAGGCGGGGCATGCCCCGCCTCTTCTCTTTCTTGAAAGGGAGGGGACACCGCCTAGAATTCGTCGTTGGAGTAATGAAGGTGACGAATGGAA
>DBGDDN010000062.1:0-13133 GCA_048343195.1 Collinsella sp.
AGGAGGGCCTACGAGGCATGGGTCGAGGCCGGACTTCCGCTCGATTGGGACAGGCAAGCCTTCGAGGCCGAGCGCAAAATGGATTCTAAAAAACACCTTGCCAAATAGGAGCGTCAGGAGGGGCACGTCACGCTCATCACATTGGGACGGTCCAGCGAGCGCTCTCGCACGTCCTCCACCTTGGGCTCGACCCCGCACCGGGGGCACGCCTTGAACTCGATATCGTTAAAGGTCACAACTCTCTCCTGTCTCGTTGAACACATCCCACGTCGTTCGCCACCTCGAGTACGAGTCCATCAGCATCGCCCAGAGCAGGCAGAGTGTCGAATCTTCCCTCAGGCTCTTCGCGGCTTGCATCCGAAGGTCGTACGTAAGCCGCAGGGCGCCGCCGTTGTCGGGGCAGTAGACCTGCACGCCGAACGGCAGGAGACGCTCATCGTACAGCTCGTGTGCGAGGTCCCGGGGACACACGAGCCAGTTCTCGTCACCGAGGAACGTGAGGCCGTGGCCGCTCTTGAAGTCCGCCATGCACGACTTGACCTCGACGAATACGAATTTCCCGTGCTCGAGCGCCGCGTTCCGCCCTCCACTGCCCGGAGAGAACGCCACGAAGTCGACCCTATGGTCGGGATCGATCCAGACCTCCTGCGCGACGATGGCGAACTGCCTGCGGAGCTTCTTCCCGACCTTCTCGGACAACTCGGCGGTCACATCCTTGCGGCTCATTCGCCCTCACACCCCTTGTCCCCCAGAAACCAAGGCACAAGCCTACCGACCATGGCGACGGTCTCCAGCGTAGTCATCGCGAATGCGAGGTCATGGCAGAAGCAGAGAACCTCCTCGTCATCGACCTTGTCCGCCTCCTTGCCCTCAATGGCGTTCAGAACGCCGTGCGCGTCCTCGGCGATTTCATTGAGCAGATACGCCTTCAAATCCTTATAGCTCTCGTTCACCTAAAGCTCCTCTCCGCAGAACGGGCAGTACCTGATGTCCTCGATGTAGGCGTCCGCCGTCACATCGGCGCTGACACAGTCGCCGCACGAGCCGTTGACCGAGACGTCTAGCATCACGCTGGTATCCAGCTCGACCCTGACGATCGACTCGCCGTCGTATCGGCGCATCAGCGTCATGGAGCCCACGGACCAGTTGCGGACGCCTCGGTCGGGCGCAGAGTGGATGGACGCGATGCGCGACCCACCGCAGAAATAACAACTCATTCGTCATCACCAGCAAGCAAGGATTGAATGCGATGGCAGATGCTGTGGAGCGCCTTTATCTGGCACAACTTGCCGCCGCATATGCCGTTGCAGGCCCTGCACGTCTCGGAGACAACGTTGTAGGCGTGTGCCGGCTCTTCGTCGACGAGAGGGCTGTTTATGGCGCGCTGGACATCGTTCATCAGGGCGCCGAACGTATCCGGGCGGATCAGGTGCATATCGTCCACCCTCACGACCCCCTCATCGCAGCAGGCACGCCAAACGCCCGCGCCGAGCAGGTACTCATATCTCCGGACCGTGCACTCCATGCCGCTGTCCGCAAAGAGCGTCGCGGTCGACAGGGAGACTTTTCGCCCCTCCTTGTCGACAGGGCCCAACGTCATCACTTCCCAGTCTGGCGTCGTGGAGTTATCGACTATGAAATGTTCCCCCATCACTCGTCACCACCCTTCTCGGCCTTGACCTCCGCCAGCCCGAGCTGCTCGCACACGACGCTCTCCTCGTCCCACATCCACGAGTACATCTCGAAGACCTCTTCCGAATCGTCGATTACGACCCTCCACGGGTCGACCTCCCGCAGCCGCCCGTCTCTGCGCATGACGACCGCCACCGGTCTGCGGGTCGGCCCCGCGTCCTCGTCGGTCGAGGAGATGCGGTGGTCGAGGCACGTGAACGTCCTGTCGAACAGCCCGACCAGCAGGGCCTTCTCGTAGCCCGTCCTCGAGCCCAAGCCGAAGTCCTGAACGAAGCACGGCGTCAGGTCCCTAGTCAGCATCGCCCTCACCCCTCAGCCTGCTTAAAAGACGCTCCATGCTCTCATCGCATATTGCGAGCGTGGCCACCTCGCCAGCCCAGACCTTTCTGCCTGCGACGCTGACGAATGAGATCTTGTCCATGTTGACGATGTACTTGTAGCCATCGGCGTCGTATAGCTCAATGAAATCTCGGCTCATTAAAACTCGCCCCCATTCCAGCCGTCGGGCATGTCCTCGATACGGCGTTTCGTCCTATACGTGCGCACGGTGGCAATCTCGAGCTCGAACGTGCGCTTGCACTCAGGGCACTCAACCTCTTCATCATCCTCGTCGTAATACCACGGGTCATCGATGGAACTCTCGCAGTAGGGGCAGATCAGGCGTTCCTCAGCGCACTGCTCGTTCTCCCATTCCCTCTCGATACGGACCTTCCTTAGGCACTCGTCACATATCGAGTATCCAGACTCGCCTAGAATGCCAGCCATCGGATGCGAGTACTCCCTATAGTTCGGAGTAGGCTTCCCACACCAAGAGCAGGTGTACATCTTTGCCTCCTCACTCATTTCTCGCTCCCTTCCTCCTTGACCTCCGCCTGCAGGATGTCGCGCAGGGTGCCGATGCGCTCGATGGCGTCGTCGGGCGTGTGGCCGTCCCACTCGGGCGCGCGGTCGAGCACTTCGCACGGGAACATGTCCCAGTACGGCTCAACGTCGTAGTGGTAGGTGGCGGGGCCGGCGGGCGTGTCGATGCCCACGATGAACATGCCGTCGTACATCGTCCCGTCATGGTGGTGGAGCGACTTCCACGAGCACCCGCGGAACATGGCCACGATCACCGAGAACAGCACCGCCCGGTGGTGGTAGAGCTCGTCGAACGTGTGGTACCCGTCCGATGTGGAGCCCGTGACGGGTTCTGGCTCTATGTGCCGGATGAGTTCATGCACCTCATCGATGTCGACGTTCACAATGCCGCAGACATCGCGGGACGGATGAAGCCCGAGCGCATACAGGACATCCTCCCCGTCGGTAACGCTCGTGACGGTCGGCCATGCGAAAGGGTCTTCCACGGTCTCGACCTCGAGGTTCCGGGCGAGCCTCTTAACGTCCTTGAACCACTCGTTCCTATCGCTCATTTCGTACTCCAATCCTTCTCGATTTCCCTCTCCTCCGCGACCATGATCAGCGCCTTGTTGAGGCATCGCCTCGCCTGGCGCAGCTCTTCGCAGACATCGCGACATGTCACAAACCTGTCGCACCTTGTCGCACCTTGTCGCAGCCTGTCGCGCTCCCTGAGCGACCTCTTCGCGTCCTCGAGCGTGCCGACGGCGAGGTCGATCCAATCGGCGGGTCCGCACACGTAGCTCATCGCGACTCACCCCTCACGCCGAAAACCTCCGCGAGGATGTCGCCCGGCGTGCCCGTGAATGGCTCGGGGCTGATCGGGTCGTACATGACCTCCAGGTAATCGGGATAGCCGTAGGTTATGCCGGCGGTCCGGACTTTCCTCTCGAGCGCCTCGCCGTCGGCGGAATAATCGAGCTCGTCCGCAGGCAGGCACTGGTAGCCCCAGATCACGCTCACCGTGTGATCGTCAAGGACGGTCTTGGTGCGCTCGATTCGCATCCGGTAGCGGCCCACCGGCCCCGTGTCGTACGTGTCGTCGGCCCAGGGAATCTGGTGCCTGTCGAGGGCGTCGCGGCAGGCCCTCATCACCGCTGAGATCTCGGTCAAAACGTCTCTCACTCTCCTTCTCAAAAGAATTAGGTGTTCTTTGCCGCGGGGACTCCCCCGCCGGCACCGTTTCCGCCCTCTAGCGGCGGGAACCCCATCGCCTGCTGGCCCAGCTGCCCCGCCGGTGTTGGCACACTTTTGGCATACCTTTGGCGCGGCTCCTTGCCGCGTGCGAGCTCGGCGATGTCCTCGTACAGGTCGGCCTTCTGCTTCCGGCGGGCACGCGCCTCGGCGAGCTTCTGCTTCTTGGCCAGCAGAACGGCCTCCCCGCTCGACATGACGTTCGCCATGTAGATGCGCGTTATGTCGAGCGGCCGGCCGGCGGCGGGATCGACTTTCTCGTCCTTGAGCATCTCCATGAGGGTGATCATGACGCCTCCGCAACTTGGCGCTCGAGCTCGGCTATGAGCTCGTCATCCGTCTTCGCCGGCTTCCACACCGCCGCGCGCTCGACCTCCTGGGAGGTCTGCCCGCCGCGGGCCTTGCGCTCGGCGTCGTAGCCGCGCTCGCGGTCGGACCAGATGCGGGCGACCGGCTCCCACTTCGCGATGGGGAAGCCCTGCCTGGTCCAGCCGTTGGACTCGTAGTAGTCGAAGAACTTGCTGGCGCTGCCGCGCAGACAGTTCACCGCGAAGTATGTCTTGACCTCCTCGATGGTCGGCGGGACGAACTCGGCGCCCCCTCCCCCTTCGTTTTCACAATCTGAGGGGTTAATCCAGACTCCTAACTCCTCTTCCCCTTCCTCTTCCTCTTCCTCTTCGCTTGCGCGTTTGCTCTCTGGTTTGCTTTCGGTTTTGCTTTCCGTTTTGCTCGCGCGTTTGCTCTCTGGTTTGCTTTCGGGTTTGCCCTTGCTCTGCCCGCCCTTCCTTCCGGCCTCCGCCCTGGCGCGGCTGTTCTCGAGGACCGGCATGATCATCGTGATGGCCATCCGTTGGGCGTCGGTGCGCGGCTCGGGCACCTCGCCGGTCACGAGGTAGCGAACCATCATGCCGAGCAGCTCGTTGCTCTCGCGCCTGTTGCCCAGGCACAGGGCGCCCTCCACGAGGGAATCAAGTATCGTCATCCGTATCACCTCCGCAGATCGAATCGGTAAAGGCCGCGGCGGCGGCCTGGTCGCGGCCCGGCATGACCGAGCCGTAGATGTCGAGCGTCGTCTTGACGCTCGCGTGCCCCAGGCGCTCCTGGATGGTCCTCATGTCGAACCCGTTCATGAGCAGCCACGAGGCGTGCGTGTGCCGCAGGGAATGGAACACCGTCTCCTCCGGCAGCCCCAGGTCCCTCACGAGCGACTTGAAGCGGCTCGTCACGGTGCTCGGGCGCGCAAGGGCACCTGCCGGCCCGAAGGTCACCACCAGCGCCGCCGGGCCCTTGCGCGCGAGCCATGTGTCCTGCCACTCCAGGTGGCGCTGCAACCGTGCCTCCACAGCCGGGGCGAGCGCCACGTTGCGCACGCGCCTGCCCTTGGTGTAGGCCTGCCGGTGCAGCTCGGGGTGCTCGACCGCCTGCCCCGCCACGTGCAGGTCGTGCAGGGCGCGGCGCCAGTCTCGGCGCTGCAGCCCGCAGATCTCCCCGCAGCGCAGGCCCGTGTTGAGGGCGAGGTAGACCGCCATGGCCTCGGTGCGCCGCGAGATGTTGGCTCCCGAGGCGGATCGCGATGACATGGCGGAGACCAGCGCGCGGGAGAGCTCATCGGTGTCGAGCTCGGAAAGCGCGAACGGCTCAACGGGGTCGGGCGAGGGTGCGGGCACGTCGAGCATGATGTCGCGGCCCAGCGCCGGCCGCCACGAGCGGTAGGCGCCCTTCAGCAGCGCGTGCATCTTGAGCAGCGTCTTGGGCGACAGCCCCTTGCCCGTCCTTGGGGCGAGCAGCATACGGTAGGCGGCCGACACGTCCCAGGGCTCAAGCTGGTCGTAGGGAAGCCTACCGATGGTCGGCTCCACCATCGTCCTGACCACGCTGCGGTACGTGGCCACCGAGTTGTCGGACAGGCCGTTGACGGGATCGGAGATGTACGTCTCGAGCATCGAGGACAGGCGCTTGGAGCTGTCCCGTGCGGAGGAAGGGTCGAACGTGGCCGCCCACCTGTCGCACTCCGCCTGCGCTTGCTCGCGCGTCAGCTCCGCGCCCCACGACCTGTACGGCCTGATCCGCCTGCCGGTCACGCGGTCGGTGCCCATGTAGGGGCGGGCGAACCAGCGCCCGTCCTCCCCGCGCTGCACGACCGCCCGCCGCTCGCTAGATGTCGGCATCGACGCCCAGCTCCGCCGCCATGTCGCGGATCTCCCTGCGCGCGTCCAGGTCGGTGGTCTGGATGCTGTCGGCGTGCCCATGGGGGTTGGCGCCGAGCGCGGCGATGAGTACGAGTTTGCGCGCGTTCCTGTCCGGGATGCCCGCCTGGCTGAAGGCCGCGCAGAGCGTGTCGGCGCACTCGCAGGCGAGCGCGAACAGGTCGCTGATGTCGGTCGGGCCCACGAAGCATGAGTCGCCGGAGCCGTCCCCTTTGGCGGTCGTGACCGTCGCGCAGCGGCACTCGAAAGCGCGGACCTCGCCGCACGCCTCGACCGTCACCCTGACCTTCTTCTCGCTACTCATCCTTCTCCTCCTTGAAACTCGCCTGCACCCTCTCCATGAGCCACACGTCCTCCTCGCCGGGCTCGAAGCCCGCGGAGCAGAAGATGTCATAGTGGTCGAGCCACGCCTCCGCGTCGTCGCCGCCCCAGCGGTTGTTGAGCTGGGCCATGTCCTTGGCCGCCGCCATGAGCCAGCAGCCGGCCTCGTACTCGCTGGGCCTGCACGCCTTGAGGTTGCGGGCGAACTCGTCGCGCACGGCACCGAAGCGCTCCTCGTTCTCGGGGTTGCTGTCGCCGCCCATCGCCACGAGCAGCGCGGGCGGGTCCTCGCGGCCCACGCGCACCTCCATCATGAGGTCCTTGGACATGGCGAAGGCGCCGGACGCCACGAAGCGAATCAGGCTCCTGTACAGCCCCTCGAGCGCCGTCTTCTCGCGCGCGGCCTCCTGCTCGGCCCGGATCTCCTCCTCGGTCTTCTCGGGCTCGGCGTCATCGCCGCCCTTCGGAGCGAAGAGGTCCCAGTAGCTGCCCTTCCACACGGCGACGGTTCCGGCGGCGAACTCCTTCTTCTCGAGCTTCTCGGCAGCGAGGCCGCAGTTGGCCCAGTCCTTGTAGACGAACCCTTCCGGCTGCTCCTTCACGACCGGGATGCCAGCGTCCCCGAAGGCGTCGTAGTCCTCGGCCTTGGCCTCCTCGCGCTCGACGCGGCGGCGGATGCTGTCGGCCTTGCCCGCCCAGCCGTCGCCGGCGGCGAGAACCGCCTCGACGTCCCTCTCGTCGTCGAAGGCGCTCGCGGCCTCGAGCTGCTCGAGCGTCACCTGCGCGCCGGCATCGATGCGACCGCGCAGCCTGCGCGCCGCGCGGATCTGACCGGCGGTGGCGCGGCTCGCGCGCTCGATGCGCTGCTCGTCGATGCCCAGCACGAGCATCTGCTGCACGCCGCGGGCGCGCTCGACCTCGGTCAGCTGGCGCTTGTCGTCGGTGGCGAGCATGGCCACGAGCTCGTTTGCCTCGTCCATGCTCTCCGCCACCAGCGCGGAGACCTCGCGGTCCTCACCGTAGATCGACGACAGCGCGCGGTAGCGGCGCTCGCCGTCCACGATACGGAACACGTTGCCGTCCGCCACGACCACGGGCGGGTTCAGCGGCTCGCCGCCGGTCGCCTCGATGCTGCGGGCCAGGGCGCCGATGTCGCCGAAGTCCTCGCGCGGGTTCTGCCCGCTCGGGCGGATATCGCCCAGGCGCACAGACTTCTTCTCGAATTGCATGTATCCTCCTGTCTCGAGGCCCACGGCCTCGCATGAACTGCCATAGCGATCGGGGCGGGGGTCCGGATGGTTGAATTGACGAGCGAGGAGCAGTCCTATCTCAGGAGGCTCCAAGAGGTTTCCGAACGGGGAGAGTCGGTGGACGGTTTCATCTGGAACAGGCTCGACAACGAGCTCTCAACGCTCCAGGGCATAGACTCGATGGGCTGCGAGATCCGTACCTACTCCCGCGAGTACGAGCTCGAGCGCCGCGTATACGAGACGCTCGCGAAAAAGGGTCTCCTCGACGGCCGCTCGGGCGGCGAGCAAAACCCGAAGTACTTCGGCGAGCTGACCTCGGAGGGGCGCTGCTGGTTCCTAGACCGAGACGAGGCGGCGCGCATCGAGCGCGAGAACGTCCGGGGCGGCCGCAGGCACGACTACCTCGTGGCGCTGTTCAGTGTCGTCTCCGGCGCCATTGCCGGATTCATCGGCGGCGCCGCCGCGCCCGCGCTCATCGCGCTCATCCGGACAGCGCTCCGGATGTAGCGAGTCCCAGGACGAAGAACATGGTGAACGCGAGCGCGAAGAGGACGAAAGACCATACGGGCGGCATTCCTTGTCCCATCGGGCGGCTCCCTTCCCCGGGCCGCCGCCCCGATCGCTATGCAGCTGTCAAGGTAAATGGGGGCTAGTAGTACATCCCGCTCGGGGCGGTCCTCTCGATGGCGCCGCCGACGGCGATCAGGCCGATGAGCGCCACGGCGCACACCACGCTGCGCACGCGCTCGGGCAGCGCGTTCCACCACTCACCGAGCCTGCAGCCGGCATCCCAGATAAGGTCGCCCATCACGCCACCCGCCTCGGACGGCGAGCGGGCACGCAGTCGGGCGAGGGCAGCGCCGGCACCGCGCCGCGCGCCATGATGGCGGCGTCGATGTCCTCGCTGCGCACCACCTCGCGCGAGCTGTTGGGGTTGAGCGACGGGTAGCGCGGGATGACCCCTTGCATGACCATCGCGCGGAACGTGACGTTGTCGCAGCAGGCGTAACGCGCGCCCTTGGCTATCGACATCCACATGGCCTTCTCCTTTCACATGTAATAGGGCCAATCCCTTGCCGGAGGGCCGCACCGATAGATGCAGCCGGAGGGCGCTCCCCCGCCAAAGGGAGCGGTGCCGCCGCCCCGCCAAGTCGGCGGCGGACACCTTGCGGGCCGGAAGTAGGGGGTCCGGCCCCGTCGCGCCACGGGCCCCGCGGAATGGGGCGGTGCGGAACCAGTGGCGCGACGGGGGCGGGCCCGGCCTCAGTCGAAGAGCGAGGCGAGCGCCCACGCCGCGATGAACGGCAGCGCGGCGGCGAAGCAGCCACGCGCCAGGCCGTAGGCCCCCTGCGCGGCGCACATCCAGCCGGCAGCGTCCATCACGACGGCCGAGGCCAGCAGCGCCCGGGTCATTCGCGAGCCCGTCATTCCTCTTCCTCCAGATCCTCCATGGGCACGCCCAGCGCCCTCGCGAGCCGCTTGGCCGCCCCGTACTTCGCGTCGGCTATTCCCCGGCGCTCCCAGTTCCAGACCGTCTTCTCGGTCACGCCGACCATGACGGCGAGCCGGTACTGGGAGAGACCGGCCTCCCTGCGCAGCCGCGCAATCGCGTTTCGTGTCGCCATAGCCCGTAACCTCTTTCCTGTAGTCGCTTTCAATCCGCTGCTCACGGCGGTACAATCCAAGCGTCCTGTCAACCGACGGAAGGGAGCCATCTCCTTGAAGGCAGTTTTGAGGACGCGGGCCGCCGTAAAGTAGGGCCCCGCCCGGCATACGGAAGCCGGAAAAGCCCGAGCCGAAGGCGTCGGCGCAACGACGCGCGGCGAGGCAGCCAGACCGCGGGCTACCGAAAGTCCCGCCGAAGCTCTCCAGTCCCTCTCCCGATTGGCAGTCATAAATGGGATATAGGGCAGGCACGGGGAAATCCGGGCGGGATCTGGTCTGATAACCGTGCAGGATGGCGGATAACGACCCGGCTAGGGAGGCGGCGAGGGTTGCGCACCGAACCGCCCCCGAGACCGCAACCCGCGAAACCCAACATCCCTCTCGTGACGCTCCATCTCTTCCCCCTTCCGGCCTAGGCGGCCTCGTCCGTGTTTCGCCCGCCCAAACGGTCAAGGGAAACGTCAAAAAAATCTGCAAGGCGCCAAGCGATTTCAAAGGTCGGTGCCGTGCGACCGTTCTCGTAGTTGTAGATGCTCGTGGCATCCACCCCGACAGCATCGGCGACCTCCTGTTGGGTAACGCGCTTGCGAGCACGGAGCTCACGAAGGCATGCGGACATCTCTTCCTTGCAAAACGCCATTGACAACTCCTTTCATCTGCGGGAACGAGAGGGGCTGAGGTTGAGCGCTGTCAACCTCAGCCGTAACATCTTCTATATAGAAGATGTTTTTTGGCTCTCTGCCTAATTGCTGTTTTCAATATTACGGCTCTCTGCCTAGTTGTCAACAAAGATTTCAGTATTTGATTGAAATATTTGGCGCTTTGCCTTAATTTCTTAGGTAACAACGGGAGGAGGCCCAATGACAGAAGACACTCTTAGGAAGCGGATCGGCAAGAACATACAGTTGCTCAGAAAGTCTGCTGGCTTCAAAAGCGCCGCGGCGTTTGCGAAACATGCTGGATTTGAGACAAGCCGCTACACGGAATACGAGCAAGGACGCCGCAGCATGGCATTTGATGCGGCCTGGAGAATTGCTGACGCTCTCAACTGTTCGCTAGACACCTTAGGGGGCAGGGAATGGTCCCCGATGGAGTCCCAGCAAAATCAGACTCCAGAAGAGGGCGAGCTGATCAACTGCTACCGGCAGAGCACCGAGAAGAGGCGCTCGAAGATCTTGGAGACGGCACGCGACCAGGCCGAGCTGTCCCAAAATCAGGCTGCAGCGCCTGAAATCGAAGGGCTGGAAGCGGATCAAATAAGGTCCGCGTAGCAAGGTCAGGAGGTACCCATGGGCCTTTTCAGCTCATTTATTAAAGCGATTTTGACGAGCAATGGAGCGTCGGAAAGCGCGCGCACTCCTGCCACAGAAGGCATGCCCAACCCTGCCGTCATGTCCACACGAAACGGTAAGCACCCCGCCGCGCGCGTCATAGACATCGACGGCGATACAGAGAAAGTCATTTACACGTATCTCGGCATAGTGTTTAAAGGGGTCAAAAAAGGAGCGGTGTTTTACGTGGCCCCGCTCGGATTTGACACGGTTATTCACAGCAAGTCGACCGGGACGACCACCGATACCGGCGCATTTGGTGACACGCCTCTTGCCTATAAAGGACGCACATTTGGGCTCACGTCGTCATGCCTAGGCTTTCTCAAGGAAATGGTCGCAGCCGGATTTAAGGTTCAGGTCAAAGTTAAGAAGATCGGAATGTACTCCGCGGGGATTCCCGAACTTGTCACCATGACCGCGGACCCACGACTCCTGAAGCAGTGGTGGGAAAGACAAAAAGCTACAACCGAGCCCGTTCCCTTCTCAGAAGAGAACGAACTACATATAAAGGAGGAACGATACAGGGCGAGGATTTCAGAAATCAGGCAAAACAGAACCGGAATCGAGCTCCATGAGACCTCAAGCGAAGTGTGGATAGAAGTTACGGAACACAACTGGATTGCCGGAACACCACCAATAGGAGATCTCCGCTTTACACCGAACTTCGAGATAATCCCGACACCAAAGGGTTCATCCGCAAAGCCCCATATTAGGATCCTGGCGGGAAAGGAACCGCTCGTAGAAATAAACGCAAGCAACCATAAGGTATACAAGCAGCTTATCGAATACAAAGAAAGGCAGTGCCGCGCATGCTATATGTATGACTACTTCCAAGACGGCAGCAACGCAACGAAGCTATATCTCGTGTTTGACTAGACGAGAAAGATGAGAGATGTGCGCCGTCTATCCGTTTTTCAGAAGGGTCGGGAAAGTTGAGTTTAAAGAATAGGGCGCACCCGGAGGCACGCCCTATCCGACCTTCCCAACTATCGCCAAGCGAAGAACCCAGGGGTACGTATCGATGGGAGGGAACCTTTTATGAACCATTCTAGCTGTCGGCTGGAAGATCGCGGGCTTCCTCTAGACGCCCATGTACCCGATGAGGACCCATTGCCCGGTCTGCGGGCACCTCACGGCGCGCACGTCGTACTCGGACGCCAGGGAGTACGCGCACGGCCTGAGCGTCGCAAACGGGACGGGGCCCGCGGTGTCGTCCTTCACGCCCAGGGCGACGACCCTCACGGTGTCCCCGCGCTCCTGCGACACGAGCTCGTACCCCAAACTCAACGGGATGCCCGTGAGCCCGTCGTAGATCATCATGTCGAGGGAATCGTCCTCGTACGTGTACGCGCCGACGCTATAGCGAGCCATGGGTACCTCCAGGAGCGGGAATGGTGTTCATAACGATTATGACCCGCGGCGCGGCTAGGTTTTTTCGATTTTTTCTAAAAAACCCAAGCTGGCACCTCAGCTGTCAAAGATTCTTTGACAGCTCCAGACATAAAGAAACCACGTGCGGCAATCTTGGCGGATCCGTGTGGTCAATTTTAAAACTATAAATACTTGATAATTTACTTGATTGCTAACTATCAACTGTTTATAATTAAATTGTCGAAAGGAGGAGAGATGCCCAAGGAGCAGGAGCCCGCGCAGGTGCTCAAGCGGTTCAAGAAGGAGGGTTGGACGCTCTACACCGGCAAGGGCAGCCACGTGGTCGCGCGAAAGGAAGGAATCCAGATCAGCGTGCCCACCTCCAAGAAGGAGATACCGATAGGGACGTACCGAAAAATAGCTAAGACGGCGGGGTGGCTCTAGCCCCGCCCCCTTGGGGGTCGAAAGATATGAAGACATACGTTTACCAGGCGGTGCTCACACCCGACGAGAACGGCGGCTACGACGTGGAGTTTCCCTCACTGCCGGGATGCTTCACCTGCGGCGACACGATTGCCGAGGCCGCCGAGCAGTCCGTGGACGCGGCGAGCACCTACGTGGCCGCGCTCGTGAAGGACGGTCTTGCCGTGCCTGAGCCCGAGTTCATCGAGCCCGCAGACGGCGGGCTCTCCATGATGGTCGCCTTCTCCACGGACGAGGGGTACATCGTGGAGGGCGAGACGGTCTCGGCGGCCGAAGCCGCGCGCAGGCTCTCCGTCTCCCCCGGCAGGATCACCCACATGCTCGACTCGGGGATCCTTACGGGCTACCGCAAGGGCCGCCGTACCTACGTGACCGTGGAGAGCATAGCGGCGCGTCTGACCGACACGCCCCGCTCGGGCAGGCCCAAGCGCCGCGCAGTCGCGTAGCCGGCCTCAACGCAAACAAAAAAGCCCCGTGCGGCAATCTTGGCGGATCCGCACGGGGCATATGCCCTCCGGCAAAAGGGAAAGGCAGGACCATTATATGGCAACCAACGATACTTCAAGGTCGAAACTCGGCTCCAAGCGCGAGGTCGCGCCCGGCACCTTGATTATCGACTTCATCCGAACACCTCCCACATTCATCCGTACATGTACGGATGAATGTGGGAACCCGATACCCTGAGGGCCGGACCGGCCGGCCCCGGGAGATCGGAGGACGGC
>DBGDDN010000063.1:0-130572 GCA_048343195.1 Collinsella sp.
AAATCCATACGGCCTTGTCTCTTAGGATTAGTTTGAGAAGAAGTCGACAGTACATTTGGAAGCACCTACGTTCCTCAAAGAATTGTTAGATTAAAAGTAACAGACCGGATGAAGATGCGTAAGATGGGGGCGAGGCGAATGGCTGAGCGGTATCGATACGCGGGTTCAACGGTATTATATTGACCACATAGCTCCTGAATCCGCAGTTGATTAGAAACAGAAGGGCCCACCTGCGGGAACCCAGAGAGACGACGATTCGGGGCTCCCACCCCCGTTGATTAAGTCATTGGCTGCACCGCGCTCCTCGAAGCCGATAATATGCTATTTGGACAAACCGCGCTGAGCTGGTAAAATTAACATACGCGGAAATGCGCTACTTGCGCTATTTGCGCGTGTTTTAACAAAATTAGCACAGGTCAGGGTCATTCTGACCCCGCTGGGGGTCAAGGGGTCGCTGGTTCGAATCCAGTCGTCCCGACCAGAAGTTTGCAGGTCAGGCACCTAGTGCCTGGCTTTTTTATTTAATTGCTTAAAGCAACAAAGAATCAACGACTGCACCGCTCGATACGTATGCGAATCAAAACGTGTACGTCAGCCTCCAAAATCGAAAATTTTCGAAATGTTTGGAGGCTGATGTACACAAATGCATGGTCTCGCCCCGCCCACAGCATCCTCCATATGTCTGGACTCTCTATGGCTGCGCTGGATAGACATCGCCGGAACGGGTATAGTATCGAAAGTTTTGTCGTTAACCATCGGGGGAGTCCTGTGGGCATCAAAAAGAAGATCAAAAAGGAGCTTATCGGCACTTCCGATTACCCGTCGAATAAGATCTTTACGATCTCCAATTTCATCACCTTTACGCGCCTGATCCTCACCCTGGTATTTCTGTACCTGTTTGTGACGGATAACAACCGCGTCATCGCCATCGCTATCTACGCCGTTGCCGCCTCCACCGACTGGATGGACGGGCAGATCGCCCGCATGACTAAGACGGTCTCGTGGCTCGGCAAGGTCATGGATCCCATTTGCGACCGCGCGCTGCTGTTCACCGGCGTGCTGGGACTGGTGGTCCGCGGAGAGCTGCCCATCTGGGTCTGCGTGCTCATTATTGGCCGCGACATCTATCTGGGCATCGGCACGCTTATCGTGCGTCATTATCACCGTCGCCCCATCGATGTCGTCTTTCCCGGAAAGATTGCCACTGCGCTGCTCATGACCGGCTTCTCGCTCATGCTGCTCGGGTTCCCCGTTGTTGACGGCCTGCACCTTTTACCTTCAACCCTTACGGCCTTCCCGGGCCTCAACGGAAGCTCGGTGCCCCTCGGCATCTTCTTTGTGTACGGCGGCGTGATCTTCTCCATGCTCACGGCTGTCATCTACTCCATTAAGGGCGGAGTGGCCATTAAACAAGCTCTCACGCATCCCGAGGACGAGGACATCGACTTTCTGAACCCTGAAATCGAAGACTGATTCGTTGGGGTATGATTACGTACGGTTCATTATTTGCGGCACGTCCGCGATAAGTTAGGGGTTGTCATGGACAACATGGTTAACAATATGCCTCAGAATGATAAGACTGCTGACGCTACCTGCGTATTCCGCGTGCCTTCAAGCGACGTCACCGTTCCCGACCTCATGGCCAACGTGCGCATCACCGCCCCCGTTCTGTCCATCGTCAAGGGTCCGCAGACTGGTGCCGCCTTTGAGCTCGAGGATGACGTGACCACCATCGGCCGCGATCCCGCGAACGGTATCTTCCTCAATGACATGACCGTTTCGCGCAGCCACGCGCGCATTATTCGCGAGGGCCTCGGCGCTCGCATCGAGGACTTGGGCTCGCTCAATGGCACCTGGGTCGACGGTGCCATCGTCAATGCAGCCCCGCTGCACGACGGTTCTTCCGTCCAGATCGGTACGTTTACGCTCATCTACCACGAGAGCACGCCGGAGCGCATCGAAACCGGTGAGTAGGGCATGGCCGAACGCAACTATCTGAGTATCGGCCAAGTCGTCAACCTACTTCGAGGCGCATACCCCGATCTTTCGAACTCAAAAATTAGATTTCTAGAGGATGAGGGGCTCATTACCCCTCATCGTACGCCTAAGGGATACCGTCAGTACTCCAAGGAGGACGTTGATCGCCTGGAGGTCATCCTGCACTTGCAGAAGACCCGCTACATGCCGCTCAACGTGATTAAGCAGCGCTTGGAAAACGCCACGGACCTGTCAACGCTCGCCTACGAGGTGGGCTTGCTATCCGATGTTCCGCTCAAGACGGAGCCCAAGGAGACTAAGCAAAAGCTGCATCCCATCGAGACCATTCCCGATATGTTGGGCGTCGAGATTTCGTTTATCCGCTCGCTCGCCGAGAACGACCTCATTCGCATCATCAAGAGTCCGCAGAATCGCGAGCTTGTCGATGGTCGCGATTTTCCAATCATCCGCTACTGCTCCGAGCTGTCACGCTTCCATATCGAGCCGCGCAACCTGCGTCAGTACGTGTCTTCCGCCAACCGCGAGTCCTCGATGTTTGAGCAGGTGCTCGTGAGCATGCTCGGCATGGATACCTCCGATGACGAGCGCGACGCCAAGCTCGAGCGTGCGTTTAAGAAGCTTCACGACCTGACGGAAGGTGTGCACACTGCGCTGCTCAAGAACCGCGTTTTTGAGTCGCTCAACGCCGTGGTCGAGGACGCCGACATCGATGCACTCGATGAGGAAATCACTCGCTCCGAGTCCACCAAGGCCAAAAATGAAGAGACATCCGCGCCGGCTTCGCACGAGGATTCTCTCGTCAAGCCGCTCAAGGTCGTCGCCCCTTCGCAATCCGGCACCGCCACCGCGGGCAAATAACCGCTGCTGAAATTTCGGGAACCCATTGAAAGGTCATGCAATGTACGACTTCGAATCTCAAATCGTCGACATCCCCGACTATCCCGAGCCCGGAGTCATCTTTAAAGACATCACGCCGCTCTTTGGCAATCCCGAGGCGCTCAAAGCCATGACCGATGCCCTCGCCGAGCACTTTGCCGGCATGGGAATCACCAAGGTCGTGGGTCCCGAGGCTCGCGGCTTTATGGTTGGCGTACCGGTAGCTGTAGCCCTTGGCGCCGGCTTTGTTCCCGCACGTAAACCGGGCAAGCTACCGCGCGAGACTGTGAGCCAGAGCTACGAGCTCGAGTACGGAACGGATTCCATTGAGATCCATGCCGACGCTATCAGCTCTAAAGATACCGTGTTGATTCTGGACGACTTGGTCGCGACGGGCGGAACCGTCGAGGCAACAGGTAAACTGGTGCGAGATATGGGCGCAAAGCTTATCGGTTACGGTTGTATCCTTGAGCTTGCGTTTCTCAACCCGCGCGAGAAGCTCACGCCGTCTGATGACGATGTGGAGCTCTTTAGCCTGGTGACGGTGGACTAGCCGTTACCCTTAGTTACTGGAAAGGAAGCTACATGCGCACAGCAAACACGCACAAAAACATGGCACGCTGCGCTGCTACGGCAACCCTCGCTTGTGTTTTGGGCTTGGGCCTCGCGGCTCCTGCCTACGCCGATACCGCATCCGACCTTGCCGCTGCTCGTACGAAGCTCGAGCAGATCGGTACCCAAACTCAGCAGATTTACGATGAGCTCGCCACGCAGACGCAGGCGCTCGATCAGACTGCCGGCGAGATCACGCAAAAGCAGCAGGAGATCGCCGATGGTCAGGCTAAGCTCTCAACCTACGTGGCAGGCGAGTACAAGACCGGTGGCCTGAGCCTACTTCAGGTTCTGACGGGCGTCGATGACCTGAGCGATATGCTCAACCGTCTGTTCTACTACGGCAAAGTTTCCGATAAGCAAGCTCAGACCATTCAAGAGGTCAAGGAGCTTAAGCAGCAGCTCACCGATAAGCAGGCCGAGCAGGAGAAGAACGTCGCCGCCACGCAAAAGAAGGTCGACGAGCTTAACGCCCAGCAGGCTGAAGCCCAGAACGTCGTAAACTCCCTGGATTCGCAGCTGCAGGCCGAGCTTGCCGCCGAGGCCGAGGCCAACGCCGCGCTGCAGGCCGGCATCAACGCCAGCACCGCCGAGAAGGCCACGGTGAGCAACGAGACTGCCGGTACGACCGAGAACACCAACAACGGTGGCCAGACCAGCAATAACAACAACCAGGGCGGCAACACTCCGGCTCCTACGCCGGCACCTGCTCCGACGCCGCAGCCCTCCACGCCTGCTCCGGCTCCGACGCCTTCTGCTCCGAGCCAGTCCGTCGACGGCGGTTCTGTTGTCTCGCGTGCATACAGTAAGCTTGGTTGCGCTTATTCCTGGGGCGGAATTGGCCCGAACAGCTTCGACTGCTCTGGTTTTGTTAGCTATTGCCTCACTGGTCGTTATTGCCGCCTGGGCACCACGGGTACCTTTATGGGCTGGACGCGTGTGTCCGATCCGCAGCCCGGTGACGTTGTGGTCAACTCGTACCACACCGGCATTTACATCGGTGGTGGTCAGATGATTCATGCTTCTGACTACAACACGGGTGTTATCATCAGCTCCGTTGCCGCCGGCATGAACAATAACTATATCTTCGTGCGTTACTAAGTCATCTTACACAGCGTGTGAATGCGGACCTCGTGGCTTTAAGTCGCGAGGTCCATTCTTTTTTTTCTCTCTCATCTTAGACGGCTATCTAGTATTCAAAACTAGATAGCCGTCCATTCGGTTTGCAAGAAGGCTATAATTGTTGATGAACAATTAGAAAGGACCCTCTATGAGCTGGGCACTTATCTCCGATTCAAGCTGCAACCTCCGCGATTGGCAACCGACCGCGCCCTATACCACCTTTGCATTTGCGCCCCTCAAAATTCGAGTGGGGGAGCGTGAATTCGTCGATGACCTTTCGCTCGATGTTCATGAGCTCAACTGCGCTGTTCAGGCGGAGACGAACGCTTCTTCGAGCGCTTGTCCCAGCGTAGGGGAGTGGGCCGAGCTCTTCAAATTGGCAGACAAGACCATCTGCATGCCGATCTCTGAGGGTGTGTCGGGCAGCTACAACGCGGCAGCCACTGCTCGCGATATGGTTCTTGCCGAGGAGCCCGACCGACAGATTCATCTAGTCAATTCACGCGCAGCTGGCGGCAAAATGGACCTCATTTTCTTGCTGTTCGACCGCTATCTTGCAGACAATCCGAATGTCTCATTCGAGGATGCTTGCGCATACTTCGATAGCCTTGAACAGAACAGCAAAATCCTCTTCGGTTTGTGCAATTACGAAAACCTCGCCAAAGCCGGACGTATCCCTAAGGCAGCCGGCGTCATTGCCAACAAGCTCAATATCCGCATTTTGGGCACGGCGAGTGAGGCCGGTAAAATCGAACTCGTGGGGCACACGCGTGGCGAAAAGAAGATGCTCAACAAGATCATCGACACTATGGAATCCGAGGGCTTTACGGGCGGTGAGGTCATCATCGATCACGTTGAGAACGAAGCTGGAGCCCAAGCGCTTACTGATCGCATTGTCGAACATTGGCCCGGCTCCAAGACCATCATCATGCCCTGCAACGGCCTGGATTCCTATTACGCCGAGATGCACGGCCTGATCATCGGCTACGGCATGGGCGTAGCTTCGGGCAAATAAAGTCCAACCAAGCAAAAAAAAACGGGCGGGACAAAGCGACAGATGGCTCTTTGTCCCGCCCGTTTTATACGTCGGCTAGCTATTAAACCCGTTGAACTTGAGATAGCTCATCAGGTACGCTTTCGAAACAAAGGATGAAACCGCGCTGCGCACAAGCAGCGACTCACGCGTTACCTGATGCGCCGTATCGGGAACCGGCGTCTGCTCGACAGAAAACGCCGAACGAATCGATGCCTCGAGCTGATCGACCACATAGTCGAAGGCCGTCGGGGCATCGTAGCTCAAACGCTGAATGTTAAAGAGCGCCTGCACCGCAGCAATAGGTAGCACCTGCTTAAAGATGCAGATAGCGATCAGGCGGGCAATCTGCTCGCGACCATACTGCTTTTTGACCGGAGCAGGCACCAGACCGACCTTCACGTAGTTATTGATCATCGATGGCGTAATGACAGGCTGCTCAACGCAAATAGACAGCGGCTCCATCCACAGCGCAACATACTCAATGACCTGGTCGCGGTAGAGCGTCACATTGGGCAACTGGTCATAGCGCGGCAGACTCAACGTATTGAGTTTGCGCACGATATCGGACTGAATAAATGCATCGGGCAGCACAGTGGGCTGAATATCCTCAGGCATAATGCTGACCGACGAATCGGACATCGGAATAACGCGTTTGGCGTGGTTCATAAGGATCCTCCGTTCATTAGCTATATTGTATTCTAGGTTATCTAGTTTTGCATACTATATAGCAGGAAAGTAAAAGTGGTTGGACAGCACATTGATGCACCGTCCAACCACTTTGTTTTAAAGATAGCAACCTTACATAAGATATATTATCGTACTTATCCACGGAGAAATGCGTATGCGCTGGTTGCAGCTATAGCGCCATCCGAAACGGCGGTCACAACTTGACGTAAACGCTTGGAGCGGATGTCGCCAGCGGCAAATAAGCCCGGTGTACGGGTGGCCATGGAATCATCGGTAACAATACCGCCGTCCGGTGCCAGATCGACCAGATGCTCGACAAGCTCGGTATGGGGCTGCGTGCCGGTAAAGACAAAGATACCAAACGAGCCCGGCTCAAAGGACTCGTCATGCGTCTCACCGTTTATATTGTCCTTGAACGTGATCGTTGTGGGCATTGCTTCACCAGAAAGCTCCACAATACTAGTTTGGTACCTAACTGAAATATTGTCTTTTGCAAGCGCCTTCTGAACCACACCTTTGGGTGCGCGGAACTGATCACGGCGCAGCACGATGGTCACATTGCTGGCAATGTCTGACAGAAACAAAGCCTCTTCACATGCCGCATTACCGCCGCCGATCACAAAGACCTGCTTGCCGCGGAAGAACATTCCATCACATGTTGCGCAATAAGATACGCCACGACCACGATACGCATCCTCACCAACAAAGCCAGCTGGGCGTGGCGTGGCGCCCATGCAGGCAATGACGCTTCGAGCTATCGTCTCGCCTGTGTCATGGTGCACGGTAAACAACGACGCATCCGCATCGTAATCGATGCCCGTCACCATACTCCATTCGACTTGTGCGCCCAAGCCTTTTGCATGCTGCTGAAAACGTTCACCCAACTCGACACCACTCAGGAGCGGAATGCCCGGATAGTTTTCAACCTCGTTGGTCGTGGCAATCTGTCCGCCCGACATACCCTGTTCAATCACGGTTGTCGAAAGATTGGCACGTGCCGTATAAATAGCCGCAGCATAGCCCGCAGGGCCTCCGCCGATAATCGCAACATCGATGAGCTGATTGGTAGCCATGATGAGTCCTCTCGTCGAAAAGTTGTAGCTCTCTGCGCTCGTACCCAAATTTACGTGAACATGACACTCATGCACTACAATGATAAGTCCGTGCTACAACGTCGAAGGGGAGTTATCGATGGATCAGACGCAGACGAGCGAGGACGCTCCCCTGCCCATGCCAGTCACTCCCCAACCGGAGCAACCGGCCGTTTTACCGGCACAAAAGCCTCTGTTAACCATCGTGCACGCCTCGGTTGGTTCGGGACACAAGGCGGCGGCCAACGCAATCGCACAAGCATTCGACCTCATACGCGGCACTAAGGGTATTCCTGAGGATATCGAGATTGAGGTGCTCGATATCCTCGATTTTGGGCGCATCAAATTCGATGGCAACAAAACGGCAGCGTCCTTTACCGGCGCCACACGCCCCATTTATGACCTGACCTGGCGTTATACCCTTACCGGACATCTGCTTTGGGGTGGCGGCACGGCATGGTCGCGAATTATGTTCCCCGCCTTCAACGAATATGTCCGCACCCGCAGGCCCATTGCCGTGGTCGCAACACACATCACGGCAGCCAATGTTGCTGTGGGCGCCCGCGTCATCACGGGTATCGATTACCCGGTCATCTGCGTACCAACAGACTATGAAGTCGAAGGCTTTTGGCCCCACAAGGACACCGACCTGTTCTGCGTAGCCAACGAATTTATGGCCGAGACACTTCGCCCCCGTAAGGTTCCCGAGACCAAAATCCGCATTACAGGCATCCCCATTCGCGCAGGGTTTGATACGGACTACAATCGCGAGGAAGAACTCGAGAAGTTCAATCTCCCCGTTGACAAGACCGTTGTGTTGGTGATGGCCGGCGCCAGTTTGCCTCAACCGTACGTTCGCTTTCGCGCGGAGATGGACCGCACACTCCCCTTCCTGCGCAGCTTCGAGGACATGCACTTTGTCTTTTTGCCGGGCAAGGATGAGGAATACGCCACCCGCCTCAAGACGCTCTTCGACGCCATGAAGCTCGAAAATGTCACGGTTCTAGACTACGTGGACGACATGGCGGCCCTCATGCACGGCTGCGACCTGGCAATCCTCAAATCGGGCGGACTCACGGTCACCGAGTGCCTATGCGCACATCTGCCGATGATCCTGCTGGGCAAATCATACGGTCAGGAAAAGGCAAACACCACGATGCTCACCGGTATGGGCGCCAGCATGCATGTCACCACCGCACGAGAACTCATCGTAACCCTACGTCACTTGCACGACCATCCCGAATCACTCAAAGCCCTACTCATCAACGGCGAAGTACTACGCCGCCCCCACGCAGCCGAAGACATCGCCATCGCAACCATGGAGCTCGTAGGCAAACCCCAAAAGCGCAAACGAGCCTTCTGCCGCTTCTACTGGGGCGGCAAGCCTGCGCATATCCGCTAGTCGAATGTCCGCCGCTCTGTCGGAGCCGCCCTTATATCATTCCATGCTCAAACATTCTCGCTTCGCAGGGCGCACTAATCCCGCCCGTCCGGGACTCACCCATATCATTCCATGCTCAAACATTCTCGCTTCGCTACGCTCGCTGCGAAACTGCGCGTGGAACGATATGGGTGAGCCCCGGACGGAAGGCTTCTTGCTTGAAAACAAATTGAAATCCAACTAGTAAGCCGGTGCGACAAAGGAGAAATCCCCTTGTCGCACCGGCTTACCAATTGATTAATGCTAACGGTTACCAGCGAAGATACACGGTAGTTGCAAGCATGCAAACGTAGCTCACCCGTGGGAGGGCCCTATATATCGTTCCACGCACAGTTTCGCAGCGCAGCGAGAATGTTTGAGCATGGAATGATATATAGGGGCCTCCCACGGGTGAGCGGACATTACAATACGCCGCTAGAACCGAAACCGCCGACTCCTCGGTCGGTTTTATCCAGTTCGTCTACCTCTATGAGGTTAACCGTGGGGACTTCTTGGATGACGAGTTGGGCTATGCGGTCGCCTTTGTTGATTTGGATGTTGTTGGAGGGATCCAGGTTGATGAGGATAACCTTGAGTTCTCCTCGGTAGTGGGCGTCGATGAGGCCCGGCGTGTTGACTATAGATAGGCCCTGCTTGATGGCGAGACCGCTGCGGGGCTGGACGAAGCCGGCGTAGCCATCGGGCAGGGCGATGGCCAGCCCGGTAGAGACCAGACGACGTTCGAAGGGCTTCAGGACGCAGTCCTCGTTGGAGCGCAGATCCAAGCCGGCATCGGTGGGATGGGCGTATTTGGGAAGCTCGACGGTGGGGTCGAGACGCTTTATGTTGACGGTAATGCAGGACATGGAATCACCTTAGCTTGTCGAGCTCTTGCAGAAACTCATCGACGTCTTTGAAATCGCGGTAGACCGAGGCAAAGCGGATGTACGCCACCTTATCGATCTTGGCCAAGCGCTTGAGCACCATGTCACCCAACTCATGCGACGTGACGGCCGTCAGCGTGCGAGAGCGCAGCTCGACCTCGATATCGTCGATAATCTCATTGAGCTTCTTAGTGTCGATATCGCGCTTGATGGTGGCACGCATCAAGCCGACGAGCAGCTTATTGCGATCGAACCGCTGCTTAGTTCCGTCCGACTTAATGACCTCAATTGGGTCTTCGCATCGCTCGAACGTTGTAAAGCGGTAGTTACACGAGCAACATTCGCGACGGCGCTTAATGGTGTTATTTGACTCCTGCATACGGGAATCAACGACGCGGGTATGTGCCTTGCCGCATTTAGGACAGCGCATGGTACCTCCTCTTAAACGATAACAAGAGTACCATGCGCAGCGCGATAATGATTACGAACGAGCAGGAACCTTAAGATGCGCACTGGCGGCGAGCGAACCATGCTCCAGATGATTGACGTTACGGATCATGTCGGAAGTCTCTTGCGTGGAAAGGCCTTCGATTGGATATTCCTCGGCAAGCGACCAAAGAGAATCACCAGGCTGAACACGAATGGTCTCGTAGGTAACGTTGGAAACGGACTCGGCATACGCGGCGTGACGAGCGCTAAAGACCGACGTAGCGAGGACAAAAAAGAGCGTGAGCGCAACGGCGACGGCAACAATCGTCGAGACCTTCAGGGCAGCGGGAGTCGGCGCGGCAACAGCATACTGAGTGCGAGCAGACTTTACGGGCAAAGGCTGATAACCGGAACGTCCACCCTTGACAACAGTAAAAGCGGGCGCGGCAGGCGTCTCGAGCTTAAGGGCGAGGTTTCCCTGGACCATATTCGTTGCGTTCATCATGTTCTCCTCTCGCGTGTTTTGCTGAGAACAGTTTTATCAAGCCGCGCGGACAAAAATGTCTAGCGCGAGAACGAATGTTCGGTTATTATTATCTTCGAACAGTTGTTCCTGTCAAGCAAAATTCGAACATTTGTTTGACATGGGTAGAGAGGATGCCCTGATGGCTCGCAAAATTACCAAGCGTCAGCAGCAAATTTACGACTTCATCAAGGAATATCAGCAGGAGAAGGGTTATCCGCCCAGCGTGCGCGAGATGGCTTCTGCCGTGGGCCTATCCTCTCCCAGCACCGTGCACGCCCATCTCTCTGCCCTGGAGGCGCGCGGGCTACTCAAGCGCGATGCCACCAAACCGCGCGCCCTGGAACTCTTTAACGAGGACGGTTCCTCTGTCTCAATTTCTAAATCTGACGAGCCCACCGCACCTCGCGGAACGGTCTCGCTACCGCTCGTTGGTCGCGTCGCGGCTGGGATTCCCATTCTGGCCGAGCAGAATATCGAAGACACTTTTACTATCCCGACCGAAATCGCCACTGATCAGGGTTCCTTTATCCTTGAGGTGCATGGGAGCTCAATGATCAATGTCGGCATCTTCAATGGCGATTACATCATCGTCCGTGAACAAAAGAGTGCCATGAACGGCGAAATTGTCGTGGCCATGATTGATGGTTCAGCGACCGTCAAGACGTTCTACAAGGAGCAGGGACGCGTACGCCTGCAGCCCGAGAATGACACCATGGAGCCTATCTATGCAACGAATCCCATCATCTTGGGCAAAGTCGTCGGCTTAATGCGCCGGTTCTCGTAATGCAAAAACGCATCACCATCTTTGATACCGTCCGCGGGTTTACGATGATTTCAATGGCAGGTTTTCACGCTTGCTACGATCTCGCCTACCTGTACGACTGGGATATGCCCTGGTTTACCCAGACCGTCTTTCAAGACATCTGGCGCGCCAGCATCAGCTGGGTATTTTTGTTTATCGCGGGTTGGATGTGCACCCTTTCGCGCAACAATATCAAACGTGCCGCCAAATACGCCTTAGCAGCACTCGTCGTCTGGCTGGCAACAACACTTGTCTCAGTCGACGATTCGGTTAATTTTGGCATCATCTACTGCATGGCCGCATGTACCGGCATCGTGGCGTTGACCGATCCCGTCCTTAAGAAGATATCGGCGAGATAGGGCATGTCGCTATGCCTTGTGTTGTTCGCCCTCACCTGGAGTATCCCCAAAACGATCTACCCTGTCCCCTACCTGGCGTGGCTGGGATTTCCGAGCCTTGGGTTTGTTTCAGGTGATTACTACCCCATCATCCCGTTTATCTTTATGTATCTTGCAGGATACTTCGCCGCACATATAGCGCAGGGAATCGATAAGACCGCCCTAAGCTGGGCCTACGCCAACCCCCTGCCGGCGCTCGCCAGCCTTGGACGTCATGCACTCCCCTTTTATCTGCTGCATCAACCCATTATTCTGGGCTTTTTGGAGCTCGTCTACTCGGTGCGATAACGCTTGAGCCGCGGCGCGATACGGGCCGGCAGCTTCGCCACAATACGAACGCCGTCCTCAAGATATTCCTCGTGCAAAAGGGTTCCCTGCTCATGCACCAGCGTGATGAGGGCGCCCTCGCGATACGGGATATCAGCAGAGAGCAACATATCGGTAGCAGCCGCCTCACGAGCAATACGGTCGACGAAATCGTCGAGTCCCTCGCCCGTCTGGGCCGAGAACAGCACGGCCTCGGGATAGCGACGACGGAAGCTCAGACGATCAACGCTATCGAGAAGATCGATTTTATTGAATACGGTCAGCGTTAAACGCTCTCCAGCGCCGATCTCATCAAGAACGCGGTCGACAGCCTCAAGCTGCCGCTCATAGTCCTCGTCAGACGCATCTACGACTTTGAGAATTAGATCGGCACCCAACACCTCGGACAGCGTCGATTTAAAGGCATCGACCAGACCATGCGGCAGCTTTTGAATAAAGCCGACGGTATCAGTAATCGTCATGCCGCGACCGCCGGGCAGGCGATACGAACGCGTCGTCGGGTCGAGCGTAGCAAACAGCTTGTCCTGCGAAAGTACCGTAGAGCCGGTCAGGCGATTGAGCAACGTCGATTTACCGGCATTGGTATAACCGGCTAACGCGACGCGAAACGCCGGTGACTCAATGCGGCTCTTGGACTGGACATCGCGATGCTGTTCAACCTGCTTGAGCTCACGACGAAGCGCGGCAATCTTATTGCGAATCAAGCGACGGTCAACCTCGAGCTGGCTTTCACCCTGGCCAAAGCGCGAACCGATGCCGCCGCGCGTCTGCTCCTTGGCAAGATGGCTCCACATGCCACGCAGACGAGGCAACAGATATTGAAGCTGCGCCAGCTGCACCTGTAGACGACCCTCGCGCGTCTGGGCATGCAGGCCGAAAATATCAAGAATGAGCGCCGTGCGATCGATGATCTTAACCGGTTCGCCCACGGCCTTCTCCAGATAGGACTGCTGTGAAGGCGTCAGATCGTCGTCAAAAATAACGACATCGGCATCCATGCGATGCACTAAGCCGCACAGCTCTTCAACCTTGCCGGAACCGATAAACGATTTAGGATAGGGTTTAACCAGTCGCTGCGACAAACGAGCAACACACCGGGCGCCAGCCGTGTGCGCCAGGCGCTCAAGCTCATCGAGCGAGCGATCGAGCGGCCACGCATTGTCGCGCCACTCGACGCCGACAAGAATGGCACGCTCAGGCTCGGGTGCTGTGGGAACGAGGGGAAACCGGGCCATCAGGCAGCCTCGATGCGATGCAAGATATCCTCAACGACCTCATCGACCGTATATTCGTCCATATCGAACCACACAATACGATCGTCGCGCTTAAACCACGAAAGCTGACGCTTGGCATAGCGACGCGAACGCATCTTAATGAGTTCACGAGCCTCATCCATAGTCATCACACCGTTAAAAGCATCAATGATTTCTTTGTAGCCAATCGCCTGCATCGAAGTGAGCGCATCTTCAAGCCCCTGGTCCATAAGGCCACGGACCTCATCAACAAGACCCTGCTCAAACATGAGGTCAACGCGCAGGTTAATGCGCTCGTAAAGCAGCTCACGATTGCGTGTCAAGCCAAACCACAAGGCATGATAATGCTCACATGGAACACTAAACTGTGACTTTTGCTGTGCGTAGGAAACGCCGTCATCATGCATTTCGAGCGCACGAATCACGCGGCGCACATTATGAGGATGAATGACCGCGGCAGACTCAGGATCGCGCTCGGCAAGCAGCTTATGCAGCGCTTCCTCACCAATGCGCTCGGCAAGTTCCTGATAACCCGCACGGCGATCGTCCTCAAGTTCTCCCGAGGGAAAATCCATCTCATCGAGGGCGGCCTTGAGATACAGGCCCGTACCCCCGCAAAACACCGGAAGACGTCCAGACCCGAGCAGGCGCTCAACATGCGCGCGAGCGTCTGCCTGGTAAAGCGCCGCAGAGTACGCGACGCCCGGCTCTACGATGTCAACGAGACGCAGAGGCGCCGTACACTCATCGGGCGTCATCTTTGCGGTGCCGATATCCATACCGCGATAGATTTGCATCGCATCGCACGACAGCACTTCAGACGAAAGGCGAGCGGCCAAACGGTCAGCGACGTCACTTTTACCAACCGCCGTCGGACCGACGATCGCAACGGCGGAAAGACCTGCCCCGGGAGAAATCATTAGCGCGGCTCACCCACAACGGAGCCTGACAAATACCACGTCTTAGCAACGTCGACGTCAACATCAACGATCTTACCGACAAGCTGGTCGATGCTATATCCCTCGGGAATGGGCGCATGAACGGTCTGATTCTTGGGGCTCTTGCCCAGCAGCACCGCATCGTTCTTTTTACTCGTACCCTCAATGAGCGCCGGCACCACGGTATGGAGCTCACCCTGGTTGTACTCGTGCGCTGTCGTCTCGATAACCTTGACCAGACGGTTAAAGCGCTCAAGGATGACCTCGTGCGGTGTGGGATCATCAATCTCGGCGGCCGGGGTACCAGCGCGCTTGGAGTAGATGAAGGTATAGGCCTGGGCATAGCGGACCGTCTCGGCAAGCGAGAGCGTCTGCTCAAAGTCTTCTTCAGTCTCGCCTGGGAAGCCAACGATAATGTCGGTCGAGAGCGCGATATCGGGCATACGGTTGCGAATGCGATCGACCAGGCCCAAATAGTCCTCACGTGTATAACGGCGATTCATCTCTTTGAGGATCCGCGTCGAACCTGACTGGACGGCCAAGTGCAGCTGCGGCATAACGGCAGGCGTCTCGGCCATGGCGTCGATGGTCTCGGGCAACAGGTCCTTGGGATGCGAAGACGTAAAGAAGATGCGCTCCACACCCGTATCGCCCACGGCACGCAGCAGATCGGCAAAACGCGGCTTGCCAAACAGATCGCGACCATATGAGTTAACGTTTTGGCCCAGCAGCGTAATCTCACGCACGCCCTGGCGCACCAAACCGGTCACCTCGTCGACAATCTCCTCGAAGGGGCGGCTCTTTTCGCGACCGCGCACGTACGGCACGATGCAATAGGTGCAGAAATTATTGCAGCCCGTCATGATGGGCACCCAAGCGTGATACTGGGTCTCTCGATGCCACGGCATGCTCATGGCATCCGTATCCTCATGCTCATTGGTGCGGATATGACGCTTGCCGTCAAGGAACGCCTCGGCAATGAGCTCGGCCACATGTGCGATAGAATGCGTGCCAAAGATGACATTGACGTTATCGACGTTGGTGAGCAGTCCCTCGCCATCACGCTGCGCGATGCAGCCGCCCACGGCAACCACACGCTTGCCCGAAGGCGAAGGCGGCAGGCTTTTGCAGGAATTGCACTGACCGTACAGGCGAGTATCGGCGGCCTCGCGCACGCAGCATGTCATGAAGACAACGATATCGGCATGCTCAAGATCGAGCGCCATGAGGCAACCATACGAATCGAGCAGACCGCTCACGCGCTCAGAGTCGTGCTGATTCATCTGGCAGCCAAAGGTGCGGATAAAGTAGTTTTTACCGGCAAGAATATCGCGTACGGAACGCTGATCCATGTGCATAAGTCCTAACGATGGAGAGGGGGGGGCGAATCGAGGCAAGCAGAAGCTATGCCACAGGCTTAACATCATCCATGACGACGTTATCCATAGCAGCTCGATTGATCTGGTGAACGTAGATAGAAAGGCGGATGGCCGTGCGCGACTCCCCGTTAATGAGAATGTCGGAGAACACGGGCGCGCAGGAAATATCAAAACCGGTTGGGATCAAAAAACCGCGCGCGATGGCAACGGCCTTAATGGCCTGGTTGACAGCACCGGCGCCGACACACTGGATGTTGACGGGTACACCATCCTTGACCATGCCGGCGATGGCGCCGGCAACGGACGCGGGCGATGATTTGCTTGATACCTTCAGGCAATCCATGAAGAAACTCCTGCGTTTAAAAGTACGTTTTAACTGCAATAACTGTATCGTACCGAGAGGACTCGGTAAAGGCACTATTCCTCTTTGGCAAGATCGAAGGTCACAGTGATTCGATCACGCGAAACACGAATCTTTGGGTCGCCGCAAAGGTTGAGATAGTACCTGGCGGCAAGGTCATTGAAGTCCCGCTCCACAGCACGCGAAAACTGTGCCATGTCATCCTTGGCAATACGTAGCCCGCGACGATCCTTCGCGAGATCGACAGGAGCCGGCGCATGCGAGGACGAATCACGCTCGCGCAGCAGACGCGCGGTCACACCGCGAACGGGCTTAATCTGCCCTGCCAAAATGCGATGTGCCGTGCGCTCGGACATCCCAAGACCCAAACCCGAGCAGATACGGATAAAGTCCTCGGCATCAGAGGCAAGGCCTAAACGATCGACAACCGGAAGCTCGCTCTCGTCATCAATAAACAGGAGACGAGACGTATCGAGCCGACTTGACGCCTGAGCATAAAGGGTCGCGGCAATCTCAGACGGAGAACCAAGATAGACATCGCAACCACGCAGCTCCTCGAGCGCAAACTCACAGGCAGCGCGAATAATATTATGCGGGCCGCGAGCACAGACATAACGTCCGTCCTCATCCTTGACGGCCTGGGGCCAGCTGGACTGATCGGCACGCTCACTGAGGCGGTCGGCTGCAACGCTCACCTTAAAGGCTGAACCAAGATCGACGCCGGACGTGACCACACGGGCCTCGTCGGTGTTCTGCTTGATCGAAAACAATGCCATGCCACGACCGTGAACGCCCCAACGGTCCATCTTCATGCTCTCGAGCTTGGAGGTAACGCGGGCATCGAAGATTCGCTCTTGCATATCCTGCGGAACGCCCGAACCGTTATCCAGAAAGACAAGCGTGCGGACGCCATCTTCCTTGGTCGTGGCGAGATAGACCTTGTCGGCGCCGGCATCGCGAGCATTACGGAGCATTTCGATGACGATATCCTCGACATGCTGAATGTCGTGTTTTGCCTGGCGCCGCTCGGCCTCCGAAACGCGGAGGCGGACATACCCCTCGCCAAGGTTCTCCTCGACGCGAAGGTTGCCCTCCCCCGACATCGACGCGATAAATGAGATGAGCTCGTTCGCGTCGCTCATGTTATTTAGCGATATCGACAGCGCGGCTCTCGCGAATCACGACGACGCGCACCTGACCGGGATACTCCATCTCTTCCTCGATCTGATGGGCGATATCGTGAGCCAGGACCGTGGACTGGGCATCGGAGATCTTGTCCGGCTGAACCATGACGTGGACCTCGCGACCAGCCTGCATGGCATAGGTACGCTCGACGCCTTCATGGGAGTTGGCGATCTCCTCGAGCTTCTCGAGACGCTTGATGTAGTTCTCGGCAGACTCGCGACGGGCACCGGGGCGAGAGGCAGAGACAGCATCGGCGGCCTGCACCAGGACATCGAGCACCGTGTTGGGGTCGACATCGGCATGGTGAGCCTCGATAGCGTGGACGATAACGGGCTTCTCGCCATAACGGCGGGCAAGCTCAGCGCCGATGACGGCATGCGGCCCCTCGACGTCATGGTCGATTGCCTTGCCCAGGTCGTGCAGCAGGCCGGCGCGCTTGGCGGTCACGACGTCCAGGCCAAGCTCGGAAGCCATCACGCCGCACAGGTCAGAGACTTCGAGGGAGTGCTGAAGCACGTTCTGACCAAACGAGGTACGGTAGCGCAGGGCACCAAGGGTCTTGACGATCTCGGGGTGCAGGTCGTGAATGCCGGTATCGAATGCAGCTTGCTCGCCAGCCTCGCGCACGCGCTGCTGAACCAGGTCGGCAGCCTTGTGATACATCTCCTCGATGCGGGCGGGGTGAATGCGGCCGTCGGCGATGAGGTTCTCGAGGGCGACACGGGCGGTCTCACGACGGACCGGATCGAAGCTCGAAAGAACGACGGTCTCGGGCGTGTCGTCGATCACGAGGTTGACGCCGGAAACCTGCTCGAAGGTCCGGATGTTGCGACCCTCGCGACCGATGATACGGCCCTTGAGGTCATCAGAGGGAATGTGCACGGAGGTAACGGTGACCTCGGCAGTGTGGTCGGCAGCGCAGCGCTGAATCGCCAGGGAAAGAATCTCCTGGGCGGTCTTGTGGCACTCGGCGCGAACCTGCTGCTCGGACTCGCGAATAATCGTGGCGGCCTCGTGGGTGACCTCGCCGCGAACCTTATCGAGGAGCTCCTTGTGGGCATCCTCGCGGGTAAGGTCGGCGATACGCTCGAGCTCGGAGGTCTGCTTTGCGCAGAGTTCCTCGAGCTCACGGGAGCGCTTCTCGACCTGACCGGCCTGACTGGACAGCTGATGCTCGCGCTTGTCGAGAGCGTCGTTGCGGCGATCGAGGGATTCCTCGCGCTGCATCACGCGGTTCTCGAGCGTACGAATCTCGCTCTTACGCTGCTTGTCCTCGGCCTCGGCGGCCTGCTTGTTCTTGATGATCTCCTCTTTAGCCTCGAGCAGAGCCTCTTTTTTGAGGGTCTCGGCCTGACGCTTTGCATCACCGATCAGGGACTCAGCCTGTGCGTGTGCCGACTGGATCTTTTCGTCGGCCTCGTGAAGACTACCCTGCTTGGCGGTGCGCATGTAGGCAATGGCGGCGATGGCACCCAAAACGATGCCAACGAGCGCTGCAATGATAGGCATGCTCACTCCTTTTTATGGATTCGTTACACAACAAAGCGAACCGTCCTTATGAACGGCTCGCGACATTTGAGTAATATGGGCGCAGCTTATGCGGGTCGGATACAGATAAACATATAAACAAACTCATCACAGATGAGCACATATCACAAAGCAAATGACAGTGTTTATCGTACGTTGAACCACAACAACTGTCAAATAAATGGCCCCAGTACGGCGGCTAAAACGCGGTGAACGGCGGGGCCACAAAACGCATACGCCTAAAGCGCACATCCCTCGCATTCGGCATCGAGACGTGCCTTAACGGCATCGGCGGCGATGTGATACGAGAAGCCCTTGCCCATCAAAAACCGAACCAGTTTTTCGAATCCGCACGTCTCTGGAACACGCCGCTTGGCGAGCAGGGCTGACGCACGCGCCAAATCGTCTTCGACGGCAAAATAATCCTCGGGATAACCGGGAATGTCATCGAGCACGACATGACGGCGCTTAAGTTCGGTCTCGATTTTGCGCTGACCCCAACCGCGCCGCTTGCGTTCCTCGATAAAGTACGAGCAAAAGCGGTTCTCGTCTAAAAAGTGATACTCGGTGGCGCGCTCGACGGCGAAATCGATCGCGGGCTGGCGGAAGCCGTAGCAAGCCAGCTTGTCACGGACCTCACCCGTCGCATGGTCACGGCGTGATAACATCTCGGTCACCATGGTAAGTGCACATTTACGCTCGATGAGCTGCACAGCCTCACGAAAGTTATCCCAATCACAGGGAAAATCGGGGCGGTTTTTGAGATACAGCCGCGCAACCCGCACGGGAATCCAAATGGACCGTTCAAAACCGCCCTCAAGCTCACAATCGATATGCGCGCAGGGCTTTTTAGACGCATACCCGCTCGAGAACGAGGAGGCCGCCTTCTTATCGGGAAAGACGACCGTAGCCTCGGTCACCGTATACGACATGAGCGTAACCGCTACTCGTCGTCATCATCGAGCATGGCGGAACCATCGATGGCGTAAAGCTCGTCAAACTCCTCAGGCGCAGGCTGATCGGTCAGCTCGACCTCGGACGGAGCATCGTCATCAAACTCAAGCCCGCAGGCAAGGCGGACCTTATGCTCAATCTCGTCAGCGCAATCGGGGTGTTCGCGCAGGAACGCCTTGGCGGCCTCGCGACCGTTGCCGAGCTTGTCCTCGCCATAGGCAAACCAGGAGCCCATCTTCTTGCAGATGCCGCACTCGACAGCCATGTCCAAGATCGAGCCCTCCTTAGAGATGCCCGTACCATACATGATGTCGAACTCAGCAGAACGGAACGGAGCTGCCACCTTGTTCTTAACGACCTTGGCGCGCACGCGGTTACCGATAACCTCGTCCTTAAGCTTAATGCTGTCGATGCGGCGAATGTCGATACGCACCGAAGAGAAGAACTTAAGGGCGCGGCCGCCCGTCGTGGTCTCGGGATTGCCGAACATGACGCCGATCTTCTCACGCAGCTGGTTAATGAAGATGCACGTCGTGTTGGACTTGGACAGCGAGCCGGCGAGCTTGCGGAGCGCCTGGCTCATCAGGCGAGCCTGAAGACCGACCGTAGTGTCGCCGATTTCTCCCTCGATCTCGGCACGCGGGGTCAGCGCGGCGACGGAGTCGACAACGATGGCATCGATGGCTCCGGAACGCACAAGCATGTCAACGATCTCAAGCGCCTGCTCACCCGTATCGGGCTGGGAAATGAGCACCTCGTCGATATCCACGCCGATGCGCGCGGCATACGTGGGATCGAGCGCATGCTCGGCATCGATAAATGCCACAACGCCACCCATTGCCTGGGCCTCGGCCAGGATCTCGAGCGAAAGCGTCGTCTTACCGGAGGACTCGGGACCGTAGATCTCGACGATTCGGCCGCGCGGCACACCGCCGATACCCAGAGCGACATCGAGTGCCAGAGCGCCCGTAGGGATGGCCTCGACCTCGAGCTCGGGGCCACCGTCGCCGTACCTCATGATGGAACCCTGGCCGAATTTCTTCTCGATCTCGGCCTTGGTGGTGGCGATCATCTCATCGCGCTCTTTACCCGTCGTGCGAGCATGAACGGTACGTACGGGACCTGAATTCTTGGCCATGAATAGCCCTCCTCTTAACAACCTGCATCGATAATAAACGAACGGCTGTTCGTGGTCAACCGTTCAGATAAATCATATGCAGCCGACCTTTCCAAAACCCAACCAAAAGCCGACCAAACACTGACCAAATGCTTGACCATAAAGGGCCAAATAAGAACAAGGCAGGCAAAAATACACCTATGAACAGCACAAACGCTAAATTCTTCTGAGGTCCCCATCTCCACAATTAAGGGGCCCGGAGGCCCCTTAAAACACGTCTATTCCATAGAATCGAGCACGCAGACAATGCGACCCAATGCCTCCGTGACCGCATGGGCACGAACACACGAACGGTCGCCCTCATAGTGGCAGCGCACAGAGTCCACGACCGGCACTCCCCCATCGGCGGAACGATGTGCCCAGCCAATATAGAAAGTGCCAGCAGGATCGTCCTCAGTACCACCGCCGGGGCCGGCATAACCCGTTGCGCTCACTGCAATATCGCTCTGGTACAGCTCCAGCGAACCCGACGCCATCTCGCGCGCAGTTTGATGCGACACCGCGGTGTAGCGGTCGAGCGTCTCCTGCTCAACACCCAGCACGCGATGCTTAATCTCATCGCAGTAGGTCACCGCACCGCCACGCAGCACCGCCGAGACGCCCGGGATATCCGCAATCGTCGAGGCGATCATACCCGCCGTCAGCGACTCAGCCGTCGAAACCGTCACACCCCGAGCGCTCGCGCGCTCGACGATATCGCGCGCCAGCTCCTCGTTATGTGCGGAAATCTGCTCAAAAGAGTCCGTCATACCCACCAGGACCTAGACCGAAAAGACGATCTTGCGGCAGTTCCAGAAGTACTGGGCGCCCGAGATAACGGTCAAGACAACGGCAACGGCATACAGGAAGCGCGACACCGAGTAGATGCCGAGCGTCAGCGCCACCGGGCCAAGGCGCAAGCCGGCCATAGCAAAAACGCACAGGTAACCGCAGATGGAGACCATCGTGGTCGCCGTCTTGTACTTGCCGAGCTTATCGGCCGCAACGACCACACCGGCCGCACTCGCGACCATGCGAAGGGCGCTCACCAGAAGCTCACGGAACAGGATAATGAACACGGACCACACGGTCACCGCGCCAAAATCCAAGAACAGCAGCAGGGCCGAAAACACGAGCAGCTTATCGGCGATGGGGTCCAAGAATTTACCGAAGTCGGTGATCTCGTTGCGCGAACGCGCCAGATAACCGTCGACCTTATCGGTGCACGACAGGATCACATACAGAATGAAGGCAGCGGCGGCGAGCGGGCCGTCGAAGGTGCTCCAATCCGTACCGGCAACACTCGTGTGAGAAAGCGCCGACACGATCATGAACACCGGGATAAAAACGATGCGAACGCACGTCACGATGTTGGCGGGCGTCCAAACACTCGTCAGTTCCTTATTGCTCTCGTTTGCCACGATGCTCTCCTACTCCACAACATGGCCGATAAGCTCATAGCAGAAGCTATCGGTAAACTCGACAGTCAGAATATCGCCCACGGACGCCTCGCTGGCGTCCAAGTGCACCGCACCATCGGAATCGGGCGCCTGGAACCAGGCATGGCCGATCAGCTCGGCGCCATCCTCGGTCTCTTCGATACCGTCGACGATCACCTGGGCGCGCTCGCCCACATGTGCGGCGGTAGCGGCAAAACCGAGCGACTCGGCCAGATCCATGGCCTCCTGGGCGCGCTCAAGCTTGACCTCCTCATCGACCTGGCCCTCCATCTTGGCGGCCAGGCTACCTTCCTCACGCGAGTAGGCAAAGACGCTCGTGTAGTCAAAGCCGACGGTGTCCATAAAGTCGATAAGGTCGCGGAACTCATCGTCGGTCTCGGTCGGGAAGCCGACCATGGCCGTGGAACGGATCACGATGCCGGGGATACGCTCACGAAGGTCGCGGAACAGATCCTCGAGCTCCTGGCGCGAACCGGAGCGACGCATGGCCTTGAGGATGCGAGCGTCGCAGTGCTGCACGGGGATATCGATATAGGGCAGCACCTCGGGCGTATCACGAATGGTCTCAATGAGCTCGTCAGTCATGCCCTCGGGCTGCAAGTAGAGCACACGGACCCAGACGTTGTGCGGGCGCACGGCCTCGGCGACGGCACGCAGCAGCTGCGCCAGATTGCGCGGCGAGCCCTCGGCGACGTCCTCGTCGGCAAAGTCGATGCCCCAAATACCCGTGTCCTGGCCGATCAGCACGATCTCGCGCACACCGCCGGCAACCAGGTCGCGCACCTCGGAGATAATGCTCTCGGCATTACGCGAATGATAGCGACCGCGAATGTAAGGGATCATGCAGAAGCTGCAGAAGCGGTTGCAGCCATCAGAAATCTTGACGTAGGCAACCGCACCCTCGACGGTACGCTTGACCTGAGGAATATAGGCGGCAATCTCGCGCTCGACACCCAGCACGCCATCGATGACCGCCACGATGCCGTCTTCCTCGTCGGCCTTCACAAAGGCAGCGACCTCGGGCAACTCGTCAGGCAGGTCGTCGCCATAGCGCGACGGCACGCAGCCGCACATGACGATGGGGCAAGAACGAACGCCGTCCTGAACCTCGTTGGCGAGCTCGAGCGTGGTCTCGATGCTCTCGGACGTTGCGGAGGCGAGGAACGAGCAAGTATTGACGATAGCGATATCGGCATCCTGCGGGTCGAATGCCTCCTCGTAGCCCGCGGCGGTCAAAAGAGAACGCATGCGGTCGGTGTCAACCTCGTTCTTAGCGCACCCGAGGGTGATGTAGAGCACGGAGCCCAACGGTGTATCCATGTTGGAGAGCGGTCCTTTCGATTGATATTAGCGGTAGTTGGTGAACTGCAGCGGCTGGCCGTAGTCCTGGTCGCGCAGGAACTGAATCACGGTCTGCAGCGCGTCCTTCGAAGCAGAGGAAACACGCAGCTTGTCGGCCTCGATGGTCACCTTGACCTTGAGCTTTTGGTCCTTGATGTCCTTGTTGATCTTCTTGGCGGTCGCCTGGTCGATACCCTCGACGATATGGCCGAGCACGCGCACGGTGCCGCCCGATGCCGCCTGCGGAGCATCCCACGAGACAGCCTTGAGGTCGATGCCGCGCTTGATGAGCTTGGAGCTCAGCACGTCGACAATCTGTTTGGAGACAAAGTCGGCCGGGGCATTGATCGTAAAGAGCTTGTCGCCCTTCGAAAGCTCGATCGTGGCGCCGGAATCCTTAAGGTCATAGCGCTGGGAAATCTCGCGCGTGGTCTGCTGGAAGGCGTTGTCGACCTCTTGCATGTTGACCTCGGACACGACGTCGAAGCTGGAATCTTTAGCCATGATGTTTCCTTTCGCGTACGAGCGGCTTAGTAGCTATCGTACGAATAGTCGGTAGAATCGCTGGGCGTCTGACCGTCAGTTGCGGTATCGGCGCCATCCGTGGACTGGGCATCGGTACCGTCGGTGGTATCGGTACCATCGGTGGTGTCGGTACCATCAGAACTTTCACCATTCTCGGAATCAGACGTCTCCTTCTTGGGAACGGTGATCGTCACGCGCGCCACGCCCGAGGTCTTGGTATCGTAACGGACCTTTTCACCGTTCTTGGTAACGGTGACATCGGAAGGCTTGGACGTGGTAATCTCGATTGAGGACTCGGGCGTGTACTCCTGCTCAAAGGGGCCAGTCGCCTGGGCGCCATAGACCGACTTGCCGTCGACCTTGACCTCAATCCACGCGGTCTTTCCCTTGGCAACGGAGACTTTGACCTTCGTGACCTCGTTCTCTTCCTTCTTGGCCGTCGTCTTGGTAGCGTCCGAGTCAGTCGACTCATCCGTCGCCTCATCGGTGTCTTCGTCCTCGTCGACCGTTTCGGTCTTCTTAGAAGACTTCTTGGTCGTCGTCTTGGTAGCAGTGGGCGTCTCGGGCGTGGTCTCGGGCGCCGAAGATGCACAGCCGCGCAGAAGCACCACGATGAGCACAATCAACAACAGCGCAACGGCACCGATGCCGGCGTAGACGATACGCGGATCGAGCCCGTTGTTTTGAGGAGTACGTGATCCGCCGCGTCCACGATTGGAACTGCTGCGGCCGCCTCCCTGAGGCATACGACCACGATTGCTATCGGAACGGCCGCGATAGCCACCCTGGCCCTGAAGGCTGCGCTGACCCGAGCGGGGCGCAAGTTCACCGCGGCCTTGATAGCCACGCTGGCCCGAACGCGGAGCCGAAGAGCGCTGGCCATACGGCTGTGATTGAGAGCGAAGACGCGGCGTCACCTGCGTGGTATCGGCATCCGCATAGCCACCGCGAGAGCGACCAGAAGAGACCCCACGGTAACCGCGATCGGAATAGCCGCCGTCGCCGTAGCCGGCACGAGGGTCACGAGCCACGCCGCGGGCAGCGGGAAGTGCACGGTCCTCGGGCATCGGCGTACTGCGGAACCGGTCACGCTGCGAACGAATCTCCTCGCCCGAACCCGTCTCGGTAATATAACCGGCCTGCTGAGGACGCTGTCCATAACGCGTCGAACGACCGCCCTGAACCATCAGGAAGCGCCCGTTATCGACCGAGGAACGCGAATTGACGTAGCCAGCGGCGTCCTGAAAACGACCGCCCTGCTGCGACGTCTCGCGCTCATATGCCATCAGATCGTCAAAGTAGGCATTGACGACCTCGCGCGGATTGAGGCCCAAAAAGCGAGCATAGCTCGAAATCATGCCCTGCGCATAGCCGCGCGGCGGCATCGAAGCAAAGTTACCGGTCTCGAAAAACTCGATGATCTGCGGCCTGATTTTGATGGTGTTGGCGACTTGCTGAATGGAAAGGCCCATTCGGCGACGCTGCTCGAGCAGCATGTCACCAAAGCGTGCAGCCATCAGAATCCTCCAAACTCACGATCTTCACGTGCCATCTCGGCGTCGACAGATTCCAGCGCGGCAAGCCCCTCCTCGTCCAGCAGGACCTCGCGCGGCTTGGAACCGTCGGGCGGACCGACGACACCCTTTTCTTCCAGCATGTCCATAATACGCCCGGCGCGCGCATAGCCAACCTTCAGACGACGTTGCAGGCCAGATGTGGAGCCAAGCTGCGATTCCACCACAATATGGGCGGCTTCCCAAATGAGAGGATCATCGTCTTGCGGCTCGGCGACTCCGGTGCGGACAATGCCGCCGCCACCCGCCATGGACATGGAAGCGGGCGCCACGGCAGACAGGATCTCCTCGTGGTAGTCGGGCTCGCTCTGCGACTTGACGAACTCGACAATCTCGTTGATTTCGTCATCCGAGACAAAGCAGCCCTGGATACGGCGAGGCTTGCCCCAGTCGACCTTTGAGAACAGCATGTCGCCCAAACCAGTGAGCTTTTCGGCGCCCATCTGATCAATGATGACGCGCGAGTCGATACCCGTGGCGACGTTAAAGGCGATGCGGTTGGTGATGTTAGCCTTGATAAGGCCCGTCACCACGTTGGAGCTCGGGCGCTGCGTGGCCACGATAAGGTGGATACCGGCGGCACGGCCCAGCTGAGCAATACGCACGATCGAGGCCTCGACATCCTTACCGGCGACCATCATCAGGTCCGAGAGCTCGTCGATGATGATGACCAGGTAGGGCATCTTTTGCGGCGGGTTATCGTAATGCTCAAACTCGCCGGCGGCCTGCTTTTCGTTGTAGGTCGAGATCTTACGCACGTTGAGACGCTCGAAGACCTTCAGGCGACGCTCCATCTCGGACACGGCCCATTGCAGAGCGCTCGCGGCCTGCTTGGGCTCGGTCACTACAGGCACGTAAAGATGCGGCAGACCGTTATAGCCCGCAAGCTCGACGCGCTTGGGGTCGACCATGATCAGGCGAACGTCCTCGGGAAGGGCGCGCATGAGCAAGGTCGTGATGATGGAGTTGATCATGACCGACTTACCGGAACCCGTGGTACCGGCGATCAGCAGGTGGGGCATCTTGGCAAGGTCGGCGACGACCGGCGTACCCTCGGCATCTCGACCGATGGCGAGCTCGAGCGGACCGCCCTTCACATAGGGAAGCACGTCGCCCAGGTTGACGTTCTGGCGCTTGCGATTGGGGATCTCGATACCCACAAGCGAGGTGCCGGGGATCGGGGCAAAGATACGCACGGACTGGGCAGCAAGCGATAGCGCGATATCGTCCTCGAGGCTCGAAATCTTGCTCACGCGCTCGCCCTCGCCAGGTTGCAGCTTAAAGGTCGTCACCGTGGGGCCGGCGATCCAGCCGACCACGCGGGCACTACGACCAAACTCCAGCAAGGTGGACTGAAGCGACTCGGCAGTCTGTTCCAGCTCCTTGTCAGAAGACGCGGAGGAAGCCGACTGCGGGTTGGCATGCAGAATCTCAAGTGGCGGAAGTTTGAGGCCGTCCTCTTCTTCGCCCTCGTTATCTGCGGCGCCGCCGTCCGCTCCCCCATCGCTAGCCGCAGCCGATTCGACAGCACTCAAGGCAGGCGCATCGGCAACCTTGGGATGCTTCAAGAAGTCGGGGATCTGAGGTGCTGCCGAGACAGGATTCACGGCAAACGGCGGCTCGGACTCGTCGATCTTATCGGGGTCGTCTTCCATCGAAAGCTGACCGGTTACCTGGTCGCGCTTTGCATGGCGACGCGGCAGCAAAGTTGTCTTTGCGGTCTCAATCGGAGCCTCGTCGTCCTCGTCATCGCCCTCGGTGAGCTCAATCTCGCTCTCGGACCAAGACGGGTCGGGCTCACTCGTATTGAGTTTGGGCGCAGCCTTGCCCTTCTTGGCATGGCGGCGCGGCAACAGCGTCGTCTTAGCGCGCTCAGCTTCCACGGCATCGGACACGTCGACAAACGGATCCTCGTCCTCGTCGTCATCGTCCAAAACCGGGTCCACATCGTTGCCCATGACCGTGGTCACGGCAGCATCGGAGCCCTTTTGACGAAGAATGCTCAGGTGAGGACGGGCAACGCCGGGCACCGACAGGGCCTCATCGTCACCCCACGGACTCGCGTTAACATCGGCACGACGGCGCTCGGCAAAATCAGCCGCACGGTCGCGAGCAGAGCGCAAAACGCCGCCCACCGAAAAGCCGATGATGACCAGGCCCACGACGACAAGGCCCAACAGGACCACCATCGCGATAGGCTTACCCAGGGCATTCTGCAGCGCACTCGCAATAAACGCACCAATGTAGCCACCCGAGGCGGACAGATTTTGCGACGTGAACATAAGGTCGCACGAGTCGCTCGTACCTGGCACCATCAACGAAAGAATGGAGACGACGGCGATAAAGACCACGGCGCCGCCCGCAACAGAGCGCGCGTTGAGCGGCGAGTCCTCGCCTAAAAAGAGCGTGGCGGCAAACAGCAAAATGACGATCGGCAGCACGTAGGCGCCCAGACCAAAGCCCAAGTGGTAGAAACCGGCAACCGCAGCCGTAACGGGCGCAGTCGCCGGCGAAATCACGGCAATAAAGGACGCAATCGCCAAGACGGCAATGACCACGCCGGCGATATCGCGGTTGGCCGAGGGCTCGACCAAGGGCTCGAAATCATCGAACTCGGACTCGTGACCCTTATTGGCACGCAGATGGGAACCGGCACCCTTAGCAGATGCCGGTTGGTTGTTGGCCTTATTGCCTTTGGCGTTTTGTGCAGATCCGCGCGCCAAACTAAACCTCCATGACGACCGGGATGATCATCGGACGAGTGCGCGTACGGCTCCAGATAAAGTTGGAGAGCGAGTCGCGCACGGCCTTGCGAATGGCATCGGAACCGCTGCTGGTAAAGCTAAACTTACCCTTCTCGATCGTCTTCATAATAGACGCGGAGGCATCCTCGGAGAACTGGTCGTCGATGGCAAACGAGACGCCGCGGCCCGAGAACTCGATGGCCTCGATCTTCTTGTGCTTGAGCGAGACGATGGCAACAGCGGTAACCATACCGTCGTTAGCGAGCTTCTGGCGATCGCGCAAGACGATGGGGTCGGTATCGCCGATACGCAGGCCGTCGACGTAGACGACGCCGGACTCGACGGGCGTACCGCGCTTGACGATACCGCCGCGCATCTCGAGCGTGTCGCCGTTATCGAGGATAAAGATGTGATCATCCTTGACGCCCATCTTACGAGCAAGCTGGGCATGGGCACGCAGATGCACGGCCTCGCCGTGAACCGGCATAAAGTAGGTGGGCTTGGCCATGGCCATCAGGAGCTTGAGTTCCTCCTGGCTACCGTGACCGGAGACGTGAACGAGAGCGCGGTTCTTATCCCACACGTCGCAACCGAGCTTGGCCAGGCTGTTGACGACCTGCTGGACGGCTTTCTCATTGCCGGGAACAGGAGTTGCCGAGAGGATAACGGTATCGCCCTCGTGGATGGAGAGCGTCTTGTGCTCTCCGTTGGCCATGCGGGACAGGGCCGACAGCGGCTCGCCCTGCGAACCGGTGCACATGACGACGATCTTGTCGTCGGGCAGGTTATCGATATCGAAGGCATCGATGATATCGGCATCGTCGATGTTGAGGTAGCCCAGCTCACGCGCCACGCGGGTGTTCGTGAGCATGGAGCGACCGGTCACAACGACCTTACGGCCGCACTTGCGGGCGGCATCGCAGATCTGCTGCAAACGATGGATATGGCTCGAGAACGACGCGACGAACACGCGACCCGGGGCGTTCTTGATGGCGTGCAGCAGGTTGGGTCCAACCTCGGCCTCGGACTTGGTAAAGCCGGGAACCGTGGCATTGGTGGAGTCGGACAGCAGCAGGTCGATGCCCTGCTTGGCAAAGCGGCTGATAGCGGCATAGTCAGGCGTGACACCATCGATGGGCGTCTGGTCGAGCTTAAAGTCGCCGGTGTGCATAACGGTGCCCTGATTGGTGCGGATAAACACGCCCAGAGCGCCGGGGATGGAGTGCGTCATCGAGAAGAAGTCGAGCGAGATGCCGCCGAGGTTGACATGGCTGCCGCCCTTGACCTCGCGGAACTTGGGCGCGCGGATGCGGAACTCAGAAAGCTTGCCCTCGATAAAGCCAAGCGTCAGCTTGCTCGAAAAGATGGGCACCTTGTTGTTGAGGTCCTGCAGCAGGTACGGAAGCGAACCGGTGTGGTCCTCGTGGCCGTGGGTGACGACGATACCGCGGAGCTTCTCCTCGTTCTCCAGAACATAGGTGTAGTCGGGAAGAACCAGGTCGATACCGGGCTGGGAATCGTCGGGGAACATGAGGCCAGCGTCAACGAGCACCATGTCGTCGCCGCATTCGAAGACCGTCATGTTCTTGCCGATGCCGTCAAGGCCGCCGAGCGGAATGATCTTCAAAGGAGATGATTTTTTAGCTGCCATAGGTTCGTGTGGTTTCCTTTCTTCGAAACGGGTCTGGAACAACCGACGGGGCGCTTCTGGCAAACCGACCGCCGGGAACGTACAAACATGCATCATAGAGTCGACGCAGTAACCACAGTATGATACCCATTTGCCCACCAACAGACCACCCATGCATCAAAGCCCCATCTGAACCTGTGTATCCCGCCGGTCAGGGCTCAGCGGCCCCGGCACGGGCTAAGTTTCCTGCTCTACAGTCCTGCTCACGACGGAGGCCACATTAAGTGGCCTCCTGTTCGTGCGGAACTCGCGATAAACTTAGCCCGTGCCGGGGCCGCTGAGCCCTGACCTGCCAATATGAGATAGGTTTATTTTGGTAGGTTTTATCAGGGGAAATACTGCTGTGTCTATCTACTGATCTGAAATCTGACCACTGAATAGACTATCTAACTAAATAGCAAGCGGCACCAACCAGCCCTTTTGCTTGCGCCCGGGAGGGCCGCATATGAAGTTTATCGCGAGTTCCGCACGCAAAGGAAAGCACTTAATGTGCTTTCCGTCTTGCGCAGGACTGTAGAGCAGGAAACTTCATATGCGGCCCTCCCGGGCGCAAGCAAAAGGGCGACCCCTGTCCGGAGTCGCCCTTGTTGAGCTGTTTATGTATAGCTGTTACTCGGCGTCGTGGTGACGGCGGGGCTTGCGGCCTCCGTTGTCGCCGGGACGGCGCGGGCGGTCGCTGCGCTCGGAGCGCTCGCGACGCGGACGCTCACGGCGCTGGAAGTGCTCGCCGTCGCCCTCGGAGGCACCCTCGGCACGAGCCGGGGCCTCGGGCTTATCAAGACGATCGAGCGAGATCTTGCCGCGATCGTCGACCTCGATGACGACGACCTTGACCTCGTCGCCGACGTTGAGGACGTCCTCGACCTTCTCCACGCGGCCCTTGGCGACGCGGGAGATGTGCAGCAGGCCGTCCTTACCGGGCAGCAGGTTGACGAAGGCGCCGAAGGGCTGGATGGAGACCACGCGACCGGTGTACTCCTCGCCCGGCTCGGGAACCTTGATAATGAGCTTGATACGCTCGACGGCCTGGTCGACAGACTCGCCGGTGCCGCCGACAAAGACGGTGCCGTCCTCCTGGATGTCGACCGAGGCGCCGGTCTCGTCCTGGATACCGCGGATGACCTTACCGCCGGAACCGATGACGTCGCGGATCTTGTCGGTCGGAACCTGGATGGAGACGATGCGCGGGGCGGTGCTGCGCGTGGTGTGGCGCGGCTCGGGGATCACATCGAGCATCTTCTGCAGGATGAAAGCGCGACCCTCCTTGGCCTGCTGCAGGGCGCGGGCCAGGATGTCGAAGGTGAGGCCGGTAGCCTTGTTATCCATCTGCAGGGCGGTGATGCCCTCGGTGGTGCCGGTGACCTTAAAGTCCATGTCACCCAGGAAGTCCTCGAGACCCTGGATGTCGGACAGGACCACGGTCTTGCCCTCCTCCTGGATCAGGCCCATGGCGATACCGGAGACCGGGCGCTTAATGGGCACGCCGCCGTCCATAAGGGCGAGCGTAGAACCGCAGGTCGAAGCCATCGAAGAGGAGCCGTTGGACTCCATGACCTCGGAGACGACGCGGATGGCGTAGGGGAACTCGTTCTCGTCGGGAAGCACCGGAAGCAGAGCGCGCTCTGCCAGATTGCCGTGACCGATCTCGCGACGCTTGGGGCTGCCCATGCGGCCGGTCTCGCCGGTGCAGAACGGCGGGAAGTTGTAGTGGTGCATGTAGCGCTTACCCTCGATGGGCTCGATGGTATCCAGACGCTGGCCCTCGTTGAGCATGCCGAGCGACAGGACGGAGAGCACCTGGGTCTGGCCGCGCTGGAACAGACCGGAGCCGTGAACGAGCGGCAGGTAGTTGTCCTTCACCATGATGGGACGGATCTCGTCGGCGGCACGGCCGTCGACGCGCTCGCCGGTCTCGACGACCATAGTGCGCATGGCCTTCTTCTCGAGCTTCTTGAGCGCCACGGGGATCTCGCGCTCCCAAGCAGCCTGCTCCTCCTCGGTGAACTCGGCGCGGATGGACTCCTTCAGAGCCTCGACCTTGCCGATACGGGAGAGCTTGTCGGCGTCGCGCAAGGCGGCTGCCATCTCGTCGTAGTGGGCGAAGATGCGCTCCTGGACCTCCTCGACGGGCTGGTCGAGCGGGTACTCCTTCTTGACGATGGGGCCGTTGACCTGCTCCCACTCGGCGACGAACTCATCCTGAGCCTGGCAGAAGGCAGCAAGGGCCTCCTGGCCAAACTTCATGGCGGCGAGCATGTCGTCCTCAGAGATCTCCTCGGCGCCGGCCTCGACCATCGAGATGAAGTCGGCGGAGCCGCCCAGCTCCAAGTCCAGATCGGAGTTCTCGCGCTCCTCGTAGGTGGGGTTGACGATAAACTCGCCGGTCTCCACGTTACGGCCGATGCGCACGCAGGCAAGCGGGCCCTCGAAGGGCACGCCGCCGAGCGTCATGGCCAGGGAAGCACCCATGACGTTGATGACGTCAAAGGGGTTGACCTGGTCGGCGACAAGCGAGGTAGCGACGATGTGCACCTCGTTGCGGAAGCCGTCCGGGAAGCTCGGGCGAATCGGACGGTCGATCATGCGCGCGGTGAGCGTGGCCTTCTCGCTGGGACGGCCCTCACGCTTGAGGTAGCCACCCGGGATGCGGCCGGCAGCGTACATCTTCTCGTTGAAGTCGACGGTCAGCGGGAAGAAGTCATAGTTCTTGCGCTCCTTGGAGACGACCACGGTATCGAGCATCGTGGTGTCGCCCTGCTTGACCAGGCAGGCGCCGGTGGCCTGCTTGGCAAGCTCGCCCGACTCAAAGGTGTAGGTCTTGCCGTACAGCTCAAAGGTCTTGGATACGAGTGTCATTGTTCTCCTTTACCCCACAGGCCCCTTGCCTGCGGGCTTCTCATGTGACGCGGACCCCCTGCCCCCGCCACGCTTCAGAGCGTGATTGTTCGCGCCCTTACACAAAAAGAGCGCCCCGCTGCGCAGGACGCTCTTAGCATGTACAAATCCTACTGGATGTTGTCGCGGATGCCCAGAGCCTTGATGAGCTCACGGTACTCGACGATGTCGTTCTTCTTGATGTAGGAGAGAAGACGACGACGACGACCGACGAGCATGAGCAGACCACGACGGGTGTGGAAGTCCTTCTGATGGGACTTCATGTGCTCGGTCAGCTCCTTGATGCGCTCGGACAGGATGGCGACCTGAACCTTGGGGTTGCCGGTGTCGACCGGGGTGTTACCGAACTGGGCAGTCAGCTCCGCCTTGCGCTCTTTGGAAACAGTCATTGTTTCACCTTTCTTTTTGCGTCGCCATCGGGCGACTCGATTCGCCTCGGACTGGGAAGCCGCCGGTGGAGCGAGCAACCAAGGTCGAGGTACCAACAGGTCGGTATGTTACCACAAGCAGCCCGCGCCTGCGCATCATCACCGACCCAACATGAATTCCATCGCACGGAGGCGCTGATCGGTGTGCGTCGCAGCCCAAACATGCGAAAGCCCCAGCAAAAAGGCTGCGGTATGCGGGTCGATTCGCTCGGCCAAAAGCGCATCGAAGGTCATGGACATGAGGGCGCGCAGCCATGCGGCCTCACCGGTCGACACCAGTTCGGCACCTGGAACGCTCGACGCGCACGACCCGCACATGAGGCCGCCCGCCTGGGGCGAAAAATACGACAGCATGGGGTCTCCGCACAGCACGCAGGCCGAAAAATCGGGTCGATAGCCAACGTGCGACAGCAGCTTAAAGACATATGCCGCCACAAGTAGATCCATATGCGCCGTGTCGAGCCCGCTGCCCACCAGGGCAAGCGCTCGCTGCGTTATAGCAAAGGTAAACGGGTCCTCGGCGTCCTCGAACGAGCACACGCGCGCGACCTCGGCGATCGCGCTTGCGGCGCAGGTCGTCTCGTAATCGGGCGCAACGCCGAGCGGCGCCTCCATAAGCTCGGCCTGGGAAACCACGTCGAGTGACCGTCCATGTGCGAGCAGCATATCTACCGTACAGAACAGCTCGCAGCGCGCAGCCAGGCGTCCGCCGGGTTTGCGGGCGCCCTTTGCCACGGCACGAACCTGCCGCCCCCGCTCGTCAAGCATCGTCAAGATCAGGTCGGTCTCTTTGAGCTTAGTCTTATCGAGCACGAGCACTTTCGTGCGATATGTCCGGGAGCCTGCCATGCGCGCCGCGCGTCCTTAGTCCTCGGCGTTGTAGCCAAAGCGGCGAATCTGGGCCTCGTCGTCACGCCAGCCGGCCTTGACCTTCACGTCCAGCTCCAAAAAGACCTGCGTGCCAAAAATGCGCTCAAGATCGCGACGGGCGTCGATACCGATATGCTTGATCATCTCGCCGCCCTTGCCGATGATGATGCCCTTTTGGCCCTCGCGCTCGACGTAAATGGTGGCGTGCACGCGCAGCACCTTCTTGGTCTGCTCGAGCGCATCGCAGATCACGCCAACGGAGTGCGGGATCTCATCACGGGTGCGGCGCAAGACCTTCTCGCGCACAAACTCGGCAACGAGCGTCTCATCGGAAGCGTCGGTACCCATGTCCTCGGGGAACCAACGCGGACCCTCGGGCAAAAAGTGCGCAACGGTCTCGATAAAGGCATCGACGTTGAAGTTCTTGACCGACGACGTCACAATCTCGTCGTCATATTCCATAAGCTCGTGGGCAGCCTTAAGCTGCTCCATGACCTGTGCGGGGTCGGCCTCATCGGCCTTGGTGAGCACCAGGACCTTCTTGCAACGAGCGCATCTGACGCGCTCGGCAACCCAGGCGTCTCCCCTGCCGATCGGCTTGGTGGCATCAATCAAAAACGCGACGACGTCGACATCGTTCAACTCGAACAGTGCGCTCTTGTTGAGCTCGGACCCCAGGCCGTCCTTGGGCTTATGAATACCCGGGGTATCGACAAAGACCAGCTGGTAGCCGGGACGGTTGACGACGGCGCGCATGCGGCGGCGGGTCGTCTGTGCCACCGGCGAGGTGATGGCGACCTTTTTGCCATAGCAGGCGTTGAGCAGCGTTGACTTACCGGCGTTGGGGCGGCCGACCAAGGCCACGAAGCCACTGCGGAAACCGGGCTCAACGTCGCCAAAGCCCGCGAGGCTGTCGTCCTCGTCGCACAGGGCGTCGAGTTCCTCGTCGCTCATGCCCTCAAACGGGTCGAACTCCTCGACTTCCTCATAGGCCTCGGTCGCCTTAGCATCCGGGGACTCGTCGTCCAAAATTTCATCGGTAGGCTGCATATTGTCGGACATGGGAATCCCCTTCTAAATAAAGCCGAGCGCGTGGGCAAATACCAGCAAGCCCACAATCGCGGCGGTGATGGAAAGAACGTATACGGAGGCGGCGGCGATATCCTTCGCGCGCTTTGCCAGCGGATGGAGCTCCTGGGTCGCCAGATCGACAATCGCCTCCATGGCGGTGTTGCATAGCTCGCCGTGAATCACCAGGCCACAACAGATGATAATCGTGGCCCACTCGGCAATGTCGAGCCCCACGATGCAGCCGGCAATGACGGTGCACACGCCCGCAACGAGCATGACCTTAATATTGCGCTCGGTCTTGACGGCGGTGACGAAGCCCTCCATGGCGTAGGAGAACGACTTTAAGAAGGACGGATGGTCCTTGTTCGATCCGGGAATCATAGACGGCTCCTAGTCGTGGGCGTGGTTGGTGATGGGGCCGACGTGGACCAGCTTGGGGTCCTCGCCGCGCTCGAGCGCCAGATCGCGCAGGATGGCGTCCTCGCGGGCCTCCATGACCTCGGCCTCGTCGTCCTCGATATGGTCATACCCCAGCAGGTGCAGCATGCCATGCACGAGCATCAGGCGGCACTCGTCAGCGGGGCTATTGCCAAAACCGGGGGCCTGATGGGCAATAACCTGCGGGGCCAAGATAATATCGCCGAGCTCGAGCGTCTCATCGGCGGGAATGTCATCGTCAAAGGCCGAATCGCACTCAAACGAGAGCACATCGGTGGTGCGGTCGATACCGCGCCACTCGTGGTTGAGCTCGTGCATCTCGTCCTCGTCGACATACGAAAGGGAAATCTCGACTCCACGTTCAACGCCCTCGGCGGCAAGCACAACCTCGCAGATGTGCTCCACCTCCTGCGCGTCGAGCAGCGTATCGAGCTCGGCATCGTTGCTGATCAATACACTCAACGGGACTCCTTTCGGTCGCGCGGGCGCTGCTCGCGCACGTCATCATAAGCTTCATATGCCTCGACGATACGACCCACCAGGACATGGCGCACCACGTCGGCACGCTCGAGGTGAGAAAATGCGACATCGTCGACACGGCCCAAAATCTGCTCAACGTCAGCAAGACCGCCACGACGACCCACCAGGTCGCGCTGGCTCAGGTCGCCGGTAATCACGAACTTGGAGTTGAACCCAAGGCGTGTCAGGAACATCTTCATCTGCTCGGGCGTGGTATTTTGCGCCTCGTCGAGCACCACGAAGGCATCACTCAGCGTGCGGCCGCGCATGTAGGCAAGCGGGGCGATCTCGATCACGCCACGCTCCATAAGCTCATCGGTGCGCTCGCGATCCATCATGTCAAAAAGGGCGTCGTAGAGCGGACGCATGTAGGGGTCGATCTTTTCCTCAAGGGTACCGGGCAAAAAGCCCAGATTCTCCCCCGCCTCGACAACCGGACGCGTCAAGATCAAACGGCCCACCTCGTGACGCTTGAGCGCGGCAACGGCGAGCGCCATGGCCAGATAGGTCTTACCGGTACCGGCTGGACCCAAGCCAAACGTGATGGTATGCGAGCGAATGGCATCCACATAGCGCTTTTGGCCGAGCGTTTTGGGGCGAATGGCACGACCGCGATACGAAAGCAGCACGTCATCGCGAAGCGACGTAGCCTCGTGCTCACCGTCGCGCAAGACGGCCAGGCAGCGAGAGACATCGTCGGCAGAAAGCGTGCGCCCGGAAGCAGCCTCACGAAAGGCATGTTCGAAAAAACGCGCGACCAGTTCGACCTCGTCCGGGTCACCGCTCACGGCGATGCTGTCGCCACGGGCGACCACGTGGGCGCGAACTGAGCTCTCCAGCGCACGAAGGACGCCGTCGCCGGCGCCCAAAACGCGCGAGGGGTCGATACCCTCGGGAACGGTAAGTCTAATCTTCGAGGCTTCCATGAACCTCCCTGCGTGCATGGACCAAGCCGGAATCATCGACTCCGATGATAGCAACATCGAGCAGGCACGGGGCTGTGAGTCCACAGGTATCATCAAGACGGGCATGATGGAACGAGCCGAGCGTCAGGTTGTCGCCATACTCGAGCACCGCACGCTCGACCGTGCCCACGCGGCGGCGGGCATCGGCGATCGCAAGCTCCTGTGCGGCGGCACGCATGCGACGGCTGCGCTCGGCCATGACCTCGGGGGCCACCTGGTCGGGCATGTCGGCGGCGAGGGTGCCGGGGCGCTTGCTATAGCGAAACACGTGCATGCGCGAAAAGCCCACGCGACGGCACAGCGCCAGCGACTCCTCGAACTCCTCGTCCGTCTCGCCAGGAAAACCGACGATGACATCGCACGAAAGAGACGCCTGGGGCAAGTTGGTGCGAATCATGCGCACCGTGTCCTCGAAGGCCTCGGCATTATAGGGGCGACCCATGCGATGCAGCGTCGCCGTGCAGCCAGACTGCACGGGCAGGTGCAAAAACGGCGCGATACGCTTCGAATAGCGAGCCATCACCTTGAGCAAGCGCTCGGAAATATCCATGGGTTCCACCGAGGAGATGCGCACATGGGCGATCTCGGTGCGCTCCATGATGGCCTGGAGCAACTCATCGATCTCGACATGTTCGTCGGTCGCGCTCTTGCCGTCATAGGCGCCCAGATTCACGCCGGTCAGCACGACCTCGGGCACGCCGGCCTCCTGGGCCTCGCGAACTTGCTCGAGCACGGACTCGACGGGCACGGAACGCTCGGGGCCGCGGGCCTTCCACACGATGCAATAGGTACAGCGATGGTTGCAGCCATCCTGGATCTTCACGCCCAGCCGCGAACGACCGAGCGCATCGACCACGTCGCCATCGCTGCAGGCGGGCACGCTATCGGATTCGACGCCCAGCACCTCGCAGACGCGCTCGGCGACGTCAATCTTGGACGGTTCAGCGATCACGCGATCGGAAAGCTCCAGCAGCTCCTCGGGATGCAGGTTGACGACGCAGCCGGTTACGACCACGTAAGGCTCGCCGGGATAGGCCAGGGCGTGACGGACGGCCTTGCGGGTCTTGGCCTCGGCCTCCCCCGTCACGGCACAGGTATTGATAACGATCAGTTCGGCGTCCCGGGGCTCCACCATCGCAAAGCCCAGACGCATAAGATCGGCAGTGATACGGTCGGACTCAACCCGGTTGACACGACAACCGAGGTTGACGACGGAAATATGGGGTGCGAGCACACGGGCTCCTTAATCGAGGATGTCGTCGAGGGCGCTCTTGATACGGTCGGTCACCGACTTCTTACCGGATGCGACGTCATCGCCCATCTCGTCGGCAAAGGCGCGAAGCAGCTCGCGCTGCTTGTTGGAGAGATTGGTTGGAACGACCACGCGCAGCTGCACAATCAGACGACCGCGCGAGCCGCCACCGCCGATACGCGGCATGCCGTAGTTGTTGACGCTCACGGTGTCACCGTACTGTGTGCCGGCGGGAACCGTCACTTTAACGACCTCGTCAGGCATAATGCCCTCGACCTCGATCTCGCAGCCGAGCGCGGCCTGCGCGATGGAGATATCGCTCACCAGGTACAGGTCATCGCCATTGCGCTTAAAACGCTCGTGGTCGGCGACACGCACGTTGACGATCAGGTCGCCCGACGGCTCGCCGCGAAGGCCGGCCTCGCCAAAACCACTCACGCGCAGTTGGCGACCGGTCGAAACGCCGGCAGGAATATCGATGTCAATCTTTTCGTGAGAAGGCGTGCGGCCCTGGCCGTCACAGGTCTCGCAGGGATGATCGATGACCGTGCCTTCGCCGTGGCAGTCGGGACAGGGCGAAGAGGACTGAACCTGGCCCAGGAACGAACGCTGGACCGTCGTCACATAGCCTGTGCCGTGACAGCGACTGCACTGCTTTTCGGTAGCGCCCTCGGCCTTGCCGGTACCATTACAGTCATCGCAAGGGGCAAGGCGGTCGTAGCTGATCGTCTTTTTGCAGCCGAGCGCCGCCTCCTCGAGCGTCACCGAAAGGGAGATGGCCATATCGCGACCGCGACGGCGCTCACGACGGCTGCGAGCGCCACCACCGGAGCCACCGCCAAAGAACGACGAGAACAGGTCGTCCATGCCCATGCCACCAAAGATATCGTTGATGTCGACATAGCCAGAGCCACCGGGGCCGTCAGCGGTGCCGTAACGGTCGTAGTTAGCACGCTTCTGCTCGTCGGAAAGAACGGAATAGGCCTCGTTGAGCTCTTTGAACTTGGCCTCGGCCTCGGGGTCGTCCGAAACATCCGGGTGTACCGTACGGGCTTTCTTTAGAAACGCGCGCTTAATCGTCCGCGCGTCGGCATCCTTGTCAACGCCAAGTACCTCGTAGTAATCCCTATTTTCCGACACGACCGAATCCTTCCAACTTTCATTATTGTCACAGTGCGTCCTATACCCAAGCTGGGCCGGGCGCAAACAGAGGGTTTGATGTTATTGCATTCCGTACGGCGAAAGCACGGCCCGCTGCGAGCAGCTCGCGAACCAAACCGACGCGAGCGCGAACATAAAACCGTTGGCAAATCCATTGGCAAACTGCATCGCGCCGCGCTTCCACCACAGCAGACTGCGATGAAGCACTCCGTCCGACAGCACCATGAACAAGCCCATGGCAAACGGAATGAAGCACATCATGGCGAAGGCGGAGAACACGCCCGAGATGGCCGACAGCACCAAAAACGGAGCGATGATGCCCATGAGGTAGAAGCCGGTGCGAGCCTTACCCTCCAGGCGCTCGGCCTCAACGTGCGCACGACCGACCAGATCGCCGCCCGAAGCGCCGTTCGTGCCGGCGTGACCCATGTTGGGGATGCGCACCTCGTCGCCATCATGCGTGCCGGCGGGAAACTCAATCGTCTGCTCGGAGGTTACGCGGGTACGGCCGCTGCCACCGCAATCGGGGCACGGGTCGGCAACGACCTTGCCGGAACCGCCGCACTCAGGACAAACCGTCTGGAACGTGCCCGCACCAAACAGGAAGGACAAGTCGACATCGATATGGCCGCGACCACCGCAGCTCGGGCAGGTGTGGGCATGCTCTGACGAAACGGAGCCCGAGCCGCCGCAGTTGCTACAGGTATCGAAGCGCGTGTAGCGGACGGTCTTGCGGGCACCGCCCTTGGCCTCCTTGGCGTCGAGTTTGATATCGACGACCACATTGGCGCCGTTCTCGGGATTGTAGGCAGCCTGCCCGCGACGCTGCTGGCCCCAGGCACCGCCAAAAGGAAAGCCGCCCTCAAAAGGATTGCCATAGCCCGTGCTGCCGGCGTAGCCGCCACCATAGGGCGAAGCCGTAGGAGCACCGGCAAAGGGATTGCCAGAACGCATGGCGTCGTAGCGCGCACGTTTTTGCTCATCCGAAAGCACGGCGTAGGCCTCGGAAACCTCTTTGAACTTTTCCTCGGCATCCGGTTCTTTGTTGACGTCCGGATGGAGCTTACGGGCCTTTTGCTGAAAGGCCTTTTGAATATCACGCGAGGTGGCGTCCTTGGAGACACCCAGAATCTCGTAGTAATCTTTTTCGTTCATCGTCGCCATGCGCGGCAACCTCCTGCTCACAGCAGCGTATATATTCCGGTAATTCTACCCGAGCGGCCTAAGCTAGATCCCAAAACAGCTCGAACAGAACATTTCCATCGAGCCAGCCCAGGTGGGTCGGTGCCAGACGAGCTCGAACATGGCCCGCGACGACATCTGCCGAAGTGAGGGGTCCCTCATGGACCCCGAGCGTCTCGGGCACCCAAGTGGCAAGACCCAATTCGAGCGCGCGATCGCAGGCAGCTGCCAGCTCGCCCGTTGGGATGACGCAAGCTGCACGAGCCAACAGGTCGGACGCAACACCGCGCGTCATGCGACAAGCGAGCATCAAGTCTTCGGCGACAGCCTCACGCTGCGACAGATATTCGGCCTCGAAGGCCGTCGCGTCATCGTCACGTTGCACCAGACGCACGCGGTACGCATCGCCTCGAGAAGACACGCCGGGGAGCAAACCTGCAAGACGGTCGAAATCCTCGTCGTCGAGCATGCCCGCGGCAGAACGACCCAGGCCCAGGTAGCCCTGTCCGGTCCAGTAGGCAATGTTATGGGCGCACTCATGGCCGTCGAGCGCATAGCTTGCCACCTCATACGGATGATAGCCGGCCGTACCCAGGCGCTCACGCGCCGCGTCCATGCACGAAGCCTGAAAATCCTCGTCGGGCTCGAGCGACTCGTCACGGCACGCCATGCGATAGAGTGGCGTGCCCTCCTCGAGCGTGAGCGGGTAGACCGACACATGATGAGGCGCCGCCGCCAACACGCCATCGAGCGTGCTCCGCCAGCTTGCGACCGTCTGACCGGGAAGGCCGCACATCAGGTCGCACGACACATCGAGGCCAGCGTCCTTCACCGTCGCGATAGCCGCAAGTGCCCGATTAGCATCGTGAATGCGGCCAATAGCAGCCAGCTCGGTATTGTCGAGGGTTTGCACGCCCAGAGAGATGCGCGTGACACCCGCCTCGGCAAGCGCGGTGGCGAGCTCGGCGGTCAGCGACTCAGGATTGGCTTCGCAAGTAAATTCAACGGGCTTGCACCACATGGAGATACGACGGGCAAGTTTCACCAGGCGCTCCCCAGCCAGTGACGGCGTGCCGCCGCCAATATAGACCGTACGGACCTGCGCAAGCGCCCCGGCGTCGCCAAAGGAATCGAGGCGCGCATACAGCTGCTCAAAATAGGAATCGAGCGCAGTATCCAAGTCACACAGAGCAAAGCTGCGCGAGTCAAAGTCGCAATAGCGGCATTTTTGAGCGCAAAACGGCACGTGCACGTACAGCGCGGTAACGGCCACCCTTAAGCCTCCAGCGGATGAGCGGGCACCGACTCACCGGCGGCAAGCGCGGCCTCGCTGGCTACCACATCGCGCTCGATATCATCGACCAGCGACATGAACTCCTCGTACGTAGAGCAACGCACCATCTGAGCGCGCCAGGCGGCGGCATGGGGCATGCCTTTTAAGTACCAGCTTGCGTACGTGCGGGCGCGCGACATGAGCGGCAGAAGCTCGTGCGTCAACGTCAGGTGCTCGCGCAGAGCCTCCAGGCGCTCGACCGAGGAGCGAGAAGGAACCGGCGTGCCATTGAGTGCAAGGGCTCGGGCATCGCCGAACACCCACGGATTGCCGTAGATGCCGCGCGCGATAAACACCGCGCTGGCACCCGAGCCGTGCAGATGCTCAGCAGCGTCCTCGGCCGAGAACACATCGCCCGAACCAATCACGGGAATCTCGACAGCGTCGGCAACCTCATCGACGACCGACCAATCGGCCTGACCCGTGTAGAGCTGCGTGGCGCAACGACCATGCACGGCGACTGCGGCAGCCCCTGCACTCTCAAGCATCTGGGCAAATGTCGCGGCATTACGGTCCTCGGCATAAAAGCCCTTGCGAATCTTGACGGTCACGGGCACGTGCGCCGCGCCCACCGTGGCCTCGACGATCTTCTCCGCCAGGTCGGGCGTGCGCATGAGCGCCGAACCCTCGCCCTTGGTGACAACCTTGCGGGCGGGGCATGCCATATTGATATCGATGAGCGACAGGCGATCGCCAACGCGCTCCTCGACGGCGGCGACGGCGCTCGCAAACTGCTCGGGCTTGGAGCCAAAGAGCTGCACGCAAATCTGCTGCTCCTCGTCGGCCGGTAGCACCAGGCGCCAGGTCTTGTTGCTGGCATAGGCAAGACCCGCCACGCTAACCATCTCGCTGTAGGCAAGGTTGGCACCGCGGCGGCGACACATGATGCGGTAGGCAGGGTCGGTCACGCCCGCCATGGGAGCCATAAGGAACGGCTGCTCGGCATAGGCGCCCAGCAGCCGCTTGCTGTATTCAGAAAGCGCCATAGACCTACTCGTCCACCTTGAGGATCGCCATAAAGGCCTCCTGCGGGACCTCGACCGATCCGATGGCCTTCATGCGCTTCTTGCCCTCTTTCTGCTTCTCGAGCAGCTTGCGCTTACGCGAGATATCACCGCCGTAGCACTTAGCAAGCACGTCCTTGCGACGCACCTTGACGGTGGAGCGGGCAATGATCTTATTGCCGATAGCACCCTGGATGGGCACCTCGAACAGCTGACGCGGGATGATCTCCTTAAGCTTGTCGCACAGGCCACGGGCCAGACCATAGGCCTTGTCCTTGTGGACGATAAACGACAGCGCGTCCACCTCGTCGCCCGAAAGCAAGATATCGAGCTTAACGAGCTCGGAGGGACGGTACTCGTTGAACTCGTAGTCGAGCGAGGCATAGCCCTTGGTACGACTCTTGAGCTGGTCAAAGAAGTCCAGGATGAGCTCGGCGAGCGGCATGTCAAAGCGCATCTCGACCGATTTGCTCGTGAGATGGATCATGTCGGTTGTAATGCCACGGTGCTCGATAGCGAGCTGCATGACGGCACCCGTGTACTCGGGCGGGCAAATGATCTTGGCCTTAAGGTAAGGCTCCTCGATGCGCTCGATGCGCGTAGCCTCGGGAAGATCCTGCGGGCTGCGAACGTCAATCATCTCGCCGTCAGTCTTGTAGACGTGATAGTCCACCGAGGGGCTCGTGGCAATGAGGTCCAAGTTGAACTCGCGCTCCAGGCGTTCCTTGACGACCTCCATGTGCAGCAGGCCCAGGAAGCCCACGCGGAAGCCAAAGCCGAGCGCCACCGAGGTCTCGGGCTCCCACACCAACGACGGGTCGTTGACGTGCAGCTTATCGAGTGCGTCACGCAGGTTCTCGTAGTCCTTGTTATCGATCGGGAACAGGCCCGTATAGACCATGGGCTTGGCCTCGCGGTAACCGGGAAGCGGCTCGGGGCAGGGGTTCGACGCCCAGGTAAGGGTGTCGCCCACGCGAACGGCCTCGGGGTCCTTCAGGCCCGTGACCACGTAGCCGACCTCGCCAACCGTCAGCGCGTCAACCGGGGTCTCGGCAGGACGCTTGACACCCACGCCGTCGACCAAAAAGTCGCCCTTTGCCTGCATCATGCGCAAGGTATCGCCCTTTTTGATGGAGCCGTCAAAGACGCGCACCGTGGCCACCACGCCGCGATACTCGTCAAAGTACGAATCCAGAATGAGCGCTTTGAGCGGAGCATTTGCATCGCCCTTAGGCGGAGAGATCAAAAAGACGATGGACTCTAGCAGATCGTGAATACCCTCGCCGGTCTTGCCCGACACGCACACGGCATCATCGGCGGGAATCGCCAGGTCATCCTCGATCTCGGTCTTGACCTCGTCGGGATGTGCGGAGGGCAGATCGATCTTGTTGATGGCAGGAACAATATCCAGATTGGCGTTCATAGCGAGCGTCGCGTTGGAGACGGTCTGCGCCTCGACGCCCTGCGTGGCGTCGACAACGAGCACCGCGCCCTCACAGGCTGCCAGCGAGCGCGAGACCTCGTAGGTAAAGTCAACGTGGCCCGGCGTATCGATCAAATTGAACTGATACGTCTCGCCATCGTCGGCGTCATAAGACACGCGAACGGCATTGGACTTGATCGTGATGCCGCGCTCGCGCTCGATATCCATGGTGTCGAGCAGCTGCGACTCCATGTCGCGTTCGTCGACGGTATGGGTGAGTTCGAGGATACGGTCACTGATCGTGGACTTGCCATGGTCGATGTGCGCAACGATTGAGAAGTTGCGGATGTGGGAAATGTCAATTGAAGTATTCATGCGGACTATCTTACCCGAGCGATACAAAAAATGGAGCCTGTTCCATAAAACAGGCTCCATTTATGCGCGTAATCTGTGTGGTGTGAAATTTACAACTTAGGCGTTGATGCTGTTCACGAGCTTGGCAAGACCGGACTTGCGGTTGGAAGCCTGGTTCTTGTGGATAACATGCTTGGCGGCAGCCATGTCGAGACGCTTGGTGACGGTCTTGAGGGCAGCCTGGGCCTTCTCGGCGTCGCCCTCGGCGACGGCGGACTGGACGTGCTTGGTCAGCGTCTTGAGCTCGGACTTGACAGCCTTGTTACGCATGCGAGCTGCCTCATTGGTGCGGATACGCTTCTTCTGAGACTTGATGTTTGCCACTTCTGGAGTTCCTTTCGAGTTCCTTGCAAAAAATGTATGACACCTCTGAGACACGGTGAGGTCATGCAAGCGCCTACTATAGCACGCTCCCCCTCAAAGGGATAGAACGAATTTGTCAAATAGGCAGGTATCATCACGATTTTCTCAAGATGTTCGTAATCCAGAGCAAAAGCGCGGTCTGAGAATCGGCCGAACCCTTGAGCGCGAGCTCCACATCGACCGCACCCTCGAGCGCTGCGACGAGCTCTGCCATCGAAAAGCGACGTGCCCAGGTCAGGTGATTCTTGACCTGCCAGGACTGGAGCTTGAGCGTTGCGGCCAGCTCACGACCCTGTCCGCGCGCATCGAGCGCCTTGGCGACGATAAGCTCGCGGATGCGGCCGCACAGCAATGTGTAAGTCCACACGTAGCTCTTGGCGGGCAGTAGATTGAAGAGCTCGAGCGAGCGGCGCATGTCACGGGCCGAGACCGCATTGAGAAAGTCCCAGGGTTGGACCTCTGCCGTACGTACAATCCAGCGCTCAACGTCGGCAAGCTCAATCTGGGGCGCCTCGACCATCTGGGCAAGCTTAGCCAAGTCGTTATCGAGCATGCGGGTGTTCTCGCCCGAGCGCGAAACGAGCTCTTCGGCGGCCGCCGTCGAGATCGACTTGCCGTGCTGCGTCGCCATCTGCTGCACGCGGCGCGGTAGCTCCCAGCGCTTGGTACCGGAGCAATCGATCACCGCCTTCTTGTCGATCTTGGCGATCGCCTTATACAGGCGCGTGTTCTTGGCAAGCGAGTCGGCGATGATGAGACAAACCGTCGTGGGGCTGGGACTCGCCAGATAGTCGACAAGCGGCTCGGAGATCGCTTTGGCGAGTTTTGAGCAGCCGTCAAGGATTACCAGGCGAAACTCGCTGCCCATGGGAAAGGTGTTGAGCGATCCGATAATCGACTCGATATCGGGGTCTTTGGTCATATCGCGCTCGTCGAGGTTGAACTCGACCATACCCGACTTTTCCAGACGCGCTTTCATACGCGAGACGGCGTGATCGCGCTTGACGCCGTCGGTACCGACGATCAGATATGCCGGCAACAGACTGGTTTCGGACATTGCGCTCCCCTCCCGCAGGCCTTCGTATTCGTTCCGTGCCATTCTAGCCCAGGGGCCCACCACACGCCAACGACGTCGTCACGGTCGCTGGCATCGCATCGCAAAGCCATTCGCAGTTGGCGTGACGGTAATGTCGCCGTGTTCGATAGTGCACGCGAACACACCGCCCGCTTCCTTAACGGCATCGATGCAGGCATCGGACGGATGGCCGTATCGATTCCCCTCGCCCGCACTCGCAAGGGAAAGCTCAGGCTTCAAGACGTCCAGCAACTCACCATCGACTGAAACCTTAGAGCCGTGATGCCCAAGTTTAAGTACATCGATTTCCCCCACCTCCTGCACGAATTCCCGTTCTTGGTCGAGCTCGGCATCACCGGTGAGGAGCATACGCAGGCCCCTGCCTTCCTGAACATAGGAGAGCAGCAGGACAAGCGAGTCCTCATTTCCCTCGCCATCCACGGACTCGAATGGCCACATCACGCGGGCGCAAAATGAGCCGATATCGACCGTATCCCCACGGCGCACCTGCCGATACTCAACGCCAGGTCGGTTCAATACCTCGGCAGGAGCATCCTCCAGCGCATCCGCCGCCACGGCAATCGTTCCAACCGAAAACTGTTCGAGCACGGCAGGCAGACCACCCCAGTGGTCCTCATCCCAATGCGTCACAAAGACGGCATCGATATGGTGCGCGTTATTGCGAACCAACGCCGCCACCATGCGCTCGTCGAGCCCGCAGTCGACGAGTGCTACTGCGCCGCCCTAGCGGATAAGAATCGCATCGGCCTGGCCCACATCGAGCACCGTCACCGAAGGCGGAGCGAATCGATCCCAGTAGACGTACGGAATCGCAGCCAGGAGTACCAAGCATGCAAGCCCCACCGCCATAGGACGTGCACGGGGACGCGGCCACCAGACCAGCAGAACCGCCAGCAAACACGGCACTAGGTAAATCCACATGCTATCGGGCGGCAAACTCACGGATGCACCCGGCACGGCGGCAAACAGCTGCTCGAAGAACAGTGCGCAACGGGCGGCAATCATGGGCACAATGAGCGCCCAAGTCCGCAAAGGTGCCACGAGCGAAAAGGGAACCAGCACAATCGACACAGCAAGCAGTACGCTCACCACCGGACCAATGACCGCATTTGCCAACGGAGCAATGAGCGAGAACGTACCGAAGGCAGGAATGGTAATGGGGAGCGTCGCCAACTGCGAGCACAGTGTGACGGAAAGCATACTGGCAATGCCCGATGGCACACCCAGCTCACCCAAAGCGTAGGAGGCGTACGGGCAAAAGCACAGGATGGCAAAGACGCTGGCACATGAAAGCTGAAAGCCCATCTCGAACAGCACCGTCGGCCGCAGTAGCACAAAGATGGACATGGTTGCGAAGAGTGCCGATGCGCCGTGCCGGCGACGCCCCGCGCCGTTTACGACAAGCGTCGTGAACACCATGCAGCACGCGCGCACGGCCGAGGGAGACGCGCCCGTAAAAGCAGCGTAGCCCACAAGCGTTATCGCCAATATCGCCCGCTGAAGACCACGTGAGCACCGAGTCTTTTGCAACACACCCTCGATTACAAACCCCACGATAGCCAAATGGCTGCCCGAGACGGCGATTAGATGCGCCGTTCCCGTCACCGAAAACCAGTCGCCCGCCGGTTGGGCGTGCAGCTCGGCCGAACGACCGCAGACGACACCGGCTATGAACGCACGCGCCGGGTCGGTCGCAGGCGCGATGGACGCAAGCAGCCCATTTCGCAGCCGAAGCAGCGGCCCCGGAGAGCCCTCATCGACCGATAAAATCCGAACGGCTTTTACCTTGCATACCTCGCCTCGGAGCACACGCGATCGTCCATACGCATCGTTCTCAAAACGTGAAACGCGACCGATAACACGCATGTGCGCCCCGACCCTGAGCTCGCGGTCACACGATAGGCGAACCGTTGCCAAGTTCTTGCCGTCCGCGCGTGCCTCGCAGGTACAGGAATACACGTCGTCGTTTATGGATGGATCACCCTGCACGACAAACTCGAGGCTGCTTGCCGCTCGAGCGTCGAGCGCCTTCGAGGCGCTTAGCGCGCCCACAGCCCACCACGCCGAGACGACCGCTCCCGCCACGAGACCGACGGACGCGGCATACAGCCACCGCTTCCAAGGGGCAAGCCGCGCACAAGATTGAGCCAGCACAACGAATACCGCCGCCGCGACGGGAATGGCCCATAGCGGCCCGACCGCCGGCGCCTGCTCCCTCAGCAGCGCATCAGCGGTCACGTTGAGCACCAAGGCGCAGCTCATGCACATGCCGGCACACAGGGCCATCGTCCACGGCATCAGGGGCCGCGGAGGCATCACATGCTCGCGCTCGGTCGCACTCATACGCAGATGCAATCTTTGATTTTGGCAAGCTTCTTCTCGCCGATTCCCGACACACGCATCAGATCGTCAACCGAAGCAAAAGCACCGTTCTTTGTCCGCTCATCGATAATCGACTGGGCCATGGAGGGACCGATGCCCGAGAGCGTCTGTAGCTCTGCCGCGCTTGCCGTATTGATATTTACTAGGCCTGTTGCGCCACTCACACCCGATGATGCGGAAGCCCCACCAACAACACCGGCTTCCGCAATGGACGCCTGCTGCTCCCCTACCGTTGGAACGTGAATCTTCTGTCCATCGACGACCTTAGATGCCCGATTAAGCCCCGTAACGTCAGCCTCGGGCGCCAGCCCGCCGGCGGCATCGATCGCCTGGGATACCCGTGCCCCGTCTTTGAGCCTGTATACACCGGGCGACACAACGGCGCCATCGACATCGACATAGACCTCTGCCGCGGCAGAAGCCTTAGTCGAAGAGCCTTCGGATGTCTTTCCGCTCGAAGCATCGCCGGATCCCGGCTCCACCAACGAGCCCGTACCATCAGTGCGCTCAAACGACACACCGCCGGCACCGCCGCCAAGGTTCGCCATCGCCAGTCCACTCGCCATCGCAATGACGCCCAGCATCGCCACCACCACAGCCTTATGACCGAGCAGCTTGCCCGCCCAGCGGTCCATCTTTTTGACCCGTTCGTGTTGTTCGCGCTGCGCCATAGCAAAACCTCCCAACAACATCGTGTCAGGAAAAGAGCCCTGCAACAGCCATGCTTCAAAACCGGTTTTAGCGGTCAAACCAAAAGCTGACCAAAACCTTGCACAAATCTGTCCATTTATTCAGGCACACGTCAGCAAATGAACACTTAGCCGCAAAATGCCCAGATAGAAAAAGACCGACGATGCGGGCGCATCGTCGGTCTATGCACAAAATTACTCGTGATCTTGGTAAATCTCACGCGGAGCAAGCTCCGAATGTTTGCGTTTTAAGGTCTTAGGGGCCTTATACGTGTTGCTCTCGAAGTCGATGTACTCGGTCTGCTTGAGCAGGCGCTCAATCATCTCCTCGTGATCGAACAACTCCCAGGCCTCATGCACGGCATCGAGTTTAGCGTGCGTCTCGGGACGGCGCGGCATAAACAGCGTGCAGCAGTCGGGAGCGGCCTCAGTCGAGATATCGAACGTACCAATCTCCTCGGCGCGCGCGATAATCTCCTGCTTGTCCGAACCGATGAGAGGACGGAACACGGGGATCTTCACGGCCTCGTTAACGGCCATGATATTCTCAAGCGTTTGGGAGGCAACCTGTCCAAGCGATTCGCCCGTCACGATGGCCTTGGCGCCCTCGATGTGTGCAATGCGCTCGGCAACCGAATACATAATGCGGCGATACATGATCACGCGCAGGTTGCTGGGACAGGTGACCGAAATCTCACGCTGGCAGTCGCCAAACGGCACCACGTACAGGCGGCCGATCTGGACACCCGGCTCAAGCGCACGGATGATGTCCTGCACCAAATACTCGCTCGTATCGGGCGTCTGCGGACGACCAGAGAAATGTACCGGCACGCACACCGCGCCGCGACGTGCGAGCATCCAGGTCGCCACCGGAGAATCGATACCCGACGACAGCAGCGTCACGACCTTGCCGGCAGAACCCACCGGCAGACCGCCCACGCCGCGCTCGGAGCGCGCGTACACATAAACGCTACCCTGGACCACCAGTACGTGCACCATCGCATCGGGGTCGTGCATTAGAACCTTTTTATCGGGGAAGGCCTCGCACAGCACCTCGCCCACCTGACGATTGATGTCAATCGAGGTGAGCTCATAGTCGGTATTGGAACGCTTGGCGTGCACCTTAAACGAATCGAAGGAACCAAACTCACGCAGCGCCTTCACGGCGGCAGCACAGTACTCCTGAGGGTCGCGATTGGTGTGATACGCCAAAGACACACGAGCAACGCCGGGAACGGTGCGAATGACACGCGCCGCCTCGTCGGCCTGATGCTCGTTAAAGGTCACGAGGATATAACCGGAAATTCGAGACACGGCATTCACGGAAAAGGCGGCCAAGGCCGCCTTGATGTTGTCCATGAGGATATGCTCAAAATGTGCGCGGTTCTTACCCTTCAGTCCAACCTCGTGATAGTGGACCAGGCAGACGCGAGCCGCCATTTAGGCTTCAGCAACCTTGTGGCCGAGCGCTTTCTCGTAACGGGCCTCGTCGTAAGAGATGTCGCCGTCGACAATCTCGTCCATAGCCATCGAGATGGTATCGGCACCGGAAAGCCCGATGGTGATGTCATCGACATCCTGGACGGCAAGCACGCGGTTGTGCTGGCCACGGAGCATGCTATTGATGTCGCAGGCGCGCTTGGAGGCAAGCGAAGCAAGCAGGAAGCGGTTGTGATCGGTCTTCTCCAGAAGATCGTCAATGCAAGGCTTTACAACGGACACGGACCTCAGATCCTTTCATGCATATCGAGAACGCGAACGAGCTCATCGGTCGCGCGGTCGAGATCGTCATTAACCACGACGTCGTCGTAGCGGTCGGCAAGGGCAAGCTCATCGGCGGCGTTTGCCATACGCAGCTCGATTGTCTCGGGCGTCTCGGTACCGCGACCGACTAGACGCTCGCGGAGCACCTCAAGCGAAGGCGGCTTGATAAAGATCAGCACGGCCTCGGGGAAACGCTCCTTCACCTGAAGGGCGCCCTGGACATCGATCTCCAAAATCAGAGACGCGCCCGAGGCGAGCTTGGATGTGACCTCGCTCACCAACGTGCCGTAGCAGTTACCGTGGACCTCGGCCCACTCAACAAACTCGCCGTTTGCCACGCGGCGGTCGAACTCCTCGCGCGTCAGAAAAAAGTAGTTGACGCCGTCGACCTCACCTTTGCGTGGTGCTCGCGTGGTAGCCGAAACCGTCAGGCCCAGGTTCGAGCGGCGCTCGCGCACACGAGTGACGAGCGTACCCTTGCCTGCGCCTGACGGTCCAGAAATCACAAAGAGCTTGGAATCCTGAGCGCTCACTTATTTGGTCAGCTGCTCGAGGAGCTGCTCGCGCTGACGGACGCCGAGGCCCTGGACGCGACGGGTAGCGGAGATACCGAGCTCCTCCATGATCTTGGCGGCCTTGGCCTTGCCATAACCAGGAAGAGACTCGATGAGGGTGGAAACCTTCATGCGGGAAGCGATGGGGTCATCGGAGTTGAGCACGGACTCGAGGGACTTCTCGCCCTTCTTGATCTGCTCGCGAAGCTCAGCGCGGGCGTGACGTGCGGCAGCAGCCTTCTCAAGAGCCTGCTTGCGCTGCTCATCGGTAAGCTGAGGGAGTGCCATTCGTACCTCCAAATAGTTGGGTTATATCTGATTCAATAATTGGCATTTTAGCACGTAGAACGTACAAAATGCCCAATCGCGGCTCCATAGGTTAGACGATACCCGCAAAAAGTGCAATATACTGCGCCCAAAGTTAAGCCCCTGACCTGCGATTCCACACAAAGGATGGGAAAGTTTACGCAGGCACAGGGGCTATTTTGTGCTAATGAGACCCAAAAGTGGTGACTTAGGGGAATCTTTTACGCGACGTTTTCGACCAGCTCAGCGACGATGGCGTCAAAGGCGGCAACCGGATCGTCGGCACCGGTGATGGGACGGCCCACCACAATGTGGCTTGCGCCTCGCTCGATAGCCTGGGAAGGCGTCGCCACACGGGACTGGTCACCAAGGGCGGCACCAACCGGACGCACACCCGGAGTCACGATCAGGGCATCGGGACCCAACAGCTCACGCATGTCGTGAGCCTCCATCGGCGAGCACACGATACCGTCGATGCCGTTGGCCTGAGCGAGCTTTGCCAGGCGGGCGGCCTCCTCGGCCACGGGCGACTCGACGCCGATCTCGCTCAAGGCATCCTGATTCATGCTCGTAAGAACGGTGATGGCGACGAGCTTGGCGCGGTCCTCGCGCGCCTCCTCGGCACCCTCGCGGCAGGCAGCGAGCATGGCGCCCGAACCCAAACCGTGGACCGAAAGCAGATCGGCACCGGCAAGCGAGGCCGAGCGGGCGGCACCGCGAACCTGATGCGGAATATCATGGAACTTGAGGTCAAGGAAGACCTTAAAGCCCAGGTCCTTGAACGTCTTGACGATCTCAGGACCCTCGGCGTAATAGAGCGTCATGCCAACCTTGAGCCAGGCGGCATGGCCCGAAAGCTCGTGGGCAAGCTCGAGCGAACGTTCACGATCGCAGTCGAGAGCGACGATTACGCGGTCGCGGGCATCGGTCTCTAGCATTCGAAAGCACCTACCAGTTCGTTGATGTCCTTCACGCCCTGGGACTCCGCCCAGGCCTCGAGCTCGTGCGCGATCTTGAGCGAAGCGCACGGATCGACGAAGTTGGCCATGCCGACCGACACGCAGGTGGCGCCAGCCAGGATAAACTCGGCCGCATCTTCGCCCGTCATGACACCGCCGACACCGTTGATGGGGATATCGACGGCCTGAGCGACCTCCCAGACCATGCGAACGGCGATGTGGTGGCACAGCGGGCCCGAAAGGCCGCCCTTGGGCTTGGCCACACGGGACTTGCGGGTATGGACGTCGATGGCCATGCCCTGGATGGAGTTAATGACCGAAAGGCCGTCGGCGCCGGCGGCCTCGAGAGCCTTGGCAATCTCGGCAACGTTAACCGGAGCCATCTTTACGAACAGCGGCTTATCGGTCACCTTACGGCAGGCAGCCATAACGGCAGAGGCGCCCTCGGGCGAGGAGCCCATGGCGGCACCGCCGGCGGCAATATTGGGGCAGCTGACGTTGATCTCGTAGCCGGCAGCCCAGGGGCACAGCTCGACATACATCTCGAGCGCGCGGACAAACTCCTCGACGGAGTGACCGGCGACCTGACAGATGACCTGACAACCGTCCTTGGAGAGCTGCTCGAGCCACGGACCGGACTCGCGGGCAAAAGCGGCCACGCCGGGGTTCTGAAGGCCCACGGAGTTAATCATACCGCCGGGAATCTCAGCCATGCGGGGCGCGGGATTGCCGGGCCAGGGCTCGGCAGCGCAACCCTTGGTGGTGATGGCGCCCAGCTGGGAAACATCAAAGAAGTTCTGGAACTGCCAACCGTAGCCAAAGGTACCGGCTGCGGTGTTGATGGGGTTCTGCATCTTGACGCCGCCGAAATCGACGGCCATGTTCACGGTACCCACTAGAAGACCACCACCTTGGAAGCATCGAACACGGGGCCGCACATGCAAGCACCCTTCATACCGTCGACCGTCTCGACATTACAGGTGTTGCAGGCGCCAAAGCCACAGCTCATCATGCGCTCAAGTGACACCTCGCAGTACGCACCGGCCTCGGCGGCAGCGGCGGCGACTTTCTTCATCATGACAGCGGGGCCGCAGCTGGCCACATAGTCGTAGCCGCCCTCGCCGAGCAGCTCGGCGGCAGGATCGGTGCAAAAACCGTGCGTGCCCAGCGAGCCGTCGTCGGTGCAAACGTTGACCGTATCGCACAGCGAGCGGAACTCATCGACACCCACGGCCTTGGAAGCGGTGCCAAAGCCCAGGCACACGTCAACATCCACGCCCTGCTCGGCAAGCTTGTCGGCAAGGCACAGCACGGGCGGAACACCGATGCCGCCCGCCACGAGCAGCGCCTTCCTGGTGCCCTCGGGAACAAGCCAGCCACGGCCACCGGGGCCCAGCAGGTTAGAGGTGGAGCCAGGGCCCATCTGGGACAAACGACGGGTATCGTCGCCCACGACGGCGTACCACAGCTCGACGGTGCCAACCTCGGCGTCGGCGCGGTAGTAGCTCAGGGGCACGCGAAGCAGCGAGGACGCATCGCCGGGTACGGCGATGTTCACAAACTGACCGGGCTTGAGCGCACTTGCAAGCTTGGGGGCCGAGATGACGAGCGAGAAGATGCCGTCGGCAATCTCCCGGTTCGAGACGACCTCGAAGTCGTGCATGCGTGCAGTGGAAGGTGTGGGCATAGACGCTCCAATCCCCCATGCGGTTGCATGGTCCAAACGAATAGAAAGCGCGGCACCGCAAGGGCGCCGCGCACAAAAGCGATAAGGCTATGCTAGCAGATGCAGCCGTCGGCAAGCGTCTGCTTACCGCCGACAAACACATCGGTGGCACGACCGGTGAGCGTGCGGCCGGCGAAACCGGAGTTCTCGGCGCGCGACTCGTAACCGTCCTCGCCGACCGTCCAGGTGGCGGACGCGTCGAACACGGTCAGGTCGGCAACGGAGCCCGCCTTGACCTGAACCTGGTCGAGGCCCAGGATCTCACGCGGCTTGATGGCCATGAGCTCGACCATGCGGCCCATGCTCATCTTACCCGTGTTGACCAGCTCGGTGAGCACGAGCGACAGCGAGGTCTCGAGACCGATCATGCCAAAGGGCGCAAGCTCGAACTCGCGGGCCTTCTCCCACGGGGTGTGGGGAGCGTGATCGGTGACGATAACGTCGACGGTGCCGTCGATGACGCCCTGACGGATGGCCTCGGCATCCTCCTCGGTACGCAGCGGCGGGTTGACCTTGAGCGAGGTGTTGTAGGTCTCGTCTAGATCGTTCTCGGTCAGGAACATGTGGTGCGGGGTGGCCTCGCAGGTAACCTGAACGCCAGCGGCCTTGCCGGCACGCACGATCTCCAGGCCATGGGCGGTGGAGATGTGCTGGATGTGCAGCTTGGCACCGGTCAGCTTGGCGATCTCGATGTCGCGGGCGATCTGGAGCTCCTCGCCGGCAGCCGGCCAGCCCTCGAGAGCCAGACGGGTCGAGACCTTGCCCTCGTTGATCTGGCCGTGGCCGACCAGGTCCTCGTCCTGGCAGTGGCTCATGAAGATCTTGCCGAACATCTTGCCGTAGTCCATGCAGCGACGGAGCATGCCCGCGCCCTGCACGCCGCGACCGTCATCGGTGAAGGCGACGGCGCCGTGGGCGACCATATCGCCCATCTCGGACATGGCCTCGCCCTTAAGACCGCGGGTCATGGCGCCCGACGGATAGACGCGGCAGTGGCCGACCTCGGCAGCGCGGGACTTGACGAACTCCACGACAGTGCCGTTATCGGTTACGGGATCGGTGTTGGGCATGGCGCACACGCCGGTAAAGCCGCCCTTGGCAGCTGCGCGGGTACCGCTCTCGATGTCCTCTTTGACCTCGTAGCCGGGCTCGCGAAGGTGAACGTGCATATCCACCAGGCCGGGGACGAGGTACTTGCCGGAAAGGTCGCGGACCTCGGCTCCCTCGACGGCGAGATTCTCGCCGACCTCGGCGATCTTGTCGCCGTCAATCAGGACGTCAACGACACCGTCAAGCTCGACGGACGGGTCGACGACGTGGGCATTCTTAAGAAGCAAGGCCATTATCGGCACCTCCAAGCAGCAGATACAGGATAGCCATACGCACGCAGATACCGGCGTAGACCTGCTCCAGGATGACGGAGCGTTGCGGGTGGTCGGCCATATAGGAGTCGAACTCGACGCCGCGGTTGATGGGACCCGGGTGGCAGATGATCGCATCGGGCTTCATGAGCTTCTCGCGGTCCTTGGTCAGGCCGAAGAGCCTGTGGTACTCACGAATGGTCGGGAACGGGGCACCCTCGAGGCGCTCCTGCTGCACGCGCAGCATGTAGACGACGTCCAGCTCGGGCAGGACGGAATCGAGGTCGCTCGTCACGTGGTCGCAGCCCAGAACCTCGGGCGCCGGCGGCAGCAGCGTGCCGGGGGCGACGGCGTAGGTCTCGCAGCCCATGATCTTAAGGGCGGGGATCAGCGAGCCGCAGACGCGGGAGTGCGCGATATCGCCGACGACAGCGACCTTCAGACCGTGGAAGTCACCCTTGTGCTCCCAGATGGTGTACAGGTCGAGCAGGGCCTGCGTGGGATGGTTGTGCTTGCCGTCACCGGCGCAGATGACGCTCGCGGGCGAGTTCTGCGTGACGATGTAGGGAGCGCCGGCGTGCTTATCACGCACGACGATACAGTCGATCTTATAGGCGTTGAGGGTCTCGACGGTGTCGACAAGGCTCTCGCCCTTGACCGTGGAGGTCGAGGAGCCGCCAAAGTTAAGGCTGTCGGCCGAAAGACGCTTCTCGGCGAGCTCGAAGGAGCTGCGGGTGCGCGTCGAGGGCTCGTTGAACATGTTGACGATGGTCTTGCCCTTGAGCGTGGGGACCTTCTTGATAGCACGCTCGTTGACCTCGGAGAACGCCTTGGCGGTCTCGAGGATGAGCTTGATGTCCTCTTCGGAGTACTCGGTAATGTCGATCAGGTGCTTATGGTTGAACGCCACGGTACTACTCACCTCCCAGCGGCGCGGAGCCCACGTGGGAACCCGGCGCGACGTCGTTAATCTCGACGGCGGTGTGGCCGTCAACTTCCTTCATATATAGGTGCACGTTCTCCTCATGCGACGAGGGAACGTTCTTGCCGACAAAGTCCGGCGAGATGGGGAGCTCGCGGTGGCCGCGGTCAACGAGGACTGCCAGCTCAATGCGGCTCGGACGGCCCAGGTCCATGACGGCGTCGAGAGCGGCGCGGATGGTGCGACCCGTATAGAGGATGTCGTCCACCAGCACGACGCGCTTGCCGTCGACGCTGAAGGGAATGTTGGTAGCGTGGATCGCGGGAGCGAAATTGGTCGCATAGTCATCGCGGTAGAAGCTGATGTCCAGGCTGCCGAGCGGAACGTCGACGCCCTCGATCTCCTTGATCTCCTCGGCGAGCTTCTTTGCCAGAAGGTCGCCGCGCGTGACGATGCCGACCAGAGCGAGGTCTTCACAGCCCTCGTTGCGCTCGAGAATCTCGTGCGCGATGCGGGTCATTGCTCGATTGACGGCGGTCTCGTCCATGATGACCGCCTTGGGGGAAGTCGTGCCCATCGATCTCCTTCCTCACATGTCTTGACTGCTGACACAGTCAAAAAAATAGATGCCCGACCGCTCAAAGCGGACCAGACACCCACAGGAAGGGCTGCTCTTTGGCAGCAATGTAATTCCATGTGGGTATCTCGTACCCCTTTAATGGTCAAGGGATAGTGTAGCCAACCTCGAGCTTAATTGCGAGCATAAATACAGAGCAATCCGTAAACGGAGCCCAATGCTCCATAAACCTATATATATTTGTGGGACGAGCTTGAAAACGCACGCACGAGCTGGCATAATCCCCTCTGCTGCACGCAAATCGGATCTACGTCCAGGGCCGTGGCGTGAGCACTATCGCCAAAAGAGGAATATCTCTGTGTAGATTACGCACAGGGAGCTGCTTCTGTGCTATAGTTCAGGCTTGTTTGTTAACGCGACATGTTCGTTTGTCGCCCAAGGAGGGTCAGTTATGTCCAAAGTTTGCGAAGTTTGCGGTAAGCACCCCGTTGCCGGTCGCTCCATCAGCCACTCTCACCGCGTCACCAACCGTAAGTTCCGCCCCAACATCCAGCGCGTCTACGTCGTCGTCGATGGTCACCGTCGCAAGATGAACGTTTGCTCCACCTGCCTCAAGTCTGGCAAGGTTGCGCGCTCCTAAATAAGGTCTTACCAACAAGTACCTCGGACTCTCCGGGTCAAAGACCTCGCGTTCATATAGAACTTACCAAAGGCGCCCTCCCCAATGAGGGCGCCTTTTTGCACTCATTGGGGACAGACTTACATGAGTGTTTTCACGCATTTGGGACAGACATTACGCATGCCGGCAGCGGTTCGGCCCCTGTCTCACGCAGCCTCCCTCCAGCCTACGGTGGCCTTGGTCACGCTTGTAGCGCCGATGCCGGTGATACGGGCAATTTGCTTGACCGTGAGATGTGCCCGCCTGAGCCTCAGCAGACACGCATCACGATCGGGGCGTGGCAGGGCCTTGAGCAGCGCAGGATCTATGCTCGGAAGGACTTCGCGCGCAACGGAAAGAGCATCCTCATCGAGGATCCGTCGGCGTGGAAGAATCTCAACTGACCAGATCCGCCCGGCAACTTCCTTAAGATGCTCACAATAGTGACGAGACCCCCCGACAATATCGAGCATAGGGGCCGCATCGCAGATGTCAAAGGGATCGTAGCCCAGCTGGTATGCCCTAAAGCTTGACCAGCGGTATGCTTCGAGAGAGTCGATCGCACCTTTCACAGGATTGAGATGGATATAATCGAGTAGCTGCACCGCCTGTGTGTCCGACTCAACCGCAACACGCGAATAGCGATTGTCAAACAGATGGCCCGTTCTTCCCGTTTTCCCATTGAAATACTTAGCATACGCCGTCAGTGCGCACTGCATTGCCTTTGAAAGGTTGTCATATGGGTCATCAACCATCAAATGGAAGTGGTTGTCCATAAGGCACCAAGCCAACACTGCCACTTTATGGCGTGCAAACCTGTCCGAGATGTCCGATAAGAAACGATATCGGTCAGAGTCATCTTCAAAAATAATCTGTTTGGAGTTGCCACGGTCAAAGACGTGGTAATAGCCGGTGAGCGAAACGGCGCGGGCACATCGGGGCATAATCTCTCCTTTCAAAACTGAACAGGCAACACCTAAAAGGAGAGAAGGAACGCGAAATGCTGAGCCTGTGACCTATTTATATCCAATGATCGGCAAAAACAGGTTCAGAACGGCAAAATGGCAAAACGATGTCTGTCCCAAATGAGTGAAAGCACTCATGTAAGTCTGTCCCCAATGAGCGGGGAGATGGAGCAGGCAGATAGTTTTAGTTAAAACGCTTCATTTTATTGAAGCGGTTTAGTGTGCCTTTTACGGGAATCTTACCGTTCACCGAATAATTTCTTGCTATCATGCAAGGCGTAGGGTAAATCTCCGATCGCAAGGAGACACAAATGGTGAAAAAGTCACCGGAAAACACTACTCCCGCAATTGTGGACAACGTAGAGGCGCTTGAGGCTAAGCTCGCTCAGATGCGAGAGGCCCAGGCGCTTTTTGCTACGTACACGCAGGAGCAGGTCGACAAGATCTTCTATGAGGCCGCCATGGCCGCCAACAAGGCTCGTATCCCGTTGGCGAAGATGGCCATCGAGGAGACCGGCCGCGGCGTTCTTGAGGACAAGGTCATCAAGAACCACTACGCCGCAGAGTACATCTACAACGCTTACAAGAACACCAAGACCTGTGGCGTTCTGGAACGCGACGAGGCTTACGGCATCACCAAGATCGCCGAGCCCATCGGCATCGTGGGCGCCGTCATCCCGACGACCAACCCCACCTCCACCGCGATCTTCAAGACGCTGATCAGCCTGAAGACCCGCAACGCCATCATCATCTCCCCGCACCCGGCAGCCGCCAAGTGCACCATCGCCGCCGCCAAACTCGTGCTTGACGCCGCCGTCAAGGCCGGCGCCCCCGAGGGCATCATCGGCTGGGTCGATGTCCCCTCCATCGAGCTGACCAACATGGTCATGCGCGACGTCGACATCATCCTCGCCACCGGTGGCCCGGGCATGGTCAAGGCCGCCTACTCCTCGGGCAAGCCCGCCCTGGGCGTTGGCGCCGGTAACACCCCGGTCGTCATCGACGACACCGCCGACGTGCTGCTCGCCGTCAACTCCATCATCCACTCCAAGACCTTCGACAACGGCATGATCTGCGCTTCCGAGCAGTCCGTGACCGTCATCGACACCATCTATGACCAGGCCAAGGCCGAGTTCCAGAAGCGCGGCTGCTACTTCGTCAAACAGGGTGCCGAGATGGAGGCCCTGCGTGCCGCCATGTTCAAGAACGGCGCTCTCGATCACCGCATCCCCGGCATGGCTGCCGCCAAGATCGCCGAGCTCGCCGGTATCGAGGTTCCCGCTAAGACCAAGATCCTGATCGCCGAGGTCACCTCCACCGACCCCGCCAAGGAGGAGTTCTCCCACGAGAAGCTCTCCCCGGTCCTGGCCATGTACCACGCCAAGGACTTCCAGGAGGCCGTCGACAAGGCCGAGCACCTGGTGCTCGCCGGTGGCCCGGGCCACACCGCCTCTCTGTACGTGCATCCCGCCCAGGCCGAGAAGATCAGCCTGTTCGAGCACGTCATGAAGGCCTGCCGTATCGTCATCAACACCCCGTCCTCGCACGGCGGCATCGGTGACCTGTACAACTTTGGCATGAAGCCGTCTCTGACCCTGGGCTGCGGCTCCTGGGGCGGCAACTCCGTCTCCGAGAACGTTGGGGTGAAGCACTTGATCAACGTTAAGACTGTGGCCGAGCGCCGTGAGAACATGCTGTGGTTCCGCGCTCCCGAGAAGGTCTACTTCAAGAAGGGTTCCACGCCCGTCGCCCTCGACGAGCTGGGCAACGTCATGGGCAAGAAGCGCGCCTTCATCGTTACCGACCAGTTCCTCTTCAAGAATGGCAACACCCGCGCCATCGAGGCCAAGCTCGACGAGATGGGCATCGCCCACGACTGCTTCTACGACGTCGAGCCCGATCCGTCGCTGCAGTGCGCACGTCGCGGCGCCAAGCAGATGGCTCTCTTTGAGCCGGACGTCATCATCGCCGTCGGCGGTGGCTCCGCTATGGACGCCGGCAAGATCATGTGGATGATGTACGAGCACCCCGAGTGCAAGTTTGAGGACATGGCCATGGACTTCATGGACATCCGCAAGCGTATCTTCACCTTCCCCGAGATGGGCAAGAAGGCCTACTTCGTCGCCGTCCCGACCTCCTCGGGTACCGGCTCCGAGTGCACGCCGTTCGCCATCATCACCGACAAGGAGACCGGCATCAAGTGGCCGCTCGCCGACTACGCGCTGCTCCCCAACATGGCTATCGTCGACGCCGACAACTGCATGACCGCCCCGCGCGGCCTGACCGCTGCCTCCGGCATCGACGTCATGACCCACGCCATCGAGTCCTACGTCTCCATCATGGCTTCCGACTACACCAAGGGCCTCTCCGAGCGCGCTGCCAAGCTCGTCTTTGAGAACCTGCCCTCCAGCTTCACGAACGGCGCCAAGGACCCGCACGCCCGCGAGGAGATGCACAACGCCTCCTGCATGGCCGGTATGGCCTTCGCCAACGCCTTCCTGGGCCTCAACCACTCCATGGCTCACAAGCTCGGCGCTTTCCATCACCTGCCCCACGGCATCGCTAACGCCGTCATCCTGACCCGCGTCATGCGCTACAACGCCGCCGAGGCTCCCGTCAAGATGGGTACCTTCTCCCAGTATCCTTACCCCAACGCGCTGCACAACTACGCCGAGATGGCCAAGTACTGCGGTATCGAGGGCAAGGACGACAAGGAGGTCTTCGAGAACTTCATCACGAAGCTCGAGGAGCTCAAGGACTTCATCGGTGTCAAGAAGACCATCGCCGACTACGGTGTTGACGAGCAGTACTTCCTCGACACCCTCGACGAGATGACCGAGCAGGCATTCAACGACCAGTGCACCGGCGCTAACCCGCGCTACCCGCTCATGAGCGAGATCAAGGAGCTCTACCTGGACGCCTACTACGGCCGCGAGCCCCAGGACTACGCCGTCTGCTAGTTTTTAGCACGGTTTTTTGCGGCGGGGGTGCACGGGTGTTTCACACACCCCCGCCGTCGCTTCTATCGCATCGTTGAAAGGATGCAACCATGCTGCTACCCGATTCCAAGACCGAGCTCGTCCGCCGTGGCAACAAGGTCGTTTACGACCTGGGCGACAAGATCGTCAAGGTCTTTAACGAGACCAAGCCTGTCTCCGACGTGTTCAACGAGGCTTTGAATCTTGCCCGCATCAATGAGTGCGGCATCCGCAGCCCCAAGGCTCTCGAGGTTTCCCAGCTCGAGAACGCCAACGGCTGGGCGCTCGTGACCGAGAAGGTTCCGGGCACCACCCTTGCCGAGAAGATGACTGCCGAGCCCCAGCGCTTCGGTGAGTACCTCGAGATGTTCGTCGACCTCCAGATCGAGATCCACGGCTACACCTCCCCGCTGCTCAACCGTCAGCGCGACAAGTTCGCCCGCATGATCGACAGCCTTGATCAGCTCAATGCCACCACGCGTTACAACCTTCAGGAGCGTCTGGACGGTATGACCAAGGAGTTCAAGGTCTGCCACGGCGACTTCAACCCCTCCAACGTCATCGTCGGCGACGACGGCCAGCTCTATGTGTGCGACTGGGCACACGCTACCCAGGGCTCCCCTGCTGCCGACGTTGCCACCACCTACCTGCTCTTTGCCCTCAACAGCAAGGACCAGGCCGAGGCTTATCTGGAGCTCTACTGCGACCGCGCCGACATGCCCATGCAGGTCGTGCGTCAGTGGACGAGCATCGTCGCCGCTTCCGAGCTCGCTCGTAAGCGCAACGTGAACGATGAGTTCCTGAAGAACTGGATCGACGTCGTCGATTATCAGTAATATCTGAGCGATTTATTTCGCATCGGAGGCACAAAGGAAACCCCGCAGCTCGCATGGGCTGTGGGGTTTCCTTTTAGCGATTGAGTACGCCGACAAGATAAAAGGACGGCCCCGCATCTCCCCTATCTGGAGAAATGCGGGGCCGTCCCGTATATCGAACTACAAGCGAAATCGCCGATTAACGGCGTGCCGCCTTCACAAGCTCGGCGACCTTGGCGACGACCTCGTCGATCGCCACGTCCTCGCGCTCACCCGTAGCACGGTCCTTGAGCTCGACGGTGCCGTTCTTGAGGCCACGCTTACCCAGAACGACCTGATACGGGAAGCCCATAAGGTCGTTGTCGGCAAATTTAAAGCCGGGACGCTCGTCACGGTCATCGACGACGACCTCGATACCCTCGGCGCACAGGCCATCAACGATCTGCTCGCAGACGGTAGCGCACTCCTCCTTCTTGGGATCGAGCGGAATCACCGCGACCTCGTACGGGGCAACGGAGACCGGCCAGACGATACCGTGCTCGTCGTTGTGCTGCTCCACGACGGCAGCGAGCGAGCGGGACACACCAACGCCGTAGCAGCCCATGATGAGCGGCTTCTCCTTGCCATCCTCGTCCATAAAGGTGGCACCCATGGCCTCGGAATACTTGGTGCCCAGCTGGAAGACCTGAGAGACCTCGATGCCGCGGGCAGCGGACAGCGGCTTGCCGCAGTGCGGGCAGGGGTCGCCGGCGACAACGGTGACCAGATCGGCCCACTCATCGACGGTAAAGTCGCGCTCGGGGCAGGCACCGGTAAAGTGATAATCGACCTCGTTGGCACCGCAGGCCCACTGCTTGGAATCGCGCAGGCTCTCGTCGCACACCAGACGGATGCCCTCGGGCAGGTTGACCGGTCCGATAAAGCCCTTGTGCAGGCCGTTCGCTTGAAGCTCCTCGTCGGTCATCATGCGGTAGCCCTTGCCAAAGACATGCTCGGCCTTACAGTCATTGAGCTCGTGGTCGCCCGGGACAATGGCCACGACCGGCTTGCCCTCGGAGTCGATGAGTGCCAGCGACTTGCGCGTGCCGTTCTCGGGGAAGCCGAAGAACTTGGCAACGGCCTCGATGGTGCCCATACCCGGAGTCTCGACCTTGGTGAGCGTGCCATCGCCGGGGCCCTCGGTCACAACGACCTTGGTGCTTGCAGCCTCGTCATCGGCAGCAAAACCGCAATCGTCGCAGTAGACGAGCGAAGCCTCGCCGGCGTCGGCAAGAGCCATGTACTCGACGGAAGTGTCGCCGCCGATCTCGCCGGAGTCGGCGACAACGGGCAGAGCCTTGATGTAGCAGCGCTCGCAGATGTTAGCGTAGGCCTGCTTCATCTTGTCGTACTCCTCCTGCAGGCTCTCCTGCGTGGCGGAGAAGCTGTAGGCGTCCTTCATGATGAACTCGCGACCGCGCATCAGGCCAAAGCGGGGACGGAACTCGTCGCGGAACTTGTCCTGAATGTGGTACAGGTTGACGGGCAGCTGTTTGTAGGAGCGCAGCTCATTGCGCACCAGGGCCGTGACGGTCTCCTCGTGGGTTGGACCCAGGACGAACTCGCGACCGTGACGGTCGTCAAAGCGCACAAGCTCCTTGCCATAGGCGTCGATGCGGCCGGACTCACGCCACAACTCGGCGTCGACCATGATAGGCATCATAAGCTCCTGGGCACCGGCAGCGTCCATCTCGTCGCGCACGATATTCTCGATCTTGCGGATCGAGCGCCATGCGAGCGGCAGATAGGAATACAGGCCGGCGGCCTCTTTGCGGATCATGCCGGCACGGAGCAGCAGGCGGTGGCTGGCGAGCTCAGCGTCCGCCGGATCCTCTTTAAGCGTCGGCGCATAGAGCTTAGACATATACATTGCTCGGGTCATTTATTTCTCCTCAATAAGCTTGTCGACCTCGGCCATAAGCGCGTCGACAATTTGATCCTCAGCTACTTTACCAATGATCTGGCCATGCGAAAAGAGCAGGGCCTGACCACGTCCACAAGCAACGCCCAGGTCGGCATCAGAAGCCTCACCGGGGCCATTAACGGCACATCCCATGACGGCAATCGAAAGCGGCGCGGCATAGTTCTTAAGCCGCTCGGTTACCTCCTCGGCGATAGGAATCAGGTTAACCTGGCAGCGGGCGCACGTGGGGCACGAGACAATCTCGGGACCGCGGCGACGCAGGCCCAGCGACTGCAAAATTCCCCAGGCAACAGGCGGCTCCTCAACCGGATCGGCCGTGAGCGAGACGCGCATGGTGTCACCGATACCCTCAGACAGCAGGATACCAAGGCCCACCGAGCTCTTGATGGTGCCCTGTAGCTTGGTACCCGCCTCGGTTACGCCCAGGTGAAGCGGAACGTGGGGAATCTCATGCGACAGGGCTCGATAGGTATCGAGCGTCGTTTGCACGCTATGGGCCTTGGCCGAAAGCACAATGTTCGTAAAGCCGCGGTCTTCAAAATGCTTGACGAAACGCTCGCTCGACATCACGAGCTTCTCGGGCTGCGTAAGCTCGTCGCGCTCGGCGATATCCTGCTCAAGCGAACCGGCGTTGACGCCGATACGAATCGCACAGCCCGCGGCACCCGCAGCATCGATCACCGCGTCTACCTTGGCCCAATCGCCGATATTGCCGGGATTGATGCGCAGCTTGGCAGCACCGGCCTCGACGGCGCCGATGGCGAGCTTATGGTTAAAGTGAATATCGGCGACAATCGGCACCGGGGACTCAGCACAGATGGTACGGAAGCCCTCGAGCGCGGCCTCGGTGGGCACGCTCACGCGCACGATATCGCAGCCCGCCTGCGCAAGCGCACGCACTTGTGCAAGCGTTGCCTGGGCGTCGGCGGTATCGGTGCAGGTCATGGATTGGACCACCACCGGCGCGCCGCCACCGATCTGAACGCCGCCCACATGCACGGGGCGCGTCAGCTCGCGCGGCAAAGGATGGGATATAGACAATCCAAACACTCCCCTACAGAATAAATCGAAGGATGTCGGAACGAAGCATATAGACAAGCAGCAGCGCAAAGAGCGCGATGCCCACATAGCTCACAATCGTCTGGACCTTGAGCGGAAGCTCGCGGCCCGCAATCTTTTGAATGATCTCGATGACCAGCTTGCCGCCATCGAGTGGCGGGATGGGCAGCAGGTTCATAAAGCCCAACGAGAACGAGATGAGCGCGGCAAACGTCAAGAACGTGATGGGACCGGCAGCAGCTGCCTGCGAAGACATGACGCTAATACCCACGATCGAGGAGGATTGATCGAGGATCTCCATCGTATGCTGCGGCTGGAGCAGGCGTAGAACGCCCTCCGCCGTCTGCGCAACATAGGAGAAGGAGAGGCGCGCAGAGGTGATGGGGTCCAAACGAACCACCTGCGTAGAGGCATACACACCTAGGCGCTCGTCCTCTTTGAGCGCAACCGTGGTCGAATGCTGCTTGCCGTCACGCTCGTACTCGATGGCGATATCGTCCTTACCGGCAGCCTTGCCGATGGCATCGTAGACATCCATCCAAGTGGAACATGAGACACCGTCAACCGAAAGGATCGCATCACCGGCCTCGATACCCGCCTTGGCGGCAATAGACCCCTCGTCAACCTGACCGATCACGTTGGTATCCATCGGCACGGTGACACCCGCAATGGAATAGATGCTCATAAGGAGCAAAAAACCCGTCAAGATATTGACGATAATGCCCGCGAGCAGCATAAAGGCGCGCTTGAGAAAGCCTTGGCCAAGATAGGTGTGCGAGCGCTCTTGCGCAAGGAACTCGGCCTCGCCGCACGGCAGCTCCCACACATCGCCCTCGGCAGTCGCATGTTCGCGATCGAAACGGCGACCATCAAAGGTGGTATAGCCTGCCGTGTCTCGCGGCAACGTCTGATATTTGGTGGGATAGTAGCTCGGCGAGGGCTTCTCCCCTTCCTCATACCAGGGTGCGATGGAGCCCCAGCCCAGCAAAAGGGCGCATGCCTCGAGCACATCCTCCTCGGAAAGCTCGAGCTCGACAGCAAGGTCGGCCACGGTCACGCGACCATGACGATAGATAGCCGCGAGCACGCGATCGGAGCACGAGACATCGGTCGGATCCATACCGCAGATGGCAGCGTAGCCACCCAGTAGCAGCGGGGTCACGCCAAACTTGGTTCCAATGCGACGCGACGTGTAATGGATGTCAAAGCGGCACGGCAGACCCAAAAAGAACTCGGTCACACGGACGCCGCAGGCACGCGCCGCAAAAAAGTGGCCGCCCTCGTGCAAAAACACGAGGACGGAAAGCATCAGCAGGCCCCAAAAGACCGATGAGAGAGCGCTCAGAACAGTATCCATAAAACGAAAAAGCAATCCTTATGGGTTAGGAACGGGTTGCGGCGAGCACCTGCGCAGCCTTTTCACGCGCCCACGCATCGATGTCGCGAAGCTGCTCAAACGAATCGACCGCCTGCATATCGTGGGCGTCCATGCAGGATTCCACAATGCGATCGATATCGGTAAAGCTGCAGCCATCGTGCAGGAAGGCATCGACGGCGACCTCGTTGGCGGCATTGAGCACGCACGGCATGGTGCCACCCGTCTTGCCGGCGCGTTCGGCCAGTGCCAGACAGCGGAAGGTATCCATGTCGGCAGCATCAAACGTGAGCTGCCCCAGCTCGCGGAAATCGATACGACGCGCCGGGGTATCCCAACGCTCGGGATACGAGAACGCGAACTGGATGGGAATACGCATGTCGGAAGCACCGAGATGCGCCATCACGGAGCCGTCGGCGAACTCGACCATAGAGTGAATCTTGGACTGACGCTGCACGACCACGTTAATGAAATCGAGGTCGCAGTTAAACAGATGCATGGCCTCAATGCGCTCCAGGCCCTTGTTCATGAGGGTGGCGGAGTCAATGGTGATCTTGGCACCCATGGCCCACGTGGGATGCGCGAGGGCATCGGCACGCGTCACGCGATCGAGCTCGTCGCGCGTGCGGCCAAAGAACGGACCACCCGAGCAGGTGAGCCAAATACAATGAGCCTCGCGCGGGTTCTCCCCCAGATAGCACTGGTAAATGGCGGAGTGCTCAGAGTCGACTGGAATAAGCTGGCCCGGTTGCGTCAACGGCATAAGCAAGTCGCCACCGACGACGAGGGACTCCTTGTTGGCAAGGGCAAGGCGCTTATTCGAGGTCAGGGCCGCATGGCTCGCCTCGAGACCGGCAGCGCCCACAATAGCGACAAGCACGCAGTCGACATCGTCGCGACACGCGAGCTCGCAAACCGCCTGCGCGCCAACGCCGAGCTTCGTTCCCTCGGGCAACTCCTGCAGCACGGCGTCATCGCCATGATCGACATCGGCCACGGCAACCGCCGGAACCGAGAACTCGCGGGCAGCGGCAACGAGCTCGGAAGTACTGGAGTTAACGGACAGCGCCGTCACCTGCAGGCGATCGGCATGCTGGCGGCACACATCGAGCGCCTGAGTGCCGATAGAGCCCGTACAACCCAGGATGGCAACGCGAAGGCGTCCATCGGGGCCATACGTCGTCTGGAAGGACATTACAGCACGCCTCCGATCATCAGCAACAGCTGCGCGGTGATGCAGCCGAAGATAAGCGAGTCGCTACGATCGAGCATGCCGCCGTGGCCCGGGATAAGGTTGCCGGAATCCTTGACGCCCACACCGCGCTTGATGCGCGACTCGATGAGGTCTCCGATAACGCCCAGGACGGACACGACCACGCCGCACAGCAGCGCATAGGGCAGGCTGAGCTTGTAGAAGTGCGTCGCCCACAGGATGAGCCAAATCAAAACCGAGCCCAGGATGCCGCCGACAAACCCCTCCCAGCTCTTTTTGGGAGAGATCTTGGGAACCATCTTGTGCTTGCCGATACGGCTACCCACGATGTAGGCAAACGAATCGGAGACCCAAAGGGACGCGCAAACGCCCACCGAAAGCAGGGCGCCGGCAAAACCGGGCACGGCATCGCGCAGCAGCACGATAGCCGACAGCATAAAGCCAGTGTAGATGGGACCCATGAGCGTCACGGCCACATCAGAGATGCGGGTACGCGGCGACCAAACATACCAAATGCCCACAGCGAGCATCAGGGCAAAAAGCAGGGCATTCAGCAACATCGAATCGCCCAACGCCGACAGCGGAAAGAGTACGGCGGCAGCGATACCCATGCGCTCGTTAGCCATCTTGCCATCGAGCCTCGTCATACGGAAAAACTCATAGCAGCACAGGCCGCTCATGACGGAAACAAAGATGGCCGTGGGCACAATACCCAAAACCAGGCACAGGATAAAGACAACGGCATAGACGATACCGGCGGCGGCACGGGTGATAAAGCCGGCAAGCCACGAACCGGTGCCATTCTTCGCTGCGGGCGCTCCCGCAGCGACAGCCTTGCGCTCAGATGTCTTGGGAGCAATTGCCTTGGGACGATCGGACACGATTAAGCCTCCTCGGTCTTGCTCAGACCACCAAACCTACGGTCACGGCCCTGATAGGCCAAAATGGCGTCGACAAGGCCCCAACGATCAAAGTCGGGCCAATAGGTATCGGTGACGTAGAACTCGGAATAAGCCACCTGCCACAGCAGATAGTTCGAAAGGCGCAGCTCACCAGAGGTGCGAATCACAAGCTCAGGATCGGGAAGACCGGCGGTATAAAGGTGAGAAGCCACCATGTCGTCATCAATTGCGGCAGGATCAATCTTACCGGCGGCAACGTCGAGCGCGATCTGACGGACAGCGCGGGTAATCTCGGCACGCGCGCCGTAGTTGACGGCAAGCGCCAGCGTCATACCGGTGTGATCGGCGCACTCGGCAAGACCGCGTTCAAAGACGTCGCGGGTCTTCTTGGGCAGCGCGGAAATATCACCCAAAAAGACAACGCGCACGTTTTCGCGCTTCAGAAGCGGCAACTCGTCGATAAACGTCTTGGCAAACAGGTGCATCAAGACGTTGACCTCATGCTGCGGGCGGTTCCAGTTTTCGGTAGAAAACGCATAGGCCGAAAGCACGTCGACGCCCAGGCGCACGCAGGCGGTAATGATCTCGCGCAGCGAGACGATACCCGCCTTGTGGCCCTCGGTGCGTGCAAGACCGCGCGACGTGGCCCAACGACCGTTGCCGTCCATGATGCACGAGATATGGTGCGGAATGTTATTGAGGTCAAGGTCGGAAAAACCGACGCCCGCAGGGGCGTCGGCAAAGTACTCGACCAGTTTATGCTCGTCGTATTGCACCTTAGATCTCCATGACCTCGGCTTCTTTTTCCTTCAGAAGCTCCTCGACCTTGGCGACATACTCATCGGTGTGCTTCTGGACCTTAGCCTGCTCGCGACGGACATCGTCCTCGGTGAGCTCCTCATCGCGCTCGAGCTTGTTGTTGAAGTCGCGACGGATGTTACGGATAGACACCTTGGCCTGCTCGGCGTACTCGCGGCACTCCTTGACGAGCTCGCGACGGCGCTCCTCGGTGGGAGCCGGGAACGGCAGACGAACGACGGTGCCATCGGAGTTGGGGGTAATACCCAGATCGGAAGCGCCGATGGCCTTGACGATAGCGTTGATGAGCGCCTTGTCCCACGGCTCGATGAGCAGCATGTGGGCCTCGGGGGTCTTGACGGCGGCAACCTGCGTGACCGGCGTGGGAACACCGTAATAATCGACGGTGATGTCGGACAGAATGTTGGCATTGGCGCGGCCGGTACGGACCTTGGAGAAGTTATGCTTGAGGGACTCGAGCGACTTGTCCATATGGGCGGTGATGTTCTCTGCCATGCTTAATCCTCCTGATAGACGAGCGTGCCGACGGGCTCACCCGAAAGCGCGCACTTGACGGTGTCCTCGCCATCGATGTTGAGGACCAAAATCGGCATACGGTTGTCCTGGCACAGTGCCGTAGCCGTGGAATCCATAACCTGCAGACCGCGGACGAGAACCTCGTGATAGGTAATCTTGTCAAAACGGACGGCGTCGGCGCACTTGACGGGATCCTTATCGTAGATGCCGTCAACCTTGGTGGCTTTAATCAGAATCTCGGCGCCGATCTCGCACGCACGAAGAGCCGCGGCGGTGTCGGTCGTAAAGTACGGATTGCCCGAACCGGCGGCAAAAATAACGACGTTGCCCTTGGAAAAGTGGTTGATGGCGCGACGGCGAATATAGGGCTCGCAGATCTCGTTCATCTGGATAGCGCTCATCACGCGGCAGGGAACATCGTTATGCTCGAAGGCATCCTGCAGGGCGAGCGCGTTCATAACGGTTGCCAGCATGCCCATGTAGTCGGCCTGAGCACGCTCCATGCCACCGGCAGCGCCTGCCATGCCGCGGAAAATATTGCCGCCGCCGACAACGACGCCGACCTCATGGCCAACGGCGAGCAGCTCCTTGACCTGCTTAGCAAGATGGTCGGTAACCTTGGGGTCGATGCCATATTGGCCGTCGCCCATCAGCGCTTCGCCGGAAAGCTTAAGAAGCACGCGTTTATATCGGATGTCGGACAAAGCGATCCTCCTTTAGATTGAACTCTCAACATTCTATCAAAGGCTCTAAGAAGAGCCATGAAAAAGCAGGCTGTGAGTAAAACCCACAGCCTGCTCATTACCAGCTACAAGAGCTTATTTACTCGCCACGGACCAGACGGTCAAAGGCAACGACGGTAATGGTGTCGCCGAGCTCCTTGGAGACCTGCTCAGCGTACTTCTTGATGGTGAGGGAGCTGTCCTTGATGAACTCCTGCTCGGTGAGCACGGACTGCTTGTAGAACTTCTCCAGACGGCCGACAGCCATCTTCTCCTGGATAGCCTCGGGCTTGCCGGACTCGGCAGCCTGGGCCATGTAGATCTGCTTCTCGTGCTCGACGGTCTCGGCCGGAACCTGATCGCGGGTAGCGCAGATCGGGGCGACAGCGGCAACCTGAAGGGCAACGTCGTGAGCGAAGGTCTTGAAGGATTCAGCCTGAGCGGTCTCGGCCTTCTCGAAGGCGAACTCGACGAGGACGCCGATCTTACCACCCATGTGGATGTAAGAAGCGAGCGCGCCGTTCTCGGCCTTGCGGGCAGCGAAGCGGGAGATCTTCATGTTCTCGCCCATGATGTGAATCATCTCGGTGAGCTCGGAGGAAACGGTCTCCTCGCCCATCGGCTTCTCGAGCAGAGCGTCGACGTCAGCAGGCTCGGTGGTAGCGACAACCTCAGCGACCTTGGAAGCAAAGCCGGTGAACTTGGCGTTAGAGCCAACGAAGTCAGTCTCGCAGGAGAGCTCGAGCAGAGCGCCGGTCTTGCCATCCTCGGAGACGAACGCGGCGACAGCGCCCTCGTTGGTCTCACGGCCAGCCTTCTTGGCAGCCTTGGCAAGGCCGTTCTTACGCAGAACGTCGACAGCGGCGTCCATGTCGCCGTCAGCCTCGACGAGAGCCTTCTTGCACTCCATCATCGGGGAGTCGGTCATCTCGCGGAGCTGCTTGACCATAGCGGCGGTAATCTGGGCCATTGTGGTTCCTTTCAAAGAGATGAAAAAGAATTAACTAAGACTGATTTACTCGGCCTTGGGCTCAGCGGCCATCTCGGCCTCGGAGACCTGCTCCTTGCCGGAGCCAGCGAGGCAGGCGTCAGCCATGAGCTCGCACATAAGGGTGACAGCGGAGATAGCGTCATCGTTGCAGGGGATGCCGTACTCGACCTCGTCGGGATCGGAGTTGGTGTCGATCAGGGCGACGACGGGGATGTTCAGGCGCTGGGCCTCCTTGATGGCGTTCTCCTCGCGCTTGGTGTCGATGACGAAGAGAGCCTGGGGCAGACCCTTCATGTCGCGGGCGCCACCGAGGTTGGTCTGGAGCTTAGTGAGCTCCTTGCCGAGAACAGCCTGCTCCTTCTTGGGGAGCACTGCCATGCGGCCGTCCTCGACCATGGCCTCGAGCTCCTCCATGCGGTTGATGCGGGAGCGGATGGTGACGAAGTTGGTCAGCATACCGCCGAGCCAACGCTGGTTGATGTAAGGCATGTTGGCGCGCTCAGCAGCGTTCTTGACGGCCTCCTGAGCCTGCTTCTTGGTGCCGACGAACAGCACGTTGCCACCCTTGGCGACGTTCTTGACGAAGGTGTAGGCCTGGTCGGCGTCGAGGATGGTCTGCTTGAGGTCGAGGATGTAGATGCCGTTGCGCTCACCGAAGATGAACGGCTTCATCTTGGGGTTCCAGCGACGGGTCTGGTGACCGAAGTGGCAGCCGGCCTCGAGCAGGGTGCGGATATTAATCTTGGTAGCCATGTTAAACCTCCTGTGGTTTGCCTCCGCGCGGGGTCATCCTCCAAAACCAACCCGGACATGTGCTACCAAAGCCCGGGCACCACGGTATGAAGTAGCCGCGCGTGCGTGATAAAAACATGTTGCCGTGAAGCAACCCGATGAATGATAGCAGGAATGCCTCTTCCTGCCAACCCGCAATCAAAACCACACACCTGAGTGCGGCGCGGGACGTGCCAGCCACTATTCGCCGCGGGGATGGGCTTGAGCCACAGCCCGCTTAAGCCGATCGGGTGTGAGATGCGTGTAGATCTGCGTCGTGGACAGGCTCGCATGACCTAGCAGCTCTTGAACCGAGCGCAGGTCCGCACCGCCCTCGAGCAAGTCGGTCGCAAAGGTATGGCGCATCGCATGCGGGGCGATGTCGGCCGGAATGCCGGCGAGCGTCGCCAGCGTATGGAACCGCCGCCGGAGCATCGCGGCGCTCATGCGATTGCCGCGCGCCGATATAAGCAGCGGATGCGGCCCGGTAGCGAGGTCGCGGCGCTTTGCCCGAGCGAGCAACTCCGGCCTCCCCTCTTCAATATAGAGACGCGTCACATCGAGCGCACGACGATACAGAGGAACGATGCGCTCCTTGCTTCCCTTGCCCCACAGGCGCAGCGTGCGCTCGGACCATGAGATGGATTCCACATTGAGCGCCGCAAGCTCTGAGATGCGGGCACCCGAGGCATAGAGCAACTCGAGCATCGCCGCATCGCGCAGTCCCGCGGGTGTTGAGGTATCAGGCGTCTTGAGCAGCGCCTCGACCTGCTGGGTCGTAAGGACGCCCGGCAGGTCACGCGGCAGCTTGGGCGACGCGATCGCCGAGACCGCATCGCCCTCGACAATCCCCTCGGCAGCCATCCAGCGATAGAGAGATCGAATAGCCGACAGGTGCGCCGCAAGCGTTCGGGGAGCCACCTGCTCACGCGAAAGCTCGGCAAGATAGCGACGAATGGTGCGCACGTCGGCAGCGAAAGCATCAATATCCTCGCGCTCGCACCAGGCAGCAAAGCGCTCTAGCCTCGAGCCATAGGCCGTCACCGTGTTGGGAGAAAGCCCCTCGACGCGTGCGATATAGGCGATAAAAGAGTCGACGGTGTCGTACAGGTCAAAGGCTATGACCGGTCGCCTCCAAACAAGTCGGAACGCGTGGCCAAGTAGGCATCGAGGGCCTCGAGCGCACGGTCCGCATAGGCCTGATAGCGGTCGCGCTTGCTGCGGCGCTTACCGTCCTCGAGTGGCGGCACCAGGCCAAAGTTGACATGCATAGGCTGATAGCCCACGGTGGCAGGATCGGTCGCATAGCCCACGAGCGCACCCAGGGCGCCCACACGCGGCAACTCGACGCCCGCGGCACCGATAGCCTCGGCATAGGTGTTGAGCGCCGCGAGCAGACCTGTCGCCACGGCTTCCATGTACCCCTCGGTGCCGGTGATCTGACCGGCCAGGCGCACGCCGGTACCGGGCACGGCAAAGGTGCTATCGAGCACGTGAGGGGCGTCGACAAAGGTATTGCGGTGCATGACACCGTAGCGGAAGAACTCAGCGTTCTCCAGGCCCGGCACCATATGGAAGACGCGCTTCTGCTCGCCAAAGGTCAAGTTGGTCTGGAAGCCCACCAGGTTATAGGCGGTCTTCTCCTTGTTCTCGGCACGCAGCTGAATCGCTGCCCAGGGGCGACGTCCGGTACGCGGGTCGGTGAGGCCAACGGGCTTCATGGCGCCAAAGCGAATAGCGTCCTTGCCGGTGCGTGCAACCTCCTCGGCAGGCTGGCAGGCCTGGAACAGATCGCCGCCCTCAAAGTCTTTGAGCACCACGCGGTCGGCCGTGGTAAGCGCCTCGATAAAGGCCTCGTACTCCTCCTTGTTGAGCGGAGCGTTGAGATAGTCGCCGCTCCCCTGCTCCTCGTAGCGCGACTGCGAGAACAGCACGTCCATATCGAGCGTGGAGGCATCGACGATCGGCGCCGCCGCATCAAAGAATGCCAGGGCATCGCCACCGACGAGCTTCATAACCTCTTCGCTCAGCGCCGGTGAACACAGCGGGCCCGCGGCAATGACCACGTGACCCTCGGGAATCTGTGTGACCTCACCGTGCACGACCTCGATATTGGGACGGGCGGCAACCTCGGCCTCGACAAGCTCGGAAAACTTGACACGGTCGACCGCCAAGGCACCACCGGCGGGAACAGCGGCGCGATGGGCGCAATCGAGCAGGACTGAACCCATGCGCTCAAGCTCGGCCTTCAGCAAACCAGCCGCAGAATCCGGACGGGTCGACTTAAACGAATTGGAGCAGACGAGCTCTGCCAGGTGATCGGTATGGTGGGCCGGGGAGCTCACCTGGGGGCGCATCTCGCACAGCTTTACGGCAAACCCGCGGTCTGCCAGCTGGATCGCGCACTCCGAACCCGCCAGACCGCCACCGATAACCGTCACCTGATCGAACTGCATCTGCAAACACCTTTCTAATTGACACGTTTTCCATTGTGACCGAAGGGCGTCTGGGCGTGAAGGGCAAACTTGGAGGGCGCATACCTTCCATCCATCATGCGCTCGATAAGGCCCTCGAGTTCAAGCGAACCCAAGAGTTTGAGTACGCCGACAGCATCGAGTGAGACGAGCGCCGCGATGTCGTCGACCTTGAGCGGAGAGGCGATGAGCGCATGCATCACGGTCTGCTGTGTTGGATTCAGGTCGGCAATGCCGGGAGCATCGGGGCGCGAGTAGCGCAGGGTGCCGTATATGCGAGAGATAGCCATCTCGATGGACTCCTCGTCGACAATGCAGCAGGCACCGTTCGCAATGAGGTAATTCGTGCCACGCGACTCGGGCGATAGGATCGACCCCGGCACGGCAAGAAGTTCGCGCCCCAAATCCATAGCAGCCTCAGCTGTAGAAAACGTCCCGGAAGGCATACCCGCCTCGGATACAAAGAGGGCTTGCGACAGGGCCGCGATCACGCGATTGCGGCGCGGAAAGGCAAACTTGCGCGGACCCATGCCCCACGGAGAGATCGACACGACCGCGCCGCCCGTATCGAGCGTGCGCGTAATAAGCCCCGCGCTCGAACGCGGGTAGACCACGTCGGCGCCCGTCCCCAGCACCACGACGTGTTTGCCGCCGGCGTTGACCGCAGCCCAACCCGAGGCCTGGTCACAACCAACCGCGCCGCCCGAAACTACCGTCACTCCCGCCTCAACCGCCACCTTTGCCGCAAGCTCTGCCACGGCAAGACCATACGGCGAGGCCTTGCGCGCGCCGATGATGGAGAGCGCGGGTGTCGAAAGCACCTCGGGATTGCCGCGCACATAAAGCGTCTGGGGTACATCAGAAAGCTCCAAAACGGTCTCGGGATACAACGCATCACCTGGATGCAGCTCAAAGGTCCCCTCGGCCATCATTGGTCCCTCCTTCCCTGGTACATCGCCGCCTCGAGCACGTGATCCTGCGTCACTTGCTCGCTCTCGGCGACGTCTGCAATCGTGCGCGCAATGCGAACCAAGCGCACGATGCCGCGGCCCGTGAGATGCGTGCGTTTGGACAGACCGAGCACACACTTCTCCGCCGCATCATCGAGCTCAAAGGTCGAAACGACGCCGTCAATGGACCGTGTCTCGTCATCCTCGGCCTCGGCATCCGCATCGTCCATACGGGACTCGCGCCAGGCGCGAAAGGCGCGACCGCGCACAACGTAGTCACGTAACTCGGCCGACGACATACCCTCCGCGCCCTCGATAATCACCTGAGGGTCGGGACGGGTCACATCGATCATCATGTCGATACGGTCGGCCAAAGGACCGCGCAGTTTAGACCGATAGCGCTCGACCATCGCCGCCGAGCAGCGACACGGTACCTCGCGATCGCCCAAAAAGCCGCAGGGGCAGGGATTGCTCGCAGCCAGCAGCTGAAAGCGCGACGGGAAGGAAAAAGCCCCGTCGACGCGTACGATCCTGACGTAGCCGCGTTCGATAGGCTGACGCAGCGTCTGCAGCACACCCGTGGGAAACTCGGCAAGCTCGTCCAAAAATAGCACTCCGCCATGAGCAAGGCTGATCTCACCCGGGTGCACCGGGCGTCCGCCGCCGATAAGGCCTGCGGTCGAAATACTGTGATGGGGACTGCGGAAGGGCCGGTGCCCCGCCAACAAGCCATCAATGTTCTCGCCCAAAACCGAATGGATGCACAGCGCCTCCTGTTGATCCTCGACGGAAAGCTCGGGCAGGATGCCGGTCATACGGCGTGCGAGCATCGTCTTGCCCGATCCCGGGGACCCAATCATGAGCAAGCCGAGTTCTCCTGCCGCCGCAAGCGCCATGCCGCGTTTAGCGACTTCCTGCCCCAGCACGTCTGCATAGTCGAGCTCGGGCTCAAAGGTCGCCTCGACACCCTCGGAATCCAAGTAGTGCCGTGCGGCATCGCCCATGCCGTGAGCAAGCTGAGACAGATGGTCGATAAAGCCGCAATCCACGCCCGCGAGTGGCACATGCTGGTCGGACCTGCCGGCGATAAAAGACAGCCCCATGTCGCGAGCCAATAGCTGAAACGCCACCTCGCCTTTGACAGGAAGCACCGTGCCGTCCAAGCCGAGCTCGCCGGCGATAAGACAACGATCGAGGTTGTCGCGGGGAATCTGACCATCGGCCGCTAGAACCGCGATGGCGATGGGCAGATCAAAGCCGCTACCGGTCTTGCGAATATCGCCGGGCGCCAGATTGACCGTAATGCCCGAGCGCGGGATCTCAAAGCCGGCCGAGCGCATCGCACAGCGAATACGACCACGTGACTCCATCACCTCCATACTCGGGATGCCGAGCATCTGAATGCCCGGAACGCCGCCGGCAAGCGAGACCTCGACCGTGACGTGAATCGCCTCGACACCGCGGATGCAGGCCGCGTGAACGGCAAACGTCTCGAACGCCATCACGACACCTGCCAATCGAACGCGTTGTACTGATGCTCGATCTCGGCGATATGCCCGCCGCGAATGGTGACACCCACTGCATCGAAGCGGATCGCCTTGAGCGGATAGTGCTCCATGAGATAGCAACTTGCGATACGGCGATACCGACGCTGCTTTTGGGCATCCACGGCCTCCTCGGGAAAGACCCGCGTGGTGCAATCCAGGGCGACGCGCCTGGTCTTGACCTCGGCCATCACCACGACATCGTCAAGCTCATCGAGCAGCACCAGATCGGCTTCGCCCTCGGTGCAACGATAACCCTGCTCCAGCAAGGTGTAGCCGCGCTCGTTAAAGTAGTCGATGGTGATCAGCTCGCCCAGCATGCCCAGCTCACGGGGACTGAGTCCCTTGATAAACTCGGGCGTCATCGCCCCGCAGTCGAGCTCGCCGTTTTCCCAACGCTCCTTGAGCTGCTGCGTCTTGCTCTTTTTGCTTGCGGCACTCATGGGGTCTCCTTTCCCGCACACTGCATTGCCCCGATGATGAGGGCACCTTTCATGCGGGTAAGTACAGGAAGCAAACCAAAAGCTGACCAAATGCCGTCAAAAAACGGGCCGTACGCAGCAATGGTGTTGCATACGGCCCGCTACCAGCAGGTTTATAAAACCCCAGAGGTCCCTGTCTCCACAATTGGCCTAGAAAAGGCGCTCAGTCTGCAGAAAGTTTCCGCAAAAGCTCACGCGGTGCAGCGGACAAAGTCCATGTTTGCGAATGGCCTCGATATGCTCGGGGCTTGCATAGCCCTTCGACTCGGCCAGATGGTACTCGGGGTACTCGGCGTCGTACTCGACCATCATCTCGTCACGCGTGACCTTGGCCATGATGGACGCCGCGGCGATGCAGGCGATCTTGGCATCGCCCTTCACCACATCGCGCTCGTTAGGAACGGCGCCCAAGGGGTTGCCATCCATAAGCACGCAATCGGGCTCGAGCCCTGTATCGGCCACGGCGCCTGCAACGGCGGTACGGATAGCACGGGCCATGCCCATCTCATCGATATCCTTAGGCGCGATATGGCAAAAACCGATCGCCGTCGCCACCTCGGCAATCTTCACTGAGAGCAACTCGCGGCGCGCCGGCGTGAGCTTTTTGGAATCGTTGATGCCCCAGACGCGCGGCTCCATAGGAAGGCAGACAGCGCATACCGTCAAAGGACCGGCCACCGATCCGCGACCCACCTCGTCGACACCAACGACCACCCCATCGCCGCCAAGCTCATGCATAAGCTCGTACATGTCATTGACGCGCTCGCGCTCGGCAAGCTCTTTGGCATGGCGTTTGAGGGCGCGTTCGCAAGCCTTGATCACCTGCTGGCGCGGATCCTCGCGATAATGCTCCACGAGGGCGGGAATCTCCTCAAACGTAGCGCTCGCCAGCTCGCCAGCAACTTGCGATGCCGAAACCGAGCTCGTCATATTGGCCATACCAGGCCCTCCTTGCATGCAAATCGGATAAAAAGAAGGGCCACCCGAAGGTGACCCTTACGTCCAAACGAGTGGACAGACGCTGCGATCTTCTTAGCGCTTCTCGGGGATGCGAGCAGCCTTGCCCACCTTGTCGCGGAGGTAGTACAGCTTGGCGCGACGGACGCGACCATGACGAACGACCTCGAGCTTGGCGATCTTGGGGCTGTGAAGCGGGAAGGTACGCTCAACACCGACACCGAAGGACATCTTGCGGACGGTGAAGGTCTCGCGGGCACCGGCGCCGGCCATGCGGATGACGTCGCCCTGGAAGACCTGGATGCGCTCGCGGTCGCCTTCCTTAATGCGGTAGTGAACCTTGACGTTGTCGGCGACGCGAACCTGAGGAATGTCCTCGCGGATCTGCTGACGCTCGATTGCGCGGATGTAATCCATGTGCAATTCCTTACTCTTCTAGAGGTGCCGTACCACCTTGGCCGGCACGTAGTTGAACAAACGTATTCGAGTATACACGCGCGGGTTTCTGCTGCAAGAACAATTTTTTACGCAGACAAAAAGACAAAACCCGCACATGATAACCGCCAGCCTCACGAATGAGACGGGCGGCATGAAGGGGGCTACGCTAGGCGTCTAAACCCAAAACGTTAGGCGGAACGCTTGGCCTCGAGCTTGGCCTGAGCGGCAGCCAGGCGTGCGAGGGGCACGCGGTAGGGCGAGCAGGACACGTAGTCCACGTCGGCCACGTTAAACAGGCCCTTGATGGACTTGGGGTCGCCGCCGTGCTCGCCGCACACGCCAAAGTGCATGTCGGGGTTGGTGGCGCGACCCTTCTCGACGGCCATACGCACCAGCTCGAGCACCGCTGTGTCGATGGTCTCGAAGGGATTGTCCTTCAAGATCTTCTTATGCATGTACAGCGGGATGAACTTAGCCTCGGCGTCATCACGCGAGAAACCGAAGGTCGTCTGGGTGAGGTCGTTGGTGCCAAAGCAGAAGAAGTCTGCGTGATGGGCGATCTCATCAGCGACCATGCAGGCGCGCGGCAGCTCGAGCATCGTGCCCACGGGAATATTGAGCTCGACGCCCTCTTCGTCGGAAACCTCGGCGATCACGCGCTCGATAACCTCGCGGGTCTGAACATGCTCGGCCGTAATGGAAACGAGCGGGACCATAATCTCGGGACGCGGATCGACGCCCTCCTTGATGAGGCGAGCGGCAGCCGTGGCGACGGAGCGGACCTGCATGAGCGGCAGATCGCTAAATACGATGGACAGGCGCACGCCGCGTAGGCCGAGCATCGGGTTGGACTCGACCATGCCGTCGATACGACGCAGGCGGGCGCGCAGGACGGCAAGCTCTTCCTCGCTGGCGCCAGCGGCTTCCTTCTTGGTGATGGCGACCTCGAGCTCGCGAGGATTATCCAGGAACTCATGAAGCGGCGGATCGAGCAGGCGGACGACCACATCGCGACCGGACATGGTCTTGAACATCGCCAGGAAGTCCTCGGTCTGAACCTTGAGCAGGTCGGCCAGGGCCTGCTGCTTCACGGCCTCATCGTCAGACAGGATAAAGCTCTGGATGATGTTCTTGCGGTCGCCCAGGAACATGTGCTCGGTGCGGCACAGGCCGATGGCCTCGGCGCCAAACTCGAGCGCGAGCGCGGCATCCTCGGGGTTGTCGGCATTAACGCGCACATGGTTGGCATGGCCACCGGTCTCGTCCAGGCGAATCTCGTCGGCCCAGGATAGGATGGTGTCCAGATCGCCGGTGAGCTCGGCGGAGACCAGGTCAACGGCGCCGTCGACGACGATACCCTGGGTGCCGTCGATGGAGATAACGTCGCCCTCGTGCAGCACGCGGTCGCTGCCCTCGATGCGCACGACCTTCTCGGCGGCGTCGATATGGAAGCGCTCAACGCCACAGACGCAGGGCGTACCCATGCCGCGGGCGATAACGGCGGCATGGCTCGTCTTGCCACCGTGGCTGGTCAGGATGCCCTCGGCGGCTACCATGCCCTTCAGGTCATCGGGGTTGGTCTCCCAGCGAACCAGAATGACCTTGTGGCCCTCGTTGGCGCGCGCGACGGCGTCGTCGCTCGAGAACACGACCTCGCCCACGGCGGCACCGGGGCTGGCGTTCAGACCGCTGGCCAGCGTCTCGTACTTCTTGGAGGCGTCAAACTGCGGGTGCAGGAGTTGGTCGAGCTGCGCGGGATCGATGCGGCTCACGGCCTCCTCGCGGGTGATCAGGCCCTCCTCGACCATTTCGATAGCGATGCGCAGGGCGGCGGTGGCGGTGCGCTTGCCCACGCGGGTCTGGAGCATCCAGAGCTTGCCCTGCTCGATGGTGAACTCGATATCGCACATATCGCGATAATGATCCTCGAGCGTCAGGAACACGCGCTCGAGCTCCTCACCTGCGGACTCGAGGCCCGGGGTGGTCTTGAGGTCGGCGATAGGCTCGGTGTTGCGGATACCGGCGACGACGTCCTCGCCCTGAGCATTAACCAAAAAGTCACCGTAGAACTCCTTGGTGCCGTCGGCCGGATTACGCGTAAAGGCGACGCCTGTCGCAGAGGTCTCGCCCTTGTTGCCAAAGGCCATGGCCTGCACGTTGACGGCGGTGCCGAGGTCGTCGGAAATGCCATGCTGCTTGCGGTAGATGCAGGCACGCTCGTTCATCCAGCTGCCAAAGACGGCCTGAATTGCAAGGCGTAGCTGAAGCTCCGGGTCGTGCGGGAAAACGGGCTTGCCGTCAGCGACCTCGAGCTCGGGATACAGGGAGGCATCGACGTTCTCGGAGAAGATGCCCTTAAAGGTCTCGACGAGTTCCTGCAGGTCCTCGGCCGAAAGCTCGGAATCGATGCGAACGCCGGCGACCAGACGGGCCTGGGTCAGGGCGTTCTCGAACAGGTCGGCGTCAACGCCCATGACGACATTGGAAAACATCTGGATAAAGCGGCGGTAGCTATCCCAGGCAAAACGCGGGTTCTGCGTCTGCGCGATGAGGCCCTGGACGGAATCGTTATTGAGGCCCAAGTTGAGGACCGTGTCCATCATGCCGGGCATGGAGAACGGAGCGCCCGAACGAACCGACACGAGCAGCGGGTCGTTGGCGTCACCGAGCTTCTTGCCGCAGCGGGCCTCGAGGTCCGCCTCGGCAGCAACGATCTCATCGAGTGCGTCTTCGGGCCAGACGTTGCCGGCACCGGAGTACTCGACACAGGTCTGGCAGGTAATGGTAAAGCCACCGGGAACCGGCAGGCCGATACGACTCATCTCGGCAAGGTTAGCGCCCTTGCCACCAAGCACGAAGTTCATGGACTTGTCTCCCTCGGTGACACAGGTGCCCTGGGCGTCGGTTCCAAAACGGTAAACCCTCTTGCAATCGCTCACGATACTTCCCCTTCCATGCACTTACGCGCACGACCGTGGTAACGAATCGACCCGCCAGATGCGGGCCGTGAGGGAACTATACGGCGGGTTTTGAGCAGGCTTAAGCAGAGGATGCGCGGTTTGGTAAACGTGCTAAAACTGGCGGTAAACGGTAGGTAAAGGTGGTTACATTATGAAGATACCACTGTAAGAACGTGCAGGTCAGATGCGATATTTTTGCTAAATCGCTTTATCAAAATGCTGCTACTATTAGGCTCGACGGGCGGCGCGGCGGGCACGGGCTTCTTGGATTTCCTCCAAGTGGCTAATGATCTCGGCAGCGCTTTCTTCGATGGCCTTGCCGTCGGTACGCACCACAAAGCAGCCTAGGCGCTTCATGAGCGCACGGGCTTCCTCGAGCTCGCTGTGCACGCTCTCGGGCTCGGCATAGGAGCCGGCAACGGCACGAGCGTAGTCATCGCCCAAGCGGCTATCGCGAATTTCGGAAATCACATCGACGGTCGAAATCAGGCCGAACAGGCGCATCGGGTCGACCTCGTAAGTCGACTTGGGCGGCTCCATGCCATGCGCCAGTGGGACATTGGCGACCTTGTAGCCCTGATAGGCCAAATACATCGACAGCGGCGTCTTGGACGTACGCGATACGCCCAGCAGCACGATATCGGCTCCCGACAGATCGTCGCAGCCGCGCCCGTCATCGTGCTCAACGAAATACTCCATGGCCTCGATGCGATGGAAATAGCGGTCATCGGTCTTGTGAATCACACCCGCGACGCCCTTGGGCGGCACACCGATGAGCGACGACAGCACGGCAAGCGTCGGGCCAATCAGGTCGACCGAACGAATATGCAGCATGCCCAGGTAATCGAGCACGCGGGCGCGAAGCGCCGGATCGACAATGGTGTGGAACACGGCAATATCGCGATGGTCGGCATCGACGCGCGGGCCCACAAACGACTCCACCTGCTCCACCGAGGTCACCTTGGGCAGGCGCAAGAGAAGAAAAGCCCCTTCATCAAATTGCCCGGACGCCGCAAGCACCACCTCACAAGCGGTATCACCGAGCGAGTCGGAGATAACGATAACGGTGGGACGAGCGGTGACCGGGCAATCCATGCGGGGCTCCTTTAGCGCTTATGCGCAGGCTGGCTTACTTTTTGCGGGCAAGCTCACCGATGTTGGCGATGCCGGAGAAAACGGCCTCGAAGCGGTTGAGCAGCTTAAGGCGATTATCGCGGAGCTGCTCGTCCTTGTCCATGACCATGACCTCATCGAAGAAGCGGTCGATGGGCGCGCGCAGGGCGGCAAGGGCGGCAAATGCGGCCGGGTAATCCTCGGCAGCAAGGGCGGCATCGACAGCGGTCTGAGCAGCCTCGGAGGCATCGGCAAGCGCGAGCTCGACCTCGCCCATCAGGCCGCGGTCGTACTCCGCACCCAGCTCGGGCTTGGAGATGTGTGCGGCGCGGGCATAGGCGGTCGCAAGGTTGTCGAACGTCTCGGCGTCGTTCTTGCGGGCCTCGTCGAGGGCGGCGCAGCGGGCGAAGAAGACGGACGGGGCGATGATGTGCACCGCGGAGACGGCGGCAACGGTATCGGCCGGGATCTTTTCGTCGCGGGCCATGCTCACCAGGCGGCCATGGAAGAAGTCGCGAACCTGCTGGGCGACCTTGGCGGCGTCGAACTCAATGCCCTGCTCGCTATAGAGCTCGAGGGCGAAGTCGATGAGCGACGTGGGGTCGATCGGCAGACGGTCGCGCAGGATGTTGATGATGCCGATAGCGGCACGACGCAGCGCGTAGGGGTCGGAGGAGCCGGTCGGGGGCTCGCCAATGGCAAAGATACCGGCGATGGTATCGAGCTTGTCGGCGCAGGCCACGATGCAGCCAGCGGTGCCCTCGGGCAGCTCGTCACCGGCAAAGCGGGGACGATAATGATCGCGAATGGCGTGGGCAACCTCGTCGTTCTCCCCCATCGCGGTGGCGTAGTAACCGCCCATCACGCCCTGCTGGCTCGTGAACTCGACGACGGCGTTGGATACCAAGTCGGCCTTGCACAGGTGCGCGGCGCGAGCGGCATCGGCGGCCAGGTGGGCGCCCAGATGGGCCTCGCGAGCGATGGCAAGCGCGAGTTGCTCAATGCGCTCGGACTTGGCGAGCACGCTACCGAGCTTCTCCTGGAAGGCAACCTTGGCCAGACGCTCACGGAACTCGTCGAGGGAGATCTTCAGGTCCTCCTCGTAGAAGAACTTTGCGTCGTCCAGACGGGCGCGCACGACGCGCTCGTTGCCGTCGATCACGCGCTCGGCGTTCTCGGGCTTGCTGTTGGAGACGACCACGAACTCACGCGTGAGCTTGCCCTCGCCGTCATAGATCGGGAAGTAACGCTGGTTGGTGAGCATGGACTCGCAGATGATCTCGTGCGGGACCTTGAGGAACTCCTCATCGAAGGTACCGACGAGCACCGTCGGCCACTCGCAGAGGTTAATGACCTCCTCGAAGACCTTCTTGGGCGTGTCGACATGACAGCCGGGGCGAGCGGCCTCGACCTCGGCGATGCCGGCAAGGATGGCCTCGCGACGACGCTCGGCAGAAAGCACGCCGGCGTCCTCGAGCACCTGCTCATAAACAGCGGGGCTGGCAACAACATGGTCGCCAGGGCCAAGTACGCGATGACCGCGCGTGGTGTTGCCGCTCGTCACGTCGGCAAACGACACGGGCACAACATCCTCGCCCAAAAGGCAGCAGATCCAGCGGACCGGACGAACAAAGGTCGCATGCTCGTGACCCCAGCGCTGGCTGCGGTAGTTGGGCCACTGCAGGCCGGCGATGGTCTTCTCGCACAGAGCGGTCAGAATCGGCGTAGCCGGTGCGGAGGGAATGTTCTTCTCGGCGAACACATACTCGCGACCGTCAGTGTCCTCGCGACGGACCAGGTCCTCGGCAGCCACACCGCACTTGCGGGCAAAGCCCTGGGCGGCCTTGGTGGCGTTACCGTCAGCGTCGAAGGCAATGTTGGCCGCGGGGCCACGCTTGACCTCATGGACTTCATCGGTCGCGGTGGCGACGTTAGCCACGAGCGCAGCCAGGCGGCGCGGGCTCGAGATCACACGGACCTCGCCGTGGGCCAGACCGGCCTCGTCGAGACCCTTGGCAATCATGGAGCCAAGCTGCTTGACGGCATTGTTCAGCGGCGCGGAGGGCATCTCCTCCGTACCGATCTCAAACAGGAAATCCTTAGCGTCTGCCATGGCTTACGCCACCTCGCCTTCCTGGTCGGCATTCTCGTTGACTCCGGCGACCTCGGCCATGTAGGCCTCGCAGCACGCCTTGGCGACGGCGCGGACGCGCAGGATGTAGTTGGCACGCTCGACCGCGGACAGGGCGCCGCGAGCATCGAGCAGGTTGAAAGCGTGGCTGCACTTCATGACGCAGTCATATGCCGGCAGCGGCAGCTTGCGCTCCAGGCAGGAATGGCACTCGGCCTCGTAGTCGTCAAACTTCTGACGCATCATCTCGACGTTGGCGACCTCAAAGTTATAGGCACTGAACTCGCGCTCGTTCTCGAGGAACACGTCGCCGTAGGTCATGGGCGTGCCGTCGGGCAGGTAGCTCCACACCAGGTCGTAGACCGAGTTGACGCCCTGGGCGTACATGGCGATACGCTCCAGGCCGTAGGTAATCTCAACGGGCACGGGGTCGACCTCGATGCCTCCCACCTGCTGGAAGTACGTAAACTGCGTGACCTCCATGCCATTGAGCCAGACCTCCCAGCCAAGGCCCCAGGCGCCAAGGGTCGGGCTCTCCCAGTCATCCTCGACAAAGCGGACGTCATGGTCGTTGGGATCCAGACCGATAGCGGCAAGAGACCTCAGGTAGAGCTCCTGGGCGTTAACCGGAGAAGGCTTGATGAGCACCTGGAACTGATAGTAGTGCTGCATGCGGTTGGGGTTCTCGCCGTAGCGGCCGTCGGCGGGACGGCGGCAGGGCTGCGCATAGCAGGTGCGCCACTCGGCGGGACCGAGCGAGCGCAGCGTGGTCGCGGTATGGAAGGTACCGGCACCGACCTCGGAGTCATAGGGCTGCATAATGACGCAGCCCTGCTCGCCCCAGTACTGCTGGAGGCGCAGGATGATGTCTTGGAAGGAAAGCGATGAAGCGTTCATGCCTCTAATATCCCCTCGTCGAAACGATTACACGGTTAGGTACTGTACTATAGCGGTTTTTAGTCGATAGCGCCGATGCGGTTGAGCGGCCAGTAGCGCACAAGCGCCACAGCGATCAAATCAGAGCGATCGACGGGACCAAAGTAGCGTGAGTCGGCAGAGTTTTCGCGGTTGTCGCCCATCACCCACACGCACCCGTCGGGAACGGTGTAGGGATAGCTTACCTGAGCACCGGGCGCTTGGACCGAAAGTGGCCAGCTCATGCCCGTCGTATAGTCCTCGTCGAGCGCTTGGCCGTCAACGACCACCTTGCCATCCTGCAGGTCGACCGTCTGGCCGGCCGTGGCAATAACACGCTTGACAAGAACATCATGCTCGGAGGTGCCATCGGGGTTGTGAAACACCACGATATCGCCCTGCTTGACGGGCTGACCGAGCTCGAGGCTCACCTTTTGTGCCAGGATCTGGTCGCCAATCTCGATCGTGGACTCCATGGAGCCGGTGGGCACCACAAAGGGCTCGACCACAAACGAGCGAATCAAGAAGGTGGCGACCAGTGCGATCGCGATGACCGCGATCCACTCAAAAGCGCCCCTCAACGCGGAATGCTGCGATGGAACCATTCTCACTCCTCGCTCTGCGAATACGAAGCGTCCAGAATCTCCTGCGCGTAAGCACGCTCCTCGGGCGTGAGCCGCGCTGTCTCAATCAGATCGGGACGCCAACGACAGGTGCGCTCGATGGCGTTCTTACGACGCCACGCATCGACCTTAGCATGATCGCCGCTCACAAGCACCGGAGGCACGCCCTCGCCGTTGAACTCGGCAGGACGGGTGTACTGCGCGTACTCGAGCAGGCCTCCATCCTCGGCGGTCGAGAACGACTCGTCCACGTTGCTCATCTCGTCGCCCAGGGCGCCGGGAATCAGGCGTACGACGGCATCGGCAACGACCATAGCGGGAAGCTCGCCGCCCGTAAGCACGTAGTCGCCGATCGACAGACGCTCATCGGCATACGCATACGCGCGCTCGTCGACACCTTCGTAACGACTGCACACAAACAGCAGGCGCTCACTTTTGAGCAGGCGCTCGGCCACATGCTGCGTAAAGGGCTCGCCACAGGGGGTGAAGAACACAACCGTGGGCTTGGGACCCTCTGCGCTAATGGCCTCGATGGCCTCCGCGATAGGCTCGACCTTCATGAGCATGCCCTGCCCGCCGCCGTACGGCTCGTCATCGACGGTACGATGGCGGTCGTGCGTCCAGTCGCGCAGGTTATACGCCTTAAAATCAAAAAGGCCGGCCTTGCGGGCGCGGCCCAAAATCGATGTGGACATGACGGGCTCAAACATCTCGGGAAAGACCGAAAGGGTCTCGATCAGCATGTTGTCCTCCCTACTTGTCCATATCGATCAGGCCGTCCATAACATGGACGGAAATTGTTCCTGTGTCGGGAAGATCGAGCACGACCTGCTCGATCACGGGAATCAGTACCTCGCCGTACCGATCGCCCTCGACAACCCAAACATCGTTAGCGGGCGTCGACATGATCTCGACGATCGTGCCGAGCGAACCGAAGCGCTCGTCGACCACCTCGCGACCCATCAGGTCGGTATAGGCAGCGTCGAGCGAATCGAGCTCAAAGTCGTCACGATTTGCCAGCACGTAGCATCCCGTGATGCCCTCGGCGGCCGTCAAGTCGTCAATGCCCTCAAACGAGACCAGATCGCCATCGCCCGTATCGGTGACGGACACGACCGTGCAAAAGCGGTCGCGCTTGAGCGCCGGCGGCGTCAGGGCGACGCGCATACCCGGCTCTAATACAGAAGGAAGCCCCCGCAGCGGCTGCGCGAGGACCTCCCCCTTCCTTCCGTGCGGCTTGACCACACGGGCGATGTTTTTGTACTGGGACCTCAAGGTCCTAGCCCAGAACCTCTACCTCGACAGCAGTGTCGAGGCGAGCGGCCAGTGCACGGGCGAGCGTGCGAATGGCCTTGATGGTACGGCCACGACGGCCGATGACCTTAGCGACGTCATCCTCGGCGACCGAAACCTCAATCGTAGAGGCGTCGTCACCATCGATGACCTCAAGGCTCACGGAATCCGGGTCGTCGACGATCTGAACAACGAGATATTCGACGAGATCGGCGATGCGATCTGAGAGCATTGCCTCACCCTCGAGCTGTGCAGCGTCAACCTCAGGCACGATTTACTCCTCGGCGCCCTCAGCGGCCTCAGCGGCAGCCTTAGCGGCCTCGGCCTCTTTGGCGAGCTGCTTCTTGGACTTCTTGACGACGGTCTCGGTCTTCTCGCCCTCGTTGGCGGCCTTGACCAGAGCGGCGACGGCGTCGGTGAGCTGAGCGCCCTTGGACTGCCAGTCGGCGATCTTCTCAAGGTCGAGGTTGATGGTCTTGGGGGCGGTCATCGGGTTGTAGCGGCCAACCTCCTCGATGATACGACCGTCACGCGGGGCGCGGGAATCGGCGACGACGACACGGTAGTACGGACGCTTCTTAGCGCCGTGACGAGCAAGGCGAATCTTGACTGCCAAAGGAAACTCCTCCAACCAAGCAGCTTTAGGCTGCAACTACAAACAAACAGTTGAACATAATACGCCATCGACGCGGGCAGGTGAAGTCCGTGAGACCAACTTCTTCGGTGTAGTCGAGGGCAAATCCATATCTTAGACAAGAATTCGCGATTTGCAAGCGCATCCACGCACCCCACATGAGCTGCGCGGTATACTCATGACATGGAAAGACGCGAACATACATACGGTTATGAGGATGCCATGGGCGTCACGCCGCCTCCCTGGACGGGTCCGGCGGTGGGCCTCATGGACCTCGATGCGTTTTTTGCGAGCGTGGAGATGCTCGATCATCCCGAATGGCGCGGAAAGCCGCTCATCGTGGGCGGAGACGCCGAGTCGCGCGGCGTCGTGTCCACGTGTTCGTACGAGGCGCGTCGCTTTGGCGTGCATTCTGCCATGGCCTCGGCCGAGGCGCGGCGCCTGTGCCCGCAGGCCATTTGGACGCACGGACACTTTGATCGCTACCGCGAGGTGAGCGCGCAGGTCATGGCGATCCTTGCCGATGAGACACCGCGCGTGGAGCGTGTGTCCATCGACGAGGCCTTTATCGATATCACACCGGGTCGCTTTGCGCCCGAAGACCCGCTGCTGGTTGCGCGGCGTATAAGCGACCGCGTGGCAGCGCTGGGAGTGACCTGCTCCATTGGCGTGGGCTGCAACAAGACGGTCGCAAAGATCGCAAGCGAGCGGGATAAGCCGTTTGGGCTGACCATCGTGCGCCCCGGAACCGAGCAGCGCTTTTTGGCCGCGCTGCCGGTATCTGCCATGAGCGGCATCGGGCGCTCGGCCGAGGAGCGACTGCGCCGCATGCGCATCTACACCCTCGGCGAGCTATCACGTGCACCGGAATCCACCTTGGCCTCTATTTTTGGCGTCAACGGCGAACGCATGCGCCAGCGTGCGCTGGGACTCGAAATCTCCGAAGTCACGAGTCTCGATGAGGAGCGTGAGGTCAAGTCGGTCAGTAATGAACGCACCTTTGCGAAAGATTTGACTGAGCGTGGGGATATTGAGGCGGCGATTGCGCTGCTGGGTGAGTCGGTGGGACGCCGTCTGCGCCGTCAGGGGCTGACGGGTGCCACGGTAACGCTCAAGCTCAAGTATTCGTATGGAAGCGGGCGTACGGCACAGCGCCGGCTGCCTCATCCAACCGACGATGAGAACATCTTCGTGGCGGTTGCACTCGAACTGCTCGACAACATCTGGCAAGAAGGCATGCATGTTCGCTTAGCCGGCATCGGCATGAGCGACTTCGACCACCAAGGCGGCATCCAGACTGACCTGTTCTGCGAGATCGATGACCGCGGAGCCCAATCCAGCGACCGCCGCGACCTCTCCGTCGCCATCGACGCCGTCCGAGACAAATTCGGCGACACCGCCCTTTCCTTCGGCCGCCAATCCCGCTTCAACGATTAACAGCCTTTGGGCAAAAAGAAAGCCGGGCAGGTGCGGAAAACCGCAACTGCCCGGCGATATGCGTGAGGGTAGCTAAACCCCGTCTCAAATGAGCTACTAGAGGAGGTTGAGGGGGAGCTGGGGGGCGTCTCCCCAGAGCTTCTCGAGGCGGTAGAAGTCGCGGGCTTCGGGAGTGAAGACGTGGACGACAACCGAACCGTAGTCCATGAGCATCCAAGTCTTCTGCTCGCGGCCCTCGATGGAGAACGGATGCTCGCCGCAAGCCTCGGCGACCTTCTCCTCGATCTCGTCGACAATTGAATCGACCTGGCGGTTGTTGGCACCGGTGGCAAGCACAAAGTAGTCGCACACATCGGAAAGCTCGGTCAGGTCGAGCACCTGAACGTCCTCGCCCTTCTTGTCGTAGGCGGCCTGCGCGGCGGCGCGGGCGACATCCTCGGCGGCGACACCGCTCGCGGACAGCGAGGCGGCAGTGCGGTCGGACGTGGCGGCGAAGCTCTTGTGCTCCACGCCTTCAAGAATCTGCTCGTCGGTCATGGTCTCGTCGGCCATGGAATACCTCTTTCTAGACAGCCCGAGCTAGCGCAGCTGGGCGTAATGGTTGTAAATCGAAATAGCCGTGGGATAAAGATAGCGCCCGGACTGGATCACATAGACCAAACCCTGCGCAAAACAGGAGAAGAACAACTCGTCGAGCGACGACTCCCCCACCATCTTGCGCAGCGCATGCGCATAGTCGCCGTGGCGGTTGGGCTCGATGGCATCGGCCACAAAGACCACCATATCGAGCGGCGTCATGTCGCAAGCGCCCACGGTATGACGGTCGACAGCCTGGAAAACGGCCGGCGACAACTCGGGGAAAAGCTGCGGAAGCTCATAGGCGGCAACAGGACCATGCAAAAGCGGCGTCGCGGCGGAAGGAGAACCGGCAATCTTAATGCCGTAATGCAGAGCGCGCGTAACCAGCTCGTCGTCGGAGAGCACTTTGTCCCAGTCGTGGATCAGACCGGCAGCAGCGGCATCAAAGCGGTCAACGCCGTAGACCTCGGCCAGATGAAGTGCGGTCTCGGCAACACCCAGCGAATGCACATAGCGCTTGCGCTTATCCTTCATGCGAACATCGAGCAGCTCTTGAATGCGCTTGAGTAGCGCGCGCTCATCGCCCTCAAACTGATCCTCTACCGACAACGTAGACCCCCATCACTCAAAATCTTCTTGGCCCAAATCGGCATATAGCCTGCGTTTGCGAATGTAGCCGAGCACGGACTCGCTCGTAAGATAGCGCACGCTCATACCGCGGGCAACACGCTTGCGAATGTTCGTCGAGCTGATCGCCAGCGCCGGAATCTGAATATAGCGCACGTCGAACGGCAGCCCCGACTCTTTGATTCGGGCACGCGCCGTATCGATATCAAAGCCCGGTCGCGTCGCCGCAATAAAGGTAGCAAGCTCAGCGATTCGTTCGGCATCATGCCAAGTCACAATATCGATAATCGCGTCGGCGCCCGTAATAAAGTAGAGCTTTACCTGCGACGGGTAAAAGTCGCGAAGGGCATGAAGCGTATCGGCCGTATAGGTTACACCCGGACGGTCGATCTCGAACCGGCTCGCCAAAAAGGCCGGGTTCGCGGCGGTGGCGAGGACCGTCATGGCATAACGGTCCTCGGCAGGCGTCACCGGCTTGTCAAGCTTAAAGGCAGGAGAGCCCGCCGGCATAAAGAGCACAGCGTCCAAGTCGAGCGACTCGCGCGCCTGCTCGGCGGTCACCAGGTGCCCGTAATGGATGGGATCAAAGGTGCCACCCATAATGCCGAGCCTAAACTCCTGCCCGTCCTCTAGAGGAAGCTCGGGCAGACCGATTCCACCGCGCAGCGACATGGCTTACTCGCCCTCCGAGGTCTCGGCATCGCCCGCGGCATCCGCCGCATCGACAACCTCGACTCCCTCATCCGCAGCATCGGCCACGTCAATGGCTTCAACGGCAACGTCCTCGCCAGCATCCTCGAGCTCCTCGTACTCCGAGAAGTCCTCGGCGCCCTCAAAGTCAAAGGCGCGCTGGCAAATGCGGACCTCGTCGCCCGCACGGCAACCGGCCTTCTCGAGCGCGTCGTCAACACCCATACGCGCAAACTTATGCTGCAGGTAAATGACGGCTTCCTCGTTTTCCCAGTCGGTCTGGATGACCATGCGCTCGATGGCACGACCGACCACGCGGAAGGCACCGGGCTCTTCCTGAACAATGCGGAAACGCTTCTCACGCTGCAGGCGACGGCGCTCCCACTCATCGTCGCGCAGAACGACCGGCTCATCCGAGACAGCCAACTCGGCGCGCAGCTTAGCCACCTGCTCGCCCACGGCAAGCATCAGCGTGTTGAGGCCGGCGCCCGTCACGGCAGACACGGCAAAGAACATATGTCCATCGTCGAGCGCTGCGCGCTTGAGGTCGGCAATCTTGTCGGCCGTGCCCGGCGCATCGCACTTGTTGGCAACGACGATCTGCGGACGCTCCGAAAGCTCGGCGCCATACTGCTCGAGCTCGCGGTTGATGATGTGGTAATCCTCGACCGAATCGCGATCCTCAAAACCACCCGTCATGTCGACGACGTGCATGATCAGGGCCGTACGCTCAATGTGGCGCAGGAACTGGTGACCCAGGCCCTTACCCTCGCTCGCGCCTTCGATAAGACCGGGGACGTCGGCAACGACGTAAGAATATTCACCGGCACGCACCATGCCGAGGTTCGGCACGAGCGTGGTAAACGGGTAGTCAGCAATCTTGGGACGGGCGGCACTCATGCGCGCGATGAGCGATGACTTACCCACGGAGGGAAAGCCCACGAGCGCGGCATCGGCCATAAGCTTCATCTCGAGCTCGATCCAGTGCTCCTCGGCCGGTTCGCCCAACTGGGCAAAGGCCGGAGCGCGACGCACCGACGTCACAAAGTGCGTGTTGCCCAGACCGCCGGCACCGCCGGGCGCCACGACGACGCGCTCGCCGTCGTGCACCAGGTCGGCAATCTCAAACATCGGGGTCTGCGTCTCGGGATCGAGCTCGCGCACCACGGTACCCATAGGGACCTTGAGAATCAGGTCCTCGCCGCTCTTGCCGTTACGACGGGCACCCTGCCCGTGCGTGCCGCGCTCGGCGCGAAAGTGATGCTTAAAGCGGTAATCGATCAGCGAAGACAGCTGAGCATCGGCCTGGATGACGACATTGCCGCCACGACCGCCGTCGCCGCCATCGGGGCCGCCCTTGGGGACAAATGCCTCGCGCCTAAACGACATGCATCCGGCTCCGCCGTCGCCGCCGCACACGTTAATGCGGCTGATATCGGTGAACTGTGACAACAGAATCGCCTCCTACAAAAAAGAGGGAGACCCTTGAATCCTAAAACTCAAGTGCCTCCCACATATGTGCTCTATGAAGGGTGAATTACGCGTTCGCGAGCGGGCGTACGCTGACCCTGTGCTTGATACCCTTGTGGAACTCAACGGTACCGTCGACCAGCGCGAACAGCGTGTCGTCCTTACCACGGCCAACGTTCTCACCCGGGTGGATGTGCGTGCCGTGCTGACGGACGAGAATCGTGCCCGTGGTTACCGTCTGGCCGGCATAGCGCTTCGTGCCAAGGCGCTGACCGCGGGAGTCACGGCCATTACGGGAGGAACCGAGTCCTTTTTTGTGTGCCATTGTGTATACCTACTCTTTCGTTACGAGTGTAATCTACTCGGCGACGGGAGCCTCGGCAACAGCCTCAGCCTCTGCCTTGACAGCCTTCTTGGCGCGGGAGGTAGCCTGAACCTTCACGATCTTCAGCTTGGTGAGCTGCTGACGGTGACCCTTCAGACGACGATAGCGCTTGCGCTTGTGGAACTTGAAGACCAGCTGCTTCTCGCCCTTGAACTGCTCAACGATCTGAGCGGTAACCTTGGCCTTGGCCAGCTTGTCGGGATCGGTGACGATCTTCTTACCGTCGTTGAGGAAGATAACCGGCAGGGTGACCTTGTCGCCCTCATTGCCCTCGATCTTCTCGACGGTGATGACATCGTCGGTGGCGACCTTGTACTGCTTGCCGCCCGTGTTAACGATTGCGTACATGTTTACTTGCCCTTCATGCATCAGTTAGTGCAACAGCCGAATATAGTAGCAGGCGAAAATACCCCCGTCAACGAGTATGTGGAGCAAATCCACAAGTTCGCACAGGTATGGGGCTGACGAGTCGGCCCCCGTCGTCCTCGCATGCTTGATTCTGACGCTCGACATCGTAGGAGCAGATGGTCACGAGGTCTTGCATACCGGTGGAAACAATAGGTGCATCCACGCCCGGGGTCAAGCCCTGCAACAAAACATCAGCAGCAGAAAGCAAAATTTCCGGACGCATGGAGCCCTCGTTGTCGGCATGGGTGTCGAGCATGAGCACCAAATGGTCCGGGCGCTCCCCCGCCGTGAGCTCATAGCCCACGAGCGTGTGATCCAAATCCAAGCGCTTGCTCTTTTTGCCGCGCGCGTAGTCGATGCCGTGGCCCGCGCGCAGCGTGTCGATCGCACGACGCACCTCGTCGGCGCTTACGGGCGCCTCGGGATCCAAGTGCAGGTCGATGCGATACGACAGGCGCGTGAGCTGCGCCGTCAACGCCGGCGTGCGCACGTCGATGTACGCCGCCTCGATGGGCGCCAGATCGGCCGGAGACGCCGCAGCCAGGCGCCCAAACGCCTCGTCGAGCGCCACGAACTCGGTCATACACAGGTCATACCACTCGCAGGTCGACGACGTACCCACCGGCAGCGCCGAAGAGAAGCCCACGCGCATGTGCGGAGAGAAGCCCTGCGTGACGGCATAGGGAAGTCCCGCACGGCGCACGATGCGCTCAATGGTATGGATTACTTCGAGATGGCCCAGGTACTTAAGGCGATCGCGCTTGCCATAGCGAACACGAAGCCTAAAGAGCGAGGGGTTGTCGGTCAGGCGCTCACTCATGCGCGATCACCCATCAATACATTCTTGGCGTGGAGCGTGGGGCAGATCCCGCAGCCGGTGCACGACGTGCGGGTACAGTCGGGAGTCGTGACGCCCTCGAGCGAGCGACGGTACTCGCGCTCGAGGAAGCCGCGCGTGCAGCCGGGGCTCACGTGCTCCCACGGCAGGCGCCAGTCCAACTCGTAGGGCAGGTGCACGAGCTCATTGAGGTCGATGCCGTTTTTGGCAGCAGCTTCCTTCCAGTTATCGAGCGAGAAATGCTCTACCCAGGCGTCAAAGCGAGAGCCCGAGCGCCAAGCATCGATGATGACGGGCGTCATGTCACGACCGGCGCGGGAAAGCGCGGCCTCGATGAGCGAGGTCTCGGCATCGTGGTAATGCACGCGGACGGCACGGTTGCGAACGCTCGTGATAAGCAACTTCTGGCGACGCTTGACGTCGTCGTAGTCGAGCTGCGGGCACCACTGGAACGGCGTGGCAGCCTTGGGGATAAAGACCGAAACCGAGATGGACACCGAGATCGAGCCGCGACGAGCCTTGGGCACCACGGAACGACCGAGCTCCAGCACGTGATCGGCCAGATTGGCGATGGCCACGATGTCCTCATCGCGCTCGCCGGGAAGGCCCATCATAAAGTAGAGCTTCATGCGGTTCCAGCCGGCCTCGAAGGCCGCCTTGGCCGCACGGTCCAGGTCCTCCTCGGTCACGTTCTTGTTAATGATGTCGCGCATGCGCTGGCTGCCGGCCTCGGGCGCGAACGTCAGGCCGCCCTTCTTTTCGCCGGCGACCGACTCGGCCATATCCACGCCAAACGAATCCAGGCGCTGCGACGGAATAGACACGCGTATACCCGTATCCTCCAGGCGACGGTTGAGCCTGCCGAGCACGTCGCGAATGCAGGAGTGGTCGGTCGTGGAAAGCGAGGTCAGCGACACCTCGTCATAGCCGGTCTTTTCCAGACCCTGAATCACCGACGAGACGATCTGGTCGGCCGAGCGCTCGCGCACCGGGCGATACGTCATGCCGGCCTGGCAAAAACGACAGCCGCGGGCGCAGCCGCGCAGGATCTCGATAGACAGGCGGTCGTGAACCAGCTGTGCATAGGGCACGCACGACTGCGACAGCGGATTCGTGGCGCCGAAATCCTCGACGACGCGCTTGTAGACCACGGTCGGCGCATCCTTGCCCTCACGCGGCACGGTGTAGCCATGCGGCGAGCAGGGCTCGTCGTGACGAGCCTCATAGAGCGACGGCACGTAGTTGCCGGCAATGGATGCAAGCTGCTCGACAATCTGCGCGCGCGGGACCCCTTCGTCACGCAGGCGGCGATGCAGCTGGCAGGTCTCGAGCAGCGATTCCTCGCCCTCACCGATGAGGATGGCATCGAAGAAGGCCGCGTACGGCTCGGGGTTGTACACCGAGGGACCACCGGCGATGATGATTGGGTCGTCTTCACCTCGGTCGGCCGCTAACAGCGGAATGCCAGCGAGGTCCAAAGCCTCGAGGAAGTTCGTCACCGCCATCTCGTGCGGCACATGCAGACCGACGATATCAAACGAAGCGACCGGCGCTGCACCCTCGAGCGATAGCAGCGGAATACCCGCCTCGCGCATGGCGTCGCCCATATCGGGCCACGGCACATAGCCGCGCTCGCAGGAGATGCCCTCGGCCTGGTTAAGGATGTTGTAGAGGATGGCGATGCCCTGGTTGGGCAGACCGACCTCGTACACATCCGGATAGATCAGGCAGCAACGGTAGTCGGCATCGGCCTTGGAAAGCGTGCCCCACTCGTGATCGATATAGCGGCTCGGCTTCTCGACCTTGGCGAGCAACGGCTCAATTAAATGAAAACAGTCTTGGTATGCAACGCGCAACGGAAAACCCCTAAGCAGCGAGATCGGATGCGTCTTGGTAGAACGCCATAGGACGGGTAGCGCCCGCGACCGTGGTCACCAGATCGCGAACGCGGGAGAACGTGGCAGTGACCACCTCGTTGGCACGGCTGTAGTCGACATCGCGCTCGTAGAGCGAAACAAGCGCACGGCCCATGCCATAGGTGCCCGCGGCAGCAGTGAGCGCCTTGACGGCAAACCCAATATGCGGCGTCTGCTTGACGAGCGCGCGGGTGACCGCGCGGATCACAAGACCGCCGGCAAGCACGCCCGCGACCTCGTAGCCACGCTCGGGTTTAATGCCGCGTCCAAAGACGGCAGCGAGCTCAAAGAGCATGCCCACCTGCGCCAGCGCCATAACGGGATAATCGGCGCCCGGCAAAAACACCAGTGCACCGGTCGCCATATTGGTGAGCGCGCACGAGGTGATGATACGGTTGGCCGCCGCGATGCGCATGAAGGCAAAGTTCGCCGCAAAAGCCGTTTCCTTGTCGGTGCGATCGAGAATCCAGCGGGCAAGCGTCTCGAGCAGATACGTCTTATCGATTGCCGCTACCACGCCGAGCATGGGCGTGGACTCCTCGATAAACGGCACCTCCACAGCAGACTCGGCAAGCACGCACACGGGCGCGCCGGCGATCACGAGCTCCTGCACGGCACTCTCCAAGCGGTCGGAACCACACGAGAGCACCAGCACCACATCGGTATCGGTCTTTGGAGCAATTCGCTCCTCCCCCAGACGCTCGACGCGCACAATGCCCGAGGTCGTCTGCGGCACAAAGGCGTCACGCACCGTCTCGGCCAGAAAGCGCGAGGCGGACGAATCCAGATAGACCGAGACGCGCACCGGCGTATCGGAATCCTTCTTAACGGACGCGCCCATCTTAAAAGCGCGGGTCAGCTTATCTACGGGAATTTTCATAGCAAACCCCTCCAGCGGTTACGCGGCGCCCGAACGATGCCGCCATATGGATTGTACGATACCCACCGTCAGCAGCTGAATCATCATCGAAGACGAACCGAAGCTAATAAACGGTAGCGGAATACCGGTAATCGGCATCATGCCGATGCACATGCCGATGTTTTCGAAAGTCTGGAACGCCCACATGCCAACGATGCCCACACACGAAAGACGCAAAAACAGCGACTCGCACTTAAAGGCGACGCGAATCGTCGAAAAGATCAGCAGCACGTAGAGGCACAGGAGCAAAAAGGAACCGCAAAAGCCAAAGGTCTCGGACAGGAAGGCGAAGACGAAGTCGGTGTGGAACTCAGGCAGAAAGCCGCCGGCCGACTGCGTCGCATGCCCCAGGCCCTTACCAAAGAAGCCGCCCGAGCCAACGGCGATAAGCGACTGCTGCAGGTTGTAGGCATCGTCCGAATCGGCATTATCGGGGTCGATAAAGACCGTCAGACGGTTCATCTGATACTGCTTGATGAGCACATCGTGGCCGAGCAACGAATCAAAGACCGAATCAAGCGCCAGGACGAGGGCCACCAGGCCCACGAGCAGGGCCAGGGTCGACAGCACCCATTCGCGGCGTGCACCGCTCATGCAGATGACGATGGCGCCCGAAACCAGCACGACCAGGCCCGAGCCCAGGTCACCCATGGCAACGACGGCCAAAAACGGAATGGACAGCATGCCGCAGAGCTTGACGTAGTCGCGAACGGTATCGATGCGACCGTTATACTGCGAGCCAAGCGTAGCAATAAAGAAGATGGTGATGAGCTTGGCAAGCTCAACCGGCTGGAACGTCAAGCCGATACCGGGAATCTTGATCCAGCCCGTCATGCCCAGACCGCCCGTATAGGACAGACCCGGAATCTTGGGCGAGAAGATCACGATCAGGTCGATGACGAGCAACGCCGTCGAGAAATTGGAAATACCGCGCAGGTCGGTTCGCCAGACGAGCACCGCCAGCACCGCTCCGATGCCAATTCCCAGCAAATGGCGCGAGAACGAAGCATCGGCCTTAAACTGCGAAGCCGACCAGATAATGATGGCACCGTAGGCGACGAGCGCCACAGTAGCCACGAGCACACCGATATGCACCTTTTGGCGAAACGTGCCGCGCGAGGCCGAAAGTTGCTTGTTGACGCGGTCCAGGCTGCTGCGAGAGCCGGTCTTGGTTGAACGGAACAGATCCGCCGGAGAAAAATCCATCGCAACCTCCTATCGAACCGAAGAATCGCCCGAGGCCGAAGAGGTATCGGGCTCGTCATAAATCACGCCGAGCACGTCGCGCACGACATGCATCGCGGTATCTGAGCCACCGCCGCCCTGCTCCAGGACGGTAGCGATGACATACTTGGGATCATCGGCCGGTGCATAGGCGCAGAACCACGCGTATTCGTCCTCGCCACTTTTCTCGCCCGTGCCCGACTTGCCGTATACCTGCGGCGTCAGGGTGCCAAAGTGCGCCGCCAGGGACGTCGATGCCGTGTAAATCACGTCGTGCATGCCGTTGCGAACAAGAGCCAAATCCGAATCGCTGTTGATCTTGGCCTCCAGGCGCTTCTTCTTGCCCTTGCCATTGTACTTATAGGCATCGCCATCGCCATCGCGCGACACGGCAGACAAAAATACGTGAGGCACGTACTGTTTGCCGCCGTTGGCAAGACCCATATAGGCGCACGCCATCTGCAGGGGCGTCACCAGGATGTCGCCCTGGCCGATAGCAATGTTGGTCATATCGCCGGCATTCCACTTGCGGTCCTCGGCAGAGGCGTCGGTGAAGTATGACTCTTTCCACTCGGCATCGGGAATACGACCCGCGCCCTCACTCGGCAGATCGATACCGCAGGTCTTGCCTAGGCCCCAGCGACGAAAGACCTCCTGCAGGCCCTCGGGATGTTGCTCGTCATAAAAGAACGCCTTACCCATGTCGTAGAAGACGGGGTCGCACGAGTTGGCGATACCCGACTGCAGCGTCATGGTGCCGTGGCCAGACGTCAGCCAGCAGCGCTTGCCCCAAGCCTTGCCCAGACCCGTCCAATAACCCGTGCAGTTGGTTGTCTGCGTTGAAGTGTAGGTTCCAAACTCAAGACCGGCCAGTGCCGAGAGCGGCTTGATGGTCGAGGCCGACATGTACTGTCCGCTAATGGCGCGGTTGAGCAGCGGGTGCGAACCCTTGTCATCATTGAGCTCGGTCCACACGTCATTTGAGACGCCGCCGATAAAGACGGACGGATCGAACTTGGGCTGGCTCGCCATGCCCAGGATCTCGCCATTGTTGGGATCGAGACACACCACAGCGCCGTTGCCGGCATTGCTGTAGCCAGTGGTCTTGGCAAGCTCGATAGCGCTCGCCAGCGCCGTCTCACAGGCCTGTTGGATCTTAAGGTCGAGCGTGAGCTTAATGTCGGAGCCGGCCTTCGCGGGCACGGCGCCGGCCTGACCGGTCACATTGCCCGAGGCATCGACCTTGACGGTCTGCTCGCCACGAATACCCTGCAGCAGGTTTTCGTAGTAGCTCTCAACGCCCGCCTGGCCCACGATATCGCCCGACTGGTACGTAATCTTGCCAGCAGAAGCATCATCATCGCCAGAGGTTTTCTTATTCTGGGCCTCGAGCTGCTCGGAGGTAATGGTGCCGGTATAGCCCAAGATATGGCATGCCGTCTCGCCGTATGGATACTGGCGCTCGGTACGCTCGGCAATCTTGACGCCCGGGAACTCGCCGGCGTGTTCCTTGATATAGGCAACCGTGGAGCGACGGACGTCCGTCGCGATGGTATGCAGGCTCTGAGCGCCCTCTGTATTGTCCTGAATATTGCGAAGGACCGCCACATAAGGCATTCCAAGCACGTTGGCAAGATGGCGAACCAGAACCTCATCCTCGGCAAGGTCGCGGTAGGCCACGACAGCAAGTGAGGGACGGTTCTGGACAAGCGCCACGCCATTGCGGTCGAGGATGCGGCCGCGCACAGCGGGTGTGGTAACGGTGCGCGTCTGATTGCTATTAGCCTGCTTTTCGTAATAGTCCGACGAGACCATCTGCATGCCCCACAGCTTGACGGCAAGCGCCGCGAACATCGCGCCCACACCCGTGGTGAGGATGGAGAAGCGGCCCTTAAAGGCGGTCGCCGCGGTATTGCCCTCGCCCTCGGTGGCGCGCGGGGCCGTTCCATGCTGCGTATCGTAGGTAAAACGGGAATCGCCGCGACGCATGATGACCAGCGCGACCACGATGGCCACTACCAGCACGATACCGGCGATAATAACCGTCATCTGGGAAGACATCTACAGGCCTCCCCTATTTGAGCTTACGGGTCTTGGGCTTAAAGCGCATGCCCGTCTGGCGTCCGCCACGTGCGGAGAATCCATAACCGGACTGCGGCACGACGCCGGACATCAAAAACGGAATGGCAACCAGACCCGTCAGGATCGAAGACGGCAGCGCATGGCCGAAGATCGCCACGACAAAGCTCGTCTCCAAACCCATAAACAGCAAGATGATGCTGTAGATCACATTAATGACGAACGCGAAGGCGCCCACAGTGATGCCGCGTGCACTCGGGGTACCGCCCGTCTGACCGGCAGCGCTATGCACCAGGGCAAAAGAACCCACGGTCAGCAGGAGCGACATAACGCCCACCGGCACGGCAGCGGAAAGGTCATAGAACAAGCCGCTGCAAAAACCGCACACGACGGCACGGGTCGGGTCGCCCGAGAACACGCTTAGGCACACCAGGATAATCATAAAGTTGACGCGACCGCCCGCAATGGAGATCTGCGGTGCCAGGCCTGCCTGCAGCAGCACGCACACGATGGCAGCGATTACAAACGTGCGGGAGCTCATCCCCTGCTCGTGTAGATCCATGGACATGCCCCCTATTCGCTCGAGCCGGAATCGGTCGTCTCGGACGTGTCGGAACCGTCATCCGAGCTCTCGTCCTTCGTCTTGGTCGCAGCATCGCGCGACGTTCCCTGCGGCGTGCTGTTGGCCGTGTTCACGTCCTCATCCGACGCCGACTGTTCGTCGGTCAGCGAGGTGATGACCAGCACTTCCTCGTTGTTCTCGGCCGTCGTCTGGGCGCGTACCACAATGGTGTAGTACACGTCGTTTGCCGATTTCTCAACCGACGAGACGGTGCCGAGCGGAAGACCCTTGGGGAACACACCGCCAATGCCCGAGGTCACGATGATGTCGCCAACCTTAACGTCGGAATCGACGCTCACGTACTCAAGACGCAGCGTGCCGTCAGCCTGACCCTGCAGCATGCCCTGGGCACGCGTATCCAGCACCATGGCGGACACGCCCGAGTTCTCATCGCCAATCAGGCGCACGGTGGACGTCTTGGCCGAGACCTCGATAATCTGGCCTATGACACCGGCAGAACTCGTCACGGGCATGTTGATGGTAAGCCCGTCGGCAGAACCCTTATCGATGGTGACGGTCGAGGTCCAGGCATCGCCCGAAGCGCCGACGATACGAGCTGCAGTGGACTTGAGGTTGTAGGTCGACTGCAGACCGACCAGACCCTCCAGTCGCTCGGCGGTCTTTTGAGCCTCGGAGAGCTCGGCGACCTTAGAGGTCAGTTCCTCGTTTTGCTTCTTAAGCTCGTCAAGCGTGTCCTGTGATGCCGTAAGGTTAGAGAACACGTTACCGATCGCATTGAAGGGAGCCGCCACAGCCGAGCCCAGAAAACGCACCGGCGAGGTAATCGTCGTCACGCCCGAACGAACGGCATGAATCGGCCCCGTCTCGCCCTCACGAATATAAAACGTGAGCAGCAACACCGAAATCAGGCTGAAAACAATCAACGGGCGCATACCCGTTGATTGTCGCTTGGTATTCAGATTTGTGGAGAAACCCGAAGATCGTGCCAAATGGAATCCACCTTTTGGAAATTAAGCGTTGGTCTGGACGAAGCCGCCATCAAACGCATTGGCCTCGAGCACGCGGGCACAGCCGTTAACGACGTTATCGAGCGCCGTGGGGCTGACGTTGACCGAAACGCCGGTCTCATCGCGCAGACGCACGTCGAGTCCGCGTAGCAGAGCGCCACCACCGGTCAGCAAAATGCCGTAGTACATAAGGTCAGAGGCAAGATCGGGCGGCGTGGCATCGAGGGCGTCCTTGACGGCCTTGGCCATCTCGTCGAGCGGCTTGTTGAGCGCGCGACGAATCTCCTCGCTCTCGATGCGCACGGTCTTGGGCAGACCGGTGATCACGTCGCGACCGTTGACCTCGACGTCGAGCTCGTCCTTGAGCGGCACAGCGGAGCCGACCTTGATCTTGATGTCCTCTGCCGTACGCTCGCCGATGGCAAGGTTGTAGGCATCACGAACGTGCGTGAGGATGGCCTGATCGAACTCGTCACCGGCAATACGGATGGACTGCGAGACGACGATGCCGCCCATGGCGATAACAGCAACCTCGGTGGTACCGCCACCGATGTCGATGACCATGGAGCCGGTGGGTTCCTCGACGGGCAGGTCGGCGCCGATAGCGGCAGCCATGGGCTCCTCGATCAGATAGGCCTGGCGGGCCCCGGCCTGGATCGTGGCCTCAAAGACGGCACGCTTCTCGACCGACGTGACACCGGAGGGAACGCAGACGACAACACGCGGACGCGGAGTCCACGGATAGCGCTTCTCAGACGCCTTGTCGATAAAGTAGCGAAGCATAGCCTCGGTAACATCGAAGTCGGCGATGACGCCGTCCTTCAGGGGACGAACGGCCACGATGTTGCCGGGCGTACGGCCGAGCATGCGCTTTGCCTCGATACCGACCGCTAGGATGCGCTCGTCGTTCTTGTCGATGGCGACTACAGAGGGCTCGCGAATGACGATGCCCTTGCCGCGCACGGAGACAAGCGTATTTGCGGTGCCGAGGTCGATGGCAAGATCGCCCGCATAGCTACCGAAGAACATATCCATCAAAGAAAACAACGCAACTCCTGATGTGTTGGATGATTGCTGGAAAACTACTAGCTCATCATACTAGCGCAAGCCCGGCACCTCACTTGCGGTGAAGCGCCGGGCAAAGCTAAATCCCATAAGGTCACTACTGGTTGTCAGCAGCCGAGAAATCCATATCGAGCGAGGAAACGGCCCAGCCGATATGGTTGTCGGAGCGCACGAATTTGACGGTGTACTCCTGCTCGCCGCCCTTGGACAGCGACGCCTTAACCTTGGCGGTCGTCTCGGTCATGGACTGATCCATGCCCTCGACGGACACGGTAGCACCCTGCGGAATCGAGGAGATAATCATCGACTTGGCGTCCTCGGGCAGGCTCGAGGCCAGGCAAGACTCGGCCTTTGCGGTGTCACCGTCGCCGGCAGCCTGGAACAGATCGGTAACGACAGACTCCTGAGACGGGAAGCCAAAGCCGCGCGTGTAGGCAAAGCCCAGACCGCCCGCGGCGATCAAAATGAGCAGAAGCAGCACGATGAAGACTTTGAGACCCGTGTGGCGATGGCGACGACGGACCTTAGCCTGCTTACGATCCTGACGGTCCTGCTGGACCATCTCGGACTCGGACAGCGTAAAGAAGCCGGTGTCCGAGGGATCGGGCATAAACTGACCGGTCGCGCCCGTAGGATCGAGCGGATCGACGGCAGGAGCGTCCATCGCGGGCGCCGGAGCCGTAGCCATGGCCGTCTGAGCAGACAGCGCGGCAAGCGAATCGTGCACGCGGGCAAGCTCATCGGCCTGCTCGGAGGTGAGCTGGTAGATGCCATCGGCAGTAGCGGCGTTAAAGGCGTCGAGTGCGTCGGAGGGGCGACCGGCGGCAGAAAGCGCCTGACCCATGCCGGCGTTGAGTGCACGCGTATCGTCGCGGGGGCCGGCAAAGTCGATAGCCGTACGGTAGGTCTCCACGGCATCCGCCGGACGGCCGAGCTTAATGAAGCAACGACCGAGCTCGCCGAGTGCGGCGGCAGGAGCCGGATTGGCGCCGTCGATGGCAGCCTGACGGAAAGCAGTACCCGCGTTGGCATAGTCGCCCGACTGGAACAGCGCGTTACCCAGGCCCAGATAGGCCTTGAACGGCGTGGCATAGGAAGCGTCCTGCGTAGCGGCAGAGAACGCCTGAGCGGCCGTCGTGTAGTCGCCCACGGCGGCGAGCGCCTTGCCGCGGTTGGTGAGCAGCGCACCGCGCTTGCCGTAGGTGCCGTCGTTGAGGGCAGCGGCATAGGCCTCGGCGGCCTCGGCATACATGCCCAGGTGCATCAAGGCGTTGCCACGAAGGTGATCGGCCTCGCCCATAATCTCATCGGGAGTCTTTGCCGCCCCAAGCATCTGGGCTGCAGCGGAAAAATCACCCGCGCGGTAAGCGGCGCGGCCCTGTTGGATCAGCTGGCTATTCAAGGAAGTCCCCTTTACTCGTGAACGATCTCGACATGGACGATCTCGTCGCCGGCACGCAGCTGCGAAATCACATCGAGACCCTCAACCGTGGTACCAAAGACGGTGTAACCGGAATCGAGGTTATGCTGGGCACCCAGGCAGAAGTAGAACTGCGAACCCGCGGAATCGGGGTCCATGGAGCGTGCCATGGCAAGGGCGCCATCGACATGGCTATTGCGCGGATTGGTGGCAAACTCGCCCTTGATGCAGTAGCCGGGGCCACCGGTACCGGGCATGCCGTCGGGGCCCTCAAGACCGGCAGCGACGTCGGCGCCGGACATATCGCGGGTATTGGGGTCGCCGCCCTGAATGACGAAGCCGGGCACATAGCGATGGAACTTAAGGCCATCATAGAAACCCATCGTGGAAAGCTCGCAGAAGTTCGCGACATGAATGGGAGCGCCCTCGCCGTCAAACTTGACCTTGATGGTACCCTTCGACGTCTCGATAACGGCGCACTCGTCGCCGGCAAGCTGATACTCGGGCGTGTAGAGCTCTTTCTTAAAACCAAACATGTGGTTCCTTCCTCGTGCGTTTAAAGCATATTTGTACGAATTGTAGCAATAAGCATGCGCTTACATCAATTGCGCACGTAGGTTATGCCGACTATGGCGAACTAATTTTAGGAACGCTGCTGCGGCTTCCAGGAGCCCACGTTGGCGTCGTACTGATTAAGCGCGCTGTTGCCACTCTGCGCGATGGGCGCCAGGATCTCGCTTTGGTGAGAACTCATCGACTCGCCATCGGGAATGGCCAGCGAGATGTCCCAACTCTGGCAGATCACGTCGACGCGCTCGTACATCCACTCGGCAAGCTGCTTTAAGTGGGCGATGTCATCCGCATAGACCGTATCGTCCTGGTACTTAAGGTTGTTGAGCTCATCTTGCGTCTTTTTAATCTGGTCGCGCAGGGCGTAGGCACTCTGCGACAGCTCCTGACGGGTGGACAGCGGCGATCGGAGATAGCCGTTGTTAAAGGAATCGATGACCTCGCCAATCTGATCCTCGTCACCGTAGGACACGATGGTCTGATACAGACCGTCGATCCTGGTATAGAGCTGATCATCGGTGAGCACGGTTTCTTCCTGGACCACCTCGGCAGAATCGTTCTGCTTGGTATCGTCCTCAGTCGCCTCCCCCTTTTGGCGCGTAGGGAAGGTCGTCTGCGCGGCCTGGCCAAACTGGTCGTAGAAGCCAGGCATGACACCCATGGGATCGGTCGTCACGAACCAATAGGCACCGCCGCAAACGACAGCAAGGACCGCGATGACGATGAGCGGCTTAGGGATATGACGCTTGTGCTTGTGATAGGCGTCCTCGTCGGGATGCACCTTGCGCTTGGTTTTTTGAGCATCGTCATGAAGGGAAGCGGGCGTGGGAATATCGACCTTGGGGATACCGAAATCCTTATCGAAAGCCGGCAGCACGCAGGTCTCGTTGGGGTCGGCGGCGTCCGAAAGAACCGCGGCTGCCGACGCGGGCGCATGCGGCACCTCGGTATCGATCTGCTCTTGCGTTAGGCGCGGAAAGCCCGCCGTGCGACCCGCAGCCAGATCGGATGCGGCAGCGTCCTCGGAGAGGATACCCGGAGCGGGGCGTCCGCATTTGGGGCACGTACGATCATGCGGAGAAAGACGGGCACCGCAGCCCTCACAGAACACGAACTCGGTGTGCTCGGGACCATCGCCCGGACCCACATAGGCGTTACAGTAGGGGCAGAACGAGGCGCCGTCCTCGATAGTCTTAAGGCAATGCGGGCAGATCACGGCATCCTCTTTTCGAAGCAATTCAAACAATCGAGGTTAGAGCATAACATCGCCACGGCCACACAGGAGCAAGGCACCAATTCAACATCGCCAGAAAAATCATCCCTGAAGGCCACGGACTACTTCTTTTTCTTGGGCATCGAGACTTTGATGCCTTGGGCGGACTTGGTCACGCGAGAGCGCTTGGCTCCGGTACCTTTCTTTTTCTTGGGCTGAGCCTGGGCCACGCCCTCGAGTGCGCGGGCCTCGGCCTCGCGAACGGTGCGAGCTTCGCGGCGCTGCGCCATGTCGGCGGCGACGCGCTTGGCAAAACGCTCCGCCGTCGAACCCGTCGAGCTCACCTTGCCGCCACCGCGACCCAAGCGGACGCGCACGCCGCGGCCAAAACCAGTTGCAGCATGACGACGACGCGGCTTAAGCGAATCCATCATCGTAGCGAGCTTAAAGAACACCGAGCAGGTAATGACCACGATGACAGCCAAGATAACCATCTGGCCCATCGTCAGATTGGCAATAGACAGCAGCTTTGGGAATCCGATAACGCCCGTCAGGATGCCGGCGACTACAAACACAAAGAGCACCACACGTAGGGGCGTGAGAGGCTGCGAGATGCGCCAGATCAGGCTGACGCTCGCCGCGCACGACGTAAGCAGGCACATCGTAGACAGCGTGAGCTGACTAAAGCCAAACACGCGCGCCACAAAGATATCGAGCGCCGCAGCCATAATGACCGCGAGCGACGCCGGCAGCGCACGCTTGAGCACGTTCGTCAGGAACGACCCCTTCACGCGAGCATTGTTGGGCTCCAGGCCCAACACAAAGCCCGGCGCGCCGATGCAGAAGAAGTTGATGAGCGTCATCTGAATCGGCTCGAAGGGGTACGGCGGCAGCGCGATGCACAGCGCCGCCAGGCCCATCGAGAACAGCGTCTTGGTCAAAAACAGCGAGGCCGAACGCTGCAGGTTGTTGATGGAGCGACGGCCCTCGGCCACCACGGCGGGCATCGAGGCAAAGTCGTTGTCGACGAGCACGATCTCGGCCACGTTGCGCGCGGCATCGGAGCCGGCCGCCATGGCCACGGAGCAGTCGGCCTCCTTGAGCGCCAGCACGTCGTTGACGCCGTCGCCTGTCATGGCCACGGTGTGCTCGCGGCGCTTGAGCGCCTGCACGAGCTCACGCTTCTGCTGCGGGGTCACACGACCAAAGACATGGTAGCGGTCCACTGCGGCATCGAGCTTGGCCGGCGTATCGAGCGTCGTGGCGTCCACATAAGCGTCCGCCCCTGGCACGCCCACCACGCGCGCGATCGACGACACCGTACGCGGGTCGTCGCCACTGATCACGTTAAGGGTCACGCCCTGCTCGTTAAAGTAGCCGATGGTCTCGGCCGCCGAGGTACGGATCTCGTCGCGGATGGTCACAAAGCCCACGGGCTCGGCCTCGCCTACCATATCGCCATCGGGCGTAAAGCCGTCTACGCTCGCCACCACGAGCACGCGGCAAGTATCGGCAAGCTCGGCGACACGGTTCTCGACCTGGGCAAACGCACGATCAGAGAGCACAAACTGCGCCGCACCCATTACATAGGAGCCCTGCACAAACGACGCGCCGCTCCACTTTTTGGAGGACGAGAACGGAATGACCGACAGCGGCTCGGACACCTCGACCGGGCGATCGGCGTAATAGTTGAGCAGTGCTTGGCAGGTCTCGTTGGCATCGGCCGAGGTCGCACGTGCGACGTTAGCCAGCGCAAAATCGAGCACCGTGGTATCGACGGGAACGGCGGCGTCGCCCTCCCCCGCACCCATACCCTCGACCGGCAGCGGATACGTGCCCTCGACCTCCATGCGACCCGACGTGATGGTGCCCGTCTTGTCCAGGCACAGCACGTCGACGCGCGCGAGCGTCTCGATGCAGTAGAGCTGCTGCGCCAGCACCTTGCGGCGGGCCAGGCGCACCGTGGCGATGGCGAGCACCGACGAGGTCAGCAGCACCAGGCCTTGCGGGATCATGCCCAGCAGGGCGCCCACCGTGGACAGCAGCGCCGACGAAGGCACATGACCAGCCAACAGCTCGGAGAAGCACCACGAAAGCGCGCTATCGCCCGGAGTTCCCGCGGCATCCCACAGCTCGCTCACACTCGAGGCAAACAACGCCAGACCGAGCGGGATCATGATGATGCTCGCAAAGCGCACGATGGCGTTAAGCGCGTTCATGATCTCGGAATTGACCTTTTTGACGTACTTGGCCTCGTTATTAATTTTGGCTACGTAGTTGTCGACGCCGACATGGATCACGCGGGCGCGCAGCAGGCCCGAGTCGATAAAGCTGCCGCTCATGAGCTCGGAACCGGGCTGTTTCTTAATAAGGTCGCTCTCGCCCGTCAGCAGGCTCTCGTTCACGAGCGCCTCGCCCGAAACCACCACGGCGTCAGCGGGAATCTGGTCGCCGCGCCCCAGGCGGATGATGTCGTCGAGCACGATCTGATCCAGGTCGAGCTCCACCTCGGAGCCGTCGCGCACCGCGATGGCCTTCTTGGAGGTCAGCAGCGTGAGCTTATCGACCATCTTCTTGGAACGCATGGACTGAATGACGCCAATAGCGGTATTGAGGAACACCACGAACAGGAACGTCAGATTCTTAAACGAACCGGTCAAAATGACCAGGAACGCCAAGATCACGTTGATCAAATTGAACAGCGTGCAGAGGTTCTCGATGATGAGCTCTTTGACCGACTTGGTCTTGAGCTCCATGTTGCGGTTGATCTTACCGGCGGCGATGCGCTCCTCGACCTCGGCGGTCGAAAGTCCGCGCTCGATATCCGTTGCTGCCATACCACGTCCCATCACGTCGCGTCGGTATAAGAAAAACCGCCCGGACCATGCGAGGTTCGGACGGTCTTACGTTCGATGGTGCCCCATGTTGGATTCGAACCAACGGCCTTCTGCTCCGGAGGCAGACGCTCTAATCCCCTGAGCTAATAGGGCCAACGTTTGGCATTATACCCAAGTGCGCCACGGGCTATCAAAAAAAAGAAAAAGCTTTGCAATTCCGAGGAAGACGCGGCGCAACGTCCCACTTTAGAAGGCAAAAGCGAGTCAGATAGTATAAACTCTCATGCACCATATATACACGGCTCGCGATGCGGGCCGTTTTTGCAAAAGTTATCCATCGAGGTGAGAGGCACACCATGATTGCAATTCTAAAGCAGAGCGCCAGCGACGAGGCCGTCAGCCATATCGTCAGCTGGATTGAGAAAAAAGGCCTGAAGACCGACGTCTCGCGCGGCGAGAACGAGACGATCATCGGCCTGGTGGGCGATACGACCAAGATCGACCCGTTCCTGCTCGAGTCTATGGATGTCGTCGAGCGCGTGCAGCGCGTCTCCGAGCCTTTTAAGCGTGCCAACCGCAAATTCCACCCCGAGGATTCCGTCATCGACTGCGGCCACGGCGTCAAGATCGGCGGCGACCAGTTCCAGGTCATCGCCGGTCCCTGCTCCGTCGAGGGCGAGAACCTCATCCGCATCGCACGCCGCGTGAAGGCCGCCGGCGCCACGATGCTGCGCGGTGGCGCCTACAAGCCCCGCACCTCCCCCTACGCCTACCAGGGCATGGGCCCCGCCGGCCTCGACCTGCTGTGCGAGGCGTCTGCCGAGCTCGACATGCCGATCGTCACCGAGATCATGGACCCACGCGACGTACAGGTCTTCTTGGACAAGAAGATTGACGTCATGCAGATCGGCGCCCGCAACGCCCAGAATTTCCCCCTGCTCAAGGAGGTCGGCAAGACCCAGACTCCGATTTTGCTTAAGCGCGGCATGTCCGGCACGATCGACGAGCTGCTCATGGCCGCCGAGTACATCATGAGCGAGGGCAACGACAACGTCATCCTGTGCGAGCGCGGTATCCGCACCTTCGAGACCCGCACCCGCAACACCTTCGACCTCAACGCCGTGCCGGTGCTGCACCACCTGTCGCACCTGCCCGTCGTCGCCGACCCCAGCCACGCCACCGGCTACACCCGCTACGTTGAGCCCATGGCGCTCGCTGCGACCGCCTGCGGTGCCAACGGCCTGGAGATCGAGGTCCACGACGAGCCGAGCCGCGCCTGGTCCGACGGCGCCCAGGCCCTCACCCCCGATCAGTTCGACGACACCATGCGCCGCATCCGAGCCATCCGCGAGGTTGTCTGCCAAGAGACCATGGAGTAGCCATGGGTACGGTGAGAAACGCGCGCGTTAACCAGGGCGGCCCCAAGTGCGCCGGCATCGTCGGCCTTGGCCTCATCGGCGGCAGCTTTGCCCGCGGCTATGCACAGGCAGGCGTCCGCGTGCTGGCCTGGGACCCCGATGACGATGTCATGACGGCCGCCAGCATGGGCACTGTCGCCGGAGAGCTCAACGATAAGACACTCGGCGAATGCGACATCATCGTCCTGGCCTGCTATCCCGAGGCATGCATCGAGTGGCTCGAGGCGCACGCCCAGGCGCTCGCCGACGCCACCGACACCGACGCCATCATGGGCCCCGTGGTGATCGACACGGTGGGCGTCAAAGGCATCGTGTGCGAGCGCGCCTTTGAGCTTGCCCGCGAGCACGGCTTTTACTTTGTGGGCGCGCACCCCATGGCAGGCACGCAGTACTCGGGCTATGCGCACTCCCGTGCCGACCTGTTCCAGGGCGCCCCGCTGGTGCTCGTACCGCCCGCGGTGGACGATGCGCTCAAGCTGGAGCTTTTGGGCCAGGTGCGCGAGATGGTGCGCCCCTTGGGCTTTGGCAAGTTCAGCGTGACAAGCGCCGCCGAGCACGACCGCGTCATCGCCTTCACGAGCCAGCTTGCGCACGTGGTGTCCAACGCCTACGTCAAAAGCCCGACCGCCCAGGTCCACCACGGTTTTTCGGCCGGTAGCTACCGCGATCTCACCCGCGTGGCGCACCTCAATCCTCAGATGTGGTCCGAGCTTATGATCGACGACGCCGATGCGCTCGCCTTCGAGATTGACCATCTGATCGAGTCGCTTGGCGCCTACAGCCGTGCGCTCAAGGACCGCGACCAGCGCTATCTGGAGAATCTCCTTGCCGAGGGCGACCGCATTAAGCGCGCGCTCGACGACGAGGCCTCCCACTAGACCACCTATCACGCCAGGTCGAAAGGACCGAAACTTATGGCGATTACCATCGATATCGACACTGCGCGCCCCTACCAGGTGCATGTTGGAACGTTTTTGCTGGAGCAGGCGGGACCGCTCGTGCGCGCCACTGCCGGCGGCGCCAAGGCCGTCATCGTGACGGACACCAACGTGGGGGCGCTCTACCAGATGCCCGTTAAGCAGAGCCTGGAGGCGTCAGGCTACGAGGTGAGCATCTGCACCTTCGAGGCCGGCGAGGCCCATAAGCGCGCCGAAACCTATGTTGCCATTTTGGAGTTTGTGGCCGAGCACGAGCTTTCGCGCTCCGACGTGATCGTGGCACTCGGCGGCGGCGTCGTGGGCGACGTGGCGGGCTTTGTGGCCGCCACCTACATGCGCGGCTGCAAGTTTGCGCAGATCCCGACGAGCCTGCTCGCCATGGTGGATTCGTCTGTGGGCGGCAAGACCGCCATCGACCTGGCTGCCGGCAAGAACTTGGCCGGCGCCTTTTGGCAGCCGAGCGTGGTTATCGCCGACGTGGGATGCCTGGCCACCCTCACGCCCGAGCAGTTCGCCGACGGCTGCGGCGAGGTCGTCAAGCACGCCGTGATCGCCGACCCAGAGCTTTTCGCCGAGCTGGAGAAGACCCCGCTCACGCTGGAGCTGCTCAACCGCGATGTGGCCCGCGTAGCGCTCATCATCGCCCGCAATATCGACATCAAGCGCGCCGTGGTCGTCGCCGACGAGCGCGAGACCAACCAGCGCAAGCTCCTCAACTTTGGACACAGCGCCGGACACGCCGTCGAGGCCTGCGAGCACTTTGAGCTCGGACACGGCAACTGCGTGTCGATCGGCATGGGCATCATCACGCGCGCCGCGGCTCTGCACGGCGTCTGCGATGCTGCACTGCCCGGTCGTATTGAGGAACTCTGCGCCCGCCATGGCCTCAAGACCCGCTGCGACCTAGATGCCGATGCCGTTTTTGCCGAGGCGCTCCACGACAAGAAGCGCGCGGGCGACACCATCGACCTGGTGATTCCGCACGGCATTGGCCGCTGCAGCATCGACCGCACGCCGCTTTCCACTTTCCACGAACTCATTGCCGAGGGCCTCGGCCAGAAGGGAGACGCATCCGCATGCTAGCCCGCATCACCCCGTCCCCACTCAAGGGCACCGTTCCCGCTATCGCGTCCAAGTCGATGGCACATCGCCTGATCATCTGCGCTGCGCTTGCCAACGGCGAGACGCACGTCACCTGCAACACCACCTGCGCCGACATCGAGGCCACGGTGCGTTGCCTTACGGCCCTGGGCGCCCGCATCGAGACCGTCGAGGACGGCTTCCAGGTTCACCCCACCATGAAGAGTGTCGAGTTTGGCCTGCTCAAGGCCCTTGCCGGCGGCACACTCGACTGCGGCGAGAGCGGCTCCACGCTGCGCTTTATGCTGCCTGTCGCCTGCGCGCTGGGTGCCGAGGCCACCTTCGTGGGCCAGGGCCGCCTGGGCGCCCGCCCGCTCTCCCCGCTCTCGAATGAGATCATCGCCGCCGGTTGCGACCTGCAGGGCCTGGGCGGTTTTCCGCTCAAGACGAGCGGACGCATGCGCCCGGGCACCTTTGTGCTGCCGGGCAACGTAAGCTCGCAGTACATCTCGGGTCTGCTGCTGGCAGCCCCGTTGCTCGCCCAGCCCTCCTGCGTGCAGGTGACCGGCCTCATCGAGAGCCGCCCCTACATCAACCTGACGATCCAGGCAATGAAGGCCTTTGGCGTCGAGGTCAACGTCGAGCGTATTCCGGCCAAGGACGGCCAGCCCGAGGTCACGAACTTCCGCGTAAGCAGCGGCTCGTACCGCACGCCCGGCAGCGTAGCCGTCGAGGGCGACTGGTCCAACGCCGCCTTTTGGCTGTGCGCCGGCGCCATCGGCTCCGACCCCATCACCGTGGAGGGTGTGTCGCTGAGCTCCGCACAGGGCGACCGCAACGTGCTTGCTGCGCTTTCGCGCTTTGGCGCCCGCATCGTGCGCTCCACCAACGCCGCCACCGTGCAGTCCGACAAGCTCGCCGGCTTTGAGATGAGTGCCCACGACATTCCCGACCTGGTACCCGTTATCTCGGCCGTGGCCTCGCTGGCACAGGGCCGCACCTTTATCCGCGATTGCGCCCGTCTGCGTATCAAAGAATCCGACCGCCTGGTCACCACCACCCGCGAGCTCACCGCGCTGGGCGCGCAGGTGCGCATTGCCGGCGATGACCTCATCATCAAGGGTGTCGATGCCTTTACCGGCGGCGAGGTCGATTCGCACAACGACCATCGCATCGCCATGATGGCCGCCATCGCCGCAAGCCGTGCCACCGGCGAGGTCGTGATCCACGGCGCCGAGGCCGTCAACAAGTCCTATCCCGATTTCTTCGACCACTACCGCCTGCTGGGCGGCAAGGTCACACTCGAGGAGGAATAGCATGTCCTCGACCTTTGGCAACGTCTTGCACTTAAGCATCTTCGGCCAGTCGCACTCCCCCGCTATCGGCTGCTCGCTCGATGGCATTCCGGCGGGCATCGCCGTGGACCAGGAGAAGCTGCAGGCCTTCCTCGACCGTCGCGCTCCCGGTCGCGACGAGACCGCGACCAAACGCCGCGAGGCCGACGCCGCCCACATCATCGCCGGTGTTGTCGATGGACATACCACCGGCGCGCCCATCGCCGCGATTATCGAGAACACCAACACGCGCTCCAAGGATTACTCCGAGCTGCGCCGCAAGCCCCGCCCTGGGCACGCAGACTTTCCGGCGCGTGTGAAGTACCACAACATGCACGACGTCGCCGGCGGCGGGCACTTCTCCGGCCGTCTGACGGCCCCTCTATGCATCGCCGGCGGGATCGCGCTGCAGGCGCTCGAGGCCCGCGGCATTCAGGTCATGGCGCACGTCGCGCAGATCGGCGGCATCTCCGACCTGCCGATGGACGATATGGTCTATCGTGAGGCCGACCGCAAGGCGATCCTTACGAACGATCTGCCGTGCATTGACGCCGCCGCAGCCGGCCGCATGCGCGAGGAGATCCTGGCCGCGCGCGACGAACTCGACAGCATCGGCGGCATCGTGGAGTGCGGCATTTACGGGCTTCCCGCGGGCATCGGTGACCCCATGTTCGACGGCATCGAGAACCGCATCGCGCAAATCGCGTTTGGCATTCCCGCCGTAAAGGGCGTGGAGTTTGGCATGGGCTTTGCCGTGGCCGCCATGCGCGGCAGCGAGAACAACGACCCGTATCGCATCGACGCCGAGACCGGCGGGATTGCGGTCGAGTCCAACAATGCCGGCGGCATCCTGGGCGGCATCTCCACCGGCGCGCCCGTCATGTGGCGCATGGCCGTAAAGCCGACGCCCTCCATTGGCCGCGAGCAGCAGACGGTGGACATGGACGCTATGGAAAATGCCGAGCTCTCGGTGCACGGCCGTCACGACCCCTGCATCGTCCCGCGCGCCGTCCCCGTTGCCGAAGCAGCCGCTGCCCTCGCGATTTGGGACGCCCTCCTAGAGGACGCCGCCCAGCTCTAAAAATCTCTGGGGGCCAACTCCGGCCCCCACGCCCACCCAGTGATTTTTCTGGGACGGGGATTAAAAAGTCATTAGTTACACAATGATTTTTTAATCCCCGTCCCAGAAAAATCACCGACACGTGAAAGGGGTCCCTATGGACCTTGCTGACATCCGCCAGGCCATCGATGGCATCGACACCACGCTCCTCAACAGCTTTGTCGAGCGTATGGACATTGCCACCGAGGTCGCCAAATCAAAGATCGAGATGGGCAAGGCCGTCTTTGACCCCGCCCGCGAGCGCTCAAAACTCAACAACCTCGCCAGCCGCGCGCCCGAGCGCTACGAGGCGCAGACCATCACCCTGTTCCGTCTCCTCATGAGCATGAGCAAAGCCGAGCAGCAGCGCTACATCAACGAGCTCAAGGGCATCACCGTCTCGCAAAAGGCCCACGCCACGGCTGCAGCCTCCGACACGCCCTTCCCTCAAACGGCCACCGTTGCCTGCCAGGGCGTAGAAGGTGCCTATAGCCAGATAGCCGCGTGCAAGCTCTTCGACGTGCCCGATATCGCGTTTTTCGAGACCTTCGAAGGCGTTATGCGCGCTGTGCGCGACGGCTTCTGCGAGTTTGGCGTGTTGCCCATCGAAAACTCAACTGCCGGATCGGTCAACGCCGTCTACGACCTGCTCGCCCAGTTCGATTTCCACATCGTGCGCTCGCTGCGCCTCAAGATCGACCACAATCTGCTCGTCAAACCCGGCACCAAGCTCGCGGACATACGCGAGGTCTACAGCCACGGTCAGGCCATCGCGCAGTGCGCTAGCTTTATCGAGGCGCACGGCCTGCACGCTACCAAATACCCAAACACGGCCATGTCGGCCGAGATGGTCGCCAACTCCGAGCGCACCGACGTCGCCGCCATCGCCTCGCGCAGCTGCGCGGCACTCTATGGCCTGGAGGTGCTGGAGCCCAACATCCAGGACTCGGACAACAACTACACGCGCTTTGTCGTCATCAGCCGCGAGCCGCGCGTCTACCCCGGCGCCAACCGTACCTCGCTTATGATCACCACGGCCAACGAGCCGGGCGCCCTCTATCGCGTGCTCGAGCGCTTCTATGCGCTCAACATTAACCTCATCAAGCTCGAGAGCCGCCCCATCCCCGGGCACGACTTTGAGTTTATGTTCTACTTTGACTTGGACTGCCCCTTTGGCAGCAAGGCCCTCGACGACCTGCTCGACTCGATCGACGACGTATGCGAGAGCTTCACCTACTTTGGCAGCTACACGGAGGTGCTCTAGATGACCGATACCGCCGCAACCCGCCCCTACGGCGTGCTGGGCCGTGTGCTGGGCCACAGCTACACCCCGACCATCTACAAGGAGCTCGCTGGGCTCGAGTACGTGCGATTTGAGCGCGAGCCCGAGGACCTCGCGGCCTTTATGACCGGCAACGAGTGGGAAGGCACCAACGTGACCATCCCCTACAAACGCGCCGTCATGAACTACCTGGACGAGCTGAGCCCGCTCGCCGAGCGCATGGGCAACGTCAACACCATCACGCGCCTGCCCGACGGGCGCCTGCGCGGCGACAACACCGACTACTTTGGTTTTCAGTGCCTGGTCGAGGAGCTGGGGGTTGAGGCTACCGGCAAGAAGGTCCTCGTGCTTGGCGCTACCGGTGGTGCCGGCACCACGGCAAGCATGGTGCTCGGCGACCTTGGCGCCACCGTGGTGCCCGTGGGCCGCACGAGCGAGGTCAACTACGGCAACATCGCGCAGCAGTCCGACGCCGCCCTACTCGTCAACTGCACGCCCGCCGGCATGTTCCCCCATTGCCCCGACGCGCCTTGCACACTCGAAGGGCTCGATGCGCTCGAAGGCGTTATCGACATTGTCTACAACCCCGCCCGCACGGGCCTGATGCTCGAGGCCGAGCGCCGCGGTATCCCCTGCATCGGCGGTCTGCTGATGCTCGTGGCCCAAGCGGCACAGGCTGTTGAGCGCTACACCGGCCAGGTCACCCCGCGCAAGCGCATCCTGGATGTAACGGAGCGCTTGTCACGCCGCGAACAGAACATCGCGCTGATCGGCATGCCGGGCTCGGGCAAGACCCGCGTGGGTGAGCAGATTGCCCTGCGCACGGGTCGCGAGCACATCGATCTGGACCGCGCCCTCGAGGAGCGTCTGGGCATGCCCTGTGCCGACTATATCGTCGAGCGCGGCGAGGCGGCCTTCCGCGAGCAGGAGACGGGGGCTCTGTCCGACATCTCCAAGCGCAGCGGCCTGGTGCTCTCAACCGGCGGCGGCGTGGTCACGCGTGACGAGAACTATCCGCTGCTGCACCAGAACAGCCAAATCGTGATGCTCAACCGCAAGCTCGAAGAGCTCGCCCACAAGGGCCGCCCCATCACCGCGCGCGACGGCATCGGCAAGCTGGCCGAGCAGCGTATGCCGCGCTACCGCGCCTGGGCCGACTACATCATCGACTCACGCGACTGCGCCGCCAACACCGCCCAAGCCCTCCTCGACACCCTTTAAAACCTACCAAAAAGGGACAGGTTTATTTTGGCAGGTTTTATCTGGGCAAACGTCAAACCCCAAGGCCTGCAGCACACTGCGCAACCACAAAGGAAGCAACCATGAAAGCACTCGTCATCAACGGCCCCAACCTCAACATGCTCGGCATCCGCGAGCCGGGCATCTACGGCAGCGACAACTACGACCGCTTGGTGCAGATCTGCAAGGAAACAGGCGCCGCACAGGGCTTTGACGAGGTCGAGGTCTTCCAGTCCAACCACGAGGGCAGCATCGTCGACAAGATCCAGGAGGCCTACGGCAAGGTCGACGGCATCGTCATCAACCCGGCGGCCTACACACACACGAGCGTGGCGATCCTGGACGCCCTCAAGGCCGTCGCCATCCCCGCCGTCGAGGTCCACATCAGCGCCGTCGAGACGCGCGAGGACTTCCGCCAGGTGAGCTACGCACGCCTAGCCTGCTTCGCCACCATCACCGGCGAAGGCCTCCAAGGCTACGCCCACGCATTGGAGCTGCTGAAAGAGCATCTCGAAAAGTAGTCCCACAGGCCATATCATCAGCACCGATTCACAAAGCCAGTGCCGCCAGCAGCAACCTCGCTACTGGCGGCACTTTATTACTGGCATATAATCGTTGCAATCACACAACGTCTGGAGACTCGCATGCTAAGCATTCACCTGGGAGATTATCCCGGTTCCATTTACGATACCGAGACCTTCTTTAGGAACTCATACTTGGACTCATGGTTCGAAGACCCAATGGCCGCACAGATCATTAAAAGCGTTGACGGATCCGAGCTCATCGGTCCCCACAACATCGTAAGTAAGCAACTGGGCTCGATCACCCCACTCGAACTGTCCGGCGGCGTTAAGACGCTGCTACTAGTACGCAATCTCCCCGATAAGGTATTTAATGCCTCCACCTGCGGCGACAACTGCGCTCGCTGGTTGCTCAAAATTGGCAAAGAGCAGGACGTGCTGGTGACCCTTTACCACATCATGAAATTCCCTTGGAAGAGCTTTGAAATCCGCATCGAAAACGACAACCGCATCGTCAAGAACATGCAGGAGTTTGTCGGCGCCACCAATGACTTCTTGGATGTTGATGAGTAATGAGGGGAACACATACCGTTGTCGTCGAGCGCGCAAAGGTCAAATACACGCTCACGTTTAAACGCAACATTTCCTTTATACGAGGCAACAGTGGCACGGGCAAAACGACACTCATCTCGATGATTCGCGACTACAACGATCGTGGACCGGAGAGCGGCGTCAAGCTCAGCTGCGACGTACCCTGCGAAACGCTATCTGGCAGGCGTTGGAAGCGCGAGCTTTCGCTTATCGAGGACTCAATCGTCTTTCTAGATGAGGGCAATGAGTTTATTTACTCAAAGGACTTCGCAAAAGCCGTTAACGGCTCATCCAACTATTTTGTGCTAGTATCTCGTCGCGATGCCAGTGAACTCCCCTACAGCGTCGATGAAATCCTAAAGCTAGTCAACACCACAAGCAAGACAATCAATGGTCGCAAGAGCGATAGGCGCTTCTACTCGGTGACCAAGCCGCTATATGACCACACGACGAGCATGCTGTATCAGGATCTAAATGTTGGATTCGAGATACCCGATGCTGTGGTTGTCGAGGACAGCAAATCTGGCTATCAATTCTACGGCGCTCTTTGCAACCGGCTCGGAATCCCCTGCTACACCGCCACCGGCGTAGCGAATCTAAAGCGAACGATTCACGAATGCCCCGAGCAGAACATCCTAGCCATAGGAGACGGCGCAGCGTTTGGCCCCTACATCGAAAAGGTGTTGGGACAGCGTATTTACAAGAATGTTCGCTTGTTCCTCCCGGAGTCATTCGAGTGGACACTCCTACGCTCCGGGCTCATCCCCAGTAGCGACATTCCCAAAATCCTTGAGGATCCCTCGAGTTATATCGAAAGCCGCGATTATTTAAGCTGGGAACGATTCTTTACGGATGTGCTGGTCAAATACTCAGCAGATACCCGCTACGCTTACAAAAAGGCACGACTTAACGAGCAGTACCTAAAGCCACAGGCAATGAGTGCAGTATCGAAAGTCTTACCAGACTGTCTGAGGATGAAATAGGCAGCCCCAGGCTAAATCATGCAAATAGACCCCTGTTCGAATATCGGACGCCCACAGCAAATGCCTTGCGGGCGTCCGATTTTTTAATAGACAAACTCCATCAAGCACAAACAGGCAACATACCGGCTTTACAGACGGACTATTAGTATTAATATGGTATGTATCCTATACGTTCCGGTTGGAAAGGAATAGAGATGCCACCTAAGACAATTCAAGTTAGCGAAGATTTAGCAAACCAAATCAAAGCAAGGAGAGCAGAACTGGGCCTTAGCATCGAAGAAGCAGCTTCCAGAGCCGGAATCGGGGCAAAAACATGGGGTAAGTACGAGAGCGGCCAATCCATTCGAAGCGATAAGGCAACAGCCGTGTGCAAGGTCCTCAAATGGAAAAACTTCCCCGATGATTCAGCCGCAGAAACTATAAATGAGGCCACGACAAAAGAATCCTTGGCGATTGATTCGAGTCATGCCGCCTGGTCCCAATTCTTAAAAGATGAATATGGCTATAAGGGCGCAGCGTCCTTCGCCTTTGGAACCGATATTCTGCTTGACTATATCAATAAGGATCTTGAGGACCTCTCTCATCTTCCAAAAGGGACTCATGTAGGACAACTCCCCGATAGCTGGATGATTGATTTGCTCCCACCTCAATATCTGATGCAGTACAACTATGACTTTCTATTCAAACTTCGAGCAGATCTGATTAGTTATCGTATACGAGCAAAACACGGACAAGACATAATGGCCCACACCGTTGCACAAGAACTGCTTGTAAGGCTTATCCGAGATGCGTCATTCGAACTCGTTTCCGACTGGGAAACCGATGAAACCGATCTCGATGAAGACGGCTATCCACGGGACTTAGGTTGGGATGAATGGCCCGAGGATATCTGTGGCGACGATGATCTCAAATTCTTTATTAATGACGACACATGGACGGAAGAAGGCAATTCATATTCGTTCGAGAACTGGTTTGAACCCCAGTTCTGTCTAAGTTAAATAGGCAACGAACAAACGGAGCTTCAGCAGAGACTGAAGGCGCCCAATTCTAACCCTGACACAAAAATGTCCACAAAACAGCGGGGACGATCAGCTTGGTCGACCCCGCTACAAATTACGCCTTCTTGATCACGTACGCCAATCCGATATCGCAGGCACAACGCACGATTGATGCGAAGAGCCACGATGCCGACAGCTTCATGAGCAACGGCATCGTCAGCCAAGGGATAAACCAATCGACTGCGTGGGTTGCAAAGATTGCCAGGCTGGCTTGTCCGCAAAACACGAGCCCTCGCTCAAGAGCGCCCAAGAACGGTACGTCCTTCAGCTTCTCCACAGCCATAGAAACCCAACATACGCAGTAACTGCCAGCAAGAGCGGCAATCGTGGCAATAACAAAACCGTCCACGCGGCGGCTCGAAAGTTCAAGCCCGCTCATAGCTGCTAAGACAAGCCAAACAATTCCAGCTCCAATAAACAGCAGCGGCTTGTCCACGCTCGGCTCCAGCCCCCTTTGGCGGGCCGTATAGCCAATCCACATCAGCAAAACGATGTAGCAGCTCAGATCCAGATCGACCGGCAGGTAGATACCCAAAAAGCGAGACACGCTCAGGCCACCGAAAGCTATCGCAGCACAGACAACGCCCCGCCAAACAACCCCAACTTCGCGCCCGTCAAACAGCCGTACCAGCGCATTAAACAGCAGGCGCGACGTAAACAGCGCGGCAGCAGGCGCGACGTAAACAGCGCGGCTAAAAACCACGCCATGCCAACGGCGGCAACGCCAAGCCCAGGCACATCAACACCCGAGGCAAACACGAGCATCTCAAGTCCGCCCGTAAGCGCACTACCCGTCAAAGGAGCCCCGCTCATCAAGAACGTCGGCACCTGCCACGCCAGCGCAAGCACCACATACGGCACCAGCAAACGCGACACCGAGCCACTCACCAGCTCGCGCCACGGCTTGGGCCTAAACGTATATCCAGCAAGAATAAAAAAACACCGGCATGTGAAACGAGAAGATGGCGTGCCGCAAAGGCGAGGGATTTGGAACGGTGTGCCCCACAATGACCAGGATAATTGCAATCCCCTTTGCAATATCAATCCAGTCGAGCCTTTTGGTCCCCATAGCTCACCCTTCAAAACCGCAGCAATAAGACGAAAAAAGCCCGGACCACTAAGCGGTCCGGGCTTAATAAACGATGGTGCTCCATGGCGGATTCGAACCGTCGACCTTGGGATTAGAAGTCCCCTGCTCTATCCAACTGAGCTAATGGAGCAAATAACCGCACGCCCAAGCACGCGCACGCGTGCCAAGCGCTTGTAATTATAACCTAGTTGAACTGCTCGCGGTACGCCTTGCAGACCTCATCAACCGGGCCGTCCATGCGAAGGTCGCCCTTCTCAATCCAAACGGCGCGCTGGCAAATGCGCTCGACCTGCTCCATGGAGTGCGAAACGAACAGAACCGTCACGTCACCGCTCTGGATAAAGTGCTGAATACGGGCCTCGCACTTTTGCTGGAAGAACACGTCACCGACGGACAGCGTCTCATCAACGATCAGAATATCGGGCTCGGTAATCGTCGCGATTGCAAAGGCAATACGCGCCACCATGCCCGAGGAGAAGTTCTTAAGCGGCATGTCGACAAAGTTCTGCAGCTCAGCGAACTCGATAATGCCGTCAAAGTTGGCATCAATGAACTCCTTGGTGTAGCCGAGCAGGGCGCCGTTCAGATAGATGTTCTCGCGGGCGGTCAGCTCGGGGTCAAAGCCGGCACCAAGCTCAATCAGCGGTGCGATGTTGCCATGCACCTTAACGCTGCCCTCGCTGGGCTCGAGCACGCCGGCGATAATCTTAAGCATCGTAGACTTGCCGGAACCATTAGTGCCCACCAGGCCCACGACCTCGCCTCGATGAATATCAAACGAGATGTGCTTTAGCGCCCTAAACTCCTCAAAGAACAGCTCGTGCTTGGCAAGCTTAATGAAATACTCCTTGAGGTTGGTCAGCGACTCAGACGCCATGTTAAAGATCATGGTGACGTCGTCGACCTCGACAGCCAGAGGCTGCTCGCTGTAATCAACAACAGATTCAGTCATCACAGCACTCCTTAGATGTAGAGGATGAATTTGCGCTCGGACTTATGGAACACGGTGTAGCCAATAGCAAGCGCAAGAACCGCCCAAGCGACGCACATACCAAGCGTCAAGAACGAAGGCGTGGTCTGGAACAGGAAGATGTCACGCATAAACTGCAGGTAGTTGTACATGGGGTTCGCATAGACCAGGATGCGCACGATATGGGGCATTTGCGCAACGAAGTCGGTCGTCCAGAAGATGGGCGTGATATAGGTCCACGCCGTGATAACGACACTCCACAGATGCATAACGTCGCGGAAAAAGACGGTGAGCGCCGAAAGCATCATACCCAGGCCCATGCAGAAGCACATAAGCAAGAACAAGCAAACAGGCAGCAGAATGAGGTGCCACGAAGGCATAACGCGGAACCACAGCATAACGATGGCGACGGCGACCAGCGAGAAGGCAAAGTTGACCAGCGAGAAGAGCACCTTCTGCACCGGGAAGACCCAGCGGTGAACCTTGACCTTCTTGAGCAGCGGAGCTGCGCCCACGATCGACGTCAGCGCCTGGTTCGTAGACTCGGACATGACGGCAAAGGTGACGTTACCCACGATCAAGTACAGCGGGTACATCTCGGGCGTAATAGAGCCGTTGCGACCCTGGGCAAAAATCGTCGAGAACACGATGGCCATGACGATCATCATCAGCAGCGGGTTGAGCACCGACCACGCAACGCCCAAAACGCTGCGACGATACTTAATCTTAAAATCCTTGGTAACCAGCTGACGAAGGATAAACGCGTCCTTCTCAAATTCGTTCTTAGCAAACGTCGCAGGCAGACTGCGAGTTTCTTGTTGCTTTGTCTGATCCGACACGGATGCAACTCCCTTACTCGTAATCGTTGACAACCGAACAGTATAGACCCGACAGGCAGACAAACGATTCGCGCAACAAAACTGGAGAACTAACCCACATCTTAGGATGCCAGGCGCAAAGGGCTATACTTTCAAGGATTTAATTCCAAAGGAGCATTGAGTGAATTCTGAATCCATTGCCGTCATCATCCCCTGTTACAACGAGGCCCTCACAATCGGCAAAGTCGTTGACGACTTTCACCGCGAGCTTCCGCAGGCGACGGTCTATGTCTATGACAACAACTCGTCCGACGATACCTCGCGTATCGCCGCCGAACATGGCGCGACGGTCCGCTTTGAGCCGCGTCAGGGCAAGGGCAACGTCTGCCGCCAGATGTTTCGCGATATCGAAGCTGATTGCTACCTGATGGTCGACGGCGACGACACCTACCCCGCCGAAGCGGCCAAGGCCCTCTGCGAGCCCATACTCAACGGCACGGCTGACATGACCGTGGGCGACCGCCTTTCCAACGGCACCTACGCCGAGGAGAACAAGCGTGCCTTCCATGGCTTTGGCAACAACCTGGTACGCGCCATGATCAAGTGGGTCTATGGCTACAGCTTCGATGACGTCATGACCGGTTATCGCGCCATGAGCCGCCCGTTCGTCAAAACCTTCCCCGTGCTTTCCGAGGGCTTTCAGATCGAAACCGAGCTATCGATCCACGCTGTCGACCACCGCTGGCGCATCAAAGATGTACCCATCGAGTACCGCGACCGTCCCGAGGGCTCCGAGTCCAAACTCAACACCGTCAGCGATGGCATTAAGGTCGTCGCGATGATCGGCACGCTGTTCAAGGACTACCGCCCGCTAAAGTTCTTCACCCTGGTCGCGATTCTATTCGCGCTCATCGGCCTCGCTCTGGGCATGCCCATCGTTGTCGAGTATTTCCAGACCGGCCTCGTCCCGCGCTTCCCCACCGCCATGCTCGTCGCCTCGTTTATGTTCCTGTGCGGCCTGAGCCTCGCAACCGGATTCATCCTCGACTCCGTGGCAAAGGTCGAAAAAAAGCAGTGGGAGGTCAACGTGTACAGCAAATACGCTTTCGATGACTATCGCAGCGACAAAACGAACGCGAGGTAAATCGCCATGCCGCTCATCTCCATCGTCGTTCCGTGCTACAACGAGCAGGAATCGCTTCCGATCTTTCTCAAAGAGCTCGACGGCGTTGTCCATGCCATGACGCAAGCGCACCCCGATATTTCATTCGAAACGGTCCTCGTCGACGATGGCTCAGCGGACGCAACGCTCACCGTCATGAAAGCAGAAGCCGCGGCGGAGCATCCATACGCCATCCGCTGGTACTCCTTCTCGCGCAACTTTGGTAAAGAGGCGGCGCTGTTTGCCGGACTCCAGCACGCAAAGGGCGACTATGTTGCCACCATGGATGCCGACATGCAGGACCCGCCCTCGCTCCTGCCGCAAATGTACGAGATCCTGCAAACCGAAGACTACGACAACGTCGCCACGCGCAGGACTACCCGCGAAGGCGAGCCTCCCGTCAGGTCGTTTTGCGCCCGCATGTTCTACAAACTCATCAACCGCATTTCCAAGGCAGACATCGTCGACGGAGCGCGCGATTTTAGACTCATGAAACGACCCATGGTCAACGCCATCATTTCCATGGGCGAATACAACCGATTCTCCAAGGGCATTTACGGCTGGGTCGGCTTTAGAACCAAGTGGCTCCCTTACGTAAACGTCAACCGCGTTGCCGGCGAGACCAAGTGGAGCTTTTGGTCGCTGCTCCTCTATTCCATCGATGGCATCGTCGCGTTCTCTACGGCGCCACTCTCCCTTGCCGCCCTCACGGGCATCATTTTCTGCCTCATCGCCATCCTGGGATTCATCGTTATCCTGGTCAAAACGCTTGTCTGGGGTGACCCTGTCGGCGGATGGCCCTCACTCGCCTGCCTCATTACGCTGTTTGGCGGCATGCAGCTTCTGTGCCTGGGAATCATCGGCGAGTACCTGGCAAAGGCCTATCTGGAGACCAAGCGACGCCCCATCTATATCGTTCGCGAGTCCAACGAGGATTCTGATGACACGGTCCAATAACAGCACGCTCAAGAACGTTGCGTTCTACGCTGCCTGCTTCACGTTTTCCATCACGCTCTTTGTCGCGCTCGCCATAGCGGGGCATATATATCCCTTTGGCGACAATTCGTTTCTCACCAACGACCTCAAGTACCAATACATCGACTTCTTTGCGTGGTTTCGCCGCGTCCTTTTAGGCGAAGCGAACCTTCGCTATTCCTTCTCCCAGGGACTTGGCATGAACACTTGGGGCCTCTATAGCTACTACCTCGCGAGCCCCTTCAACCTGCTCTGCGTGTTGTTTCCCCAGGACAAGCTGACGCTCTTTGTATTCGTCATCAGCGCGCTCAAGCTTGGCTGCGTCCACATCAGCAGCGCTTGGTATGTGCAAAAGCGCTTTGGCTTATCCAAGCCCGCGGCATTCCTGCTTTCCCTCTCGTTCACGTTTTGCAGCTGGACCGTCAGCAACCTGCGCAACCCGCTCTGGATTGATTGCCTGATCCTGCTTCCCGTTTGCGCCTACGGTTGCTACGAGGTCATCCGCAAGCAGCGCATAGCGCGCCTTGTCATCGCCACGGCACTTAACGTCATGTTCTGCTGGTATACGGCCTATATCAGCATTCTGTTCCTCTGCATCTTTGTACTGGTCGAATTTGTCGATTACGCTGCCGAGCAGGGCTTTAGCTGGAAGCTCATGCTCGATCGAGCACTTCGATTCGCAGGCGCCATCGTTCTCGGGCTGCTTCTGTCCGCTTGGACCTTTTTGCCGACCATCCTTGCCATGTCCAAGGGCGGCCCCGTTTTGGCCCTCGGACCGCTGCTTAAAACCAGCCTCAAATCGCTCATCAGGGGCTTTCTCCCCGGCATGTGGGTGAACAACGACAGTACACCGCAGTTCTATTGCGGCGTAATCATGATGCTGCTCGCGGTGAGCCTACTGTTTAACCGCTCGGTTTCGATCAAGACGCGCATCGCAACGCTTGTCGTCACGATAATCCTGGTCGCCAGCTCCGTTTTGAGCCCGCTCGAGTACATCTGGTGCGGCATGCGCGTGCCCAACGGTTTCTATTCGCGCACAGCCTTTTTGCTGGGCTTCTTTACGATGTGGGCCGCAGGCTATTCGTTGCAGGTGTTCGAGGGCCAGCCCAAATTTCGTCATGTCTATCGACCCGCCGTCGTATTACCAATCCTGACAATCACCGCAATTGAGTTGTTTATCAACGCCCATGTGATGTGGAACCAACTGTACGCAGGCTATTCCGAAGATGCCAACTGTACCTATGTGACCACCGCAACCAACACGATCACAGCCATTCAAGACCAAGATTCTGCGTCATTCTACCGCATCGATCGAACGACCACGCGCGCCGATAGCGCCGCCCTCAACGAGGGCTTAGCGCTTGGGTACAACCAGCTGTCGTCCTACTCATCCGCAAATAACCCGCAGGCCATCGCACTGCTCAACTCCCTTGGATACAGCAGCGTCGGCGAATTCTCGACCCGTTATGCCGAGCCCATTCTCGCCGTCGATACCCTACTGGGAGTCAAATATGCCATTCCTGAAAACGTGCCTGCGGGATACGTTTTAGCCAAGACGTATCAGGCCGACTCAACAAGCGCGGTGTACGAGAACCCCTATGCGCTCAGCATTGGCGTCGCAGCCTCAAGCGATATCAAAAACAGCACGCTAAAGAGCGAGAACCCTTTCGAAAAGCAGAACGACCTCTACAGCAAAATCCTAGGCCGCGAGGTCGAACTTTATACCAAGATCGAGGCCACGAGCACGGAGAATAGCGATAGCTTAAAGCAATGGAGCGTTACTGTACCGGCGAGCTCCATCGGGTATCTCTACATCAACAAACATGCGACCGCCGGCAGTTATTGGCCCGTCACCCTTACCATCGACCAGCGAACGATCAAAAACGAGGCCTGGAGATTCGACAATAATATCCGCCAGATTGCGGATGCATCGGACGCCCCGAGTCAGCATACCGTGTCAATCGGAGTCGCAGAGGGCTATACAGACATGCCCCAAGACAATGAGCCGGTCTTTTACGCCCTCAATCTGGAAGTTTTCGAACAGATTATTAACGAGCTTAAGACGAGCGAGTTTATTCCGACGGTTTTTGAGGACGGAAGGATCGAAGGCGAGTATACCGCCAAGGATGACGGCAACCTGCTGCTGAGCGTTCCGTACGATGAGGGCTGGAACGTAACGGTAAACGGAACCACCGCAGAACTAACGCCCGCCGCTGATAAGGGTTTGTCATCCCTGAACATGCAGAAAGGCGCGAATAGGATCGTGATGACCTACAAGACTCCGGGCGCCCTTGCGGGGCTTGTAGTGAGTCTGGCGACCGCCGCCGCCCTTATTGCAGCGGGACTATACGCCAGGCATAAGAAAAGCCGCCGTTAACAAGCGGCGGCTTTTACTCTCGAAAAGTTAATAGCGGCTAGAGTGAGTATTTGCTCGCTTGAGCACTGTTGAATATCGCGAAACAGCACCGCCGATATCGCGCTTGGGCACCGGGGCCGACACTGGCCCCGGTGCTTTTTTATTGCTACCGGTCTATCCG